>MPNE01000082.1 GCA_002238865.1 Gemmatimonadetes bacterium bin94 | reverse complement strand
TTCCTCGTGGCTGCGGTGCCTGGTTCCCCACCGCCACCGTCACCCTGACCGCGTTCGAGCAGTTGTTGGCCGTGTTCGACTCTCCGGTCACCGGGTCGACGCACATGCCGACGTAGAAGCTCCCGGGCTGGAAGTCGGCCGGTATCGGAATCGTCAGTTCGAGGCTGGTGGTCCCGTTGGGTGCCAACCCGCGGACCGCGATCGGGTTGCTCGCAACCCGGTCCGAGGTCGTGATCCTTGCGTCCTGCGACTGGTGGGCCCGCGCGCTCGTCGGCGCCGAGTTCCCGTTGCCCGCGTTGCGGATCGTGAACACCAGTCTCTCGGAGCCGCCCGGGGCGATCGTGACCGCCGTGGGCGTAACGCTGCTGAACAGCAGGTCCGGCATGGCCGCCGTGCCCACGCTCACCGAGGTGCTCTGCGTCGCGGTCAGTCCGCCCGGGTCTCTCGCCGTCACCGTCACGGTCGTGCTGCCCGGCGATTGCCCCGTGATGGTCAGCGTGGCGCCCGCCGCGGTCGCCGTCGCCACCGACGGGTTCGCCGACGACGCCGTGTACGTGAGCGCGTCGCCGTCCGGATCCGTGAAGTAGGAGGTCAGGTTGACCGTGGCCGACCGTCCGGCAGTGACGCTCTGGGCGGGAATGGACCCCTGCGGCTGTGGCGCGCTGTTCCGGGCCGTCACCACGACCGTGACGATTTGCGTCGCGGTCAGCCCGCCGGGGTCAGTGGCCGTGATCGTGATCACCGTGAACCCCGTGCCTGTCGCCCGGATCGTGAGCACGCTCCCCGACACCGTCCCCAGGGCCACAGCCGGGTTCGCGCTCGCGGCCGTGTAGGTCAGGGCGTCGCCGTCCAGATCGTTGAAGTACGGCGTCAGCACCAGAGACTCGGTGCCGCCCTCGGTGAGCGCCTGCCCCGGTATCGTACCCACGGCCTCGGGCGGCCGGTTCGGCACCGTTACCTGGAAGCTCTGCGTCGCGCTCTCGCCGTCCGGGTCCGCCGCCGTGACCGTCACCGTCACTGTAGTCTGATGAAGTCCAGCAGCATCCAAAGATGTTCGGTGAAGTATCGTATATCATGGTATGATAAGATGTTACCTTACAAATGCTCACCGTTTGTCTTCCCGCCACGTTCCTTGACGTCCGAGTCGATCCCACATATTATGAGGTAATGAATGACGTAACCCGCACACCCGCTCCGACCCGGAAAACCAAGCCGAAGGGCCGACACCCCCACAAGCGGCTCTCGGCTGCCTTCGTGCGTTCCGCACCTCCCGGGAGGCACTGCGACGGCAATGGACTCTATCTCTACGTTCAGCCGAGCGGTGCCCGGAGTTGGGTGCAGCGCCTCGTCATTCGCGGCCGCCGCCGCGACTTCGGACTCGGCAGCGTCCAACTGGTTACGCTCGCCGAGGCTCGCGAGAAGGCGCGGGCCAACCGCAAGCTCGCCCGCGAGGGCGGAGACCCGCTCGCCGAGAGACGGCGGGCAAGGGGCGTTCCCACCTTCGCCGAGGCAACCAGGCGTGTCCTCAAGCAGAAGCAGGCCGGATGGCGCAGCAAGCAGCACGGGAAGGACTGGCTATCGACCCTGAAACGCTACGCCTTCCCGCGCATCGGTCAGATCGCGGTCTCGGAGGTGGCCACGGCCGATGTTCTGGAGATCCTCACACCGATCTGGCACACGAAGGGATCCACGGCCCAATCGGTGCATCAGCGCATGCGCTCGGTGTTCGAGTGGGCGGTGGCGATGGAGTACCGGACCGACAACCCCTGCGACCGGGTCCGGTCGGTGCTCGGGCCGCAGAACCGGGTCGTGAAGCACATGAAGGCGCTCCCTCATCGGGAGGTTGGAGCGGCGATCCGGAAGGCGAGGAGAACGGAAGAGATGCCGGTGGCCCGGTTGGCGTTCGAGTTTCTGGTGCTGACGGCGGCGAGGTGGGGTGAGGTGCGTTGGGCCGAATGGTCGGAGATCGACTTGGGCGAAGCGGTGTGGACGGTGCCCGCAACGCGCATGAAGGCGAAGCGGGAGCATCGGGTGCCGCTGTGCCGCCGCGCGGTCGATATCCTCGGGGAGGCCCGGACGCTGGGCGGAGAGGGCAGCCGGTTGGTGTTCACGCGATTGAACGGAAAGCCGCTCATCGAGAAGCGGCTGCGCCAGTTGCTCCAGAGGCACCGGATCGCGGCGGTGCCGCACGGGTTTCGGTCGTCGTTCCGGGACTGGGCGGCGGAGGAAACGGATCACCCCCGAGAGGTTGTCGAGGCGGCGCTGGCCCATGTGG
Organism: Gemmatimonadetes bacterium bin94; assembly: GCA_002238865.1. Lineage (GTDB taxonomy): Bacteria > Gemmatimonadota > Gemmatimonadetes > Longimicrobiales > Gaopeijiaceae > Bin94. The sequence goes on along the minus strand of MPNE01000082.1, from coordinate 757 downwards.
TGCAGAACAAGGTGGAAGCCGCATACCGTCGCACCGACCTGTTCGAGCGGAGGCGTCGGCTCATGGACGACTGGGCCGCGTATCTGGCGGGTCGGATCACGGGCACCGAGACCTGACCTGACTCCGAGACGAGGATCAGAGGCAGCTTCAGGTCGGCCCGGCGGCATTTCGGGGAACCTACGGGCCGCGGAAATCGCCTGAGACAGACGATCTCGGTCCCCAAGGGGTACGGGCAGGGCCGAACGCAGCGGCTGGCCGAGAGCGCCACTTTCGACCCTGGATCACGGACTGGACCTCGTCGCCCGTGAGGCCCGCTACCACGAAGCCGGGAGGCTTTCCCTCGACGGCCCGGTCGAGGCTGTTCCGGGCGATGCCAGGAGCGGCGTTTTTGGCGGCTCCGCCGGGCTGGCTTGACCCACTGTTATTGGGACAAGCCAGCATACCCCGTGTATAACACGGAGGCTGACGAGGGGTGGCTCCGCCCCCCTTCGATCCCCCCAACAAACCGGCGCTTTAGCGCGAGTTCTCGCGCCTCTGCCTCGTCCTCCCACCACCTTCCCGAGTTGGACATCGGCAAGCTCGCCGAGCTGCTATCTCCGCCGGCCGCCGACCACCTCGCCACCGGAAGATCCCGCGCGGTGGAGGGAGTCTCCATTCGGTTTCCCGATTGGTGACAGGCTCAATCCGTCCATCCGAGCTAACCGGCATCGCCCGCCGCCACCAACTCGTACACCGCCACGCTATGCTCATCGAATTC
>MPNE01000033.1 GCA_002238865.1 Gemmatimonadetes bacterium bin94 | reverse complement strand
GATCACGGGTGCGGCGCAGATGGACGGAGCGATCCTGGTGGTGAGCGCGGCGGACGGACCGATGCCTCAGACGCGGGAGCACGTGTTGCTGGCGCGGCAGGTGAACGTGCCGCACATCGTGGTGTTCCTGAACAAGGTGGACATGGTGGACGACGAGGAGCTCCTGGAGCTGGTGGAGCTGGAGGTACGGGAGCTGCTGAGCGAGCAGGGGTTTCCGGGGGATGATCTGCCGGTGGTGATGGGGAGTGCGCTGCACGCGCTGGAGGCGGGTGGCGAGGGAGAGGCGGGGGAGTGCGTCACGGAGCTGATGGAAGCGATCGACAGCTACATACCGGAGCCGGAGCGGGACATCGACAAGCCGTTCCTGATGCCGGTGGAGGATGTGTTCTCGATCACGGGACGGGGGACGGTGGCGACGGGGCGGATCGAGCGAGGTGTGATCAAGAAGGGTGAGCAGGTGGAGATTGTGGGGATGGGTGCGGACCGCAAGACGGTGGTGACGGGAGTGGAGATGTTCCGGAAGCTGCTGGACGAGGGACAGGCGGGGGACAACGCGGGGCTGCTGCTGCGGGGGGTGGGGAAGACGGAGATCGAGCGGGGCCAGGTTCTGGCGATTCCGGGGTCGATCATGCCGCACACGAAGTTCAAGGCGGAGGTGTACGTGCTGACGAAGGAAGAGGGAGGGCGACACACGCCGTTCTTCAACGGATACCGGCCGCAGTTCTACTTCCGGACGACGGACGTGACGGGGTCGGCGATGTTGCCGGACGGGGTGGAGATGGTGATGCCGGGAGACAACGTGCAGATGGAAGTGGAGCTGATCACGCCGATCGCGATGGACGAGGAACTGCGGTTCGCGATCCGCGAAGGCGGCCGCACCGTCGGTGCCGGCGTCGTCACCTCCATCATCGAGTAGAGGATCATGGCAGCGAAACCGGCGCAGGCGCGAAGGCAACAGGGGATGACCAACAGGATTCGCATACGTCTGAAGGCGTTTGACCACTGGGTCGTGGACCAGACCGCCGCCGACATTGTGCGTACGGCGCAGAAGACCGGCGCCCGGATCCGCGGGCCCATTCCCCTGCCGACGCGCCGCCAGAGGTGGACGGTGCTTCGCTCGCCGCACATCGATAAGAAGAGCAGGGAGCAGTTCGAACTCAGGACGCACAAGCGCCTGATCGACATCGTCGAGAGCCGCCCCCAGACCATTGACGCGCTGACCAAGCTGGATTTGCCGGCCGGCGTGGACGTCGAGATCAAGGTGGACTGACCATGCCCGGACTAATCGGCAAGAAGATCGGCATGACCCGGGTCTTCACGGAGGAAGGACGGGCCATTCCGGTGACCGTGCTCGAGGCCGGCCCCTGTTCGGTGGTTCAGGTCAAGACCCCCGGCACCGACGGCTATGCCGCGGTTCAGGTGGGCTTCGGCGCCAGGAAACTCAAGCGGTCGAACAAGGCCCAGCTCGGACACGCGGCCAAGGCTGGCCTGGACGCGGCCCCGCGTCTGGTTCGAGAATTCGAGCCCGGCGCCGGCGACGCGTACGAACCGGGCCAGCAGTTGACCGTCGAACTGTTCGAGGCCGGACAGCGGGTCCGGGTCACCGGGGTTACGAAGGGGCGCGGCTTCCAGGGCGTCGTAAAGCGCTACGGGTTTGCCGGAAGGCCCGCCTCGCACGGACACCCCATGTCCCGCACCCCGGGCTCGATGGGTCCCGGCACCGATCCGTCCAGGGTCATCAAGGGAAAGAAGCTTCCCGGCCGCATGGGCGGGAAGAGAAAGACGATCCGGAACATGGAAGTTGTCCAGGTCGACTCGGAGCGGAACCTGCTCTTCATACGGGGCGGGATTCCAGGCAGCAGGAACAGCTACGTTCTCATCCGGAAATAGCGAAATGTACCAGGCTCCCTACTTCAATACGGATGGCTCCGCCGGATCGGAGGTCACGCTCCCGGCCGGTCTTTTCAACGGAGTCATTCACGAGGCGGCGGTCCATCAGGTCGTCAAGGCCCACCTCGCCAACCAGCGTCAGGGCTCGGCCTCGAAGAAGAACCGCGCGGCCGTGTCCGGCGGAAGCCGCAAGCCCTGGCGCCAGAAGGGCACGGGACGCGCCCGGCAGGGCACGATCCGCGCGGCCCAGTGGAGAGGCGGCGGGAGAGCGTTTCCGCCGCAGCCCCGCTCCTGGACCCAGCGGGTGCCCAGGCGTGTGCGCGCTCTGGCCCGCACCTCGGCGTTCAACAGCCGGGCAGAGGCAGGCCGGGTCTCGATCATCGAGGGCTTCGACTTCGACGCGCCCAGGACGCGCAAGCTGACAACGTTGCTGAGCGCGCTCGACCGGCCCGGCAAGGTCCTGTTCCTCACCCACGGCGTGAACCGTGACCTGTACCTGTCGGGCCGCAATCTGCCCGGCGTGCGCGTCATGCCGTTCGGCCTCGAGTCGACCTACGACGTCGTGTGGTCCGGGACCGTGGTCATCGAGGAAGCCGCGTTGGCGACCATAGGCGATGAGACGCCCGCGGACACCCGGGCGCGCCGCCGTCCCATCGACCGGGAGGAGGATGCCTCTGATGCGTGAAGCCTACGACGTGATCGTCTCTCCGGTGGTTACCGAGAAGACGACGGCACAGATGGAATCCAGCCTCTACACCTTCGTGGTCAACGAGCGGTCCAACAAGCACGAGATCGCCCGCGCCGTCGAGGCGTTGTGGGACGTCAAGGTGGCCGGTGTCCGCACCATGCGTTATCCCGGCAAGGCCAAGCGGGCCATGATGGGCCGAATGGTCAAGAACTGGGATCTGGGCCGCACCGCTTCCTACAAGAAGGCGGTGGTGCAGCTGGTCGACGGCGATCAGATCGAATTCTACGAGATGGGTTGATCCATGGCGCTGAAGAAATTCAAACCGGTTAGCCCGGGAAGCAGGTTCCGCTCGGTGACGGCCAAGGACGTGGTGACCCGTGCCACGCCCGAGAAGTCCCTTACCGAACCGAAGAAGAGGTCCGGCGGCCGCAACCATCATGGCCGGATCACCATGCGGCGTCGTGGCGGCGGGAACAAGCGCCGGTACCGCAAGGTGGACTTCAAGCGGCGGAAGCACGGTGTGCAGGGACGCATCGCCGAGATCGAGTACGATCCCAACCGGTCGGCCTTCATCTCCCTGATCCACTACGAAGACGGCGAGAAGAGCTACGTCCTCTACGTGCGCGGAATGAAGGTTGGCGACGTAATTTCGTCGGGACCCGACGCGGACATCCGCCCGGGCAACGCCATTCCCCTGGAGCGGATCCCCCTCGGCACCACGGTTCACAACGTGGAGATGAAGCCGGGCAAGGGCGGGCAGATGGCGCGCTCGGCGGGCGCCGGAGTCCAGGTCGTCGCCAGGGAAGGCGACTACGTCACGCTCCGCCTCCCTTCGACCGAGGTGCGCAGGATCCACAAGCGCTGCATGGCCACGGTGGGACAGGTCGGCAACGCGGATCACAACCTGCAGTCGCTGGGCAAGGCGGGCGCGAGCCGGTGGCGCGGCCGCCGTCCCAAGGTGCGCGGCGTCGCCATGAACCCCGTCGATCACCCCCTCGGCGGTGGCGAGGGGAAGGCGTCGGGCGGCCGTCCTCCGGTAACCCCCTGGGGCAAGCGCGAGGGGACGAAGACCCGCAAGGCGAAGAAGAAATCGAGCAAGTTCATCGTCCGTGGACGCAAGCGCGGCAAGGCGACGCGCTGACCATGGACCGGACGGAGAGCGAATAGGAGCCATGCCGCGAAGCGTCAAGAAGGGCCCGTACATCGATGAGAAGCTGCTCCGCAAGGTGGAGCTCATGAATGCGCGGAACGAGCGGACGGTCATTCGGACCTGGTCCCGCGCGTCCACGATTTCGCCCGACTTTGTCGGACATACCGTCGCGGTCCACAACGGGAACAAGTTCATTCCGGTCTACATCAGCGAAAACATGGTCGGTCACAAGCTCGGCGAGTTTTCCCCCACGCGTCTCTTCCGGGGGCACGGGGGCAAGCTGGCCGACAAACGGTCGAGGATTTGAGGGAGTTGGCCATGGAGGCGCGCGCGATCGCCAAACACATCAGAATGAGCCCGCGGAAGGTTCGCCTGGTCATCGATCTGATCCGGGGACTGTCCGTCAACGAGGCCATTTCCGTGCTCCGGTTCTCGAAGAAGGCGGCCGCGGTTCCCGTGGACAAGACGCTGCGCTCCGCCGTGGCGAACGTCCAGGACCAGGCGGACCGGGACGGGGACTCGGTGGACATCGACGATCTCGTGGTGAGCCGCGCGTTCGTCGATGAGGGCCGCACCCTCAAGCGGTGGAAGGCCCGCGCAATGGGGCGCGCGTCGCCACGGCGGCGCAGGTCGAGCCACATCACGGTGGTTGTGAAAGAGAAGGAGAATTAGCGGATGGGCCAGAAAACCCACCCCCACGGATTCCGTCTGGGCATCGTTGCCGACTGGCGTTCCCGCTGGTATGCCGAACGCAACTTTCCCGAGCTGCTGAAGGAAGACCACATCATCCGCACGTACATGCACCGGCGACTGCACCACGCGGGTGTCGCCAGCGTGGATATCGCGCGGAAACCGTCCAAGCTGGTCGTCACGGTGCATACCGCGCGTCCCGGCGTCGTGATCGGCAAGCGCGGCGCGGAAGTGGACAAGCTGCGTGACGAGCTCGCCGTCCTGACCGACAGTGAAGTCTCGGTGAACGTCGAGGAGATCAAGCGCCCCGAACTGAACGCTCGCCTCGTCGCGGACAACGTCGCGCACCAGATCCGGCAGCGGATCTCGTTCCGGCGGGCGATGAAGCGGGCCGTGCAGTCGGCAATGCGCGCCGGGGCGGAGGGGATCCGCATCAAGTGCTCCGGTCGCCTGGGCGGCGCCGAGATCGCCCGCACGGAGGGCTACAACGAAGGCCGGGTACCCCTGCACACGCTGCGTGCGGACATCGACTACTCGAACGTAGAAGCCCGCACCACGTACGGGACCGTCGGCGTGAAGTGCTGGATTTTCAAGGGCGAAGTGATCGAGGACCGCTTCGGCCGGACGTACTCGGCCGGACCGGGCGCCTAGGAGGAGGGAACATGCTGGCACCGAAGCGGATACGGCGCAGAAAGACCCACAAGGGCAAGATGCGCGGGAAAGCGTACCGGGGGAGCAAGGTTTCCTTCGGCGAGTACGGCTTGCAGGCCCTCGAGGCGAGCTGGATCACCAACCGGCAGATCGAGTCCGCCCGTGTCGCCATCACCCGGCATGTGAAGAGGGGCGGGAAGGTGTGGATCCGCATCTTCCCCGACAAGCCCGTCACCAAGAAGCCGGCGGAGACGCGCATGGGCAAGGGAAAGGGCAACCCGGAGGAGTGGGTTGCCGTGGTCAAGCCCGGCAGGATCATGTTCGAGCTGGAAGGTGTTCCGATGGCGACGGCCCGCCGGGCCATGGAACTGGCTTCCTTCAAGCTTCCCGTGAAGACGCGCTTCGTCGACCGGGAATCGCAGCTATAGGAGCGAGACAGTGAAGGCAGAGGAAGTTCGGGAGATGGAGAACGCGGAGTTGGGGCACCGGCTTGGCGAATTGAAGCTGGAGCAGTTCCGCCTTCGTTTCCGCGGCTCGATCATGCAGCTTGAGAACCCGAAGCTGCGGCGCGAGATCCGGCGGGACATTGCGCGCATCAAGACCATCCTTCACGAGCGGCGCAGTGCAGCCGCGGCGGGAGATCAACGATGAGCGAGAGTGTCCGCAGCCGGCGCAAGACGCGTACCGGCGTCGTGGTTGGCGACAGGGCCGACAAGACGGTCACCGTGATCGTGGAGCGCCGGTTCGCGCATCCGCTATACGGCAAGCAGGTCAAGCGCACCACGAAGTACCATGCGCACGACGAAACGAACGAGTACCGGGTCGGTGACACGGTCTCGATCATGGAGACACGGCCGCTCTCGAAGACCAAGAGGTGGCGCGTGGTTGAACTCATCGAACGGCCCGCCTGACGCCCGCGGGGAGAAGACGGAAGATCCGATGATCCAACAGGAGTCAATGCTGAAGATCGCCGACAATACGGGGGCAAAGCGGGCGCTGTGCATCCGTGTGCTCGGTGGGTCCGGGCGACGCTACGCCCGCATCGGGGACCGGGTCATCGTGACGATCAAGGACGCCGTGCCCAACGCCCCCGTGAAGAAGGGCGAGGTTACGGAAGCCGTGGTCGTCCGCACGGCCAAGGAGATGCGCCGCCGGGACGGCACCTACATCCGTTTCGACGACAACGCGGCCGTACTGATCAACGCGCAGAAGGAGCCCCGGGGAACGCGCATCTTCGGTCCGGTGGGGCGCGAGCTGCGCGAGAAGCGTTACATGAGGATTGTCTCCCTGGCGCCGGAGGTGCTCTAGACCATGGCCAGAGCTATAACGAAGATCGTCAAGGGCGACCGGGTAAAGGTCATTCGCGGCAACCACCGCGATGCCGAGGGTACGGTCCTGCGGGTGCTGTACGGCTCGAACCAGATCGTGATCCAGGGCGTCAACATGCGGAAGCGACACACACGTCCGACGCAGGCCAATCCGGAAGGGGGTATCATCACCTCCGAAGCGCCGGTTCACCTGTCGAACGTGATGCTCATTGATCCCGCGAGTGGAGAGGCGAGCCGCGTGCGCATGCGCGTGGAACCCGACGGACTGAAGGAAAGGATTGCCGTAAAGACCGGAAATCCGGTGCCGAGAGGCGTGGCGTGAGCCGATTCTCGGCGGTGACGGAAACAGCGAGAGGATGATGGAACCACGACTTTTGACACACTACAAGAGTGTCGCGAGGCCGGCGCTGCAGGAGAAGTTCGGCTTTGCCAACCCGCACCAGATTCCGCAGGTCGTCAAGGTGACCCTCAACGTCGGCGTGGGCGAAGGCGGCCGCGACCGGAAGCTGATCGATGCGGTGGCCGGCGAACTTGCGGTGATCACGGGCCAGAAGGCCGTCGTAACGCGGGCACGCCGGTCGATCTCCAACTTCAAGCTTCGCGAGGGCATGCCGGTTGGCTCTTCGGTGACGCTGCGCCGGCGCGGGATGTGGGAGTTCCTCGACCGCTTCGTTTCGGTCGCGGTGCCGCGGATCCGGGACTTCAGGGGCCTCAACACCCGCTCCTTCGACGGTCGCGGCAACTACACCGTGGGCGTCAAGGAGCAGATCATCTTCCCCGAGGTCGACTACGACAAGGTCAAGGAGATCCACGGCATGAACATCACCGTGGTGACGTCGACGAATAAGGACGACCAGGCATACGCCCTCCTGACACAGATCGGATTCCCCTTTCGGGGTGAGATTCCGGTGATTATCGGGGCCCAGGCCTGATGAACATGGAGCGAGATACCACCGGGGCACCCGGACCGAAGGAGAAAGCGAACCGACCATGATGACAGATCCCATCGCGGACATGCTCACCAGGATCCGGAATGCCGGCAGCGCGGGACACCGGTGGGCCGATATTCCGCTGTCCAAGCTGAAGGTCGAGGTAGCGCGGCTTCTGAAGGAAAACGCGTTCGTTTACGACTACAAGGTCCTGAACGACGGCCGCCACGGACTCGTCCGCGTCTACCTTAAGTACCATGAAGGCAAGCACGTCATTCGCCGGATCTCCCGCGTTTCCCGGCCCGGCTGGCGCCGTTACGTGGGCGTGGACGAGATCCCCCGGGTCCGCAACGGACTGGGAATGGCCATGCTGTCCACGTCCAGGGGACTGATGTCCGACCGAGCTGCCCGTGAGGCGAAGGTCGGTGGCGAACTCCTCGCGGTGATCTGGTAGGAGGATCGATGTCACGCATTGGCAGGCAGCCGGTTTCGATTCCCGCGGGTGTTACCGTCACCCTCGACGGACAGCGGGTCGCAGCCAGGGGTCCCAAGGGCGAACTGGAACTCGAGGTGCGCTCACCGATCACAGTGGGCTGGGAAGGAACAGACCAAAAGACGCTCGTTGTGAAGCGGCCCTCGGACGAGAAGATGCACCGGGCGCTCCACGGACTGACGCGCTCGCTCGTGGCCAACATCGTCCACGGGGTGAACGAGGGATACAGCAAGACCCTCGAGATCGTCGGAGTGGGCTACCGGGCCCGGGCGCAGGGCACGGGGTTGCGGCTCAGCCTCGGGTTCTCGCACCCCGTCGACTTCCCGGCGCCGGAGGGGATCAGCTTTGAACTTCCCAGCCAGACCATGATCGTGGTGAAGGGGGCCGACAAGCAGCAGGTCGGCCACACCGCCGCGGTGATCCGGTCGTTCCGTCCGCCCGAGCCGTACAAGGGCAAGGGCATCAGGTACAGAGGCGAACACGTCCGGCGCAAGGCCGGCAAAACGGCCGGGGCATGACGATGATCAAACCCAGCAAACTGAGGAAGAGCCGACAGCTCCAGCGCAAGCGGCGTCACGCACGCATCCGGAAGAAGGTGTTCGGCACCGTCGACCGGCCGCGCCTCGCCGTCTACCGGTCGATCCGGCATATCGAAGGGCAGATCATCGACGACGACGCCGGACGGACGCTGGTCGGGCTCTCGACGCTCGCTCCCGAACTGCGGAACACTGCTCCCGGCGAGGGGAACCGCAAGGTGGAAGCGTCTCGCGCCGCGGGCAAACTGCTTGCGGAGAAGGCGCGGGAACATGGTGTCACAACAGTCGTATTCGACCGCGGGGGCTTTCGCTATCACGGTCGGATCAAGGCATTCGCGGAAGGCGCGCGGTCGGGAGGTTTGGAGTTCTGATGGCTAGAGGCAAGAGACCCCCCCGCGAGGGAGCGGAGCAGGTAGAAAACCTGATCCACATCAACCGCGTGGCGAAAGTCGTGAAGGGCGGACGCCGCTTCTCCTTCACCGCTCTCGTCGCCGTGGGCAACCAGGCCGGCCGCGTCGGCATCGCCCACGCCAAGGCCAACGAGGTTGCCGAGGCGATCCGCAAGGCGTTCGAACAGGCTCGGCGCAACATGGTGGACGTCCCTGTTGCGCGCGGGACCATCCCCCACGACATCATTGGGCGGTGGGGTGCGGGCAGGGTGCTGATGCGCCCGGCGGCCCCCGGTACGGGTGTGATCGCGGGTGGTCCGGTCCGTGCGGTTCTGGAAGCCGCCGGCATCACCGACGTCCTGACCAAGAGCCTGGGCACCAACAATCCGATCAATGTGGTCCGCGCGACCATGGAAGGGCTCGAGAACCTTGTCAGCGCGTACGACGTTGCAGCCGAGCGGGGAATCACCGTCCATCAACTCGGAGTGATGAACCGTGGCTAGGCGGATCCGGATCACGCAGGTGCGCAGCGCAGTGAAGAGGCAGAAGATCCAGCGACGTACCCTGCAGGCGCTGGGAATCAGACGTCACCAGCACAGCGTAGTCCATGATGACACGCCCGCGATCCGCGGGATGGTCGCAAAGGTGGACTACCTGGTAGAAGTCACGGAGGTGGACTGACCAATGATCGAACTTCACAACCTGCGCGCACCGAAGGGGTCGCACCGGGACCGCAAGCGGGTCGGCCGGGGCCCGGGTTCGGGCAAGGGAAAGACCTCGGGACGCGGCGACAAGGGACAGAACTCCCGCTCCGGGGGTGGTGTGCCGGCCTGGTTCGAAGGCGGGCAGATGCCTCTGCAGCGCCGTATCCCGAAGCGGGGATTCACGAACCGGAACCGGGTCGAATACCAGGTCGTCAACGTGGCGGACCTGCACATCCTGGAAGGTGTGGCGTCGCCCGAAACGTTGAAGGCGGCAGGGCTGATCCGTTCGCTGCGGCGGCCCGTGAAGATTCTTGGCGGCGGCGAGGTCACGAGCGCCCACGAGTGCTCGGTGCATGCGGTCTCCGCCAGCGCCCGCAAGAAGATCGAAGCCGCCGGCGGTTCGGTGGCGATTCTCCCCCCGCGTGGCGGGGAAGACAAATAGGGGAAGCCAATCGTGTTTTGTCGCCGCGCGGCTGAGGGGGGCTGATGGCCAATCCGATCCCGAATCTCTTCCGAGCTCCAGAGCTGAAGAAGAAGATCCTGTTCACGCTCATGATCATGTTGGTGTACCGGATCGGATCGCACATCACCGTGCCGGGCGTGGACCTGGGGGCGCTGGAGCTGCTCTCCGGCCAGTTCTCGGGGACGTTCCTGGGCGTCTACGACATGTTTGTGGGCGGCGGACTCAGCCGGGCGACCATCCTGGCGCTCGGCATCATGCCGTACATCTCCGCGAGCATCATGTTCCAGCTCCTCGCGGCCGTCGTCCCGACTGTGGAGAAGCTGCAGAAGGAGGGCGAAGAGGGGCGGAAGAAGCTAACGCAGTGGACGCGTTACACGACGGTCCTGCTCTGCGTCATCCAGGCGTACGCGTACGGGTCCTTCCTGCAAGGTCTCCCGGACGCGGTCCGCGACCCCGGCCTGGGCTTCGCCTTCTCGACGGTGGTGGTGCTCACCGTCGGGGGTGTCTTCGTCATGTGGCTCGGCGAACAGATCACGGAGCGGGGCGTGGGCAACGGCATGTCGCTCATGATCTTCTTCTCCATCATCCAGGGCTTCCCTCAGGCGATCGTCCGGACCTGGGAGTCCGTGAGCATCGGCGAGATCGGCCTCGTCGAAGTGATTGCACTCCTGGCGGTGGTGGTCGGCATCACCGCGGGGGTGGTGGCGATGACCATGGCGTCCCGAAAGATCCCCGTGCAGATTCCGCGCAAGGTCGTGGGGCGGGGACGCATCAGAGAGGGGCAGAAGAGCTTCGTCCCCCTGAGGATCAACTCGGCGGGCGTGATGCCGATCATCTTCGCTCAGTCCTTCATCGTCGTGCCGGGCACGGTGGCGGCTTTCAGCTCGGTCCCCTTCTTCAACGATCTGGCCGACATCTTCCAGCCGGGGAACTGGGCGTACTACCTCACCTATGCCGCGCTCATCATCTTCTTCACGTATTTCTACACCGCCATCATCTTCAACCCGGTCGACCTCGCCGAGAACCTGAAGAAGCAGGGCGCCTTCATTCCGGGTGTCAAGCCGGGGGCGCGCACCGCCGAGTACATCGACCGTATCCTGACCCGGGTGACCCTGCCCGGTTCCGTTTACCTGGCCTGCATCGCGCTGATCCCGTTCTGGATCTTCGACATCTTCGGCATCCAGAACTTCGCCTTCGGCGGCACGAGCCTGCTCATCGTGGTCGGAGTGGGACTCGACACGGTCCAGCAGGCCCAGCAGCACCTCCTGCTGCGCCACTACGACGGCTTCATGAAGAAGGGCCGCGTCAAGATGCGTGGTCGCCAACGCTACATGTAGCTTGATGGCCGCACCCTCGGACAACGGCAAGGTCGTGATCCTCCTCGGGTCGCCAGGGGTTGGGAAGGGGACGCAGGGGATTCGGCTGGGTCGAGAACTCGGCTGGGCCCATGTGTCGACCGGTGACCTCCTTCGCGCGGCCCTCAAGGCCGGGACCGCACTGGGTCTGGAGGCCAGGAGGTACATGGACGCCGGAGAACTCGTGCCCGACGACGTGATCGTCGACCTCGTGCGGGAGCATCTTGCGGGTATGGAGCAGGACAGAGGGGTGATCTTCGACGGATTTCCGCGCACCGTTCCCCAGGCCGAGGCGCTGGACGATGTGCTCGCTACCGTGGGCCGCAGCGTGGACCGGGTCGCGTTGCTGGAGGCCGACGACGCGGTTTTGGTCAAGCGCATCGCGGGGCGGAGGTCGTCGCCCAGCGGACGGGTCTACAACGTCTACTTCGATCCGCCGCGGCGGGACGGCTTCTGCGACGACACCGGAGAGCCGCTTATCCACCGGGCCGACGACCGCCCGGACACCGTGCGAACCCGGCTGGCCGTGTACCGGGAAGCCACGGCGCCGCTGATCGGCTTCTACGGAGCCAGGGGGCTCCTCGCCCGCGTGGACGGGGTGGGCGACATCGACCAGGTGCAGACCGAACTCCGCGGCGCGGTGCAAGGCTAGTGGGCCGGAAGAAGCGTCCCCAGGTGCACCTCAAATCGCCCGATGAAATCCGCGCGATCGCATCTTGCGGCGACATCATCGCCGCCCTGTTTGCGGAGATCGAGCCCCGGGTGGGTCCCGGGGTGTCCACCGCGGCGCTCGACCACTTCGTCGATGACTTCGTGTGTTCGCACGACGGCGCCACTCCCGCGTTCAAGGGCCTCTACGGCTTCCCCGGCAGTGCCTGCATCAGCATCAACGCCGAGGTGGTGCATGGGATACCATCCGCGCGGACGCTGCGGGACGGTGACATCGTGTCGATCGACGTGGGTGTGAAGAGGCGGGGCTGGTGCGCCGACTCGGCGTATACGTTCCCGGTGGGCGAAATCGGCACGGAAGCGGCCCGCCTCATGGCGGTGACGGAGGCGTCGCTCGGGGCGGCGGTGGTGGCGGCACGGCCCGGCAATCACGTAGGGGATATCGGGGCGGCCGTGATGGACACCGTCGGAGACAGCGGCTTCGCGATCATCCGCGACCTGGTGGGCCACGGCGTCGGTCGCGACATCCACGAGGAGCCGCAGGTCTCGAATGTGGGCCGCGCCGGCTTCGGCGTGCCCCTCAGGGTGGGTATGGTGCTGGCCATCGAGCCGATGTTGGCCGTGGGGACGGACGAGATCGTCACCCTGGACGACAGGTGGACGGTGGCCACGCAGGACGGAACGCTGTCGGCCCACTACGAGCATACCGTCGCCGTGACCGCCGAAGGTCCGGTGATCCTCACCGGCGGCGGCATCTGGGAAGCCGCGTTGAGCGCGGTCATTGATCGTGCGGCCGACGGCGCTTCCGTGACCACTACCGTGAAGCAAATATGACAGTTATCTTAAAAAGCTGTGCCCCGAACGATCGGGGCCGCGATAGCCAAGGGAGTCAGCCGACGTGAAGGTCCGTACCAGCGTAAAGCCCATGTGTGAGTATTGCCGCGTCGTCCGCAGGAAGGGCGTCGTGCGGATCATTTGTAGCCGGAATCCCCGGCACAAGCAGCGTCAGGGCTGAGGGGGACGGGGGAATGGCACGTATCGCGGGGGTCGATCTTCCCCGAAGCAAGCGTATCGAAATCGCGCTCACCTACGTCTTCGGAGTGGGCCGCACGGGAGCGAAGAAGATTCTGGAGGCCACGGGAATCAACCCCGATCTGCGCACCTACGAGCTGACCGACGAGGACGCGAGTCGCCTTCGTCGCGAGATCGAGCAGAACTACAAGGTCGAGGGTGCTCTCCGGACCGAGGTGTCCATGAACATCAAGCGACTCATGGATATCGGCTGCTACCGTGGTCTGCGGCATCGCCGGGGGCTCCCCGTGAGGGGTCAGCGGACCCACACGAATGCTCGGACCAAGAAGGGCCCGCGGCGCGCGATCGCAGGCAAGAAGAAAGCACCCAAGAAGTAGACCGCGAAGGATCAACCCAGCTCCCAAGGAAGGCTCCGTTTGGCGAAGCCCAGGTCGACCAGACAGAAGAAAACCAAGAAGATCGTGGCGGCGGAAGGCGTGGCCCATATCAAGGCCACCTTCAACAACACGCTGATCACGATCGCCGACCAGTCCGGCAACGTGCTGGTGTGGGCGTCCGCCGGGACGGCGGGCTTCAAGGGGTCCAAGAAGTCCACTCCGTTCGCCGCTACGATGGCCGCCGAGCAGGCGGGCAGTGACGCCGTGGCGATGGGGGTGCGCAAGGTCGTCGTGCGCGTCCAGGGCCCCGGTTCAGGCAGGGAGTCCGCGATTCAGGCCCTGGCGGCGGCGGGGCTCACCATCCAGTCGATCCACGATGTGACGCCGTTGCCCCACAATGGGTGCCGGCCTCCCAAGAAACGCCGCGTCTGAGGCAGAAGAAGAGAACCGCTGATGGCACGATATACAGGTCCGGTCTGCAAGCGCTGTCGCAGGGAAGGGCAGAAGCTTTTCCTGAAGGGCACGAAGTGCTACACCGAAAAATGCCCGGTTGAGCGGCGGCAGTATCCGCCGGGACACCACGGGCCCGCCTCGGTGCGCCGCCGCAAACAGTCCGACTACGCGATGCAGCTGCGCGAGAAGCAGAAGGTCAAGCGCATCTACGGGCTGCACGAAAAGCAGTTCCGCAACCTCTTCGAGTATGCGGCCGGGCGGCCGGGGGTCACCGGCGAAAACCTGATTATTGCGCTGGAGAGCCGGCTTGACAACGTGGTCTTCCGCATGGGTCTCGCGATGAGCCGCCGCCAGGCCCGGCAGCTCGTTCGCCACCGCCATGTGGAAGTCAACGGCAGGGTGGTCAACATCCCGAGCTTCCGGCTCTCGGCGGGTGACGAAGTGGCCGTGCGCGAGAATTCCCGCGATCTGGAGCTGGTGGAGGTGAGTCTTGGCTCGCGCTCCCGGCCTCAATTGCTGGACTGGCTCTCGGTCGATGACAAGAAACGGGTCGGCAGGGTCGTTCGGGCACCGGTACGGGGAGACATCCCGCTGGCGGCCCAGGAGCAGCTGATCGTCGAACTCTATTCCAAGTGATCCTGTTGCCGGGAACCGCCATTGCCGGCGGTCCCGGGGATCCACAGAGACTTAAACCAGGCCAGGGAGATAAACAGGGTGAATTTGGATATTGACCTCACCGGTCTCGTGCTTCCAGAGCGCGTTGAAATCGCCGAGATGTCCGAAGACGGCCGTTCCGCGGCGTTCGTCCTGGAGCCGCTCGAGAGGGGCTTCGGGCACACGCTGGGCAATTCGGTTCGCCGCGTGCTTCTTTCGTCCCTACAGGGATCCGCGGTCTGGGCTTTCCGGATCGACGGGGTGGTTCATGAGCACCAGACCATTTCGTCCGTGGTGGAAGATGTCCACCAGATCATTCAGAACCTGAAGTCGCTCGTGGTCAGCCTCGACGACGACGTGGCCGAAGCGATTCTGTCGATCCGGGCCAGCAAGCGGGGCCCGGTCACCGCCAAGCAGATCAGGGCGCCGGGGTCCGTTACGATCCACGACCCGGGCCACCACATCCTCACCCTTGAAGACGACCGCGAGATCAACATCGAGCTTCGTGTGAACAAGGGGCGGGGATTCGTGCTCGCCGATCAGCAGAAGGTGCCCTCCGACGCGCCGGTCGACCTTGTGTGCATCGACGCGATCTACAATCCCGTCCTGCGCGCAAACTTCACGGTCGAGGAGACGCGGGTCGAGCAGCGCACCGACTTCGATCGCCTGACGATACATGTGGAGACCGACGGTTCCGTCGACCCCGACGGCGCGATCCGGTATGCGGTGGAACTCGTGCGCCGTCACCTGGAGTACATGCTGTACTTTGCCCAGGGCGGTCCGCCCAGGGAAGAGGAGAGCGATCGGCTGCCCGTGCCGGAAAAGCTGGCCGAACTCTTTCGGACCTCGGTAGAGGACCTGACGGAGTTGAGCGTCCGGTCGCGCAACTCGCTCCAGAGAAAGTCCATCAAGACGCTGGGTGATCTGATCAGCCAGACCGAAGCCGAGATGCTGAACATCGAACACTTCGGAAAGAAGTCCCTCAGCGAGATCTACGAGATTCTCGACCAGCACGGTCTGCGGTTCGGGATCAGGACCGAAGAAGACAAGGACGGGAAGCTGTTCTTCCTGAAGCAGGAGGCCGCCACGAGGGCCGGCGAGTAGCGAGGATAACAGACGATGCGTCACAGAAAGAAAGGGCGGGGCCTCTCACGGTCGCCGAGCCACAGGAAGGCAACGCTGAGGAATCTTGCCATGTCGCTTTTCCGCCATGAGCGGATCACCACGACGACCGCGAAGGCCAAGGAGCTGCGGCCGTACGCGGAGCGGTTGATATCGCTGGCGAAGCGCGGGGATCTCCACGCACGGCGCCAGGCGGCGCGGCGCGTTGCCGACCGTGAGGTGCTCGGCAAGCTTTTCGACGAGATCGGACCGCGGTACGAAGGACGTCCGGGCGGCTATACGCGGATCCTCAAGCTGGGCAATCGCAAGGGTGACGCGGCGGATATGGCGCTCATCGAGTTGGTGTGATAGAATCGGGCCGCAAGGGGAGGTCCCTACGGACCTCGGCACCGGAGTCCGAACAGCACAAAGGAAAGGCCAGATGGGAACGTTCGTGAAATCCCGCGCAGGGTCGGTCAGATTGGGTACCATGCTCATGATTCTGTGCTTCGTGGCGATTGGCGGCTTTATGTACTGGCTCTCGATCACGGCCGAACCGACGGAAGTGGTGGTGGTGGAACCTGAGGAGGAAGTGCTGAACGCAGTGCCATTCGACGACTTCTCGGCGGGTACGGCCAGCTACGTCGGTCAGGAAATCACCCTGCAGGGCATCACGGTGACAACCCTGTTGGGACAGCACGCCTTCTGGACGGAGTTGACCGACCTGCAAAACACGGCGTACCTGCTCCACTTCTCCGAGGCGCTCGTTACCGATTCAACCTCGGTCACCGCGGGCACCACGGTCGATGTGACGGGGATGGTCACGGCCATGTCCGACTCCATCCTGGACGCATGGCAGGCCGCGGGCGCCTTCCCGCAGGACATCGACCGGACGCTGGCGGAGTTTGCCGAGAACTTCGTCGAGGTCACCTCGATCGAGGGGGCAGCGTCCAGCGCCACCGAGTCGGAAGAGCCCTCCTCCTGAAGGGACGCCCGCGCCGGGGCTGCCGGAGGATGAGGGCGGCGCCGGCCGGACGCGAGCCTCGGAAGAAGAGGCCAACCTGCGTGCCGGGCGGACGGCGGAGATGAACATGCCGCGCAACCGCGACTCCGGTCCGCCGCTTCTGGGCGTTGTCGGCCTCGGCTACGTCGGATTGCCCCTTGCCGCCGCGGCCGCCTCCCGCGGCGTCCGTGTCATCGGCTTCGATGTGGTCCAGGACGTGGTGGACGGTGTCAACGCAGGTCGGAGCCACATCCAGGACCTGAGCAACGGCGAGGTGGCCGACGCGCGCCGGCAGGGCCTGCTGGAAGCCACCACCGACATGTCCCGGCTCGGCCGCTGCGACGCGGTCTCGATCTGTGTGCCCACGCCGCTCTCCAGGACGCGGGATCCCGACATCTCCCACATCCTCGCGGCGGCCGAAGCGGTGGCGGCGACCCTTGTGAAGGGGCAGCTGATCGTTCTGGAGTCGACCACCTACCCGGGAACGACCCGCGAGGTGGTGCTGCCGATTCTCGGAAAGAGCGGCCTCCAGCCGGGCGAGGACTTCTTCCTGTGCTTCTCGCCGGAGCGCGTGGACCCCGGCAACAAGGTCTGGAAGACGGGCAACACTCCGAAGATCATCGGTGGGATCACGCCGGCGTGCACCGAGGCGGGGGCCGCATTCTACGCCCGTTTCGTGGAGGAAATGGTCGCCGTGTCTTCCGCCGAGGCCGCCGAGCTGACCAAGATCCTGGAGAACGCATACCGCGCCGTGAATATCGGGCTGGTGAACGAGATGGCACTCATCGCCGACAAGCTCGGTCTGGACATCTGGGAGGTCATCGAAGCCGCGGCGACAAAGCCATTCGGCTTCATGAAGTTCACGCCGGGTCCGGGGCTCGGGGGCCACTGTCTGCCCGTGGATCCTCACTACCTGTCGTGGAAGATGCGGACGATGGACTTCAGGACCCGCTTCATCGACATGGCAACCGAGATCAACGCGGAGATGCCCACCTTCGTCGTGGGCAAGGTCAGGGAAGCCCTGAACGGAGCGGGGAAGCCGGTCAACGGCTCGCGGATTCTGCTCCTGGGGGTGGCATACAAGAAGGATGTCGACGATGTGCGCGAGTCCCCGGCCATGGAGATACTGGAACTCCTGGAGCGGGATGGGGCGCAGGTGGCCTACCACGACCCCCATGTGCCACGGTGGCCGACCAGCGACGGCCGCACGCTGCAGTCCGTGCCCCTCGCGGACGACCTGCTGCGGGATGCGGACGCGGTAGTGATCGTGACCGACCACTCGAACTTCGACCCTGAACGGATTTTCGAGCTGTCGCGCGTGCTCGTCGACGCGCGTAACGCGACCGCGTCGGTGGCGGCTTCCAGAAAAGCTGCCAACGCGCGGCGATGGATCGTGAAGGGATGAAGATCGCGGTTGTCGGGAGCGGATATGTCGGGCTCACGACCGGCGCCTGCCTGGCTGAGACGGGCAACGATGTCATCTGCGCGGACATCGTAGAGGAGAAGGTGGAGGCGCTTGACCGGGGCGAGATCCCGTTTTTCGAACCCGGCCTCGACGCCCTCGTGGAGCAGAACCTCGCCGCGGGCCGCCTCGCCTTCACCACTGACGTGGCGAGGGCCGTCCGCGAGTCATACATCGTGTTCATCGCGGTCGGGACGCCACCGGGCGACGACGGGTCGGCCGACCTCCAGCACGTGGTGGCGGCGGCCAGAGACATAGGACGCGCGATGGACGGCGAGCGTATCGTGATCACGAAGAGCACGGTTCCCGTGGGGACCGCGCCCCTCGTTCGCGAGGCGATCGAAGCCGAGACGGACCACCCGGTCCATGTGTGCGCCAACCCGGAGTTCTTGCGGGAGGGTGCCGCGGTCAGCGACTTCAAGAAGCCGGACCGGGTGGTCCTCGGCGTGGACGACCCGAAGGCCGGCGATGTGCTTCAGGACCTCTACGCGCCCTTCGTCCGCACCGGCAACGAGATCCTGGTCATGGACGTTGCCTCCGCCGAAATCACCAAGTACGCGGCCAACGCCATGCTCGCAACCCGGGTGAGCTTCATGAACGCAATCGCCCGATTGTGCCAGCGCACCGGCGCCGACGTGGACAGTGTCCGGCTCGGGGTGGGTTCCGATCGGCGCATCGGTCCCACCTACCTGTTCCCCGGCGTGGGGTACGGCGGCTCGTGCTTTCCCAAGGACGTCAAGGCGCTCGCACGCACGATGAGGGATCTGGGGCTCGACTCGTCGATCCTGGACGCCGTGGAGGGGTTGAACGAGACCCAGAAGCGGCTGCTCCTGGACTGGGTGGTCGAGCGCTTCGGCGACGAATTGAGCGGGCGTACCTTCGCGCTGTGGGGGCTCGCCTTCAAGCCCAACACGGACGACATGCGCGATGCTCCGAGTCTCGTGACAATCGGCGGCCTGCTTCGGCGGGGCGCGCGGGTCGTGGCCCACGACCCGGTGGCGATGCCGGCGACCCGGCGCATCCTCGGCGACAGCATCGAATACCGGGACCACAACTACGATGTGCTGGACGGGGCCGATGCGCTCCTCATCCACACCGAATGGCATCCCTACCGCCATCCGGACTTCGCCCGCATGCGTTCCCTGCTCCGGGAGCCCGTGATCATGGACGGGCGGAACCTCTATGCGCCGCGTGTCGTGGGGGCGCTGGGCTTCGAGTACCATTCAGTGGGCCGTCGCCTCGCCCCGCAGGCCGCCTCGTGCGCGTCCTGATCACCGGTGCGGCCGGATTCCTCGGCTCCCATCTCGCGGATCGCTTCCTTGCGGAGGGATACGAGGTCGTCGGAGTCGACAACCTTGTCACCGGATGCCGCGGCAACCTGGCGCACCTCGACGACGAGCCCGGGTTCAGCCTCATCGAGCACGACATCTCGAAGCCCCTGTTCCTGGATTCTCCGCTGGACGGCGTGCTGCACTTCGCGTCGCCGGCCAGCCCGGTGGACTACATCGACCTTCCCATACAGACCCTCAAGGTCGGAGGCCTGGGAACTCACAACACCCTGGGCCTCGCGTTGCGGCATGGCGCCCGCTACCTGCTGGCGTCGACGTCGGAGGTGTACGGCGATCCGCAGGTTCATCCCCAGACCGAAGACTACTGGGGCAACGTCAACCCCGTCGGCCCGAGAGGCGTCTACGACGAGGCGAAGCGCTTCGCCGAGGCGATGACGATGGCCTACCACCGTGCCCACGGGCTGGACACCCGCATCGTCAGGATATTCAACACCTACGGTGCGCGAATGCGGCCGCACGATGGCCGGGTGGTCTCCAACTTCATCATGCAGGGGCTGCGCGGGGAGCCCATGACGGTGTATGGCGACGGGACACAGACCCGGTCGTTCTGCTTCGTCGACGACGAGATCGACGGGATCTACCGGCTCTTCCAGTCGACGCGCGTCGATCCCGTGAACATCGGCAATCCCGCGGAATTCACGATTCGCGAGCTGGCCGAGCTGGTGATGGAGGAGACCGGCTCGGCGGTGCCGCCGGACTTCCGGACCCTGCCTGTGGACGATCCCGCGATGCGGCGTCCGGACATCACCGCCGCGCGGCGGGAGCTTGGATGGACTCCGACTGTCAGCCTGCGCGAGGGACTGCGGAAGACCGTGCCGTACTTCCGGGAGCTTGTGGGGCGCGAGGAAAGGTGGAACTTCAAAGGAACCCCGAGGTACGATCAGCCGGATCCGGGGAGTCCGAGGTAGAGCGGGCCGGCGATTACATGCGAAATCGACAGGTGTACGCAGAGCAGCGACGAAAGCGGCAGAGTGGAGAGCGGGCCGGCCCATCGGGCCACCGGGAATTGAGGGTCGTCCTCTTCCTGGCGTTGCTTCTTCCTCTTGCCGGCGCGTGCGGCACGGATCCCGCGGGCGAGACCGCCCGGATTCGCGGCGACCGCGCCTTCGCCCGGGGGGACTACGACGAGGCTCTGGCCGAATACCGTCTATCCCTGCTTCGCGAAGATCCGGGCACGGCGGGCGCGGTCCGCGCGGCCCACGCCTACGTGGCGCTGGGGCGGGTCGACGAAGCCCGGGCCCTTTACGATGAAGCCGTCGCCCAGGACAGCGTCCATGCGGACCAGGCGGTGTCCGATCTGGTCGCGCTGGCCAGGCGGGCCCACCAGTCGAGGGACAACTACGGGATGGCTTCCGCGATGGAGGCGGCGTTGCACTTCCGGCCCGGGCTCGCGGTCGAGGAGCTGGCGCTGCCCATGGCACGGCACTACAGCAACAGCGGCGAATACGGCCGGGCCCGGCCGCTCTATCTGAGGGCGCTCGGGGAGAACCGGGCCGATCCCGACATCATCCTCGAGACGGCACTTGCCCACGAGGAGATCGGCGACTGCGAGAGCGCCCTCATCTTTCTGGAAGAGTTTCGCGAGCTGGCGCCCCGGCGCGAGGACGAAGTTCGCTGGCATGTGGGATCGTGTTCCTTCCAGATGGCCCTGGAGGTTGCTGAGGAGGGCTCCGTGGACGAGGCGTTGCAGCACCTGGACGCGGTCCTCGAGTTGCAGGAGCCCAGAACGCTGCTTGCCCAGGCCTATTTCGAGAAGGGCGAGATTCTTGTCAAGCTCGGAGACTGCGCGGCCGCACTGAATGCCTACCGTGCCGTGACGGACGCTGACGCTTCCGGCTCGGGATCCCTGGTTCGGCGAGCGCTCGACCGGGTGGACGAGATCAGGTTCAGCGATGGGGAGGGTACCCCGTGCTGAGTCGTTCCGTTGCTGCCGGTGCCCTGATGAGCCTGCTGGGAGTAGCGTGCGCATCGGCGCCACCGTATTCCGGCTGGACGCCCGAACAGCTCTTCGAGCACGGCCAGCGCGCGTTCGACGAGGGTGATTGGGGAGAGGCGCGCCGCGCTTTCGAGCGCCTGGTCCTCACCTTCCCGGGCTTCGAACAGGCCGTCGAGGCGCGCCACTACCTGGCCCGGTCCTTCCTCTCGGACGACCAGTTTCTGAGCGCGGTGTCGGAGTACACCCGCATTGTGCAGGTGTACCCGGATCACGATCGTACCCTCGAAGCGTGGATGGGTCTTTGCCGTTCCTATGCGGCGATGTCTCCGCATCCCCAGCGGGATCAGCAGTATACCATTCAGGCGCGCACCACCTGCCAGAACGTAGCCAGTGACTTCCAGGGCATGCCCGTGGGAGATTCAGCGGCGGTCGTGGCTCGGGAAATGCACGCGAAGCTGGCCGAGAAGGCGTACGGGGAAGGGCACTTCTACTTCCAGCGAGACATTTATCCGTCGGCGGAGCTCGTCTTTCTCGACATTCTGGACGTGTTTCCCCAAACCGAGGTTGCGCCGAAGGCCATTGCGCGCCTCATCGAGATCTACGAGCAGTGGGAGTGGGACGAGCAGGAGGAGGAGTTCAGGACCAGGCTGCTGCAGACCTACCCGGACTCGCCCGAGGCAAAGGCTCTCGAGCAGCCGGCGGCGAGCGACACGGTCTCGGTGGTCAGAAGCCGCGCTCCTCCACGACCGGAGAGACTGATGGCATGGACGGCGGTCCGCGGGTAGGCGTCTTCGGCGGCACCTTTGATCCGCCCCACCGGGGCCATGCAGTCGTGGCCGCAGAGGTCGCGGATGTGGTCGGTCTGGACCGGGTGCTCTGGGTTCCGGCATCGACCCCGCCCCACAAGACCGGATGGCCGGTCACGTCGGCAGAGGTGCGTAGCCGGATGGTAAGTGCCACCATACGCAACGACCCCAGGTTCGAGCTTTGTGAACTGGAGTTGGAGCGGGGGGGTGTATCGTACACTGTCGATACGCTGCGAGCGCTGAAGGCGGCTCATCCGGACTGGTCGCTGATGCTGGTGATCGGAGACGACCTGTTGGCCGGGTTCTCGCGATGGAGGGAGCCGGACGCGATCTTGGAACTGGCCGAGGTGGTTGCGATTTCCAGGGCCGGGGCCGCGAAGGGAGGGCTGTCCGACGAGGTGGATTTTCCCGTGCGGATCGTCTCCGTGACGCCGGTCGACGTCTCGTCGACCCGCATCCGGGAGAGGGTCCGCCTCGGGAAGTCCGTTCGAGCCATGGTCGTGACCCGCGTGATGTCCATTATTGAGAGTGAACGACTTTACCAGGCGCACCGGCCGCGAAGCGGTGGGGAGCCAAGGAAGCCAGAAGAGGCGGAGACCTTCGTTCCCGGGGGGATCCGAACGGCAGAATGATCAAGAAAATCATCAAGAAGATCGTCGGTTCCCGGCACGCGCGCGAAGTCAGGCGATTGGCGCCCCTGGTCGATGAGATCAACAAACACTACGCCTCCCTGACGGCGCTCTCCACGGAAGAGCTCAGAGGGAAGACCGACGAGTTCAGGGAACGGATCGCCGAGCACACGGAGGCGACGCTGTCCGAGATCGAGTCCATCCGGGCACGGAAGCGCACGCTCACCGATCCGGAGGAGCGGGAGATCCTCAGCCTCCAGATCGGCAAGCTCGAGGAAGAGTACAAGAGCCAACTGGCGGAGATGCTGGAGGAGATCCAGCCGGAGGCGTTCGCGGTCGTGAAGGAGGCTTGCCGGCGTCTCTGCGGTCAGGAGGTCAAGGTCACGGGGCAGACGCTGGTCTGGGACATGATCCCCTACGACGTGCAGCTCATCGGGGCGGTCCAGCTGCATCGGGGGCGCGCCTCGGAGATGGCCACCGGAGAGGGGAAGACCCTCGTGGCCACCATGCCGCTCTACCTGAACGCCCTGGCGGGCCGGGGTGCCCACCTGGTCACCGTGAACTCGTACCTGGCCCAGCGCGACGCCGAGTGGATGGGCGCCATCTACACGCTGCTCGGCCTCACGGTGGACTGCATCGATCTCCACGAGCCGGGCACCCAGGAGCGCCGCGGCGCCTACAACGCCGACATCACCTACGGGACCAACAACGAATTCGGCTTCGACTACCTGCGCGACAACATGGTCCATTCGCTGGAACAGCGGGTTCAGCGAGCGCACCACTACGCGATCATCGACGAGGTCGATTCCATCCTGATCGACGAGGCGCGGACGCCCCTGATCATTTCGGGGCCGGTCAGCCGCGACACGTCCACGCCCTTCAAGGAGATGGCGCCGTCGGTGGGCGCCCTGCACCGCAAGCAGAGCCGCATGGTCAACCGGCTGATCGCGGGAGCGGTTGCGGGCCTGGAGGCCGAGGAGGATGAATTCGCGGCGGGTGAGAAGCTGCTCGCCGCGAAGCGAGGTGGCCCGAAGAACAAGCGCCTGATGAAGCTGTTCGCGGACCAGCCGGCGCTTGTGAAGCTGGTGGAGAAGGTCGAGGGCGACTACATGCGCGAGAAGCGTCTCTACGAAGTCGACGAGATGCTGCTCTTCGCCATGGACGAGAAGGGACAGAACGTCCACCTCTCGGACGCAGGGCTGGACGAACTGTCGCCGGGCGACCCCCAGGCCTTTGTCGTGCCCGATCTTTCGGAGGTCGTCGGAGAGATCCAGGAAGACGAAGACCTCTCCATTGACGAGAAGCGGGCGAGGATCGCGGAGCTGGAGACGGAATACGCGGACAAATCGCAGCGCATCCACGTTATCCACCAGCTGCTCAAGGCCTACACCCTCTTCCACAAGGACGAGCGCTACATCATCGGTGACAACGGCGCCATCGTCATCGTGGACGAATTCACCGGACGGCAGATGCCGGGCCGACGGTGGAGCGACGGGCTCCACCAGGCCGTCGAGGCCAAGGAAGGGGTCGAAATCCGTGGGGAGACCCAGACCCTGGCGACGATCACGATCCAGAACTACTTCCGCATGTACGACAAGCTTGCGGGGATGACGGGTACGGCGGAGACCGAGGAGACCGAGTTCCACCAGATCTACAACCTGGACGTCTCGGTCATTCCCACCAACCGGCCCATCGAGCGTGACGACCGTGACGACCTGATCTTCCGCACCAAGCGGGAGAAGTACACGGCCATCATGGACGAGATCGAGCGCCTCCACCGCCTGGAGCTGCCCGTTCTTGTCGGTACCACCAACGTGGAGGTATCCGAGACGCTGTCGCGCATGCTCAGGCGGCGGGGCATCGGGCACAACGTCCTCAACGCCAAGCAGCACAAGCGCGAGTCCCAGATCGTGATCGAGGCGGGGCGGCCGGGCGCGGTGACGATCGCGACGAACATGGCCGGGCGGGGCACGGACATCAAACTCGGACCGGGAGTGACCGACCCGCGCACCATCGACTGGGCGCTGGAACGGGATCTGGAGCTGGAGACGGTCGCGCCGACCGACCCGACCCGCTACGAGGAGCTGGACGGCAAGCCCGGAGACTTCCTGATCGAGGACGGCGGCCTTCATATCCTGGGGTCGGAGCGGCACGAAGCCCGCCGGATCGACCGCCAGCTGCGCGGCCGTGCGGGTCGCCAGGGCGATCCGGGCGCATCGCAGTTCTTCCTCTCGCTCGAGGACGACCTGATGCGCCTCTTCGGTGGCATGGA
The DNA here is from genome assembly GCA_002238865.1 of Gemmatimonadetes bacterium bin94. Classification (GTDB taxonomy): domain Bacteria; phylum Gemmatimonadota; class Gemmatimonadetes; order Longimicrobiales; family Gaopeijiaceae; genus Bin94. Next base: position 21,143 of record MPNE01000033.1, on the reverse strand, counting down.
GCGCATAGCCGGGGCCATGGAGCGGATGGGGGCGGACGAGGGCGAGGTCATCACGCACCCGCTCGTCACCCGATCGATCGGCCGGGCCCAGAAGCGGGTCGAGGGCAACAACTTCGAAGCGCGAAAGCGGCTGCTGGACTACGACGACGTCATGAACCAGCAGCGCGAGGTCATCTACGACCTGCGCCTCTTCGCCCTGGAGGGTGGCGAGGATCTGAAGGGCGAGATCTGGGAGATGATCCATCACACGATGGATGTCGTCTTCGAGGAAAACCTGCCCGAGTCACAGCTGGAAGAGGGGATCGAGGTCGGCGGGTTGAGGCAGCGGATGCTGCTCGACCTCCACACCGTGCTCCCCGCGCTCGACAACGAGGACGACCCCGAGGAGGTGGACCGCGGAGAGGTGCTTCGGGTCGCGGAAGAGGCCGTTCAGGAAGCCTTCGATCGGAAGATCGAGTCCTTCGGCGAGCACGGCGAGCGGGTCATGAGCTTCGTCATGCTGTCGACCATCGACGGCAAGTGGAAGGACCACCTCTACGACCTAGACCACCTGAAGGCGTCGATCGGCTTCCGGGGTTGGGGACAGAAGGATCCGCTGGTCGAGTACAAGAAGGAAGCCTACGAGATGTTCGTGGGCCTCATGGACGACATCCGGCGCACCATCACCCGGCAGTTCTTCCGTGTACGGCTCGAGCAGCGGCCGACGATGCGCTACCAGGGTCAGCGAAGGCTCGCGTACTCCGGACCGTCGGACTCGCCGGGCGGCGGACTGCGGGCGCCGGGAAGCCCCGACCCCCGCAGGCAGGGAGGAGGTGCGGAGCGGGCGGCAGCCTCGGTGGGCCGACAAGCCGGTGGGACGCTGGATTCCATGGGCGTGGCGTCCGGCGCGCGGCGCGGCGCGGCCATGGATCCCGCAGCCGGACCCGACGTGCGGCGCCTGGCGACCAACCGGGGCGAGGAGCGGCGCAAGACACCGGTCGCCGTGGCCAAGGCGCCCGGCCGCAACGCTCCCTGTCCCTGTGGAAGCGGACGGAAGTACAAGAAGTGTCACGGGGCGGCGGGCTAGCGGCGGTGCACCCCGCGGAGGGCCACCCCTCCGAGAGACTGAGGCGCCTGGGTGCCGGTCCTCTGTCGGAGCACGAGCTTCTGTCGCTCGTGATCGGGTCCGGCAACCGTGCTGCGCCGGCCGGAACGCTCGCCGACCGGGTGTTCGACCTCTCGGGCGACCACCTTCGCGACCTTGCGCAGATGGACGCGGGGCGGTTGGTCGCAATCCCGGGGATAGGTCCCGCGATGGCGGCCCGGATCGTTGCGGCGATCGAGCTCGGGAAGCGCGTCGGATCGGCGCGCGCGGACCGCGAAGACCCCATCACCGGGCCGGGCGATGTCCACGACATCTTCGCGCCCGTCATGGCTCACCTCGCGCACGAGGAGTTCCACGTCCTCCTCCTCAATTCGCAGAACGTCCCGATCTGTCAACGGCAGGTTACGCGAGGCATCCTCGACGCGTCCCTGATCCATCCCCGCGAGGTGTTCCGCGACGCGATCGTGCTCAGGGCAGCGGCCCTGATCCTGGTCCACAATCACCCGTCGGGGAACCCGGAGGCCTCGGCGGAGGACCTCAAGGTTACGCGGCAGCTCGGCAAGGCGGGGGAGCAGCTCGGGATCCCTGTATTGGACCACGTCATCGTCGCGGGCGGCACGTTTTCTTCGCTGGCGGGGAGGGGGCTCTTGCGGGGGGCGGACGGGGCCGGCTGACGCCGCCACGGGAGCGGGTCGGAGCGGTTTGTGTTCCGGTCCGCAACATGACACCTTCCGAGGGTCGCGCTGCCGTGCGGCTGCCGTTGTGCATGCACAGTTTCCGGGAGAAAGTCCGATGAATGCTTCGTCATGTCGTCCATTGTCCGTCGCGATGCGACTTGCCGCGATCACTGCCGTCGCCGCGACCGGCGCGGCCGCGCAGACGCCCGACCCGACCGTGCCCATCCCCCCGGACCCGGCCGTCCTCACCGGAACGCTGGACAACGGACTCACCTACTTCGTGCACGAAAACGATCAGCCGGAGAACCGGGCCGATTTGCGGCTCCTGGTCAACGCCGGGTCGATCCTCGAGGACGACGACCAGCTCGGATTGGCGCACTTCGTCGAGCATATGGCCTTCAACGGGACCCGCAACTTCGAAAAGCAGGCGCTGGTCAACTACCTGGAATCGATCGGGATGCAGTTCGGGCCCCACGTCAACGCCTACACGAGCTTCGACGAGACCGTGTACATGCTGCGTGTGCCGATGGACGACCCCGAGGTGTTGTCGACCGGGTTCCAGATCCTCGAGGACTGGGCGCAGGGCCTGCTGTTCGACCCCGAGGAGGTCGACAAGGAACGGGGTGTCGTGATCGAGGAGTGGCGAGGCCGCCGCGGGGCCCAGGCACGCATGCAGGATGAGCAGTTCCCTGTCATGTTCGAGGGGTCGCTGTACGGGGAGCGCCTCCCGATCGGGAAGCCGGAGATACTCGAGTCGGCTCCCCCCGAGGTGCTACAGCGCTTCTACGCGGATTGGTACCGCCCCGACCTGATGGCCATCGTCGCGGTCGGCGACTTCGATGGTAGCGAGATCGAGGCGTTGATCCGGGAGCGCTTCAGCGGACTCCTCAACCCGGCGGATCCGCGTCCGCGGATCAACGTGACGGTACCGATCGATCAGCCCTCGCGCGTGGCAATTGCCAGCGACGTGGAGGCCGCGCAAAGCCAGGTTGCCGTTATGTACAAGCAGGCGCCGGCGCCGCGGGGGACCATCGGCGACTTCCGCCGCACCCTCGTCCAGGGTCTCTACTCCGGGATGCTCAACAACAGGCTGAACGAATTGCGCCTGCAGGCCGATCCGCCCTTCGTGATGGGCTTTGGGGGGCGGGGAGCCTTCGTGCGGGGGGTGGACGCATTCCAGCTCGCCGCCATGGTCCCGGAGGGTGGGGTCGAGCGGGGACTCGATGCGTTGCTTACCGAAGCGGAACGGGTGGTGCGGCACGGGTTCACCGCCACCGAACTGGACCGGCAGAAGATCGATATGATGCGGTCGTACGAGCGGAGCCTCGCCGAGAAGGACAACGTGGAATCGGCGTCGCTCGCCAACCGCTACACCCAGGTATTCCTTCAGGGCAACAGCTATCCGAGCGTCGAGACGCGTGCAGCTCTGGCGGGGGCGCTGCTGCCCGGGATCACGCTTGCCGAGGTCGACGGGGTGGCGCAGGGGTGGCTCACCGAGCAGGGCCGGGTCATCCTCGTCAATTCGCCGGAGAAGGAAGGGTTGGAGATACCCACCGAGGAGGACATGGTCGGCGTCTTTGCCGGGATCGGAGGCAAGGACATCGCGCCCTACGAGGACGCTGCGACGGACGCCCCGCTGTTGGCGACGATTCCCGAGGGGTCGCCCGTCGTGTCGGAGGACGTTGCGGAAGAGGTGGGCGTGACGGTCTGGACCCTCGAGAACGGGGTCCGCGTGGTCCTGAAGCCGACCGACTTCAAGGACGACGAGATCCGTTTTTCCGCGACCAGCCCGGGAGGCAGCTCACTGGTGTCGGACGATCAGTACATGAGCGCTACCCTGGCGGTGTTCGTGGGCCAGGCGGGGGTCGGCGAATTCGACCAGACCGCACTTCAGAAGAAGCTGACCGGCAAGGTGGCGTCGGTTTCGCCAACCGTGGGTGAGCTGTCGGAGGGGATGAGAGGCTCGGCGTCGCCCAAGGACCTGGAGACGGCGTTCCAGCTTGTCTACCTGTACTTCCATGCGCCGCGCAAGGATGAAACCGCGTTCGAGGCCATGAAGGCGATGCAGCTGGGGTTCCTCGGCAACATGGGGGCGGCCCCCAACGCCGTCTTCTCGGACACGATCTCCGTGACCATGGCACAGGGGCATCCGCGGGTTCAGAGCCTGGCGCAGACGCTGGAGGCGCTCCAGGAGGCCGACCTCGATGAGATCTACGGCCAGTATCAGGACCGCTTCGCGGATGCCAGCGACTTCACCTTCTACTTCGTCGGGGCCTTCGAGCTCGATGAGATCAGGCCCCTTGTGGAGCGGTACCTCGGGTCACTGCCCAACCTGGGCCGGGTCGAGACCTGGGTGGACGTCGGCGTGGACCCCCCTTCCGGGGTCATCGAAAAGGTCGTGCACAAGGGTCTGGAGCCGCAAAGCCAGACCCGGATCATCTTCGCCGGCGACGCCGAATACTCGCTGGAGGAGTCGAACGCAATGACCGCGCTGGCCGGCATCCTTCGCATTCGACTGCGGGAGCTGCTGCGGGAGGACATGGGCGGAACGTACGGTGTGGGCGTGAGCGCTTCGCTGTCCACCCGGCCCGACGAGGAGTACCGCGTACAGGTGAGCTTCGGATCTGACCCGGCTCGCGCCGACGAGCTGTCGGCAGTGGTGTTCGAGGAGATCGAGCGCCTCAGGGCCGATGGGCCGGACGCGGAGACCGTGGCCAAGGTGCGGGAGACCCAGCGGCGTTCCCGGGAGACCAGCCTGGAGGAGAACGCGTTCTGGCTGAGGCAGCTGGCTTCCTTCGAGGTGCTTGGCCGCGACTTCCGTGACATTCCGAGCTACGAACTCATCGAGAGCTGGACGGCCGAGCAGGTTCAGCAGGCCGCAATGCGCTACCTGCGCACCGACCAGTACGCAAAGTTCGTTCTGCTGCCGGAACAGAAGGTGCCGTAGCGGCCGTGGCTGATCGCAGCGCGACTCGCCCAGGTCCATGAGCGCATCCAATTCGGCACGGCGCGAACGCATTCCGGTTCGCGTCATGCCGGATCACGACAGCATCGCCGCCGAGGTCGCCGGGCGGATTGCGGCCCTGGTTCGGGATCGTGCCGGCGAGGGCCGGGCCGCCGTGCTCGGCCTTGCGACCGGGTCCACGCCGGTAGGCGTCTACCGCGAGCTCATCCGGATGCACCGCGAAGAAGGGCTCGACTTCTCCAACGTCGTTGTCTTCAACCTCGACGAGTACGTCCCCATGCAGCCCGGGAGCATTCACAGCTACCACCGCTACATGGGGGAGAACCTGTTCGCGCATGTGAATATCCCTTCCAGCCATTGCCACATTCCCCGTGGCGACCTTCCCGATGCCGATGTGGAGGCCCACTGCCTCGACTACGAACGCCGGATTCGCGAAGCGGGAGGGATCGATTTGCAGATTCTGGGGATCGGCCGCAGCGGCCACATCGGGTTCAACGAACCGGGCTCGGGGCGGAGGTCGCGCACACGGCGGCTCTACCTGGACACGGTCACGCGCGCGGATGCGGCTGCCGATTTCTTCGGCGAGGACAATGTGCCCCCCCAGGCGATCACGATGGGCGTGGCGACGATCCTCGAGGCTCGCGAGATCGCACTGTTGGCGACCGGCGAACACAAGGCGGGGATCGTGCGGCGGGCTGTCGAGGGGGAGATCCACCCCGATGTCGCGGCGACGTTCCTGCAGCAGCACCCCGCGGCCACCGTCTACCTCGATCCGCCCGCGGCCGCCGACCTCACGCGGAACCGGACGCCGTGGCTCGTCGACGACATGGAATGGACCCCGCACCGGGAGACCGAGGCCGTCATCTGGCTGAGCCGTCGCACCGGCAAGCCCATCCTCCACCTTGCCACCGACGACTACCGGGAGCACCACCTCGGGTCGCTGGTGTCCCGGCACGGGTCGGCGGAGCCGCTCAACGGCCAGGTCTTCAATGCGCTGATCTCGAAGATTCGCGGCAAGAGCCGGCTCCCGCGCGGCCAGAAGATGCTTGTCTTCTCGCCGCACCCGGACGACGACGTGATCTCGATGGGCGGCCTGCTCCGCAAGCTCGCCGAGAATGGCAACGACGTCACGGTCGCGTATCAGACGTCCGGGAACATCGCCGTCTTCGACCATGAGGTCCGCCGCTACCTCGACGTGATGAGGCGCGCGGCCAAGGTGATCGACGTGGGCGACCGGGAGGCCCTGGAGGCAGTGTTGAAGTCCATCGAGGTGGATCTCTCACACAAGATGTCCGGCGACGTCGATCCCGCGGTGGTGCAGGATCTCAAGCGGATCATCCGGGAGAGCGAGGCTTCGGCGGCGATCGAATCGCTGGGGCTGCCGGCGGACCGCGCCCGCTTCCTGAATCTGCCCTTCTACCAGACGGGGAAGGTCAGGAAGCACCCGGTTACGGAGGCGGACGTGGACATCGTAACCGGGGTGTTGGAAGAGGTGCGTCCGTCGATGGTGTTCGCCGCGGGAGACCTTTCCGACCCCCACGGCACGCACCGCATGTGCCTGGAAACGGTGGAAGGGGCTCTCGAACGCTACAGCGGCGAGCCACCGTGGCTGTGGCTGTACCGGGGTGCCTGGCAGGAGTGGAGCGTGAACGAAGCAACCGTGCTCGTGCCGCTGTCGGAGGGCGAGATGCGGGGCAAGGTCCAGGCGATTTTCAGACACGAGTCGCAGAAGGACTCCGCGCCATTCCCGGGTCCGGACGAGCGTGAGTTCTGGCAGCGTGTGGTGGATCGAAACCGGGGTACGGCAGACTTGCTTCACGCGCTGGGCCTGCCCGCCTACCGTGCGATGGAAGCGTACGTGACCCTGCGCGACGGGCGCCGGGTCGAGGCCCGGGAGATTCCCACGTCTTCGTTGGCGGACCCTCCCGCATGAGCCGGCCGTGCGTGGTGACGCCCGTCGCCGCACCCGCGACCGGCGCACAGGTCGTGGCTCGGCCCACCGGCCGGGCTTTTCCGGCCCGCGCAATGGCGTAGATTTCTGTCTTCGCAACGCCTGCGGAGCCCGACGGCTCACTGGACGCCGCCCGTCGGCCCATTGTGTCGCCCATCGGTTCCGCGCATCTGAGCGCGCCAGGCGCAACAGGGGGATCACACCCAATGTCTGAATGTCCCGTATGCGGTGGGGAAGTCGAGATCTCCGCCGATCCCGTCGAAGGTGAGCTGCTCGAGTGTGCCGAGTGCGGTGTGGAGCTCGAGATCCTGGGGCTTGATCCGCTTACGCTCGGGGAAGCTCCCGATGCGGAAGAGGACTGGGGTGAATGAGGGTCGGGTTCCTGCATTCCCTCATCCGCAAGGACGAAAAGCTACTTATTTCCGAGCTGCGCAGGCACAGTGACATCGAACTGGTCCTTCTGAACGACCGCACGCTCGTCTTCGACTTCCATGCGCGCCCGGACGTGGACGTGGTCCTGGAGCGTTCGATCAACCATTCACGCGCCATGCACGCGCTCAGGCTCTATGAGGGCGTCGGAACGGTGTGCGTCAACACGTACGAAGTTGCGCGGCGCTGCGGAGACAAGATCCTCACGGCTGCGTCGCTGCGCGAGACGGGGGTGCCGCAGCCTGACGTGAGGGTGGCGTTCACCCCCGAATCGGCCCTGGTGGCCATCGAGGAGATGGGCTACCCGGTAGTGCTCAAGCCGGCGGTCGGCTCGTGGGGCCGCCTGCTTTCCAGGATCAACGACCGCGACGCAGCCGAAACGGTCCTGGAGCACAAGTCCATTCTGGGCAGCTACCACCACTCGATCTTCTTTGTGCAGAAATACGTGAGGAAGGGCGGTCGCGACATCCGTGCCTTCGTGGTCGGCGACGAGTGCATCGCAGCGATCTACCGGACTTCCGAACACTGGATCACGAACACGGCGAGGGGCGGACGAGCGACGAACTGCCCGGTCACCCCGGCCATCGCGGACATGTCGCTGAGGGCGGCGGCCGCGGTCGGGGGCGGCGTCCTCGCCGTGGATCTCTTCGAGACCGCGGACGGGCTCCTGGTCAACGAGGTCAACTACACCATGGAGTTCAGGAACAGCATCGAGGTTACGGGCGTGAACATACCGGAGCGGGTCGTTTCCCATGTGATAGAGGCGGCACGCGCGTGATCAGCGTCTCGATCGCGGGCGCTTCCGGATACGCCGGGGGCGAATTGTTGCGCTTGCTGCTTGGCCACGGCGACGCCGAAGTCCGCCAGATCACCTCTGAACGCTTTGCCGGCAGGTTTGCGCAGCGGGTCCACCCCAACCTGCGCGGGCGCACACGGCTCCGCTTCAGCACCCTCGCCGACCTGACCGAGTGCGACGTGCTCTTCCTGTGCCTTCCGCACGGTGAGTCGTCACGCCGAATCGACGATTTTCGCCGCCTCGGCGGGCGCGTCATCGACCTGGGCGCAGACTTCCGCCTGCGCGATCCCGCCGAGTACGAGCGCTTCTACGGTGGCCCCCACCCGCGACCGGATCTGCTCGGGAGCTTCGTGTACGGTATCGCCGAACTCGGCCGGGACGCGCTTGTGCGAGCAGACCTGGTAGCCTGCGCGGGGTGCAACGCCACGGCCGCAATCCTGGGGCTTCACCCGCTCTACCGGGCAGGGGTGGCCGACTCGGCGGTGATCGAGGTCAAGGTCGGTTCGAGCGAAGCCGGGAACCGGTCGACCCCGGGGAGCCACCACCCCGAGCGGAGCGGCGCGATGCGCTCCTACAAGCCCACCGGGCACCGCCACCTCGCCGAAATCAGAGCGGCGCTGGGCGGCGATATCCACTTTTCCGCCACCTCGGTCGAGATGGTGCGGGGCGTTCTCGCGACGTGCCATGTCTTTGTCAACCGCGACCTGGACGACAAGGCGCTGTGGCGGATCTACCGAAGCGCGTACGCCGGCGAGCCCTTCGTGCGCCTCGTGAAGGAGCGGTCCGGGATACACCGCTACCCGGACCCGCATCTTCTGGGCGGATCCAACTATTGCGACGTCGGGTTCGAGCGCGACCCGCTTGCCAACCGCGTAGTCGTGATGAGTGCGATCGACAACCTGATGAAGGGTGCGGCCGGGCAGGCGGTCCAGGCCTTCAACGTCATGCACGGGTTGCCCGAGACGCGCGGGCTGGAATTCCCGGGCCTGCATCCGGCGTAGGAGGGAGGTGCCCGGATGCTCTGCTCCACATGGTTTGCGCGCCGGCGCCCCTGGCTGGGCGGCTGACAGGGCATGTGCCGTCTCCTCTGTGTCCGCAAGGACAAAGAATTCGAAATGGAAGAGCACCTGGCCGCCTTCACCGCGATCGCGCGGGACAGCCGCGAGTACCAGGGCCACGGGTGGGGCTGCGCCTGGCTGGAGGGTGGCCGCTGGCGCCTGTACCGCAACATCGCACCCCTGTGGGAGGATCGCTGGAGGCCTTCGGGCAGCACGACGCTCCTGCTCGCACACGCCAGGAGCGCGTTTCGCGACGAGGGGATACGAGTCGAGAACAACATGCCGTTCTTTGACGGTGAACGGGTCTTCATCTTCAACGGGGAGTTGCACGGCGTTCGGATCAAGGAGCACGGAAGGATCGGAGCGGAGAAGGTCTTCAACTTCGTCAAACGCTTTGACCATGGAGATTTTCGGCTGGCGCTGGAGCGGGGGATCGACGCGATCCGGAAGAGGTCGCGCCTTGTGCGTGCGATGAACATGATCGTTGCCGACTCCTCGGCACGGGTTCATGTCGCCACGAACTTCCGTGAAGATCCGGAGTACTTCCAGATGCACACTGCCGAAGTGAACGGTGCGCACGTTGTCTGTTCGGAGCCCTATCCGCAATCCCGTGGCCGAGGTCGGTCGATTGCCGGGCCGGCCGCGGAAGCGACACCCTCCTGGACCCCGGTCGGCAACGGCACCGTGGCGGCGATCCACTCCGACTGAAGGGGGGGCACAATGCTGGTGATCAAGATCGGTGGCGGGGAAACGATCAACCTGGCCGGAATCGCCTGCGATCTGGCCAGTGTCGAGACCCCCAAGGTGATCGTGCACGGCGCCAACGCACTGCGCGATGAACTGGCTCGGCGCATGGGGGTCGAGAAACGGGTTCTGACGTCGGTTTCGGGTTACGACAGCGTGTTCTCCGACGCGGAGCTGATCGACGTGATGCTGATGGCGTACGCGGGCGTGCGCAACAAGCGGCTTGTAGAACTTTTCCAGCGGAATGGCGTCAACGCGGTCGGCCTCACCGGACTTGACGGCGCGCTCGTGCGCGCCGTGCGCAACAAGGGGATCCGGGTCCGGGAGGGGAGCAAGACCCTGATCAAGCGCGATCTCTCGGGCAAGCCCGTGGCAATCAACCGCAAGCTGCTCGGGCTGCTGCTGGACAACGGCTACACGCCGGTCGTGACGATGCCTCTGATCGACGAACGCAACGTGGCGGTCAACTCGGAGAACGACGACATGGTGGCGCTGATGAGCGCGGTGCTCGGTGCCGAGGTGGTGGTGCATCTGATCGAGGCACCCGGCTTCCTGGACGACGAGAATGATCCGGACTCGGTGGTCGCGCGCATACCCCGCGCGGAGTTGAAGCGGCGCGAGGACGCGGCTCGTGGCCGCATGAAGCGCAAGCTTCTGGCGATCAGCCGGATCGTGACGTCAGGTTCGACGAAGGTGGTGATCGCGGACGGACGCACCGAATCGCCGGTCGCGGACGTGCTGGCCGGGAAAGGGACCCTGATCGGGTGAGGTATGTGAGCCCATGAGCATCTACCGCGACACCGAGCGCCGGTACGGGCTGGAGGTCTATCCGAAGCGGGACATCACCATCGTGAAGGGAAGGGGGGCGGAGGTGTGGGACGACGAGGGCCGCCGCTACATCGACTGCGTTGCGGGGATCGGGGTGGCGAGCGTCGGCCACGCGAACCCGGCTGTGGCGGATGCCCTGGCCGGGCAGGCGCGGACCCTGGTGACCTGCCCGGGGATCTTCTACAACGACGTGCGCGCCCGGCTCCTGGCGAAGCTGGCCGCCGTGGCGCCACCGGGCCTGCAGCGCGGCTTCCTGTGCAACTCCGGCGCCGAAGCCGTCGAAGCGGCCATCAAGTTCGCGCGCCTCACGACGGGGCGGACCGGGATCGTCTCGGCCATGCGCGGCTTCCACGGCCGGACCATGGGCGCGCTGTCGGCCACCTACAAGAAGGAGTACCGGGAACTCTTCAAGCCCCTGGTGCCGGGGTTCTCGTTCGTCCCGTTCAACAACCCGGCAAGGTTGCGGGAGGCCGTGGGCGATGACACCGCGGCAGTGATGATCGAGCCGGTGCAGGGTGAGGGCGGCATCCGTCCGGCCAGCGCGGAATATCTGCGCGCAGCACGCGAGATCTGCGACGAGACGGGCGCGATACTGGTCTTCGACGAGATCCAGACGGGATTCTGCCGCACCGGCCGCATGTTCGCGTGCGAACACCATGGGGTGACCCCCGACATGCTGTGCCTGGCCAAGGCGATCGCCGGTGGCGTGCCCCTGGGCGCCGTGCTTGCGGATCCACGCATTCAGCTGCCCCCCGGCAAACACGGCACGACCTTCGGCGGCAACCCGCTCGCCTGCGCCGCCGCGCTGGCCGCGATCCGGTTCATGGAGGACGAGCGGCTCGCGGAACGGGCCGAGTTGCTCGGCGCGCGCTTCCGGGAGCGTTTCGAGCGCCGCATGCCCGCCCGCGTCCGCGCCCTGCGCCAGATCGGCCTGATGATCGGGGTCGAGCTGAAGGAACGCTGCCGGCCCTACATCGAAGCGCTGGCCGCGAAGGGGATTCTGACACTCCCCGCGGGGACGACCGTGATCCGTCTTCTGCCTCCGCTCGTGATCTCCGAGGCGCAGATCGACGAGGTGGTGGACGTGCTGGCCGAGGTACTGGAATGACCGGCACGCTTGAACAGCAGCCGCGCCCGGCGCTACACTTATAACAAGAGTCGGTTGTAGCGGCGAAGAGGAACATCGGCTATTCCATGGCCCCAGGCGGCGAGCAGGCAGCCTTGAGATCAACTTTGGAAACACCGTCCACGACGTCCGGTCGGCGGCGTCTCAATCGTGTGGATGAGCTGCCTCCGTTCCCGGAGGGGTGGTATTTTGTCGCCAGCCGAGAGTCCATTCTGCGCCGGAAATTGATCGAGCTGACGTGGCTGGGCGAGGAAATTGTCGTATGGAGTGACCGAAACGGTCGCATTTGCGTGGCCGGTGCGTTCTGCCCGCACCTGGGCTCGCACATGGGACCGACGGTTGGCGGCGTGGTGCGCGACGGCTGCCTCGTCTGTCCCTTTCACGGCTTCGAGTTCGACACCTCCGGCGCGTGCGTCGCCACGCCCAACGCCCCGGCTCCCAGAGCCGCGAAGCTGAAGGTATACGAGACCAGAGAGATCCTCGGCATGATCTTCGCCTGGTGGGGGATTGGCGGGCGGCCGCCACAGTGGGACCTGCCGCCCGAGCCGCCCGACGGCCCGGAGTGGTCACCGATGCGATCCTACACCTTCCGGTTCCGAGGTCATCCCCAGGAAACGGCCGAGAACTCCGTGGACCTGGAACATCTCGGCTACACGCACGGCTACGGCGATGTGGAGCCGGTTGGTACGCTGTCGATCGACGGTGCCTACCTGAAGAGCTGCTTCGACTTCACTAGCGTTCGCAAGATCGCGGGCGTGATCGACATCCTGTCCGATATCGAGACCGTGACCCACGTCCATGGACTGGGCTACTCGTTCGTCGAAATCCACGAAAAGACGATCGGCATGGATGCGAGAATGTGGGTGCTCGGTACGCCCGTCGACGGCACGTTCATCAGGTTGACGCTGGTCACTCAGGCACGGGAAATCCGCAAGCCCCGGCGGTTCATCGTGGGCCTGGGGTTCCTGCCGATGAAGCTGCGCCACAGGCTGATGAGTCGCTTGCTCCTGCTGGAGGAGAAGCGGTACGTCAGGCAGGATGTGGTCATCTGGGAGCGAAAGCGCTATCGGTCTCCCCCCCGGCTCTGCCGTGCCGACGGTCCCATAGGGAAGTTCCGCCTGTATTGCCGGCAATTCTACCCGGAGCCAACGTCCCAATCCCGGGCCACCGCCGCGAATTCGGCTCAGCGATTTGCGTCGGGCCCCGGCTCACGCTGAAGACTCCGGGAATGAAGCGCGATCGCCGGCGTGCGGACCTGGGTTGAAGCGACCCGGTTTCACCTGCCCAACCAGCGCGTGGTGCGGTTCAATTGCTCCAGGGCACCGAGGGCGAAGAGGGGAGCCCAGCTCTGGAAGCGCTGGCCGCACCCCTTTCCCGTGCGCGAATCGAAGTTCTCGCGGCAGAAGCCCGTGCGGCGATGGTCGGCGAGGAACATGCGTGCGCCCTTCCAGGCGAGGTCGTCGGCGAGGTCGTTGAAGCCGTACCGGCGGAGGCCTTGCAGGACGAGGTAGTTCATGGGCGGCCAGATCGACCCGCGCCAGTACTGCTGGTCCTTGAAGGCGGGGTCGTCGCGCGAGATGGTGGGGAGGACCCATTCGCCCCAGAACCGGGAGGGGTCGCGCAGGGTGTCGATCATGCGTGCCGCGCGACGGGGGGAAGGGACGCCGGCGACGAGGGGGAGGAAGTTCGAGGCCGCGACGCGCGTGGAGTGGCCCGAGGGGAGTTCGTCGAGGTAGAGGCCGTCGTCCTCGGACCAAAGGACCCGGTTCATTGTGGTGACGAGGTTGCCGCGCTCGGCGTCGAGGCGGTCGGCCGTGGGGTTGTCCCCGAGGAGGCGGGCAATGCGTGACAGACACTCCAGGTCGAGGGCGCGGTAGCTGCACAGGTCGACCGCCGACATCGCGAGGATCTGCCGATCGGGATCCCACTCGGCCTCGTCCCAAAGGGGCAGGTCGTCCTGGCCCGACTCCCACGCGGCGCGCTGATGACCGCTGGCGCCCGCCTCCCAGGGCGGGACCTGGTCGGGGCCGGGAACGAGTTCCGTGTCCGAGCCCCACGAGAGCAGTCCCGGGGTGAGGCCTTCACGCCGCGGCCTCCCCTTCCTTTCCGTTACCCAAAAGGTGTTCCAGGACAGGAGGTGGGGGTAGGTGGTGGCCAGGGCGTCGCGGTTGGGGTGGAGCTGGTGAAGCTTGAGGGCCGCAAAGGAACCGATCGGCGGTTGGGAGCGGTCAGGGGTGCCGCCACGGCGGCTGCGCCAGTTGGGGATGTTGCCGTTCGGGTAGCGGGACTTCGTGCCGGCGAGGAGGGTGGCCCAGGCGAGGTCTCCCGACACGGTGGCGAGTTCGAGGGCGTTGAAGAAGCTGTCCCAGCCGAAGACGGTCCAGTCGTCGGGCTTGGGCGAGCCATCTTCGGTGACGGATGCGCGCGTTCCGGTTGAGGCCGACGGCGCGCCGGTTTCCGGGACGCCCGCCCGGGGTGCTTTCCGCGCCGGCCGCGGGAAGATCCAGCGGCGGCCCGCGGGGGTGTACAGCCTGCCCGTCTCCGGCTGGAGCAGGACCGTCCACATCAGGTTGTCGTGGATGCTTTCGAAGAGATCCGGGCAGGCGGCCGGCGAGCGGGGCCGCCGCCGCCCCCACTCCGCGCGCGCCTCATCGATCCAGGGGTCGATTTCGGGAAGGATAGAGCGTGCGCGGGCGGCCGGGCCGGCTCCCCACGCGATGACGGCGGCCAGACGCTGATCGGGCTCCAGTGTGAATGCGGTGGCGATTTCCATGCTCTTGAGCGCGGTCTGCCAAACGGTAGGGTGCGGGTTTCGACCCGCGCCCGGCGTGGTCGCGCTGTCGTGCCCGGTCACCTCCTCCCAGCGCGCCTTCCAGTCCCACGGCGCGTCTCCGACCAGTTCCAGGCGGCCGGGGGTGCTGGCGACCGCGCGCAAGGCAACGGCATCGTCCCGGCGAGACCATTCCAGGATCAGGGTACTTGCCGACGGGGTTGATTCGGGTGACGGCTGCGCGGCGAGATCGAACTCCATCCGGGCATACGAGCCGTCGGGAGCGTGAGGGCCGACGCGCGAGACCATCCAGTGCCAGTCGTCGAGTTCGCGGCGACGGCCCCTGGGGTCGGTGAAGGCGAGATGGACCGCGATGCCGTCGTCGGGTCCGGCGGCGACGACCAGACCGGCCCAGCGACGGGCCTCGAGGGCGCCGGCGTGTACGGTCACGTGCCGGACACGGTCAGGTGCGGAGTCGCACGAAACGTAGCGATGAGACGAGCTTTCGGCTGGTCGGGCATCGAGATCCACTGTAAGCTGCCGGGTAGTTGGGGAACCACCCTGAACCGCGGTGGCAACATGCCGGTCGACGAGCCGGTCGGCAAACAGCGGGATAGGTCCAGCCGAGGAGGAAATACATGTGAGCGGCACGAAGCTGATGATCTACGGCGCCACCGGCTACACCGGCCGATTGGTTGCGGCGGAGGCGCTGGATGCCGGTCTGCGGACCGTCCTGGCGGGGCGCAGGGCGCAGAAGCTCGAGCCGATGGCGCACACCCTTGGACTCGCGGCCACAGCGATCGGCCTGGGCGACGCCGACCGGCTCGCGGAGGCCATGGCGGACATCGACGTGGTTCTGCACTGCGCGGGTCCCTTTTCGCAGACAGCCGTGCCGATGTTCGAAGCCTGCCTCGCCAGCGGCACGCACTACATCGACATCACGGGAGAGATCGCGGTGTTCGAGACCCTGGCGGCACGCGACGAGGAGGCCAGACGCGCGGGGATCATGGTGCTGCCGGGCGCGGGATTCGATGTCGTGCCGAGCGACTGCCTGATCGCGGATCTTGCCGCGCGACATCCGGGCGGGCACGTCTTGCGGCTCGCTCTCGCCACCCACTCCGGAGTTTCCCGCGGCACAATGCGGACGGTGCTGGAGAGCGTCAACGACTTTCGCATTCGGCGCGCGGGGGTGATCGCGCGGGTTGCGCCCGGCAGCCTGCGCCATGAGTTCGATTTCGGTGACGGGCCGGCGACGGCTCTGGTGAGCGCCCTGGGCGACGTGTCCACGGCCTGGTGGTCGACGGGAGTCCCGAACATCGAGACGTACAATCGGGCGGGCAGAAGATTCCGCATGATGACCCGCGTGAGCCGGTGGTGGGGGTGGCTGCTGGCCGGACGGATGGCCCAGGCCGTTCTGAACAGTCGAGTCGACCGGGGGACGCCGGGACCGAGCGCAGCGGAACGCCGAACGAGCTACGGAGTCCTGGTCGCGGAAATCGAGGATTCCGGTGGCGGGCGGACCGCCGCGCGCATGCGTGTTCCGGATCCCTACGGGTTCACCGCGAAGGCCGCCGTGGCCATTGCGATGCGCGCCCTGGTCGGTGACGTCCACGTCGGCTACCAGACACCCTCTTCAGCGTACGGAGCCGACTTCATGCGACAGTTCGACGGAGTGGAATGGGAGCAGCCGGGGTAGGGAGCGCGTGGACGGAATCCTCCCGGCATCGAGCGGCAATGCATCCGCGGGCTGCGAGGGAGCGTGGCCGCGAGCGGCACTACGCCGCGTCAACCACGCGGCGTCAACCACGCGGCGTCAGGCGGAGCGTAACTTCGTACCGTCCTTCGCCATCGGGGATTTCGACCGTCAACGGCCTGGCGCCTTCAACGGCGGCTGCGGCCCGACCCGCTCCGCCGGCCTCTCCCGCGCGGGCTGCCACCGGCGAGAACAGCCGCGCGCCGCCGCCAACCACCGTAGCGGTCACCGCTGTTCCGAAGAGGTCGACCGTGTAGGCGTGGCCGGCGGTCCCCTCGATCGTGAGCAGCCATTCGTCCCCGTCCGCGCCGAAGTCGAGAATCCGCAGTCCCGTGCTTCGCTGCCCGGGCTCCAAGTCGATCCGGGGCGGGGCCACCGTAAGGCCACCGTCCCACCACACTGCGATTTCGACGGGCTCACCTTCGGTCATGGCGACCCGAATCGGCGGGGTGTCGCGGGAATCCGCCGGAGCGGTTGGATCCCTGCGAAAGAGGTCGTGAGTAACACCGTCGTATGTCTCATACATCACCCGTGTCGCCCCGACCGGCACATCCGGCACGAAATCGATGTCCACCGGCGGCCCTTCGCTCGAAATCGCCACCCGCTGCTCGCCGCCGGTACCGCTCCATCGCTGCCGCACCTCCACATCGATCGTAGCGGCCCCCGCCCGCAGCCCCCGCACCGACGCCTCCGGCCAGTCCGCCGGCAGCTGCGGTGCCAACCGGGCCCGTCCCCGCGGCGCGTCCGGGTCCCACCCGAAGACGCCGCGGAGCAGGGGGGTCACGAGCATTGACGTGGCAAAGAACTGGTGCGGGACGGTCTGGTCGAGCGGCTGGTAGAAGCTTCCCGAGAAGAGCTCGCCGTGACGGCCCAGCGACCAGTCGAAGGTCATCTGCTTGACCGCGTCCATCAGGTGGAACCCCGCCCACGGTCGCCGGTAGCGGTACTGCGCCCAGGATGCGAACCCCGTCACGAAGGGCCACACGGTGCCCATGTTGTACTGCAGCGGGTGGTAGAGCTCGCTTTCGGTCGACAACATGTGCGCGCCCCAATCCGACGAGATGCGGTCGCCGGCGATCCGGGTCAGTGTCGAGCGCGCACGTTCGTCGTCGAAGAGCCCGAACGCGGCAGCGGTGGCGGGCCACACCGTCAAGTTGTCGTTGGTGCCGCCACCGGCCAGAATGCCGAACGCGTGATGCCCTTCGGCCTCGCGCCAGTAGTCGTCGTTCAGGGTCTCGCGCGCGGTGGGAGCGATCCGCGCGGCTTCGTCGGCGACCTCCGCATCGCCCATGTGCTCGGCCATCGCCAGCGTGCCCTCGAGCGCCGCGACCCATACCCCGGCCAGGTAGATGTCCTGGTGGAGCGCCTCGCCCAGCCCCCCGACCTCGACCGCGCCGAGTCCGCCCACCGTGTTCTCGATGATGCCGTCGCCGTCGGTTTCGGCGCTCAGACACCACGCCCACGCCCGCCGGTAGGCCGGCCACAGCTCGCGCAGCAGCTCGTCGTCGCCGCTTGCGCGCCAGTACTGGAAGAGCGCGAACATCCAGTGGGGAGTCGTGTCGGCGTGGTAGTAGGCGTAGGGGTAGGTGTCGAACCAGTCGATGTGCGCCGCGGCCTGCGAAATCTCGTGCGTGATCTTGCCGTCGTCGCGCTGGTACTTCGCGAGAAAGGCCAGCTCTTCGGCGACCAGTTCAAACTGGCCGAGCGCGTCCATGGCGTAGGTGTTGATCATCGCGTCGCCCCCGAAGAACCAGCCGAAGCCGGGGCGGCCGCCGTCGCCCGAAAGCCCCCAGCCGGCGACGAACCCACAGCCCAGATCCGGGTTGCAGACGCGCTGTTCCTCCAGGTTGATCTTGCCCCATTCGAGGGCCAGGTCGAGTGCGGGGTCGGGAGTTTCGACCGAGGCGGTGGAGGCGAGCACCGAGTCGGCCCAGGCGCGTGTGTCCCGGTAGAGCATCTCGGCGCCCGCGATCAGGCGCGCGTAGCGGGTGAACACGGTGTCGCGCGGGACGGTCCCGGCGGCTACCGCGATGGGAATGAACTCGTTACGGGCGCGCTCGGGATCGACCGGGATGACCATCGTGCGCGGGGCGTCGCCGAGCTGGTGCGCGGGGTGCTCGACCGAATTCGTCGCCCAGGGGGACCCCACCACGGCGTTGCGCGTCTGCAGGCTCTCGGAGAGGACGAACACGCGCCGCCCCGCATCCCAGTAGGCGTACTGCCCGCCGAGCGAGCCAGGCCACATGTAGTTGAGGACCGGGTGGAACTCGGCGACGATCTCCATCGAGTCCTGGCTGTCGACCTCGAGGAGGACGAGGATTCCGGCGGTGGCCGTGTCCCGGGGCGCGAGAATGTGCTGCCGCACCTGGAAGGCCGCGTGGCTGTAGGTGATCGTGGTGACCTCGGGGCGGACGTGAACCGTGCGCGCGACCTGGCTGCCGGGAATGGGCTCGCCGTAGCTGGCGGTCGAGAAGCCGAGCTGGAAGCCGCGTCCGACCTTGAGCGGATGCACCCACAGCTCGGCTTCGCCGGTCTCGAGGCCGAGCCAGGCCGCGCGGGGGCCGGTGACGCCGAGGTATTCGCCGGGACGCACCGGGCCGGTGAGCTCGATGGGGGAGGGGGCGATGGGGAAGCGGGGGACGGAGAGGTCGGGGAGGCGCTGCCCGGCGGTGGGGGGGGGGGGGGTGGCGAGGGGTGTGAGCGCGAAGATGGCGCTCACGGCGAAGATCCGGGCCAGCGCGGGCGAGGAGTGGGCCGCGGGATGGGGGGAGGGTGGAGATTTCATCCGACAATGGCCTCCTACCGGCTCAACCGCAGCACCTGTGGATGCTGCACGTCCAATTCGTCGGTCCAGACGCCGAGGACCTCGTCCGTGCCGAGCTCCGTCACCCGGAAACCTTCGGGAATCTCGACGCTCCCGAGCCAGTTCCCGTTGGGGCCCAGCACCTGCCAGTCCTCCGGACCGCCCTCTTCGCTGAACCCCCTGTGAGGTAGGAGCCACACAGCGCCCATCGGGTCCACCAGCATGTTGGCGTAGGCGGGTCTGCGTTCAGGCGACGGCATGCCTTCGATGGCCGCGACGAAGGGCGGGGGAAGGGACGTCACTCCCTGCGGAAGCGGGATGTCGAAGCGGGCATTCCGTTCGGCTTCAACCTGTTCCGCGCTGAGGGACAGCGGGAAGTCCGGGATCCGGAGGACGCGAAGGGTGTCACCGCGCGCGTTGATCTCTTCCACCTGCATGTGGTCCGAACTCCCCAGGAAGATTCTGTCGCCGTGGGTGTCGAGCAGGGAGTTTTTCCCGAAGAGAGGTCGACTACTGAGGATATCGGTCACGTACTCCTCGTGGCCGAAGGTCCACCCGATGCTGTCCCCACCCTCACCTTCCAGGTCGAAGACGACCAGCACCCCGCGATGCCGGACCAGTCCGACACCCTCGATATCGGGGACCACGACCTCCGTGACCATTAGACCATCGCCCAGGTAGTGCATTTCAGAGACATCGTCATTGGGCCACAGGGTGCGCACCAGCGTGAGATCGGGTCCGAACAAGGTCATGCGACCGTCCCAATCGAGCACGAGCAGGGAGTCACCGGCGGGGTTGGTCTGCTGCATGTTCTCCCACTCGTCCGGCCCCTGGGCGTCTCCGCCCCGCCGAACCGATGAAGCTCCCGTCGGCGGAAAACTTGCGGATCTCGTTCGAACCGCGGTTGGCGACGACGAGGGAGCCGTCCGAGAACCGTCTGACGTCGAGGACCCGATAGAAGTCGTGAGCGGCGGCGGTGCCTGATTCGGCCAGATCGACCACGGGTTCCGGATGGACCTGCCAATGAGCCGAGTCGCCCCAGGCGGGCCGGACGGATTCGATGATCGCAATGCCGGCGCTGTCGCGTTGGGCGAACGCGGCCGGACCATCGTCGGACGGAGCGCAGGCGCAAAGGAGCAGCCACGGGACGAGGGCCGGGAGGTGCACCGCAAAGACACGGGCTCTCGGGTGATGTCTTGTCATGTTGCGAAGCTACGTTGTGGCCGGTCCTCGGTCTACCGTCGCACCTTCCTGCCAGAGACACGCCAGAGTCCAGCCCCAGTCGGGGCGTTCGCCCCGCCATCGCGTCATTCCGGTGTGGGCACCGATGCCTGGATGGCCGTGCCAGCGGGCGAGTCCGAAGTCCCGCGGCGAGCGTGCCGAGGCATCCGCCGGCAGGGATCCCGACCGGTCTGCTGGCAGCGATGCCGACAGGTCCGCCGCTGATCCGGCAGAGGCGCCCTGGGGCAGCAGGCCGCCAATGTCCGGGGGCGCGGGAACCACGGGCACGGGGACACCCAGGGGGTTGAAGAAGCGCGGGACTCCCCGCGCGTCCATCTCGACCCGCCAGCCTCCTTCGTGGACCGCGCGGTGGTGGAAGGGGCACAGCAGCACCAGGTTGTTCATGGCGGTCTCTCCGCCGTGGGCCCAGTGGGTGATATGGTGGGCGTGGGTGCGCAGCCGTGATCCGCATCCGGGGAAGCGGCACCCGCCGTCGCGGGCGTCGAGCGCCCTGCGCAGCCGCCACCCCACGCTCCTTTGGCGGCGCCCGACATCGAGTACCGAGCCGTCGCCGGCCCGCGTGATGCGCACGACATCTGCGTCGCAGGCGAGCCGCGAAGACGTTTCAGCTGAAACGTTCGAGCCGTCTTCGGTAACCAGAGAGGCAGTCACAAGAGAGGCCGGCGCTGCTCCCGCCGGCGCCTCCTGCTTCTGCGGCGCCTCCTGACTCTGCTGGGCTTCCCGCTTCTGCGCCGCGTCGCCTTCGAGCGAGTGCACCACAAGCTGCACCCGGGGCTGGACGCGCTCTTCCAGCCACAGCCCCAGGGCGTCGGCCCGACGCTGCGCCGCCGTGGTCCGGTCCTCGGTCCCGGCGGCGCGCTCGGCGCGGTAGAGCTTGTCTTCGGCCACTTCGAGCGCCTTGAGCAGCAGGCTCCCCA
>MPNE01000032.1 GCA_002238865.1 Gemmatimonadetes bacterium bin94 | reverse complement strand
ATCTCGGGCAAACCTCGATTGGCGCCAAGGGGGATGGAGCCGGACAGCCCCATCCCCCCCGCCGCTGCGGGGTCACTCCCAGCCAACAGTCCGTCCCGGAAGGGTGTCGAGCGCCGCTTGGAGGCGCTGGAGGACCCGTTGCCCGACCACTTGGCCGTCGGGCTGTCCGGCATCGGCGGCCAAGACCGGGACGCGGTCGTCCTGGGTGCCCAATGGCCTTCCTGCAAAGGATCGCTGGCCCGTAGCGACCTCCCGCGGAGGATGGCATGGGCGTGTCCATGCCGATCCTCCCCCATGGCACGCCAGGCGCCATAGGCGGGGGGTCGCTTGTCACGCCCGCAAGCTCCCGCGCACCACGGCCGCGTCTGCGGCCATGTCGCAAACGAAAGGCGGGCCGCGACATGCGGAATCATGGGCGTGTCCGCTGAAGGGACGCTTTCGTGTCCGCCCACCTCCAACGTCGGACGGACACCCGCGCTACGGCCCCGGCGACAGGGTTCCGGGCCGGGGAGCTCCTTCCGGGCGACACTGGCGGAGACGGCTTCTCTCGGCGAAGTTTCCTCCGCGCAGATCGTGCGGTCCATCACCGAGAGGAATCGAATGATGGCACGCACGAAACGAAGTCGGCGCTCCTACGGCGCCGGCGAGTGGGGCCGGAACCGGGTGAGGGTGTTCCCCGACCGGAAAACCGGCTTGTACCAGATGGAGTGGCGCGAGAACGGGCGCAGGCTCACCCGGTCGCTTGGACACCGCGACTGGGCGAGGGCGAAGCGGCAGGCCGACGAGGCCGCCGCCGATTTCGCGGGGCCGAAGATGAACGGCAAGAAGGACACCGAGCCCGAGCCGCTCACTCTGGAAACGCTTTTTGAAATCTACGGCGAGGAGGTGACGCCCACGAAGGGCGTGAAGTCTTGGCAGCGGGACAGGTCCGCGATGGCGATGTTCCTCGACTTCTTCGGCAGGGACCGAAGGCCCGAAACCCTTTCCCGGCGGGACTGGGATCGCTTCATCCGGGAGCGCCGCGCGGGCACGGTCGGCCCCAGTGGAAAGCCCGTGGGCAACCGGATGGTCGAACACGACCTGACGTTCCTGGTCGCGGTCCTCAACTGGGCCGCAAGGTCGAGGGACGACCGGGGCCGCCTGCTCCTCGACAGGAATCCGCTGAAGGGCCTCAGGAAGCCCACGGAGAAGAACCCCAACCGGGTCGTCCTCACCGACGACGAGTACCGGGCGCTGCTCGGGGTCTCCCGGCGGGTCAATTGGCGATTCCACGTCGCGCTGGTGCTCGCCCACGAGACGGGGCACCGGATCGGGGCGATCCGTCAACTGCGGTGGACGGACATCGACCTTGAGGGCAGGACCATCCGGTGGAGGGCCGAGCACGAGAAGACCGGCTACGAACACAGCACGCCGGTGACCGACGAGGTGGTCGCGGCTTTGGAGGAGGCACGGAGCTTGGGCGCGGGAACGGGCGACGCTCCGGTGCTGCCCGCCGCGGAGGATGCCTCCCGGTGCATGGGCCGCGCATGGGCCTACCGCCTGTGGTGCAGGGCGCAGACCCTCGCGGGGCTGGAGCCGAAGCGGGGGCGGAGTTGGCACTCGCTGAGGCGCAAGTTTGCCAGCGACCTCATGGAACTGCCGCTCAAGGTGCTTTGCGAGCTTGGCGGCTGGAAGAACGCCCACACGGTGCTCAGGTGCTACCAGAGGCCCGACGCGGGACGGCTCAGGACGGCTCTGGAAAGCCGCCCGAGGGCTCGCCCCTGAGATTTCGCAATCGGCGGGAATCAAACAGCGGGAATCCCGCCCGCCGAATCCATAACCCCAACGAGCACAACAAGATACAAACTTCATGGTGCTTGCTGGACACGCTCGGAGACGCCATCGCGATTCAACGTGTATCGTGGCGGAAGCCTCGCGCGGTCGACTTCCGCTCGATTCAGGGTGCGATCGGCGCCGACGGGCTCGGGAATCTTCTTTCCGGCCTGGCCGGCACCGTTCCGAACACGACGTACGGCATGAGCATCGCCGTCGCCGAACTGACCGGGGTGGCGGCGCGCCGCATCGGGATCTGCGTCGGCGCCGTCTTCGTCGTCCTCGCGTTCCTGCCCAAGTTCGTCACGCTGATCGTTGCGATCCCGGGGCCGGTGGTCGCGGCGTACTACGTGATTCTCGTCGCCCTGATCTTCGTCTTCGGGATGAAGATCCTGCTCTCGGAAGGACTGGACTACCGCAAGGGCCTCGTGGTGGGTGTCGCCTTCTGGCTCGGCATCGCCTTCCAGTTCGACTGGATCTACCCGGAGTACCTCCAGGGGGCGTGGGGCGAGCTGCTCGGCAACGGCATGACCGTCGGCGGCCTGACCGTGATCCTGTTGACGGTGTTCGGAGAGATCGGCGGCGGGGGCCAATCACGCCTCAAGACCCGCCTGACCGCCGAGACGTGGCCGGAGGTCGACGCCTTCCTGTCGAAGTTCGCCGCCCGCAAACGCTGGGGCGAAGAGATGGAAACGCGGCTGCGCGCGGTGGGCGAAGAGACGATGCAGATCCTGACGCACGGCGAGGCGGAAGAGACGGCGGATGAGGAGCGGAACCTGATGCTCATCGCTCGCAGCGACGGCAAGGCGGCCGATCTGGAGTTCATCGCCACGACGGACGCGACCAACATCGAGGATCAGCTGGCGATGCTCAGCGAGGCGGCCGCCAGCGTCCCCGTCGAGACCGAGACCCCGTTGCGGCTGCTGCGGCACTACGCGTCGTCGATCCGCCACCAGCAGTACCACGACATCGATATCCTGACGATTCGGGTGGATGCGGTGGGGCGGACCGGGCAGGTGGGGTGGGATTAGGCTTCTGACCAGGGCTGCTCAATCTCAGAGAAACCGCGGCACCCTCTTCCGATACTCCCGGTACGCGTCCCCGTACTGCTCCTCCAGCCACGGCTCTTCGGTCAGCGGCGCCACCAGGAACACCAGGGCAAGCAGCAAATGGGTGATCCACAGCAGCAGCGAGTTGGCGATCACGCTCACCCCGACGAACAAGACGACGTCACCCACGTACTGCGGGTTCCTCGTAAACCGATAGGGCCCGGATTCCACGAACCCGCCCTTCAGCCCCAGCGAGTTCGTCCAACCCGCCGTGTACACTCCCCACATCGCCAGCACGCCCCCGAGCAGCACCAACGGGATCCCGACGATGAACCGCAGCGGGCTCTGGAAGACCCAGGAATTCCAGTACATGAGGAGCAGAAGCACGTTGATGCCGCACACTGCATAGAAGCCGAGCCAGGTCAGGACGTACTGCCAGGAACGCCGACCCGGTGGCGGCCAGATTCGCCTGCCCGGCACGGCTACGGACCAGACCACTCCCGCCAACATCGCGATAAGGATGACGACGGCAACGCCGAAAAGCATGGTCGACATGCCCGCCCCCCTACCGGTTCGGGTTCGGCGCCATCGCCACCAGCAACACCAGGTCACGATCGGAGTCGTTGGCGACACCGTGCGGCTCGTCCGGCTCCGACCACGCCACCGCACCCGGACCCAGCCTCTCGCGCCGGTCTCCCACCGTGAAGCTCCCCTCGCCTTCGATCACATAGTAGAACTTCGTCGCGCCCGCGTGGGAGTGGACGTGCTGGGCCTGCCCGGGCCGCAGGCAGTACACGTCGCAGAACATCTGGCCGGTCTCGAAGAGGTTGAGCTTCTGCATCTTCTCGGGCGAGAAGCGGCGCTGCCGGCTGGAGTCGATGATTCCCATGGTCTGGAGAATAATGGCCTCATCGGCACTTCGGGCAAGGCGCCGGGTGCCAGCAAGCGTTCGGGGCCCTATGTTGAATCGAGTGGCTGAGCCGCGGCCGCGCGGCAGCCAGTCCCGAGTCACACGGACCCACGGAGCACCGCCGATGCCCAACCGCCGACCCGCCCTCCTCGCCCTTCCCCTCTTCCTCTTCCTCACCACAACCGTCTGCGCCCCCGGCGCCGACGCTCCCGCCACCGACGAGACCGAAGAGGAAATGAACGCGCGCGCCCGCGAGATCCACGACCGCGTCATCACCCTCGACACCCACGACGACATCAGCACCGCCAACTTCACCGCCGAGCGCAACTACACCATGGATCTGCCCACGCAGGTCACCCTGCCCAAGATGGAGGCCGGGGGGCTCGACGTGGCCTGGTTCGTCGTCTACACCGGCCAGGGCCCGCACACCGACGAGGGCTACGCCGCCGCCTACGAGAACGCGATCGACAAGTTCGACGCCATCCACCGGCTGGTGGACGAATACGCGCCCGACCGGATCGAACTGGCGCTCACCTCCGACGACGTGCGCCGGATCGCGGCCTCGGGGAAGCTGGTCGCGATGATCGGGGTCGAGAACGCGTACCCGCTCGGGACCGACATCTCGCGCGTCGAGGAGTTCCACGCCCGCGGCGCGCGCTACATGTCGCTGGCGCACACCGGCCCCAGCCAGCTCTCGGACGCGCACGGCGACGCGGACAACTTTCTCCACGACGGCCTTAGCGACATGGGCCGCGAGGCGATCGAGGAGATGAACCGGCTGGGCATCATGATCGACATCTCGCACCCGTCCAAGCCGTCGATCATGCAGACGCTGGAGCTGACCCGCGCACCGGTCGTCGCGTCTCATTCCGCCGCCCGCGCGCTCAGCGACGTGAGCCGCAACCTCGACGACGAGCAGCTCCGCGGCGTGGCCGAAAACGGGGGCGTGGTCCAGACGGTGGCGCTGCGCTCCTTCGTGAACACGACGAAGAACGCGGCCCGCTCCGAGGCGATGGGAGCCATCCAGGCCGAGATCGCCGCCGAAAGGGGGTTCGAACTCCTTGACGGCGCTGCCATCGGCGCCCTCCCCGACGACCGGCGCGACGGCTACAGGCAGAGGGTGAACCGTTTGCGCATGGCGGCTGCCGAGCAGCTTGGCGAGGACGGTCCGGCCGACGTGAGCGTTGCCGACTTCGTCGACCAGATCGACTACATGGTCAACCTGATCGGGCTCGAGCACGTCGGGATCAGCTCGGACTTCGACGGCGGCGGCGGCGTGGCGGGCTGGGACGACGCGTCGGAGTCGTTCAACGTCACCCTCGAGCTCGTGCGCCGCGGATATACGGAAGAGGAGATCGGCATGCTGTGGAGCGGGAACCTGCTGAGGGTTCTCGACGAGGTGCAGGAAGTGGCAGCAATGATTCAGGCAGAAGAGGGGTAGGAAAATGAGCAGACAGAGCACGGATTCGGCACGGCGGTTTCTCCGCCTGGGACTCGGCCTCGCGGCGCTGGCCGCGGTGGCGGCGTTGATTTCGGCACCCGGACGGTCGGCGACACCGGCGCCCGCGGCCAGCGAGGACGGCGTTGTGGGGGCCGCGACGGCCTTCCTCTCCCTCCTCGACGGCGACGCCCGCGGGAGGGCCACCTACGACCTCGGCGACGAGGAGCGCTTCAACTGGGCCTTCACCCCCGTGTCGCGCAACGGCTTCCCGCTCAAGGACATGACGCTGGAGCAGCGCAGCGCGGCACATGCCCTCCTCCAGGCGACGATGAGCAGCCAGGGGTACCACAAGGCCAACGCGATCATCGAACTGGAACGGATCCTGGGCGTCCTGGAAGGCCGTCCCGAGCGCCGCGACCCCGAGGACTACTACGTCACGGTTTTCGGCACGCCCGGCGCGGACGGGCCCTGGGCGTGGCGCTTCGAGGGCCACCACCTGTCGCTCAACTTCTCGTCGCCGACGGGCGAGCTGACGGTCACCGGGCCCGCGTTCATGGGGGCCAACCCCGCGCTGGTCACTTCCGGGCCCAAGGCCGGGTGGCGTCCGCTCGGCCGCGAAGAGGACATGGCGCGCGCCCTGGTGCACAGCCTTGACGCGGAGCAGCTCCAAGCGGCGATGATCGCGGCCGAGGCGCCCCGCGACATCATCACGGGCAACGACCGGGAAGCCCGGCTCGAGGCCGTCGAGGGGCTACCCGCGTCGCGCATGAGCGACGAGCAGCGCCAGATGCTCTTCAGCGTGATCGGGGAGTACGTGGGCAACATGGAAGCCGCGAGCGCGCATGCGTGGATGGCGCGCATCCACGGCGAGATCGACCCGGGCGAGATTCGCTTTGCGTGGGCCGGCTCGACGGAACCCGGCGAGGGACACTACTACCGCGTGCACGGGCCCTCGTTCCTGATCGAGTACGACAACACGCAGGGCAACGCCAACCATGTCCATTCGGTGTGGCGCGACCTGGAAAACGACTTCGGCGGCGATGCGCTGGCGCGGCACTACGAAGAGGGCCATCCGCACAACTGAGGGCTATCCCGGCGGCCTCAGCGACACGTGCAGGTGATCGGCGGTGCCGACGTGGCGCAGGGTGTGGAAGCCCATCGCCCGGAACGCGACGTCGGCCGCGCGGTTCCGCCATTCGGGGCGGCCAACCGTGCGCAGGTCCAGGGCGTGAACGAATCCCGTGGGCTGCTCGAAGTGTAGGGACGTCTCGTTCGGCGACAGTCCCAGACGCCGGTAGAAGTCCGGCGTGCGCCCCGCGTCGGTGATCACCGCACCCGGATCCACCAGGATCAGCGCGCTCGCGGCCACGCGCAGCAGCGGGTGGAGGGTGGAATACTCGTCGCGCACCTCGTCCGACTTGGCGTTGGCGCCGGCGACGTAGACCAGTGAATACGCCACGTACGCCGCGCCCAGCAGTGCGGCCGCGCGGGTCAGGATCTTCCTGAGCCCCTTGCCCGCACCGATTCGGCGGCTTGCGGCCCATGCGTAGACCGTCAGAAGAAGCGCCATGGCCGCGGCCGAGACCGCCAGCGAAGGCCACGTCCCGAGGCCCCACTCGTGGTAGGCGAAGACGCCGCCCCGGATGAGGAGGACGAAGGGAAGGACGGCGAGCAGCACGCCGAACACGGCCCAGCGGGCCAGGCGTATCGGGAGCCGGAAGAGACCACGGCCACCTGTTCGCCCACCGCGCCCGGTTCGCCGCCCGCCCGGGTCCGGCGGGTTCTCCAACCCGCTGTAGTCGATGCCGAGTTTGCTCAACGGGTTTCCCTCGCTCTTCCGTGCTCCCTGATGAAGTCGTCGGTTCCCTCCGGCAATAGCAGATCGTCCGAAATCGCCGCGATCTCCTCGGCTTCCCGCCATGCTTGCTCCAGCAGCCAAAGCTCGCCCTCGAGGGCGCGTCGTTCCTGCTCCTCGTGGAGTGCCATCTCGAGCGCCAGACGGGTGGGCCTGGGCATCTTCGCGATGCATCCGGGTTCGCCGACATCGCTTTCGAACCCGCGCCTCCCGGCAACGTCGACAAGAAAGCGTTGGGCGTGGCCCGCGGCCTCGATCTCCCCGGCGGCGCCGAGGACGGCCGCTTTGGTCCCCCCCATCGCGTTCAGGCCGGGCACGATCGCGGCGGCGAAGCGGTGGGCCTCCTCGCCGTGATACCAACCCTTCCGGACAACGCCGTGCGAGGTCCGCCGCAGCTGCACCTTGAAGCCGGGGCTTTCGTCGGCCGGACGGATCCGGGTGTCGCGGAGGTCACCGCGCCTCAGTCCTATCACGCCGCCACCGTCTGGGCGAAGCTTGACCCTCGTACGCAGGTTCACCCACATGTTGGCCATGTGAAGCGGCGCCTCGAGGAGGACGACGCCCATCACACCGACGGCCAGACCCCCAACGACGGTTCCCCCAGCCAGGACCACCCCGGCGGCTCCATACAGCATCTTCCTGCGCCGCCGCCTCCCGAACTGGTCCCCGTACCGCCACGCTGCGAACTCGGGGCGCAGGGGCTCGCCGATCCGGACGAGGGTGAGGCCTTCCGGGTGCCGGGCGAGCCCGATGTTGTCGGTCGAGAAGCGCACCCGGGTGTCGCGGAAGATCCGCTCACACGCCTCGACCGCCTCCCAGCGTTCCTCCATCGGGGTCAGGTTCCAGCGCTCGCACCTGGCGCAGACGACCCAGAGGCGCCCGCGTGCCGCGTCGAAGGCGAGGCGGCGACCGACGGGGAAGGTCTCGACGACTTCGTTGGTCCCGAGGGGCCGGGTGCAGAACATGCAGGTGGTGTACATGGCAGTCAGCCGCGCCCGGCGTCGCCCCGGCGCTCCCCGTGCTCCCCGTGCTCCCGGAGGAAGTCCTCGGTCCCTTCCGGCAGGAACAGGTTGTCGGAGATCTCCGCAATCTCCTCGGCTTCTTCCCAGGCCCGTTCCAGCAGCCAGAGCTCGCCCTCCAGCGCGCGCCGTTCCTGCTCTTCGTGGAGCGCCATTTCGAGCGCCAGTTTGGTCGGTTTCGGCATCTTGTTGACGTAGCCGGGCACGCCTTTCTTGTCCCGGAAGCGGTCACCCTCGGCGATGTCGACAAGGAACCGTTCCGGGTGGCCGACGGTTTCGATCTCCTTGACGGCGTGCTGAACCATCTCCTTCTTGCCCCCCATCGCATTCATCCTGGGAAGGATCGCCCCCGCGAAGCGGCGGGCCTCGGCGCCTTCATGCCATGATTTCTTCTTCCCCTTGCGGATCTGCACCTTGAAGCCCAGTTCGTCGTCGGCGGGACGCACCCGCGTGCCCAGCAGGTCATGTTGCTTGAGCTTGATCTTGCCGCCTTCGTCCGGGTACAGCTTGACGAGTGTTCGCGCGTTCCAGAGGTGGACCAGATTGCCGCTCTGGCTCAGGACGGAACCGCTCAGGATGCCCGCGGCCGCGCCACCGATCACGAAACCGCCGAGGATGGCGACGGCCGCCGCGCCGTACAGGATCGTCTTGCGGCGACGCCTCCCGAACTGGTCGCCGTAGCGCCACGCGGCGAATTCGGGGCGCATCGGCTCGCCGATCCGGACCAGGGTCAACCCCTCCGGATGGCGTGCAAGACCGATGTTGTCGGTGGATACGCGTATGCGCGTGTCCCGGAAGATCCGCTCGCACATCTCCACAGCTTCCCAGCGTTCTTCGAGAGGGGTCAGGTTCCAGCGCTCGCACTTGGCACAGACGACCCAGAGACGGCCGCGTGCCGCGTCGAAGGCGAGGCGGCGTCCCACGGGGAACGTCTCGATGACCTCGTTCGTCCCGAGGGGCTTGGTGCAAAACATGCAGGACTTGTACACGGCCGTCGCATTTGACTTTGAGGGGTCGGTATCGTAGCTGTCCGTGAGGACCACAATAGGGTACGAAGCCGGCGGACGCCTCCTTTCGGGCGCACTCGGCCGGCCATGAACAGGGATTCAGGCCATGGAACCCGAGACAACCGCGCTGATCACCGACCCCATGGGCGTCTTCGGTTTCCTGGCCGCCATCGTGGCCGGGGTCTTCTGGATCTCGGAGCTGCCCCGCTGCAGGAAGCTCTTCGAGGTGGTTCCGCCCGTGATCTACGTCTACTTCCTGCCCATGCTCGCGACGACCGCCGGGATCACGCCGTCGGCGTCGCCGCTCTACGACTGGACCGTCCCGTACCTGCTCCTCTTCGCGCTCCTCATGCTGATGGTTTCGGTGGACGTGATGAGCATCGCCCGGCTGGGCGCAACGGCGCTGTTCATGGTGGCCGCGGGCACGGTCGGGATCGTCATCGGCGGGCCGATTTCGCTCCTGATCTTCCAGGGCGCGCTTCCGGCCGACGCCTGGACCGGCTTCGCGGCGCTGTCGGGGAGCTGGATCGGGGGGACGGCCAACATGGTCGCGATCTCGGAGAGCGTCGGCACGTCGCCGGACGCGATGGGTCCGGTGATCGTGGTGGACACGGTGGTGGGGTACGGGTGGATGGGGGTGCTCATCGCACTGGTGGGGTTTCAGGGCCGCTTCGACCGGCGCACCAGGGCACGGACCGAGACGGTCGAAGAGACGAACAGCCGCCTGGCGGATATGGACCGGGAGCGGCGCCCCACCACATTGCGTGACGCCGTGGTCATGATCGGGCTGGGCATGGCGTGCGCGGTGGGTGCCCAGCGGCTGGGAAACACCTTTCCCTCGATGGGCGATCCGCCGATCATCAGCGGCACCACCTGGGCCATCCTCATTGTGGTGACCGGGGGCCTGGCACTTTCGTTCACACGCCTTCGCGAGCTGGAAAAGGTGGGCGCTTCGGGGCTGGGCTACACGGCTCTTTACCTGCTCCTTGCCGGCATCGGCGCCCAGGCGGACTTGAGGGCCGTGCTCGACGCGCCGGTCTACCTTGCGGCCGGCGCGGTCTGGATCGCGATTCACGTCGCCGTGCTGCTGATCGCGGCCCGGATCGTGCGCGCGCCTCTGTTCTTCGTGGCGACGGGCAGCATGGCGAACATCGGCGGCGCGGCGTCGGCCCCGGTGGTGGCCGGGGTGTACCATCGCGCGATGGCACCGATCGGACTGCTGATGGCGGTGGCCGGGTACATTCTGGGGATCTACGCAGCGCTGTTGTGCGCGTGGCTGCTGGGGCTGGTGGGGGGCTGAACAGCCGGGCGAGGCTTCGCGAAGTACGGCGAACCCGGCTACGTCAACAAGATGCCGAAACCGACCAAACTGGCACTTGAAATGGCGCTGCACGAAGAGCAGGAGCGGCGCGCGCTGGAGGGCGAGCTCTGGCTGCTGGAAAGGGCCTGGGAAGAAGCCGAGGAGATTGCCGAGATCTCCGACAACCTGTTCCTGCCGGAAGGGACGGAGGATTTCCTCCGGGAGCACGGGGAGCGCCGGGGCTGACCCATTTGATTTGATAGGCGCGGGTCCGGGGTCGATTCCGTATTTTCGAGTGTTCGAAGCGTAGATCTCACGATTCGGACACGGGGGAACGGATATGGATGACAACGCCACAGTCGCTTTGATCCCCATTGAGGACCACCTCGCCGCATGTCACCTGGAGGCCGTGGCCGCAGCCGTCGCCGAGAGTCAGCGCCCCAGCACGCGCAAGGCGTACACGGCCGCCTGGAAGCGATTCGAGGCCTGGGCCAGGCGGGAAGGTGTCAGGTCGCTGCCCGCCCAACCGCTTACCGTGGCAGCCTATCTGGTCCATCGTGATGCCGTGGGGCTGTCCCTCGCCTCGCTTGCCATGGACCGCAAGGCGATCAGCTTCTTTCATCGTCGGGCCGGGATCCCGACGCCGACAGCTTCCCAAGGCGTCAAGATGGCGATCGCCGGCGTGAGGAACCGCGCCGCCGAACGGGGAGGGCTCGTGCGAAGGCAGGCTCGGGGGCTCCGGGAAGCGGAGTTGAAAGCAATCACCGACACTGCGCATATCCCGAGGGTCTATCCTTCCGGCCGCCTGGAAACTCTCGATACCGCGCGGGCCCGTGGGGCGTTGGACATTTCGATCGTGTCAGTGATGCGAGACGCGCTGCTGCGACGGCAGGAAGCCGCTGCCCTTCGGTGGGCCGACGTCAAGTTTCACCCTGGCGGAAGTTCGCGTGTTACCGTCAGGCGCTCGAAAACGTCCAACAGGCCCGCCGTCCTCTACGTGGGCGTTCGGGCGACCGCAGCCCTGAACCGCATCCGTCCGGACAGTCCGATTCCCGGCGCGCGGGTGTTCGGTGTTCGCCGCGGGAGGACCATCAGTACCAGGATCGCTGCAGTGTGCAGGGAAGCGGGGCTCGGTGAGGGCTTCTCCGGCCACTCGCCCAGGGTGGGAATGGCTCAGGATCTGGCCGCACACGGGGCCGGCCTCGTCGCGATCATGAACGCAGGACGCTGGAAATCCGAACGCATGCCGGCTTACTATTCGCGGGGCCAGGGGGCGGCGCAGGGGGCCGTCGCCCGTTACTACGGTGAAGAGAGGTAAGTGGCTTCGGGAGCGAAGGCACGATCCGCAAGTCCATGATTTGCGACAGTTTCGGAGAAGGTAGCGACAATTTCGGGCACCTTGAGCTCACGTCGGGGTACCGCATAGCTGGAGAGGAGGTGCAATGACCCCTCAGAATGGATTCGAGCGGATACTGACGTTGCTGTACGAAGCCGCACTCGACGATGCCCATTGGTTGGCAGCGGCTCGTCTGATCAACGAGGTCAGCCAGACGAAGAGCAGTTTCCTGGTGTTCAGCGAGAGGTGCCGCTACTCCAGGGTGGAGACCTTCTTCGCACGGATGACCGTCCACGGGCAACGCCGCGAAGACTTTGAGCGCGAGTACTTCCGGGACTTCTTTCCCAGGGACGAAGGAATGCCCCGCTTCAAGCGGCAGCCCGACGGCCAACTGGTTCATACGGGCGACCTGTACTCCGACCCCGAGAAGAAGACCTCGAAGTCGTACAACCTGATCGCGCGTGATGCCCACGTCCGGAACGGGCGCGTTGTCCGACTGGACGGCCCCGGGGGCTCACAGATCGGCTGGGTAGTCGGCGACTCCACCGCAGGCGGAGGCTGGGGCTCGGGCCAAAGGAGCGTCATCGCGGACCTTCTGCCGCATTTGCGCCAGTTCGTGCGCGTTCGGCGAGCGCTGTCCGATGCGGAGGCGCTGGGAAGCTCGCTGACCGATTTGCTCGACAACCACCGTTTCGGCGTCATCCAACTCGATCGGCAGGGTCGGATCCTGGTGGCGAACGATTGCGCCAGAGGTCTCCTCCGGCAAGGCGATGGGCTGTTCGACCGAGACGGTTGTCTGCTGGCCCGAAGGAAGGCTGACAACGCCGAGCTCCAGCGGCTGGTGGCGCGGGCGCTGGGGCCGTCCGGCATCAAGGCGGCGGGCGGTTCGATGACGGTGGGACAGCGTTCGAAGCGAATGCGGCTGGTCGTCCATCTCAATCCGGTGGCCGAGCGCCCGTGGGAACACCCCTCGCGGTCGGTCGCGGCCCTCGTGCTCGTCGCCGACGCGGAGAGGCCGGCCCGGGTCGACCCCGGGATCGTGGCCGCGGCCCTGGGGCTTACACCGTCCGAGAGCCGGTTGGCGGTCATGCTGGCCGCTGGCTATAGCGTGCGTACCATTGCCGCGCGGACCGAGCGCACGGAGGGTACCGTCCGTTGGCACCTGCAGAAGATCTACCACAAGACACACATCTCGAGGCAGGCGGAGCTGGTGCGGCTGGTGTTGTCGCTGGAGGGCGTTCCCGTGTCAGAGCGCTGATGCTCTTCAGCGCCGCTGATCCTTCACGTGCGGGATCCCCCGGCTGAACAGAACCTCAAGCCCCGGTTCACCGGCCGCATCCATCGCGGCCGTCTCCGGCTCGCGCAGCATGGCCCTGATCTGGCCGGTGACCGGTGCCCGGCGTACAGGGCACACCCGTGCCCCGGTGGACGCGAAGTGATTCCAGCCACGCGCGGAGAGCTTCGTCGTCCGGGACGCACAGTTCCGTGTTGAGGTAGCTGAGCTGGTCGATTCTCTCCAGCCCGGCCAGGGACAGCGGCAACGGGCCGGTCAGTGCGTTGTTTTCGAGTGACAGGGTCTCAAGGTTGTGCAGATTGCCGAGTTCCGGTGGCACGACACCGGTCAGGTTGTTGTCGCCGAGGCCCAGCCAGGCAAGGCTGCACAGATTCCCGAGTTCCGGCGGAATGGCGCCCGTCAGGTTGTTCCCCCCGAGCCACAGGTCGTGAAGGCCGTCCAGCTTGCCGAGCTCCGGCGGAATGGTACCGGCAAGCTCGTTGCCTCCGAGCCCGAGCCCTTCCAGGTTGGCCAGATTGCCGAATTCCGACGGGATGGCGCCTGTCAGCCTGTTGCCGCTGAGCCCCAACCAATCGAGGCGGGCAAGGCGCCCAAGTTCCGGCGGGATGGTGCCCGTCAGCTCGTTGCCGTCCAGGTACACCTGCTCAAGGCTGGTGAGGTTGCCCAACTCCGGCGGGAGCGTGCCCACCAGGTTGTTCTCCTCGAGACTCAGCCTTGTGACCCGGCCCGTGTGATCGGTCGTGACGCCATACCACTGCCCGAGCGGCTGTTCAGTGAGCCAGTTACGGTTGCCCCGCCAGTTCGCGCCGCCGGTTCCGTTGTAGAGCGCCACCAGGGCGTCGCGGTCCTGTCTTGGCCGGCCGTTCACAACCGTCCGTAGCGAGGACCTCACGCCGGGAATCGGCGTTGGCGCCACCGGGTCCACGACCTACCCCAACCAGGCTTGCCTGGGCCCTGCCGCCGCAGGTGGTACGAATGCACCCTTGTCGATACGGCCGCCGTCGGGAACCGTCACCCGGGATGGCACGAATGCATCCTTGCCGATGCGCGACCGCTGTCCCAGGGTGACCATCTTGTCGATCGTCGCGCCCGCGCCAATCACGGTCTCGCGTCCGGCCACGACCCGGTGCGCCACCTTGGCGCCGACCCCCACAATCGTGTGGTTGCTCAGCCGGGTCCGGTTCCCTACGAAGGCGTCCTTGCCGATCAGGACGCCCCCGAACAGCGTGGCTCGCATCTCGACGTGCGCCCCGTCATCGACGTGCGAACCGTTGCCGATAACAACCCTCGACATCACGACCGCACGGATTCCAATGCGCACGTTTGTGCCCGTCTTTGCATGGGCAGCCAGCTTCGCGCCGGCCCCGATCTCGGTGTCCTCGCCCACCACGGCGCCGTCCTCGATGGTGGCGAAGTCGCCCACGGAGACGTTGCGCCAGAGGATGGCGCGGTCACCGATCCTGACGTGGGCGCCGATGGTGACACCTGAGCCTACGATCGCTTGTGCACCAAGGGTGGCGGTCGGGTCGACGGTCGCCGTGGGGTGCACAACTGCCGTGTGGTGGATGGTGCTCATGTCGTTGCCACCTCCTCCATGGACGGGGTTGCCCCCGCCCGGCGAACCGGGCGGGGGCGTTCCTTGCTGCGCCGTCGTCAAGTTCTCTTCAGAACTCGTGACGGGTTGGGTGTGGCCTACCTCCTGGTCAGGATCAGACGGTAGGTGTTCATGTTGTTGGTGTTCGCATCCACGTCGGTCGCGTCACCATCGCTGTCTGTGATCCGGAAGCAGATCGCGGCTTCACCCTTGCCGCCCGCCGCGGCCGCCGCGTTTGCTTCAACGGTGACCGTGCCCGTCTCCGTGTCGATTGTGGCGGGGCAGTCACCGAACGTTCCACTGTTGGCTGGGGCATCCGTCAACTCATCAGCCGCAAACCTCACGAAGTCGAAGTCCGTGTTCTTCCCGACAACCTCGATGGTCAGAGGGCTTGCTGGCACGTCCGCCCCATTGTCGCCCTCGTCAATGAGCACATTGAGGGTCGTCGTTCCCGTTACCGGAGCGGTTTCACCGTCCGGATTCCCCGGGTCCAGGCCGAGATCTCTGCGGTCGAGATCGATCCGGTCGCCACCCCACGAAATCGTCAGCATGTCCATGCGGGTGTCGGTGTCACGCCGGTAGTTGAATCCAGCATCGGCGGCGGCGTTGGTCGTGTAGCCGTCCTCGGAAGCAACGTGGACGAAGAACCTGCTCGTGCCTGCATCCTCGGGCAGCGTGACCGTCGAGGCCCTGCCGTTCCTCACCCCGAACGAGTAGCTACCCGTGGTGGTGGGGCTCGGATCTGTCCCGCTCGAGCTCAGGCGGACCGTCGCACCAGTAGACGCGGTTGCGACAACACTGATTGTCGCGTCGTCAAGGTCGTTGTTGCCGCATTGGTTGTCGGTATTGCTAGCGGCAGTGCCCGTCGTACAGGTGGTACCGTCGATCTCGACACTGGTGAGCTCAGCTAGATTACCCGCGTTCCGATCCTTGATGTGGAAGGTCTCGGTGCTCGCGTCGGCACGGCCGCCGGACAGCTCAACGAGCTGCTGGCTGACGAAGCCGTCGTCGGCTTCAGTCTCGGTGCCGGTCGCGCTTACGTTGATGTACCCCGCCGGCAGGTCCACAACCACCTCGTAGAAGCCTTCACGCAGTCCATCGGCAATCCACTCGCCGTCGGAACCCACGGAAGCCTCGTGGACATCGCCGGTGTATTCGTCACACTGGCTTGCCGCGGTCGTGACCGTGGGCGGGTCGGCCGTATTATCAAGTACCTGGTTCGTCGCCTTGCAGAGATGCAGTTCGACGACCGACCGCTCGTGCGCAGCGCGCACACTCGGATCCGACACCTCGCCCTCGACCTCGCCGTCGGTGTACAGCAGCGCAAAGTCGTTCGCACCTTCGCCGTTCAACGTGCTGGTGTGAGCGTCCCAGCTCAATGCGTCGTTGGGCTCGTAGTCCTCATCGGGTACAATGGCACGTGTGAGCGCGTGCGGCACGACATCGTCGCTCATCTCGTTAGCGATGCTCGTGCTACCGTTCCTGACCGCGGTGTACAGGTCCGTGCTCTCCGGCTTCAGGAAGTAGTACTTGCCCACCTGGAGCGCCTCGAACATGAATGCACCGTCGTCATCGGTCTCGGCAGTTGCCACGACGGCCGACTTGGCGGTACGCCTGCCTCTGTTGGCGCCCGACGTGATCGCTGCGTTCGCCTCGTGGAGGTTCACCACGACACCCGCTCTCGACTCGGACCCGGTAAGGCCGTTCCTGCCGTTGGAGTTGTTGCCGATCACGCCCCTGATCGTGCCGCGCAGGTCGGTGGCGGACAGGCCGTTGCCGCTGTCGACGTCGCCGGTGTAATCGGTGTCGTCGTTGTCCTCGTCGTGCATGATCGAGACGCCCGTGGCCTCGTCCTCTTCCCAGCTTCCCGGGTTGGCCGCGAGCGTGACCATGTACCGCCCGTCCGCAACGCCCGTGAAGGAGTAGGTGGTGCCGCCTTCGTCGTACTCGACCTCGATGTCGTCCGCCAGATCATCCTCGTAGTCTTCGTTGCTGTTGACAGCCGTCAGGGTCACCATGGCCTCGTCGTCCTCCCGGAGGCCGCTGATCGATCCCGAAACCGTCCCGGTCGCCCACTTGTAGGCGAAGGTCGAACATACCTCGTTGGGGTCGTCGTCCTCCTGCCGCGCCAGCGGGCACAGCCAGACATCAGGCCGCGCACCGCTGCCGTCGCCGTACGCACCGACAATCAGGCCGTCGGGGTAGTCGTCCAGCTGCTCGCCGAACGCGTCGATCTCCCTCGTGGCGCGATCATCCGGAACGATCACCATGTCATTCGGCGCATCGACCACGACGGTGACCTCGGTATCCGACGGAATGCGGGCGAACGACACGATGCCGGAACCGTCGAAGGTCGCGGTAGCCTCGATGTCGTCCGTCTCGTCATCCATGTCGTGGTCGTACTCGAAGGTCCTGAGACGCCCTCTGCTGTCCGCGACCATAAGGCTGACCTCGATCTCGTCCTCGGCGGTGCCGGTGGGAC
This sequence comes from Gemmatimonadetes bacterium bin94, assembly GCA_002238865.1. GTDB lineage: Bacteria > Gemmatimonadota > Gemmatimonadetes > Longimicrobiales > Gaopeijiaceae > Bin94. Next base: position 29,977 of record MPNE01000032.1, on the reverse strand, counting down.
GGGAGTCGCCGTCTCCGAGACCGATGAAGTCGGTGAACCCGGTCCGGTCGTCCAGCTCACGGTGCACGCCGACGTAGATGGCCTGCGTCGTGAACGTGACCCGGATGGGGCCGAGGTCGAGCATGTCGTCGTCCTCGCCGGGCGGCAGCTCGAGACCCGTGTGCGTGTATGTCAGCGGGTCGCCCTGCTCCCACATCTCGCCCATGTCGGGCTGGACGCTGACCCGATTACCGGCCACCTCCATTACTGGAACAGCCGCCACGGCGAAGGTCACGGGCAACATTGTCGGGTCGGTGATCACGTACGAGAACGTGCTCTTGCCCAGGTCGTCCATGTTGTCTTCGCCGTCGTCCGTGGGCTCCGTGGCGTTGACCATCTCCATGTCGTCATCCGGATCCGGCTTCATCAGCGGGTCGGATGTCATCGTCGGGTCTTCGGAGTCGACCATGACGACCGCGGTGCTCCAGCCAGCAAGCCCCTCGTCGCCGTCACGCGCCGTCTCGTTGCTCTTCACCCAGAAGTCGAACGCGACCGCAACGTTGATCAGCGTCGCCACTTCCATCTCGTGGTCCGCCGCGTAGAGTCGCGCCGTCGACGCGTAGTCGATCTCGACGAACTCGTTGCCGGACACCACCAGCGCGGGATGGCCGGACTCCACCACCCTCACGAAGACGATGTTGTCGCCGTCTTCGCTGCCGGGACTGGTGTCGTCGGCACGCGCGAAGTTGAACGTGGCCATGCCCATCTCGTTGGTCTCGGCCTCGTCCAGCATTCCGGTTCCGTCGGCCCGGGCGTACAGCGCCAGCTTCACGCCCTCGACCGGAAGACCGAAGTGGCCGCCGCCGCCCATGCGGGCGCCTGTGGCCACCGTCTGCATCGTGATCTCGAACGGGAAGTTGTGCGTGGCCTCGCCGCCGGCGTCGACGTCAACCACCATCGACCCACCGGTGAACTTGACGCCGACCGCTTCAAGCGCCGCCGCGATCATGTCGTCGTTGACGGGAAGCTCCACCTGGTACGACCCCTTCATCAAGGTCTCGCCCGTTGTGAACGTTCCGTCCAACGGATTGATGGGCACTTCTGTCGGCGGGTCGTTCAAACTCGGACCCCGCACAATCACCTTCGCCTGGGTCAGCAGCCCGGCCACCATCGCCTTCGTCTCGTCGTCCTGGATCGCCAACCACGGCCCAAGTGCTTCGATGATCGAGGGCTCGCCCTCGGTGTGCATCTTGTCCTTATCCACCTCGTCGATGAACAGCACGCCCGAGATTGAAGCAGTCCGCGTGTGCGTGCCTTCGAAGTTCGTGATGTTCGACTCGGAGTCGCCCAGCACGACCGTGGCAGTGGTCTCTTCGAACGTGTACGCATTCGCGTCGGGGTTCATCATGGTGAGGACGTAGGTGCCCTCGGCCAGGCCGGCGAACGAGTACTGCCCGCCGTTGCTCGTCATCGTCGTGGCTTCCGCCGCGCCCGCCAGGCCGACCTCTACGCCGTCAAGGCCCGTGCCCTCGACGCTCACCCGGCCGCTGATGCCGGAGGTGCGGAGCAGCGTGCCCTCGAAGGGGATGTTCGCGGTCTCGCCCGTGGCGACCGTGACGCTCGCGGAAGTCGTTGCGAACTCGTAGTCGTCGGTGTCGTAGCCCGAGATCGCGACCGAGTAGTCGCCCGCCTTGAGCTTCGAGAAGGCGTACAGACCGCCGGCGTCGGTGACGTCGGTCATGTCTTCACCCTCGCCGGTCATGGTGACGGTCACGCCCGCAAGGCCTTCGCCCTCAGCGCTGACCTGGCCCATGATGCCCGCGGTGCGGAGATACGTGCCGTCGAAGGTGAGGATCTGCGACTCGCCCACGCCGATCGTGGCGGCGGACGACGTGCTGCCGAAGCCGACCTCGTCCATGTCGAATCCGGAGATCTCGACCGAGTACGTCCCGGCCCGCAGGCCCGTGAACGCAAACTGGCCGGTGTTGTCGGTGGCGGTCTGCGCGTCGGCCATGCCCGAAAGCTTGACCGTCACACCCCCGAGACCCGTGTTCTCCACCGTTACTGTCCCTGCTTCGGATGTCGGTCGGATCGAGGCGAACAGTGCCGTTATTGACCGGCGCGGTATGCCTTCGGGACCGCATCCGCAAAGGCGCGCCGAGGAGCGACCTCGGCTGCGCGCCGGGGCTTTGAATAAGCACGTTGGAGGGGAATATGAACATCAATTCCGCCGCCCCCCTGGTTCATAGAGGTGATCTTGCCAAACGCCACCTGGAAGCCGTGGCCGCCGCCGTCGTGGAGAGCCAGCGCCCGACCACGCGGAAGGTTTACCTGTCCGCCTGGAACCGTTTTCAGGCCTGGGCGCAGAAGGAGGGAGTCACGCCGCTTCCGGCCGACCCGGTCACGGTGGCCGCCTATCTGGTTCACCGCGACGCTCGGGGGTTGTCATTTTCTTCGCTCGCCATGGACTGCAAGGCGATCAGCTTCTTCCATCGCCACGCCGGACTGCCTACGCCCACGGTGTCGGAGGGCGTCAAGATGACCCTGGCCGGGGTGAAGAACCGTGCCGCCAAGCGCGGAACGGCCGAGCCGAAGCAGGCCCGGGGGCTCCGTGAAGAAGGGTTGAGGGCCATCATCGACACTGCGCACATCCCGAGGATCTACCCGTCCGGCCGCACGGAGTCCGTCGAGGCCGCGCGTTGGCGCGGGAAGGTCGACATCGCCATCGTGTCCGTCATGAGAGACGCACTGCTGCGGCGCGGCGAAGCCGCCAACCTGCGCTGGGCCGACGTGAAGTTCCGGCGGAATGGGAGCTCGCGGCTGATCATCCGGTGCTCGAAGACGTCCAACACGCCCGCCGTCCTCTACGTGGGTGTCCGGGCGACGGCCGCCCTGAACCGCATCCGCCCGCGCAACGCGTCTCCGACAGCCCGGGTGTTCGGTGTTCGGCGCGGCAGGACCATCTGTGTCCGGATCGCCGCGATGTGCAGGGAGGCGGGACTCGGCGAGGGGTTTTCCGGGCATTCACCCAGGGTGGGCATGACGCAGGATCTGACTGCGAACGGGGCTGGCCTGGTTGCGATCATGAACGCGGGGCGGTGGAAGTCCGAGCGTATGCCGGCCCACTACTCGAGGGGCCAGGCGGCGGGGCTCGGGGCCGTTGCCCGTTACTACACCCAACAGGGCTGAAAGGACAGAAATCTGACCATGGGTGAGAATCCGACGTTCTCCAATCTTGTCCCGATGACCCTATCTCGATTGCAGATAGCATCTTACATGGTGTTCAGACAAGTGGCACCGATCTTGCGACGCTTGCGTGGCAGCACCCCCGAGATGCGGGGCGGCTCAAACACCCGTTTCCAAGGAGAAAACGGAATGGAAAGATTCAGGAAGCTCCTCGCGGCGGCAACGTTGTTGGTGCTCCCGATCATCGCGGCTTGCGGAGAGGACGTTATTCCTCCGCCGCCTACCGGCTCGATCATGGGCCAGGTTTCGATCGAGGGCATGGGGATCGACGGTGTATCCGTCAATCTCAGCAGCGGCGCCTCCACCACAACCGCCGGCGGCGGCAACTACCGCTTTGACGGAGTCCAGGCAGGTGCCTACACCGTCACCATCAGCGGCTTCCCGGCGGACGCCAGCTTCGATGCGACCTCCGCCGCGGCCACGATCCCCGACACCGGCGGATCGGTCACACTTGACTTCCGCGGCTCCTATATTCGTACGGCTTCCATTATAGGGACAGTAACGGTGGGAAGTACCGGCCAGTGGTCCTGACGGTTCCAGGTTCCAAAATGTTCCCCTGCCATGCAGTCGCCCAAGATACGGGCCTGTATGCATTTACCGGCTTCCGGGTCAACATCCGGCCGGTCGGGATTTCCGAACTCAACACGGACGAGTCCCCCTCTGCCGTCTCCTGATCGCCCCCGTTAGTCGGCGGTTTCACCTCTTCGGCGATCGATCAACGTTCGATCAGCGTTTCTTCAGCAATTCATCATCGTTTCATCATCGCCTCGCAGCGATCGCTGCGAATCGGTCAGCGCCGACCCCCGGTTCTCCAGCCGCTTCTGCGCCTCGCGCGCCGTAGTCTCCGGCGTCAGGCAGCAGCTCGTCGGCCCTGGGGCAGCATCCGTTCGACAGATTCCCTCGGAGCTGCCTGAAGTGTCCGTCACCCATATCCGCCGCGACGACGAATGCCTGGGTCCGCACCTCCAGGTGGAGCAGGACGGGGCCAACCGGATGCCGTTCCCGGGTCGAATCGCCCGAGGGAGCGGTTTTTTCCATGGTCCAGGTCGGGATGGGTCCAAAAGCGTGCCGACAGTACTGCCGTACCGACGAATTCGCCTCGGCATGAATGGCCACGTGGGCAATTTCAGGGAAAACATATCACCATATAGATGCTGTCAAGCACATTGTGCAAGGGGCACCTGAACCAGGCCTACCAACTGAAGCCCATCTTCACGTAGACGAACCCGCCGCTGGCCCCGAAAGGCGTCGCCGGGCTGTAACGGTTCCCCGCCACCGACGCCGCGTTGGGGTTTTCCTCCGGGTACCGGTTCAGCGCGTTCTGGCCGCCGACGGTCAGCTTCGCGGACTCGCGCACGGCGTAGGTGGCCTCGATGTCCACGAGGAATTCCCCCGGGTAGTCCCGGTCGTCGCGCGAATCGAACCAGCCCGCGTAGTAGCTGAGCCGGCCCAGCAGCGACACTGCATCCCACGCACGCCTGCCCGACGTCGTCCACCTGGTCCCGGGAAGAGCGTCTTCCAGCTGCCGGATCCGCAGTTCGTCGAGGACGGCGGGGTTGTAGCTCGTGACCGTGGTGGCCGTGTGGTTGAAGGCCAGGCTGAACTCGGTGCCGCCGCCCATCCCTTCCGGCACGAAGGAGGCCACCACGTCGATGCCCTGGGTCCGCGTGTCGAACTGGTTGGTGAAGAAGCGGAAGTTGGCCAGGTTCCTCGCACTCGTGATCCCCTCGGCAATCAGCCGCTCGGCTTCGCCCTCGTCGAGCGCGAACACCTGGCTCAGGGCCAGGCGGTCCGAGAGCGCGATCCGGAAGTAGTCCGCCGACAGCGTGAACGACCCGGCATCGATCACCGCACCGAGGCTGGCGTTCAAGGACTTCTCGGCATCCAGCGGCTTCCCCCCCTTTAGCTCGGCCACGCGGGACGTCGACGGGATGGTCCCGTTGTTGACCAGCTCGCGCAGCGTGCGATCGAACTGGGTCGACACGTTGAAGGCGTTCTGCTGCCCCGGGGTCGGCGCGCGGAAACCGGTGCTGGCGCTACCCCGCACCGCCAGCACGTCCGTGAGTGCGTAGCGCGCGGCCAGCTTGCCGTTCGCGGTTGTGCCGAAGTCCTCGAAGCGCTCCGTGCGCAGAGCCGTGCCCACGGTCCACCGGTCGTCCCGGCTGCGCAGTTCCAGGTCGCCGTAGACGGCCAGGTTGACACGGTGCCATCCCCCGGCGGCGATGTCGCTGAAGCCCGGGAAGCCGTTGGACCCGGCGCTGAAGCCCTGCGCGGCGAAGGGGCCGATTTCCCACGACGCAGTCTCGCCGATCCCGATCTCGAAGTGCTCGTCGCGGAACTCCGCGCCGGCGGCCACGTTCACCACATCGCTGACGGCGTAGTTCAGGTCCACGTTGAGGTTCAGCTCGGACTGCTCGTAGATGCCCGGGTCGAAGCTCGAGGGCGAATCGGGCCCCAGGGACGCGTTGACCGTCTTGTCGATGAAGAAATCGACCGCGCTCCGTCCCGCGCTGCCACTCACATCCCAGAGAAGGCGTCCGATCTGGCCGCGCAACCCCGCCACCACGGACGCGTCCACCGCGTCACCCCCGAACTGGGGCGTGAAGCCCCCGGGGAACATCTCCTGGAAGGTGAAGCAGTTGGGGTCGTCGAACACGCGCCCGAGCGCAACGGGGTCGGGGACCCAGTTCGTGATCCGCACGACCGGGCAGTTCGCCGAGCCGTCGAGGACGCCGTCGCCAGCGTCGATGACGTCGCCGACGAGCAGGGTCTCGCCGCCGTCCAGGCTGTACACGCCCGCGCGCGTGTTGGGGTTGCGGAAGAAGAACCCGCCGGTCACCGTCTCGGCAGCGTAGTTGGCGTGGCCGTACAGACGAAGCCCGTCGCCGAAAAAGTGGCCGAAGTTGCCCCACAGCTTGACGTCGTTGTCGATCGTGGGCGCGCCCCAGATCTGCGCCGGGTCTCTCACGTGGGTGTTCCCCGCGGCGATGAGCGCCGCCGCGTCGTCGCGCTGGATGCTGCGGCTGGTCGGGTTGGACTCGCCGAATTCGGCGCTCAGGTTGGCGAAGCCGTTTTCGCCGAGCGGCAGCCCGATGTTGCCGGAGATGGTGTAGGACTCGCCGTCGCCTTCCCAGAATGTACCGGTGCGGACTTCCACGCTGCCGCCCGACGAGGCGTCCTTGAGGGTGAGGTTGACGACTCCCGCGATGGCGTCCGAGCCGTACTGGGCCGATGCGCCGTCGCGCAGCACTTCGACCTGGCGCAGCGCAATGGCTGGAATGGACGAAAGGTCGGGACCCTGGGCCCCGTCGGCGAAACCGCCGCCGATCCAGGTGATGACCGCGGCACGGTGTCGTCGCTTGCCGTTGACGAGCACGAGCGTGTGGTCGGGTGCCAGACCGCGCAGGCTCGCGGGCCGTACGATCTTGGCCGCGTCTCCCGTGGCCTGCGGGTTGATGTTGAAGGACGGGATCACGGTGCGAAGCAGGTCGTTCACGTCCGTGTCGCCCTGGTCGATGAAGTCCTGGCCCGTGATGGCGTCGATGGGGACGGCCGACTGGGCGACGGTGCGCGGGCGGGCGCGGCTTCCCACCGCGACGAGCCCCTCAAGCGCGACCACGGCCTCGGCGAGCTCCACATCGAGCCGCGTGGTCACGCCGTCGGAGATGGTGATTTCGCGGACCTCGGTCGCGTAGCCGATGCGTTGAATGTGTACCGTGTGTATGCCTGCCGGGATATCCGCGATTTCGTACCGGCCGTTCGCACCCGTGATACCGCCCAGGCTGAGTGCGGCCAGACCCACCTGGACGCCCGACAGGGCCGCCCGGGTCTCGGCGTGGCGTATCGTGCCCTCCAAGGTGCCCTGCGCCGCCGCGGAAAACGGCAGCACGCAAAGGAACGCCGCGACCGCGACGGAGTATGCCAAGGGATGGGCAGGGCAGCGCATAACGACTCTCCAGGTAGTCGGGATTCCGAATAATCATCTCCGCCCCTCAACTTCGCGGCAACGATGCCCACATGTCCCCTGCCCTGCAACCTTGCCTGAGCGCCTGCGGCCCCCCGCACACGACGCGAACCTGCGGTCCCGCCCGCCCGACGCGAGCACGCTCCCTCGTCCTGGCGGTGATGCTCGCGGCGGGCTGCCAGAGTGACGGGGTCTCCTCGGCGGATCCCTTCAGCGCCGATCCCTGGACCGTCTCCGGACCCGAGGTGAGGATCGGGTCGCTCGACGATCCCGTCTACATATTCGCCTCCGTCGAGCGCCTCGCGCTGAGCCCCGACGGTCTCCTCCATTCCCTCCACCCCGACGAAGCCACCATTCGGCAATGGACCGCCGAGGGCACCCCCGCCGGCTCCTTCGGCCGAGCTGGAGAAGGTCCGGGCGAGTTCGTGATCCCATACAACATGGGCTTCTTCGGAGACTCCCTGTGGGTCTGGGATGTTCTCAGGAGCCGCGCCAGCTACTTCGACCCGGGGGGTGAGTTCCTGGGTTCCGTGTCGGCCATGGTGGGTCTTGGGGGACCGGATGGTTCAACTTTGCGCCCCGTCAGGCCCTATCGCGACGGGAGCTTCCTGGGAATGGAGTTCCCCTCCCTGGACCGGGTCGCAAGAGGACAGCTGACCCGGACTCCCTTCGTCCTCATGGATGCCGAGGGCAACACGCAGTCCCACATTTGGATGCAGCCCCACGAGCCCCGCGACGTCCTTGCGCTTCTACGCGCCGACGGTACCGGAGGAAGGTACGCCAGTCAGCCCTTCGGCGACGATGTGCTCCCTACGGACATCGCTCACGGTGTGCTTGCCGTGGAACGCCGAGCCTGGACCGGCGACGGCGAAGCGATCGTTTCGGTCACCGGAATCGGGTTCACCGGGGACACCCTCTTCGCCAGCCGGATTCCCTACACTCCGACACCCCTTCCATCCGCGAGGGTCGACTCGGTCGTGCGCGCCACCGGCGAGCGCATGCACCCGTCCATGAGCCGGCGCGAGCCCGGGCTCGCGATCGGAACGCTGGAAGAAGACATCCGCAGGGCCATCTACGCCCCTGCGTACCTCCCGGCCGTGGCCGAGGTCGCGGTGGCCGAGGACGGCAACATCTGGCTGCGGCGCTTCGACCCCTTCGTATCGGAGACGGGCGAGCAGATGAACGAGTGGTGGGTCCTGGATCCGGCGGGCAATCCGCTCGCCCGGTCGCTGACCCCGGCGGGACTGCGAGTGATGCTCATCCGCGACGACGCCGTGTGGGGCATCGAGCGCGACGAACTGGATGTCGAGTACATCGTGCGGCATCGGCTCGTGAAGCGGGGATAGCCGGCTCCTTCCGCGGGTGGACAGGAGGCCGATACCTGCGAATATTGGCACCCTACGCCAACCCCCGAATGAGCCGGCCTGACGCCCTCCCCCCCTTCAGGCGAGTCGCTTCAGGCGACGCTCGGACGCCCCGACAAGAGACAAGCCATGAAACGACGCTGCCGCCCCCACACGGCCACCCTGGCCGCGCTCATCGCGCTCGCCCTTTCCGCCTGCACCTCTTCCGCGCCCCCGCCCGGCGGCCCCACCGATCCGGATATCGACGCTATCTTCGCCGACCTGGAGGGCGACCGGCCCGGCGCGGCCGTGGGCGTCATCCTGGACGGCGAGGTGGTGCACCGGGCCGGATACGGCATCGCGGACCTCGATCACGGCGTCCCGATCACGCCCGGGACGGTCTTCGACATCGCGTCCATCTCCAAGCAGTTCGGCGCGATGGCGGCGCTCCTCCTCGAGGCGGAGGGCAACCTCGACCTCGACGCGGACGTGCGCACGTACGTGCCCGAGCTCCCCGACTTCGGCGCCGTGATCACGGCGCGCCACCTGATCCACCACACCAGCGGCATCCGCGACTGGCCCCACACCATGGCGCTCGGCGGCGTGGAGTTCACCGACGTCATCTCGTTCGAGAAGATCCTGCGCATGCTGCACAACCAGCAGGCGATCAACTTCCCGCCCGGCTCCGAGTACGCGTATTCGAACACGGGGTACAACCTGCTGGCCAGGATCATCGAGGTGCAGTCCGGGATGACCTTCCGCGAGTACACGCACTCGAGGATCTTCGAACCCCTCGGCATGACGCGCACGCACTTCTCGGACGACTACCTCGAAGTCGTCTCCGGACGGGCGGAGTCGTACGCCCCGTCGCAGGCGGAGGGCGCGTCCGAGGGCACCTTCTGGAATCTCCCCAACCAGCTCACCGCCCTTGCCTCCTCTTCGCTGAACACAACGATCGACGACTTCATCCGCTGGATGCGCAACTACGAGAGCGGCCAGGTCGGTGGCGAGGGCATCCTTGGCGCGATGGTTCGGCCCGGCGTGCTGACCAGCGGAGACACCCTCGTCTACGCCCACGGTCTGACGGTCAACGACTACCGTGGCCTGCCCGCTCTCGGGCACGGCGGCTCCTGGGTCGGCTTCCGCACCAACTTCGTGCGGTTCCCGGAGCAGAACCTGTCCATCGCGGTCTTCTGCAACGTCTCGGACTGTGATCCCGCGGGGCGCGCGCGCCGTATCGCGGAGCACTACATCGGCGACCTGATGGAGCCCGCGCCCGAGCCCCCCGAGCCCCAGCCGCAACCCGAGGCGCCCGACCTGAGCGCAGACCGGCTGCAGGAATACACGGGCAGCTATCGGAGCCCCGAGCTGGACAGCAGTTACGAGCTCACCGTCGACGCGGAAGGCCGACTCGTCGCCAGCCACTGGCGCAACGCTGCTACGGTGCTCTCGCCCACCGGCACCGACGCCTTCGAGGGTGACCAGTGGTTCTTCCCGGGCGTGCGCTTCGTACGGAACGCGGCGGGAGAGATCACCGGCTTCACGGTGACGGGCGACCGGGTCCGCGAGCTGATTTTCGAGCGACGCCGGTGACTAGTCCGCACCCGCGCACGGCGGACGGAGGTGTCGCGTGATCTTCAGGGGCTCCCAGGTGTTGATGGTGATGTCCTTTTTCGTGCTGTTGATCCTCGTCGGCACGATCGGCTACGAGCTGATCGAGGGCTGGAACTGGGCCGACTCGTTCTACATGACGATCATCACGATCACCGCGGTCGGTTATCACGAAGTGCACCCGTTGAGCGAGGCCGGCCGCTACTGGACTGTGTTCATGCTCGTCGGCGGGATCACCGGACTGGGGATGTGGTTTGCCCTGGTCACCGCGTCCATGCTCCGGATGGACCTCCGCAACACCTACAAGAGGCGAAGAACCATGAAGAGACTCGACCGCATGAAGGACCATGTGATCGTGTGCGGAGGCGGCAGCATGGGCAGGCAGCTCATGCAGGAACTGGAAGGGGCGAAAAAGCCCTATGTCCTCGTCGAACAGCACCCCGAGGCGGTCGAGGCGCTGCGGAAGATCCACCCCGATGTGCTGGTCGTCGAGGACAATGCAACCGAGGACCGGGTCCTCAGGGAAGCCGGCATCGAAAGGGCCATGGGTCTGGTGACCTGTCTCTCCGGGGATACCGACAACCTCTTCGTGTGCCTGTCAGCCCGGCACCTGAGCCGACAACTCGTCATCATCGGGCGCGCCGAGGGAGATGACGCCTCGGCGAAGATGTACCGGGCCGGAGCCGACCATGTGGTCAGCCCGAACATGACCGGTGCGGTGTGGGTTGCGTCCCTGCTGGTGCGGCCGTCCGTGGCCTCGTTCCTGGACGTGACATCGAGCAGGCACCGCCTGTCCCGCCATATCGATCAGGTGACCATTCACGCGGATTCCGAAATGGCCGGTCTCACCCTCGCGGACGCCCGCATCCACAAGGAGACCGGGATGCTCGTGATCGCGATCCAGAAGGCGGGCCGATCCTCGGACGAGACGATCTTCAATCCGGAGGCGACCACCCGTCTGGAGGCCGGAGACGACCTGATCGTGCTCGGGAACGACGAACAGATTCGGCAGCTCCGTGCCCACGTGTCCTGAAACCGGCCAGGGGCGCTAGTGGAAGTTGCCGAAGTCCACCCGCGCCATGGTCTCCGTGCCCCAGTCAACCGTGTAACTCAGCGACTCCTCGATCCGGGCGACCGCGACGATGTAGTCGTACAGCTCGGTCACGCGGGCAAAGGCGGCCGGGATGTTCCCGCACTGGTCCCGGTTCACCGCGAAGCTGGTCACGCCGATCTCGATCCATGACTCATGGTACGGCACCATCAGCGGGCCGCCGCTGTCGCCGAAGCACACCCCCCTTCCCAGCCGTTCCGTTCCCGCGCAGATCACACGATCCGTGATTCTCCCGAACATGAAGCCGGCGACCTTGCCGCAGTCGTCGTTCGTGATGATCGGCATCGTCGTCCACTTGAGGAGGTCGGAGGACTGACCGGTCTCGGTCTGTCCCCATCCGATGGCGGTGGCGGTGTCCCCGGGCGTGGAAAAATCCGGCTGATCAGGTGCCTGCAGGTACACGCGCGGGTACAGATGGGACCCCTCCAGGCGCAGTATTGCAACGTCGTAGTCGATCGTGGCGCCGAATTCCGGGTGGGAGCGCACGGCCTGGACCTTCACCCGCTCGCCCCCCGAATTCCGGTCGGCACTCCCGATCAGAATCTCGATCGCGTCGGCCGGAGCCCCGAAAACGCAGTGGGCGGCCGTCAGCACATAGCGGCTGTTCAGAAGGGTTCCTCCGCAGAACTGCCTCTGCGTGTCGGTCGTCCGCAGCGCGACCTGAAAGGGGAAGACCTCGATGTCGGCGTCTTCGCCGTTGATGATCGCCGCCATGGGCGGGGACGGCTCGCCCGACGGAGTCGCCGAAGGCCCGGCGTATGTGCTGCTCCATCCGAAGTGGAGAATCTGGGAGACCGAATAGCTGCGGTCGGCGTCGAGACCGGCGAATTCGTAGGTCCCGTCGGCCGACGAGAAGGTGAAGGCCTCCCCGTTGTCGTACGCGCCGTCTTCGTCCTCGTCGAGGAAGACCACGAAGCCCTCGAGCATGCGCTCGTCCGCGTCCATGGCTTCGTCCATGTTCCGGTCGAACCAGACGGTACCCTGGATGATGTTGGGTCCGCTGCCCGCCGGACTCGACACGACGACGGAGTCCCTTGCCGTGGTCTCGCCGTCGCGGTTGTCCTTGACGGTGAGGTCCACCTGGTACATTCCGGCTTCCGCAAACGTGTGGGTCACGCGTACCCCGCTCGCCGTCGTGCCGTCGTCGAAGGACCAGGAGTACGAGACGATCGACCCGTCGGGGTCCGACGAAGAGGAGCCGTCGAAGGAAGCCGTCACAGGCGCCACTCCCAGATCGACGTCAACCGTAAACGCTGCGGTGGGCAGCTCGTTGGGCTCTTCGGGAGGCGGCGGGGGTGCGGGTGGGGCCGTAGGTGACGGCTCCTCGTCCCCACCGCAAGCAGTCACCAGAACCCCCACGGAGAAGAGCAACAGGCGGGACCTTACAAAACTGGGCATCTTCCTCCGGCTCTCATGCGGACAAAGGCCTCGACCGGAGCACGCAACCCCGGATGCTCGATCCGTCGTACACGGATCTGCGATCAATGTGCCGCACGGCCGAGGTGGGCGCTACCCTCCGATACCGGCCGTCTCCGGCGCGTGGCTCCGATTCGCATCGGCCTTCTTGCCGCTTTTGTCTTCAGCCTCTTGAGCGTCTAGCTTACAGGAGAAGACGGAAGGAGGCGCCATGGCTGCAGAGGACAGATTCCAGTGCGTTTTGGAGGAATTGTACAAGGCGGCGTTGGGGGATGTCTCGTGGGTCTCGGTGGCTGCCCGGATCAACGACATGGTCCGGGCGAACGGCCATAGCGTGACGTGCGTGGAGGTGGGTGCGGGGGGCGGAACCGAGATTCGCCTGGCTCGGTTCTTTGTGGGTACGCAACGTCGCGACGATCTGCAGGGCCTGTACTTTGGCGACTACTACTGGCGGGATGAAGCCATTCCGCGACTTGCAGGACTTCGCGACGGCGAGTTGGTCCACAAGTCGGATCTCTACACCGACCAGGAGATGAAGACGTCCGCCGCATACAATGAGTTTCGGCGCGTGCAGGGCACGGAGAACGGCCTCTTCCTGGGGGTTCAGGGGCTGGACGGGTCAGTGGTCGTCCTGTCCTTCGGCAACTCCACGGAAAGGGAAGGTTGGGGGCACGATCAGATCCAGGCCATCAGGCGTCTCGCGCCTCACATATACCAGTTCTCGCGCGTCCGGCGTACGATGGACGAGGCCGAGGCGTTGGGCGCATCGTTGGGCAAACTGCTCGAGACCCGGCGGTTGGGAATTATCCAGCTGGATCGCCTTGGATGCATCCTGGAGGCGAACGACCGTGCCCGGGGCATCCTGATTGGACGCGATGGGCTCCGCGACGACGCGGGCGCGCTGGTTGCCGGGCACCGAGGGGAGAACGATGAGCTACAGCGCTTGCTGGCGCGGGCGCTGCCCCCAAACGGCGTGCAGGGCGCCGGGGGCTCGATGAAGATCACGCGCAGGAAGGCTCGATCGCCGTTGGTCCTTGAACTCCATCCCGTGCCGAGCATGGGCATGGACGATCGTGCGTTACGGTTGGCGGCACTGGTGCTGATCGTCGATCCGGAAACCCGGCCCCGGATAGATGTGGAGCTGGTGGCCGCGGTGCTGGGTTTGACGCCCTCCGAGAGCCGTGTGGCGGTGGCCGTGGCGACAGGCCAGACGGTAGCCGGTACTGCGCACCTGCTGGGCTGCGCAGAGAGCACCGTGAAGACGCACCTCAAGCGGGTTTACCGGAAGCTGGGGATTCGCAAGCAAACCGAACTCGTGCGGAGGGTTCTGCCCCTCGAAGCCCTGCGGAAGTCCTTCCGCTAAAGCCCCGCGGCCTCCCCCAAAGAGGGGATGCCTGTCTGCATCGCCTGTCCCATACTTCACAAATGAAGACGCAAAGGCACACCGGGATGGCCCTCCTGCTCCTGGCCACGGCCTGCGGAGGCGGAGATTCGCCAACCGACCTCCCGAAGGACGGGCCCGATCTGATCGTCTCCGCTCCCGACATGCCGGGCAGGGCGGCCCATGGGCGCAGCTTCTACATGGATGTCACCGTCCTCAACCGGGGTACGAGGACGGCAGGCAGGACGCAGGTGCGCTTCCTGTATTCCGCCGACCCGACGATCACCAACGACGACACCGTGATAGGCTCAGAGTTCACGGACACGATTCCAGTGGACGAAACGTACTATGCGGGGATGCTCGTGGAGCCTCCCCACGGAGAGTTCGGGACGCTGTACTACGGGGCCTGTGTCGACCCGCTCCCCGACGAGATGGATCCAGGCAACAACTGCTCGAGCGCCGGAGCGATCGAGATCTACCTGCCGCCCCCGTTTGGCGCGGTAGTCGACAGGAGCCATGAGTCCCTGACGAGCAGGATAGCAGGCTCGGGGCAAACCAGCTACCAGATTTACCGCAGCCGCTCCGAAGGAGGGGACTACGGTCTGATACGGGACCTTCAGACTTCGAGCCGTGTCACGAGTTACATCGACGCGGCTCTGGAACCCAACACCGTGTACTACTACAAGGCGATAGCCTGCAACGGTCAGGTGTGCTCGGAGGAATCAAGCGAGTGGGGCGGTCTTACCGAGGTCGTTGGGCCTGTCGACATACCGGCGACACCGAAAATCCGCGGAGAGAAGGTCAACATCCCTCTCGGGACCGACAAGGCGCGAGTGCACTGGGACCCCGAGCCCCGGGCCACGTACTACCGAGTGTACCAGGACAACGACCTGGATGCCGAGGTCTCGGCACCCCACACGAGCTACTACGACAACGACCCCAACACCTTCCTTGGGGCATACCAGACCACCACCTACCGTGTAAGGGCCTGCAACAAGGCAGGGTGCTCTGACGACTCGGAGACGGTCGTCATCACCATTCCACCCCCGCCGGACATCGCGGGAGGGGTCCCACGGTGAGAATCCGGCTTCGATGATGTCGAACTCTGCGCGCCCGCCGACGAGGAGTTCCAGAAGTGGCTCAACTCGATTCCCGACCACGAGGGAGGCAAGACCTGTGGTGAATAGGAAGATGTCATGAGAGAGCAACGGTTTTCCCAACGATCCATCCCCCAATGGGGCCCTGCGGCAGCCGTCGTGATGCTTGCGATTGCCTGGTCGGCGCCCGCTGTAGCCCAGGATCCTCGGCCTCCCGAGGCGGCGGGCTCCATTCCCGCGCAGACGCTGGCGGCGGGGCAGGCGACGTCGATCGATTTGATGCCGTACTTCACCGACCCGGACGGAGACGCACTGGCCTTTGCGGCCACGATCTCGGATGCCTCGATAGCCACGGTTTCCGTGTCAGGCAATATCCTGACCATCGCGGGCGTGGAATCGGGCATGGCGGTGGTAACCGTCTTCGCCAGCGATCCCGGTGGTCTCTCGACCGCACTACGCACCGAAGTCACGGTTGAAGCGCCCAACCGGGCACCGGTGCCTGTCGGGACCATTCCCGGACAGAGCCTTGCTCCGGGGCAATGGGTGTCGATCAGCCTGTCTTCCTATTTTCGCGATCCCGAAGGGGGCGCTTTGCGCTTTTCGGCATCGACGTCCAACGGGGACGTAGCCGATGCGGCCGTTTCGGACGACGTTGTGACCATCACGCACGCGGGTCCGGGCACGGCGATCGTAAACGCGGTGGCACGTGATTCCGATGGTCTTTCCGTCCGGCAGAGCATTGCGGTGGCCGGGGTCTCAGGTCAGGTGACACCCGCCGCCGCACAACCCGGGATCGAGCGGTCCGACCCTGTCCAACCCAGGCGCGCACCGCCCGAGCCCACGCCACGGCGGACGCAGCCTGGCGTACCCCCCGTGGACGAGGCCGGCGCCGGTGCGCAGCGTGCCGGCGAAGCCAGGCAACCCGATCCCTTCCCTCCACGGCTGCTGGTGGGGTTCGTGGGGACGACGGGGTATACCCTTGCCCAGGGCCGGGGTCACGTGGGCGCCGGCTATCTGGGTGCCAGCCCGTTGGCGCAGATCGGAGAATTCGGAGATGCATGGCCCGGCGTCGGTCAGATTTCCTACGGGGTGACGGACGATCTGACGGTCACCGCGGGGTCCGGCTTTTTCTACTACAACGTGGGCGGTGGCGACTCTGACCTATTTCCGTATTTCGCGCCCAGGTTCCGCGCATGGAACAACGAACAGATTTCGGTCGCCGTTGAAGGATATGCCGGGCTGTGGCTCGCAGAGGAGACCGTGACGTACTACGCGGGCTCCCTTGCCGCCTCCGTGGCGGTGGACGACGCAATTGGTCTGCACGCTTCCGGTGGAGTGATCGGGATTTCGGCAACAGTCTTTGGTGAGACCCTGAACGAGCAGTTCGGTGTTGTTGCGCTCGGTGGCGATGTGCGCGTCACACCGGAGCTGGGGCTGACCGGCGAATTCCGGCGAGTCGGGATCGAGGATGGAACCAACATCGTCACGGCCGGCCTGCGGTTCCTCCAGACGACCATCGCCGGCGAAGCAGGGCTGGCCTACTACCTGGAAGACGATGCCGAGATCCGACCTGTCGTCAGCGTGGCATACCGGTTCTGACATGGGCGCTGCTGGATTCGAACCAGCGACCTCCTGCTTGTAAGGCAGGCGCTCTGAACCAACTGAGCTAAGCGCCCCGCAACGACTTAGGCGATGTCGGGGGTGCGATTCCCGCTGTTCATTCCCGCTGATGGACTGCACGATCTGCGCATTTGAAACCTCACCAGATCGCCGCTTCTCCGCCAGTCTCGGCTCGGTCGGCGCATGGGCGGGCGCACCCATCCGCCCCCTGGTCGAGGACTCCGACCGCCCGGAATATGGAGCCCGCGTCAGGCGCCGGGCTTCTGAAACCGGTACCCGAATCCCCGCACGGTCTCGATCCAATCCCCCACGGGGCCGAGCTTCCCCCTTAGCCGACGCACGTGCATGTCGACGGTACGGGTGTGCATGCGCCGCGCCGCGACCGGGTCCACGTCCCAGGCCTCGGTGAGGAGTTGGCGACGGCTCTGGGTGCGGCCGCGACGCTCCATCAGAGTCCGCAAGAGGCGGAATTCGGTCGGTGTGAGCCGGACTTCCTCGTCCTCCAGCGTCACGAAGTGCGCGCCGGCGTCCAGCCTGAGGGGTCCGGCGTGCAAGATGGGTCCGCCCCCGCTCGCGGCGCCGCGAGCGGCCCGGGTGCGCCTGAGTATCGCGTCCACGCGGAGAACCAGCTCACGGGGGCTGAAGGGCTTGGTGAGGTAGTCGTCGGCGCCCAGCTCCAGACCCTGAATGCGGTCGGCCTCGTCCTTCTTCGCGGTGAGGATCAGGACGGGCACGGCCTCGGTGGCGGGATCGCCCCGGAGCGCCTTGAGCACATCGTCCCCGGAGATCTCCGGCAACATCCGGTCCAGGACAAGCAGATCGGGAAGATCGCGGTGCAGCGCGTCCAGGCCCGTGGCGCCGTGCAGCGCCGTTTCGACCCGGTAGCCCTCGCGCGTGAGCTGGTAGGCGATCAGGGCGGCGATCTCGGGCTCGTCCTCGACGACCAGCACGCGCGGCGGGGTTCTGGTTTTTCTCATGGGGCCCGGGGTGTTGGCCGCACCGGTTCCCCATCGTCCGGCCACCCCGCGCCGGTCACAAGTTCAGGGTCCTCGTCGTAGTAGCGAAAGATCTTGAATCCGCCGTTTCTCTCCAGAATATCCTTGAACAGCCGGATCCTGTACAGCCTTCCCCGGGTCCGAAACCGGGTGTGGCAGTCCGTGTGGACCACGAAGGTGTCGAAGACCTGTGTGTCGCCAATGCATTCCACCGACTCGAATTCGATCGGTTGCGCCGCCGCCAGAACGGCGGAAACCCGTGAAACGGCCCGCCGGTTGCGAAGCTGGATGTTTCGCCACGCGAGGTCGATCGGAAAGGGCGATTCACCCCGGGCCGCCGGCAGCTCGGGCCACACGCGGGTGTTGTGCTCGGTCTCGGAGAGGCGCAGAGCCTCCAGGGCCTCGCGATCATCGTTGAAAAAGGCGTCCAGCGCGGCGCGACCGAGCTCGTCCAGGCTCGCGGACGAACCGGGGAAGGGCTGGCCGCCGCAACCGAGTGCGACGGCCAGCGCCGGGAGAAGGGCGTGGAACCCGTGGACCGGCCGGGGGAGGAGGAGGCGTCGCCGGGCGCGCGCTTGCATTGGGTGGACGACTTCAGTTCAGTTGGTCGCGAACGAGGTCCAGCCCTCCCACCACTTCTCCCCATCGGGGTCGGCCCCGCCAATGAAGTCCGTGATGGTGAAGAAGCCGTCGTCGGGCGGGGTCGCGGCTCCGGTCAGGAGCGGAGAGCCGCTGGCCGGCCTGAAGTCCGGTTCCTCCCGGCTGTACGGATCGATCAGGACGGCGTCGTCCTCGATGCGGTTGGACCAGTCATCGTTCATGAACCAGGCCTCCTCGTCGATCCCGTCGTCATCGGTTGCGAACGATGCGTTGTTGTCGGCGAAGACGGTGTTCCGGAGCTCCAGCCCGTTCTCGAGTGTCTCGGCGTTGTCCACGTCGAGGGCCTGGTCGCCGAAACCGATGACCACCGCGTTATAAATGACGCCGCCGGTGCCACGCCGCAGCAGGAGACCGATGTCGGACTTCTCCCCCCCGTCCCCTCCCGGCCCGTTCCCCACGAGCGTGACGTTGTAGATCGTCGGGGCGGTGAAGGGCGTGGCGTTGTAGTCGTCCTCGTTGCCGTCCACCTCGAAGCCGTTGTCCGCGTCGTCCGGGTTCTGCTGCGCGATCCAGAACTGGCCGCGGCCCTGCCACCCCGTCGAGTAGTCGAAGCTGTCGTCGGAAGCGTTGGTGACCAGGGCGTACTTCAGGTCCACCGTTCCGCCGAAGAACTCGATTCCGTCGTCCAGACCGACGTTCGTCTGGACATGGTGAATCTCGGTGCCGGCGCCCACGCCGTTGAGCGTCAGGGCGTTCAACTCGTTGCCGAACGACACCTCGAAGCCCGCGAACTCGATGCGCGTGTACACCATCACGCCGCTGTCGTCGTCCATCTCGGTACCGCCGTAGGTCCCCGAAGAGCCCTCGCCCACGCACTGGTCGGCCGGGAAGTTGCAGAGGGACTTGCCGTTGATCACGACACCGCCCCAGTCACCGGCGCGCCGCTCGCCCGGAGGCGATGTGCTGGTGAAGACGACCGGATCGTCCGCGGTGCCCTCCGAGAAGATCTTGCCGCCGGTCCTCACGATGAGGGCGGTGGGCTGGGTGGCGGCGTCACCCTGGAGCAAGGTACCCGCCGGGATGTGCAGTTCGGCTCCGTCGTCCACCGTCACGATCCCGCGCAGTACGTAGATCGAGTCCGCGTTGAGCGTTCGCGTGCCCGATATGGTACCGGTCAGATCCGTGCGCAGATCCACGCCCACGACCGTCACCAGCGCGGGGTCGGACGGGTCCGACTGCAAGCCGTCCGCGACGGCGATCACGCGGTAGGCGTACGCGCCCTCGTCCACTCCGGAGTCCGTGTAGGTGGTCGCGGTGATGTCGCCGGCGATCCGGTTGAAGCTCGAACCGGCGGTCTGGCGCTCCACGATGTAGTTGTCGCCCTGGCCGCTCCAGATCACCGTGACGTCGTTGTCGGTGGCGACCGCGCTGACCCCGGTCGGGGCCGGCGGGGGCGTCGCGGGGGTCGTGAGGGTGGGCGGATCCCCGCCGCAGGCGGTTGCCAGCGCGGTCACCGCCGCTGCGAATACTCCGAAAGACTTGCATCCCTTGCGACTCATTCTCCGATTCCTCCTCTGGTTGGTTGGCGTGGGCGCTCTCTCGCCCGTTTGCCGCCCGTCGCGCGTCCGGACCTGAGTGCCGGATTCGGCGATGATCGGGCGTTTCCTGCTCATGGTTCAGTTTCCGGTCCCCCACCCGAGCGACAGCGACACGGTTCTGCCGGTGTTCCAGCGGCGCAGCAGCCCACCGTCCTGGGTGAACCTCACCTCGCCGCCGACGAGGCGGCTCGCCGAGAGCTTGAGCTTGGTGCCGCCGAACAGGATCCGTTCCGCGACGATGTCGAGCTGGCTCCGCGGTTCCTCGTGGATATCCGGCGTCGCCTGCCCCCCGACGGCGTCGATGCGACGGCCGAAACGGTTGAAGAGCACGCTCACGGTCAGGTCGCGCCACTGCCCGCCGCCGGCCGAACCGGACTCCGCCGCGTACGTGAGCCCGATGTTTACGATGTACGGCGACTGCCCCTGCAGTGCCCGGTCCTTCGGCACCACGGGGAGGTCCGATCCGCCTTCGCCGGGGATGTACACGCGGATGACGTCCGGCACGCTCACCGAGGACCGGACCAGTGTGAAGTTGGTGTTGAGCGAGAATCCCCGCAGCGCCGGCGAGATGCCTTCGAGGCCGGACCGGAGTTCGAACTCGACCCCCCAGTTGTCGGCGCTGCCGCCGTTCACCCAGGTCTTGAGCAGCTCGGTGGATGGCAGGACCGCGACCTCTATGGGGTTGTCGAAGGTCTTGTAGAACGCACTGGCCGCGACGACGGACCTTCCCCCGAGGAAGCTCTCCCAGCGCACGTCGAAGTTTTGGATCGTGGATCGCCGGAGCTCGGGGTTCCCAACGGTCAGGTATCCTCCGGCGTAGTCGGCGAAGGAAAAGGGCGCCAGCTCGCGCAGTTGCGGGCGCGCCAGGGTCCGCGAGGCGCCCAGGCGCAGGTTCATGCGCTCCGCGAGCCGCACGGCGATGTTCAGGGCCGGGAGCAGGTCGGTGTCGTCGAGACGGGCGGCGTCGAGCGGATCGAGACCCATGTCGAAGAGGTCCCGAGGCGCCACTTCCTGCGTCGCCGATTCGACCCTGAGTCCCGTCATCACTCTCAGAGACCCGGTGATCTCGCCGTCGAACATCGCGTAGCCCGCCATGATTCTCTCGTCGGCGCCGTAGTTGTCGGGCCGGAAGGTGGCTTCCTGCAGCTCGAACCCGTTGGAGGCGATCGTCTCGCTGTCGAAGAGATCGTTGGGGTCACGCCCCCGGACGGCGTTGTTGACGACGCCCCCCGGAATGGCGAGAAAGCGGAAGCGGCGGGTGAAGGCGTCGCGGTCCTTCGTGCTCATGCCGCCCCCGACCTTGAACTTCGCGTTGCGATCTCCGCCGCCCAGGGTGAACGGCAACTCCAGGTCGGCGGCACCGCTGTAGGTGTCGTCCACCAGATCCTGGTGAAAGACCGATCCCGAGGAGACGAAGTTGTAGAACCGGAACTGGCCGTCCTCCTCGCGATACAGGACCTCGCGGGTATTGGGCTCGTAGCGCTGGGCCCGCGACCGGGCGCCCCTCCAGTCGAGCTTGGCGCCCCCGAGAAAGCCGAGCACGTGTTCTCCCTTGAGTTGGGCGTTGGTCAGAGTCTGGGCGAGGAAACGGAGGCGGTGATTCCGCTGGTCGGTGTTGGTGTCGAGGTTGAAGCCCTGGTAGGTCCGCCCTTCGTCGTCCATGAGACGGTTGTACACGAGATTCGCGGTGATCCGGGTGGTCGGACTCAGTTCGTAGGCCAGATTGGCGAGCCCGCCCAGCGAGACGGAGCGAGTGTAGGCGTTGCCGGCGTAGTCGATTTCCGGGTCGTCAACGCCGGAAGCCGAAAACACCCGCTCGATGATCCCGTCCTTGCGGTTGAAGGAGTTCGAGTGGGTAGCCGAGGCGAGGATCCCGAAGGAGCGGCCGAACACCTCGAGATCGTCTCCGAAGGAGAGTCCGAAGGAAGTGTTCGGGGGCAGCGTGCCGGCGACCGGTCCCCAGTCACCCCCGAATGCTTCGCCGAAGCGCTCGAGGTCGGCACGCGAGAAGTTCGGGTAGATCACCCGCCGGTCGGTGGGGAGCGCCGCGGGAAGTTCGCGTGTTCCATCGTCGAAGCCGAGAAAGTCGAGCCCGCCCCCCGCGTAACGCAGGCCCTCCTGGAAGGTCGAGGCGCTGTTGTAGCTGCTCGACGCCGACACCGAGAGGATCCGCCGGGCCGGGAAGTTCTTGGTGCGCAGTTCGATGAGGCCGCCCGCGTGGTCCCCCGGCTGATCGGGGGAGTAGGTTTTCGCGGTCACGATCGACTCGAGCAGGTCCGACGGCACGATGTCCAGCGGTACGGCCTTGCGGTCGGGCATCGGCGACGCCAGGGGGGCGCCGTTCAAGGTGGTTCCGCTGTAGCGTTCGCCGAGACCGCGCACGTACGGGAACCTCCCATCCACGACCGACAGTCCCGGAACCCGCCTGAGGGCCGCGGCGGCATCCCCGTCCGGCGACCTTGAGATCTGATCCGCGCCGATGGCGTCCACCACGTAAGCCTCGGACTGGCGTTCGGTGAGCAAGGCCGCGGCGGATCCGGTTTCGACGGTGGCCTCGACCACGAGCCCGTCGATCCGCAGCGCCGCCGGTTCCATCGAAATGTCGAGAGTGGTGACGCTGTCCGTGCCGACCACGACGCCCGTCACCGTCTTGTGCGCGTAGCCGAGCATCTCGACCACGACCGAGTGCGTTCCCGCCGGGACCGTGCGCAGCACGAAGCGCCCGTCCATGGACGAGAGATCGCCGGCCGACTCGTCCTCGAGCAGCACGCGGACGTTGGGAATGGGCCGCGCCGTGCTTCGGTCGACCACGCGCCCGACGATCTTGCCGGCCTGCGCGGCGGCCGCGCCGGGGAGGACGGACAGGATCAGAAGAGACGAAAGCAGGGGAACGCGGTTGGTGTACTGGTGCATGGACGTTGGCTCCTTGCCGTGGAACGCGGTCGCGGTCATGGCCGGATTCCGGTGGCGGGTCGTCGGCCGTGGATACAACTTCCGGGTCCCACGTAACGACGCCTTCCCGGAGCGTGTAACAATGTCGTAACCGTTGACGCGCGAACCCGGTCACGCCCGGCGACTGCGTCCGCCGGGAGCGGTCCGACGGCAGATCGTGCAGTCCGGTGGAACCGGGACGATTCGTTGCCGTTGACCCACGGGTCGCCTTCCCGACAGGTTGCGGGATGCCTTTCGCGTCGCGCGACATGTTGCATGCAGGGCCGACGCGCCACCCGCAGCTTGCTTGAAACTCAGGAGCCTCCAGGAGCGGTGACCGGATATCTGTTCGTGGCGCTCGCGGTGCTCGTGGCCGTAGCCGGCTGGAGGGTCCGAAGCCGGCTGCGTCACCAGACCCGGAGTGGGGTGACGGATGAGATCGTCCATCAAATCGAGACGCTCGGCCGCGTGGATGCGGAAGATGTCGAGCCGGTGGACATGGAGCGAATACGGGTCGAGGAGGACGAATTCTGGGCCCAAACCTGGGACGAACCTGAAGAGGACTGGTAGGACGGGACGAGCAGCGACCCGATCACGATCGCGACGAACGCGAGCCCCTTCAGCCCGGTCGCGTCGTGTTCCGGCCTCGTATGGCGACCACCGTCACCGCGGCAGGCGAAAGCGGAAAGCGACGACCGTGTGCACCTCGGTTGTCGGGTCGCTGACAACGCCAACGATGACGTTGTCGCCGAAGAATGGTGGCGGATCCGCCAGCAATGGGGCCGGGACGACGACCGTACCGCTGTAGCGCCCGTCGTATTCCAGGACATCGTAGTAGCGGGACGAGCCCTTGCCTTCCGGGGGCCAGCGCTCCAGCCAGATACGGTCGGAGGCGCCCATGTGGAGGGCGATGAACCCGGGCAGCGAATCCGGGATCTCCCCCCGCAGAATCTCGGGCGCGACGTGCAGGACGTCGTCCAACGGGACAGGGAGGGAATCGATCCGCGCCTCGAGCGCCCTCATGCTGTCCGCGCGTTCGGCCTGCGGCACAGCTCGCCTCTCTGACTCGGGGCCGTCGATCGTCCTCAGCAGTCGGCCATCCTGGTCGAACTCCTGGAGCCGGTAGGTCTCTCCGTCGCCCGCAATGACCGTCCCACGCCCGGTCATGTCCCAGTCAGCACGCGGACCGAAGGGCGCGATGTTCAGTCCGTCGACCATCCGGCCACTGCCCTGGCTGACCATGTAGAACGCGGTAAACTGCCTCCCGAGGTTCCCCACGGCGGGCACCCTGACCGTGTCGCTTGTGAGCCCCTCCGGCCCGTACTTCATGTAGAAGTAGTCGACAGGTTCACCGCGTCGGGAGGAAAGGTGCGGGTAGTAGTAGACGCCATCGGCCAGCCGGGCCCGCCAGGAACTGAAATTGGCGTACGGCGGAATGCTCCACGTGCCGACAACGGAATCCGGGTACTCCGATGAAGTACTTGTCGCGAACGTGGTGATGCGCACACCCCGCACAAGAAGCCTGCCATCCGCCGTCGGCAGGATGTCGACCGGCACTGCGAACTCACCGGGCCCCTCGCCCTCCTGTCCGATCCAGGCCATGAACTCTCCGTCGGCCCCGAAGAGTCGAACCGACGGTGCGAGGCGGTCTGCGACATAGATACGGCCGTGGTCGTCGGCGGCCACGGCGGTCACGTCGCCGAAGATGTACTCGGTGCTCTCTTCGCCCACGCCCGTGGTTCCGATCCGGGCGGCGACAACTGCGGTGACGGTGTCCTGCTGGGCGGTCCCGGCCGGATAGGCGACCGCCGCCGAGACCCCCACGGCGCCGATCACCGTGATCACGAGGGCGGTGGCGATGCTGCTCGGGCGCGGTCGATTCGGCTTCAGAATGGCCACGATTCTCATCTCCAACTGCGAGTGTGAGCACTGGGCCATCGGCAGAGCCAGGACCGGCCCATCGGCGCTCATGTTCCCGGCCAGCGAAAGGAGGTGCTCGGCGTACTCCGAGGGGCGGGTCCCGAGCGCCAACACCTCCTCGTCACAGGCTTCTTCACTCGCGGTTGCCGCGCGGCGTGCTGCCATCCAGCTCAGGGGATGGAACCAGCAGAGCGCGAGCCCGGCCCGGACCGTGAGTTGCCGGAGCACGTCGCGGCGGCGCAGATGGATCATTTCATGCGTCAGCACGACCCTCCACCGCTCGGGCGTCCACAACGTCGCCGACACCGGCAGCAGCACCACGGGCTGCCACAGGCCGCCCGTCATGGGCGTGCCGGCCTTCGGGCTGAGGACGACCCGCACGTCGCCGTCGATCCCCAGTTGCCGGCGCACCGCTTCCACCTGTCGGAGGCGGACGGGATCGGCAAGCGGTGTGGCCGCGCGAACGAGTCCCGCGAACCGGCGCCCGCCCATCGCGAGAGACGCCAGCCCGGCGGCGCAGCCCACTGCCCAGAGCAGCAGTGGAAAGGGGATGGAGCGCGAAGGCGGCACCGGCTCCTGCCCCGGGACTCGTGCGGACCCGGCTTCCGGCGACGTTGGGGCGGGTGCGGGCAGGGTGATGACTGCGCTCTCGGTGGTGCCGGCCGGGGGAGGCTCAGGGGCGGTTTCAGGGGGAGCGCCGCCGATCGAGGGAAGGATCGGCACCTCCCACGAAGGGCCGAGGAGGCTGAGGACAGGCAGCGCGAGGAGAAGCGCAAAGGTCGTGGTCCATAGCAGATGACGGACCCTCGCGGGGCCCTTGCGGGCGAGCCATGCCAGGGCCAGCGCCGCCGCAAGCAGGATCGTGGCCCTGACGACGAGTCCGAGCATCTCCGGAGAATGCGGTGCGATCAGCCAGTCCATCACCGTCCCTCCTCGGATGCCCGGTCGATCAGCGCCTTGATCCGCGCGCGCTCCCTGGGTGTGAGATTGCCGTCCTCCAACTGGAGCAGCGCGGAGACCGCGCCCTCCACCGAGCCGCCAAAGAACGTCCTCAGGACATGGCGCATGGCCGATGTGCGCGCCCGCTGTGCCGGAACCGTGGGCGAGTAGACGTAGCGGGGCCCATCGTACGCGCTCGAAAGGTGCCCTTTCTCGACGAGGATCCGCAGCACCGACCGGACGGCCGAGTCAGTGGGCGGATCGGTCATGCGCTCTCGGATCTGCGCGGCTGTGGCATCGCCCGATTCGTGGACGATGTCCATGACTTCGCGCTCTCGTCTGCTGAGCTGTGGCAGGTCGGTCACGTGCTGCCCCGCTATTCCGGACGCTGAATGCGGACAACCCGGCTGGCGCCCGCGCCTATCTGATCATAGCGGAGTGATGCGGAAAAATCAACATAGTGTTGAGATTTCAGCCTGAAGCTGGTCGCAAGGTCTCAGCGACGAACAGATCGAACAGCTGCTTCCGGTCCTCGGGACGCGCTCGCAGCGGCGAACATCTCGTCAACACTGTCCAGCTTGCTCTGCAATTGGCGCGGACTGAAGGCACGGTCATCCGCTGCCGTGTCCGACTCGACCAGAAGATATCGGCCCAGGAAGTCGTTTCGCAGAACCTCAAAGACGTAACGATCCCGAAGTTGCTGTTCCTCGTAACTGACGCATTCCAACAGTCTCTTCAGCGAAAGCGCAATGCCCAGGTAGTCACTGGGTTCCCCGTGTCCTGTTGGCTTGAAATCCATAACCCTGAACTGCACATCTCCTCTGAGATTGTACCGCGAGCGTGTTACCAACACATTGTCCGCGTGAATGTCACCGTGAATCATTCCGCGCTGTTCGAGCTCAAAGAGCAAACCGAACATGGCGCTCAGGAATTGCTCGATAAACAGCAGTTGCACATTCCCCCGATTGGCCCAGATGAACTGCTCCAGCGACGTGCCCCATACATACTGGCGGATAAACACCACGAACTCGCGTCCCAACACGGGATCTTCCCAGGATCGCACATCCAGATACGGGACGACGCATGGATTCTCCAGAACATTCGCCTTCCTGGCTTCCTCAAGGTAAACGTCTGGCTCGTGTTGATACGAAGGAAGATTCTCTATTGGTACGAACTTGAATGCCAAGTCACCATCTATGTGGGCCGCATGTGCACGATACACACGGCCGATTGCCCCCGTACCGATGTGCTCCACGATTTCGTGGTTCGGAAAGAATGGAAAAGTCTTTCCCAGGAAGTGCTCTTCGGGAGGAAGGTGTCCTTGCACCGGACGGGGGAACCTATTCTGCTCGGGACCGGGGATTCAGGTATTCGATCGCTCCGCCATCGAAGTACCACTCGATCCGGCGGATCACTTCTTCCGCGGTAATCATGTCCATGCAACGAGGCAGGTTGCCCACCACGTCCACGCAAAGTTCGTCAGGGCCGTCCTTGTAGTCGCCATCGCCCAGCGGCACCGTTCGCGACTTCCAGCATCCCCCGTTGTCGCAACACAATAGCGCACCGACGGTGTGAATGAACTGGTGGTGCGGGTAGGCCGCCCAGTGAGGTGGCTCGCGGCCTCCGGCCACGACCACGCACGGACGGTTCTTCGGCATGCCGGGCTTCACTTCCACCGCTGCGGCCAAGTGCATCGGCAGACTGATCGGCGTCACGACGCCCTGCGCGTGATACATGAGCCGCACGAGTTGGCGAAGGGTGGTTTGCCCCCTCATGTCGACGACCCCGTCGAGCGGCAAATGATGATGTCCGACCTCCCCGATCTGGACGAACTCCACGCGGCCCCGAAAATGATCGACGACGGCCTGGTACCGTTTCGGATCCCACCACTTGATCGTGTAGTCGAACTTGCCCCCGGCGTCGATCATCCAGAATGGGGTGGACTCCCCGTGACCCTCCTGCACGCGGGAGAACCACTCCTTCTCACCATCCGAGATGTAAATGTCTCCCTTGAACGCCCCCGGCTCGATCCGAAGTCCCAGCTGCTCGTTCAGATAGTGGATGAAGCCGTGCAGGAAGTGATAGGGCCTTTGGTTGCTCTGGTGGATCAGCGGGTAGTGGCAGTCCACGACTTCCACGTCCGCGTCGTCCTCGTTCAACGGCACGATATGCGGGTTGTTCTCCCAGAGCGCGGGACAGGAAGTGCGGACATCGGTCAGGAAACGTTCGGGATAGCACCTGTGCAGGTCGCGGACCGCAGCGGTGAGCATCACGATGTCACCCGGCGACTGAAAGTTCCTGAGTATCAGCTTTCGCATCGGCTGGCTGTTCTCATCGGACCCTGAACACCCATACCGATATGTGGTCCGGAATGGAAGCGCCGTTCGGGGACGTTACCCGGATGGATGTCGGCCCCCGCGAACCGCTTGGACTCCACTCCAGGTATGACGTGGATCCGGCTCGGACATTCCACTGGCGAGTGAACTCCGCGAATGTCGATTCGTAGGGCTGAAGACGTTGGCTCGGCCCGAAGCGGCTCCAGATGTCGTCGAGATCCCAGGTCGTCATGCCGAAGGCGTCCCAGCCGTTCAGGTCGATCCACAGCGACATGTAGAAGTCCGCCAGAATCTGTTCGGCCCGCCAGCCGCTAACGTCCGCCAGGGAAGCCAGCCCGCTCGTGGTAGATCGCATGAGGCGATGCATCAGGGCCCTCTCGCCGCCCGGGTACTCGTCTCCCCAGCGGTCCATCGCGAACCGGAAGACCATCGACGGAACATCGTACACGGCTCTGAACGGGTAGGCGCAAGGGCCGTCGTTTCCCTCCTCCGGAGTGCCGATCCAACTGCACTCCTCCGGCGCGTTCGGGATCCGGCGGGTGTCGGTCGGATCGTTCGAGTCCCACCCGAAGAATCGGGCCAGCCCGAAAGTCCAGTTCTCGTACCAGTCACGGCCGTCTTCCCACTGTTCGTATCCCATGTTCTGCCCCGATCCATGTCCGAAGAGACCGTAGGCCACCAGCTGTTCCGAAAGCGTCGCGCCGCCCTCCAGCTCCCAGGTGGTGAAGTCGGCTCCCCCGAACACCGAGGCGGCACCCTGCACGAGGTGGGCGATCTCGTGCGTCAGCAGGGACGGGTAGTATGCAAGGGTTTGCTCATTCGTCCAGGCGTGTCCGAAGACGCCCGCGGGATCTGGGGCGCGGCCATAGACAACCTCGGCCTGGTTGCTGGTGGCACACGTCTCGGTCGAATAGAGGTCCCCAAACCAGACCCGCCCCCCGAGGAACGAATCCGGGTCGTCCTGTTCGTTCACCTGCTTCGTCATGGCGACCATGACCCGGCCCCCGTTCCCGTCGACGTCGGACAGGTCCCCGAAGTAATCGTCGTGAACCCCCTTCACTCGGGCTCCGTAGAAGGCGTCCAGTCCCGTAAGCTCGGAGTCCGTGAAGGTCCCGCTCGGGTTTTCGATGTCGTCGAGCCACACGGTGTGGTCGCCGATGAGCCGCACCACAGCTCGCATCTGGTGGCGGGCCGAGCAAGACGTCCCTCCGGCAAACAGGGTGAGCGTGTCGTTAACGGACAGAGCGCGCGCTGCTTGAGCACGCGCCGTCGCAGGGTCCACTCGACCCAGCCTCCGGGCGATCCCCCGGTTCCGGTTCATCACTTCGTTGTGGGGGCGCTCCCAGCCGCGCGTAATCCCGACGATTTCCGGCCGGACAGGTGCGGCGGCACCCGCCGGAGCAGCCACATCGGCCCTCGTCAACGGGCTTCGCCGCGCCGGTACCACGGCTTCGCGAAGCGGCGCCGAGTAGGCGAAGAGCGATCGCCCGGCCACCACTGTCGGGTCTCCGACGATGCTGGTCGCGGCAACCGGAGTCAGAGAGGACGGCTCTTCGGAGATGGAGACGACTCCGATCACGTATGCGCCTCCCGCGTCATCTCCGGGCAGGTGGAGGCAGCCGTTCCCGCCATAGGTGTAGCGGTACCAGCCCACCGGAAGATCGATGTCTTCCCCGCTGCGCGGGCTCACCCCCACCAGCCGGGCGTCACTGTCACCCTGCACCGTCACGCGCAACTCGGCGCGCCGAGGGGGCAGACAGTCACTGTACGGGACCGTCACCGAAAGGCGCGTCGCACTCGAC
This sequence comes from Gemmatimonadetes bacterium bin94, assembly GCA_002238865.1. Classification (GTDB taxonomy): domain Bacteria; phylum Gemmatimonadota; class Gemmatimonadetes; order Longimicrobiales; family Gaopeijiaceae; genus Bin94. The sequence continues at coordinate 88 of MPNE01000032.1, read as the reverse complement.
GCGGTCACGGTCGCTGCCAAACCGCCGATCACCACTTCGTTGTCCCCGGGAACACTCGAAAACCCTGAGCCGCTGATGGTCGCTTGCG
>MPNE01000031.1 GCA_002238865.1 Gemmatimonadetes bacterium bin94 | reverse complement strand
TGGGGGGCGAGCCGGCGGTGGCCCGGTATCAGGCGGTGGTCAGCGAGGGTGGCCGGGGCCAGGACGTGCTGACGGTGAGGGTGGAGGCCGTGGGGGGGCGCGGGGTGGATGCGGGGGGCGCGGGGGAGGACGCCGCGCTTGCGACTGCGCTGGCCGTGAAGGTCCGGGAGGCCGTGAAGGTTCGCGCCGCCGTGGAGATCGTGGCCGCGGGAGTGATTGCGGTGGACGCGCCGGCGCTGGTGGATGTGCGGGGTGGCGGGGTCGGAAAACGACCCTGACGTAACGTCAGGGTTGCCTCAGCGCCGACTCGGCGTGACGTAGCGGACGACTCTGCCGTCCCGGTCCACAACGGCGATGGGAGCGCGGGAGATATGGTCGCCGAGGTCGATTCCGCGGCCGGCGCCGACGATTTCGGGCGCCATCGCCCCGGACGGGAGGGTGAATTCGTCGGCCAGTCCGAGGTCCACGCCCTCATACCCCAGATCCTGAAACGACGCGAGGGTGACGACGCTCAAGGGGTTCTTGCCACGGTCGATGAAGCTTGTCATCAGCTCGGTGTGGAACACGAATTCGCGCCAATGGCCGTCCCAGACGCCAGGCCCGCCCACGCTTTGTACGGGCACCGGTTTGCTGTCGGTGTATGCGTCGCCGCCGATGGACGAGAATGCGTCGAGGGCCGCCGGGCCGATGAAGTGCGGATCGGTGCCGCCCCTGCTCTTCGGCTCCCTGAGCAGGCCCAGGTACTCCCACAGCGTGCCGAATCCGATCACATGGGCCATCTCGTGGAGGATGGTCTCGTCCCGCGCCTCTTCGGACAGTCCGTTCATGTCGGTTACGTCGAAGAACATCGTCCCGACGACGGGAAGGCCGGTGTCCGCTCTGATCTGACACGGGCCAGCGCCCCCGAAGACGCCTCCCGGGCCGTCGATGTCGCGGATGTCGACGTAGATCAGGAGGTCGTCGACGACGCGGTCGCCGGGGACGTCGAGCGTGAAGCCGTTCCTGGCAAGGCAATCCTCCAGCGCCTGCTTCAGCACCGTGCTCCAGGGCAGGTTGCCCGTGATCGCCTTCTCCCAGAACTGTTCGGCCTTGTCGAAGGCGCCCCGCTGGGACTCCGACAGCGACCCGGGGTTCGCGTGCACGATGTCGATGCGGTACACCGCCGCGACGCCGGTTGCGCGGAAGGTGACCGAGTCGACCGCACTGTCCCCGTCCCGGGCCGTCGCGGTCAGCCGGTAGGTCGCGCCCGCGGTCGGGCCCAGGATCCACTTGTCCACGGTGGCGAAGCCATCGGGGTCGGTGACCGCGCTGCCGGGGACCGCCGCGCTGCCGCCGCTCGCCGTGAAGGTCACGGTCGCGCCGGCGACGCCGTTGCCGTGTGCGTCCTGGACCTGCACCTTCGGCGGCACCGGCACTGGAAGCCTGGTCTCGGACTCCTGCCCGTCACCCTCGACGGCCTCGACGGCCGCGGCGGGCCCGGGAAGCGCGCGTGCTTCCACACGGGCCGGGTTTCCCTTGACTTCGGCGCCCGCAACAGTGGCTGCCAGCGTGTAGATCCCGGTCGCTGTCCCCAGGGTCCAACTGCCGACTGCGGCGCGTCCGGTCCGGTCCGTGACCGGCGTGGCTCCGGTGATCGCGGCACCGCGGTCGGCACCGAAGGTCACGGTGATTCCCGCGAGCGGCGCGCCATCGGCGTCGGTTACCAGTACCTCGGGCGGGACCGGGACTCGCGACCCGGCCGCCACCTCCTGGTCCGCGCCCGCGGCCACGGCGATCTCGGCGGGAATGCCGAGGGATGTCGCGGTGAAGACGACAGGCGGCAAGGTAAAGACCGCGGCCTCCAGCTCCTGGGGACCGGGAGCGCCCAGCGTCCACGGGCCCGGCGACGCGGTCCCGTCGGCCCCGGTGGTGACGGTGGTGCCATTGGACCCCTGTACGGAGCCGCCCCCCACCGTCACGACGAAGGCCACCGAGACCCCGGCCACCGGAGCACCCGACCGTCCGACCACCCGCACCAGAAGGGAATTGGCGACGGCGGTTCCGGTCGTAGCGGTCTGTCCGCTGCCCGAAACGATCTCTACGGTGGCGGGAGCATCGGGCTCCGGCGGCCCCACTGAATCGTCGCCGCCGCACGAGGTGAGGGGCAGGACTGCGAGAACGGCGATGAAAGCGAAAACGGCGGGCGCGCGCGGGCGGTCGTTCCGTCGCGGTGAAGTCAAGGGATGCATGCTTCAATACTACGCGAAGGGCGCCGACGAGTGTAACCCTGAACGGGCGCGCGCGACGGTCCCCTCCGGTTGCCCCGGCGCGTCCGGGTGGAACATCTTCCCTCCCCCCCGCATCCCCACCCCGGAGGCCCCATGCACCGCACCCACACCGCACGGCGTTCGCCGCGCTTCCTTCCCCAACCCCTCCTCCCCGCGCTGCTGCTTGCCCCCCTTCTCCCCGGCACGGCGACCGCCCAACCCGCCCACGGCCCCAGCCGGCCCGGGATCGACATCGAGTCGTACCGCTTCGAGCTCACTCTGCGCGACGACAGCGACGAAATCGCGGGGCGGGCCACCATCGCGCTGCGCTTCACGGCGGACGGCGTCACCGAGGTGCCCCTCGACCTGACCGGGCGCGGCGACGACGGGCGCGGCATGGAGGTCCTTGCCGTCACATCCGCGGGAAGCCCGCTCATCCATAGTCACCAGGACGATCTGCTCACCGTCACCCTCGCCCGATCGTCCACTCGGGGCACCCTCGACTCGCTGACCGTCACCTACCGCGGCACGCCTGCGTCGGGCCTCCGCATCGGCCCCAACAAGTACGGCGAGCGCACCTTCTTCAGCGACAACTGGCCGAACCGGGCGCGCAACTGGCTTCCAACCGTGGACCACATCGGCGACAAGGCGAAGTGCGAGTTCGTCATCACCGCGCCCGCTCACTACCAGGTGGTGTCGAACGGACGTCTCGCGGAGGAAACGGACCTGGACGGCGGCATGCGGCTGACGCACTGGGAGCAGTCCGTGCCCATCTCGCCATGGCTCTTCGTCGTTGGCGTGGCGCGATTCGCGGTGCAGAACCTGGGCGAGTTCAACGGCGTCCCGGTGCAGACGTGGGTGTACGCGCGGGACCGTGACGCGGGCTTCTACGACTTCGCCGTGCCGACCATGGACGTCCTGCACTTCTACGACGAGTACGTGGGGCCGTTCGCGTACCAGAAGCTGGCCAACATCACGTCGCCGGCCACGGGCGGGGGAATGGAGGCGGCCACCGCGCTCATGTACGGCGAGAACTCGGTCACGGGCGAGCGCTCGGTGCGCTGGCGCAACGTGATCATCCACGAGATTGCGCATCAGTGGTTCGGAAACGCCGTCACCGAGTCGCAGTGGGACGACGTCTGGCTCAGCGAGGGCTTCGCGACGTACTTCACGCTGCTGTTCCGGGAGCACGCGTACGGCCGGGACGATTTCGTCGCGGGGCTTCGGGAAGCAGCCGACCGTGTCTGGCGCTGGTACGACGAGAACCCGAACTACCGCATCGTGCACGACGGGCTGGACGACATGTCGCGGGTGACGAGCGTCGCGACCTACCAGAAAGGCGCGTGGGTGCTGCACATGTTGCGGGAGCGCCTGGGCGACGAGGCCTTCTGGGAGGGGATTCGCGCGTACTACGCCCGCCACTTCAACGGCACGGCCACCACGGACGACTTCATGCACACCATGGAGGAGGTCTCGGGGGACGACCTGCAGCAGTTCTTCGACCAGTGGCTGCGGCAGGGGGGCAACCCGTCGCTGGCGGGATCGTGGCACTACGACCCGCAGGCCGGCGCGGTGGTCGTCGAGCTCCGCCAGGTGCAGGAGACCGGCCAGTTCGCCATGCCGCTCGACGTCGGATTCTACATGGAGGGTGATCCGCGGCCCACCCTGGTCACGACCGTGGAAATCGGCGCCGGCGTTCAGCGTTTCGTGATCCCGGCCGGTGCCGAGCCGTCGGAGGTGCGGCTTGATCCGGACACCCGGGCGCTCTTCCGGGCGGAGTTCGGGGCACGCTAGCCGTTCGGATGTCCGGCTGGACCCGGGTACACCGCCCCCGTACCTTTGCGCTCCGCTCATATCTCACTACCGGGCAGGTACCCAAATGCGCAAAGCGACCGCCTCGTTCGTCCTCCTTCTTCTGGCCTGTGCCGTCAGCCTCTCCTTCCCGTGGCAGCTCTCCGCCGCGCCGGTCCCCGCACCTCTCCCCCAGGAAGAGGAGGCCGCCGGCGACGAGGAGGACCAGGAGGCGACCAGATCCTACAGCGACCTGATCACCGAGGACGCGATCACGTCCGAGGGTCTGTTCGACACCCACATGATCGACGGCGACCTGTTCTACGAGATTCCCCTCGACATGCTGGGGCGCGAAATGCTGCTCCTCACCCGCATCGCGCGCACCCCCGACGGCGTCGGCTACGGCGGCTCGAAGGCCAACACGTCGACCGTGCGTTGGGAGCGTGACGGAGAGCGCGTCCGTCTGCGCCTGGTCGGCTACGAGAACTTCGCCGCCGACAGCACGGAGATCGCGGCCGCGGTCCGCAACTCGAACTTCGAGCCGATCGTCATGGCGTTCGATGTGGAGGTGATGAACGAAGATTCGACCGCCCTGGTCGTGGAGGTGACCGACCTTTTCACCGAAGACATCACCCTGCTTGGCCTGCAGAAAAACCGCCGCCAGACGTACGGTGTGCGGCGGGTCGACGGCGACCGCACCTACGTGGTGCGCGCGAACGCCTACCCCACCAACGTCGAGGTCCGCCGCGTCCTTACCTACGACGCGACCGACGCGCCCTCGAACGGACAGAGCAACACGCTGTCCATGGAGATGCATCATTCGATGCTCATCCTGCCCGACGACCCCATGGAGCCCCGCCTGTGCGACGAGCGGGTCGGCTTCTTCAGCACCAGCCAGATCGACTACGGGCTCGACGAACAGCGCGCGGTCACCCGCTGCATGGTCACGCGCTGGCGCCTGGAGCCCAGTGACCCCGAGGCCTTCGCGCGCGGCGAACTCGTCGACCCGGTCAAGCCGATCGTCTACCACATCGACCCGGCCACCCCGGCCAAGTGGGTCCCGTATCTCAAGCAGGGCGTCGAGGACTGGCAGCCCGCCTTCGAGCGCGCGGGCTTCAGCAACGCCATCATCGCCGCCGACGCGCCCACCGACGACCCGGACTGGAGCGCCGAAGACGCGCGCTACTCGGTGATCCGCTACCTGGCCTCGCCGGTCCAGAACGCGTCGGGACCTCATGTCCACGACCCGCGCACCGGCGAGATCCTCGAAAGCGACATCCAGTGGTACCACAACGTCATGAACCTGCTGCGCAACTGGTTCTTCGTGCAGACGGCCGCGGTCAACGAGGACGCGCGCGGCATCAAGTTCGACGACGAGCTCATGGGCGAACTCATCCGCTTCGTGTCGGCCCACGAGGTCGGGCACACGATCGGGCTTCAGCACAACATGCAAGCGTCGGCGGCGTACACCGTCGAGCAGCTCCGCACCCGTTTCGTCTGCGAGATGGGCGTCGCGCCGTCGATCATGGACTACGCGCGCTTCAACTACGTCGCCCAGCCCGGCGACGACACCTGCCTGCTGCCGCTGGTGGGCCCGTACGACAAGTTCGCCGTCGAGTGGGGCTACCGTCCGTTCCCGGGCAAGGACCGCGTGACCGAGATGGAAGACCTGCGGGCAATGGTTGCCGACATGCAGGAAGACCCTGTCTACCGGTTTTCCAGTCCGACCGGGTCGGATCCCTCGGCGTTGACCGAGGCGATCGGCGACGACGCGATGCGCGCGTCCGACTACGGCGTGGACAACCTCAAGCGCATCGTCGACAACCTGACGGACTGGAGCTTCGAAGAGGGCGAGGACTACTCGCAGCTCCAGGAGCTGTACAACAACGTGGTGGGGCAGTGGGGCCGCTACACGGGTCACGTCGTGGCCAACCTCGGCGGGGTCGTGCGCACCCGGAGGAGGCAGGGCCAGGACGGCGTTCCGTACGAGATGGTCGACCGGGACCGCCAGCAGCGGGCGATGGAATACCTGAATCGCCAGGTCTTCGCTACGCCGGACTGGATGCTCGACGCAGACATCCTGGACAGGTTCCAGGGGAGTGGCGCGGTCGACCTGGTGCGGGCGCGGCAGGCGCAGGCGCTGAACCAGGTGCTCAACGTCGCCCGCATGCACCGGCTGGTGGAGCAGGAGGCGTTCCACGGCAACAGCGCCTATTCGCTCGGCGAAATGCTCGACGACCTGCGGGCCGGTGTGTGGTCGGAGGTGGGCTCCGGGCGTGACACCGACGCGTACCGGCGCAACCTGCAGCGCGCCTGGCTGGAGCGGATGAAGGGGTTGATGGAGGACGAAGCAGCGATGCAGTCCGACGTGGCTCCGTTCGTGCGCGGGCAGCTGGGCGCCCTCCGCGGTGAGCTTGCGGCCGCCTCCGGCGGCACCTCCCACCGCGCGACCCGGCTGCACTTCGAGGACGCGATCGTGCGCATCGACGCGGTGCTGGATCCGGGGGGGTGAGCGCGCAGGGGGCGGGGTCGTGATGACCAGGGGCCGGGGCCGAACACTCGATCGCATCAGGGGAATCGAGCGCCTTGAACTGGAGTAGCGGCCCCCAGGGCGGTCCGGTTTACGCGGCCGAGAGCACCCTGATGTCGGGACATTCGAGCAGCGAACTGTCCGCCGTTACCAGTGTGAGCCGGTGAACCATGGCGGTCGCCGCGATGAAGCGGTCGGCCGGGTCGTCATGGGGCAGGCGGACGGTGCGGCTGCCGAGCGCAACCTCGTGGGTCAGGGAGAACTGCCGCATCGCCCTGGTCGCGAGGGCCGTACGGATCCAGCTCCAGGGATCGGGAACAAGGTCCACCCGGCCCTTTTCCGCGAGCAGCAGCGTCTCCCAGACGCTCACGGGGGAAAGTGCGAGCATGTTCGCCGGGTCGGTCAACGCGTCGCGTGCCCGGGCGGACAGCCGTGCCGGCTCCAACTGGCTCCAGAGCCAGACGTGCGTGTCGAGCAGCAGGCTCACGGCGCCTCGCCACCCTCTTCGCTGGACGTCGCGCCCGAACGGTACACGTCCCAGTCGGACAACTCGGATACCGGGGAGACGATGTCGCCCGTGATCTCGCCCATATCTCGCATCGCACCCAGCCATTCCGCACGTTCGGGCTCGGCATCCGGACGTGGATCGGTGGCCTGGGACGGGGAGTCGGTCGGGGTGTGCCGGAGTGCCGGAGGTGGGCCGTATGCGACACGGGACCGCTCGCGCACCAGGCCAAGCGAGGGGCTTCGGAACGCAAAGCGGCCAAGCAGGTATCGCAGCTCGCCCTCCAGGGAGCGGTGGTTCGCTTTGGCTCGTGCCTTGAGTGCCGCGATCACTTCGTTGTCCACGTTCCGGATGGTCAGTACGCCCATGATGTTGTCCAGCTTGTCTCCGCGCAGCATGATGAATACATTATGCTAGCGTAATTGCAGTCATAATGCCACAAACCAGGAACGCCCATGAATCGTCTCCTCGACCGATGTCGCGTCCTCTCGGCTCTCTCCCTCATGGCCGCCGCGCTCGCATCGCCCCTCGGCGCGCAGCAGGGCGGCCACGCCATGCAGGGTGGCATGTACGACGGGCCCACAGTGCTCCGGGCCGCGCGCCTCCTCGATGTCGATACCGGCACGATGCACGCGGACGCGGTGATCGTCGTCGAGGACGGCGTGATCACGGCGGTGAACCCCGGGAACGTCCCGGAGACCATGCACGACATGGATCTGGGCGACGTGACGCTGCTGCCCGGCTTCATCGACGCGCACACCCATCTTGGCGGGGAGATCAGCGCAAGTTCGTTCACCGCCGCGGTCACCATGACCGAAGCCCGCGGCGCCTACAACGCGGTCCTGTACGGGGGACGCACCGTGCGGGCGGGCTTCACCACGGTGCGCGACTTCGGCCGCGGCGTGACGGTCGAACTCGGGCACGCGGTGGAGCGCGGCGACATCGTCGGGCCCCGGGTGGTGCCGTCGCGCAACTCGCTTGGCATCACCGGTGGCCACTGCGACGCGACGGGGTTCTCGCCGGGCATCCTGGAGGGCGGCCCGGAAGAGGGCATCGCCGACGGTCCCTGGGAGGTGGTCGAGGCGGTCCGCTACCAGATCAAGCACGGCGCGAAGGTGATCAAGACGTGCGCGACGGCGGGCGTGCTGTCCATGGAGGGGCCCGTGGGCGCGCAGCAATACACGCTGGAAGAGCTCACCGCAATGGTCGAAGAGGCCGCCCGGCACGGGATCAAGGTCGCCGCCCACGCGCACGGCTCCGACGGGATCATGGCGGCGGTGCAGGCCGGGGTGGCCTCCATCGAGCACGGGTCGATCCTCACCGACGAGATCATGGACCTCATGATCGAGAAGGGGACCTACCTCGTCCCCACCACCTACCTGGTCGACGTGATCGACATGGACGCGCTCCCGCCGCTGGTGCGCGGCAAGGCGGAGGAGATCCTGCCGCACGCGCGGGCCAGCATCGAGCGCGCGATCGAGCGCGGCGTACCCATCGCGTTCGGCACCGACGCGGGTGTCTTCCCCCACGGTGACAACGCGGGCGAGTTCGGGGTCTACGTCGGGATGGGCATGAGCGAGCTCGACGCGCTCCGCACCGCAACGATCCACGCCGCCGACCTGCTCGGCACGGCCGACCGGGGCCACCTGGCGGAGGGCATGCTTGCGGACATCATCGCCGTGCCGGGGAACCCGCTCGACGACATCGAGGTGACGAAGGATGTGCGTTTCGTGATGCTGGGCGGTCGGGTGATCAAGCACGTCATGGGTGGGCGTGACATGCACTCGATGGGACATTGAGCGACCCCTTCCACGACGAACTCCGGACCGCGGTCCGGGCACTGTGCTCCGACTACGGCAACGACTACTGGCAGGCCGCGGACGAGGCCAGCGCCTATCCCCATGAATTCGTCGATGCGCTGACCGAAGCCGGGTACCTGGCTTGCCTGATCCCGGAAGCGTACGGCGGCATGGGGCTCGGTGTGCGGGAAGCGTGCGTGATCCTGGAGGAGATCAACCGCTCCGGCGCCAACTCCGGTGCGTGTCATGCGCAGATGTACACGATGGGAACCCTGCTGCGGCATGGTTCGGACGAGCAGAAGGGCCGCTATCTGCCCGCGATTGCATCGGGCGAGCTGCGGTTGCAGGCGTTCGCGGTGACCGAGCCTGACGCAGGATCCGACACCACGCGTACCCGCACCTTCGCCGAGCGGCGGGGCGACCGGTATGTCGTCAAGGGACAGAAGGTCTTCATCTCGCGGGTGCGGCAGTCCGATCTGATGATCCTGCTGGCCCGAACCACGCCGCGCGAGAAGGTCGAGAAGCGGACCGGCGGACTTTCGGTGTTCATCGTCGACCTGCGCGAGGCCGGTGACCGGATCCGGGTGGGTCCGATCGGCACCATGATCAACCACGAGAGCTGCGAAGTCTTCTTCGACAGCCTCGAGGTCCCGGCGGAGAACCGGATCGGCGAGGAGGGCAGCGGTTTCCGCTACATCATGTCCGGGATGAACGCGGAGCGGATCCTGCTGGCTTCCGAGTCCGTGGGCGACGGGTTCTACTTCATCGACCGCGCATCCGACTATGCGAGCGCACGGCGCGTCTTCGGCCGGGCGATCGGTGCGAACCAGGGGGTACAGTTCCCGATCGCCGACGCGTACATGGACATTCGCGCCGCGGCGGCGGTCAGGGACGAGGCGGCCCGCGCCTTCGACGCCGGCGAGAAACGGGGGGACGGTCCCAACATGGCCAAGTACCTGGCGTCCCGTGCAGCCTGGAAGGCGGCCAATGCGGCCATGGACACGTTCGGTGGCTGGGGCATGGCGTCCGAGTACGGGATCGAACGCAAGTTTCGGGAAGCCCGGTTGTACCTGATCGCGCCGGTGGCCAACAACCTTGTACTCAGCCACGTGGCCACGCACGTGCTGGGCATGCCGAGGTCGTTCTGAGGCCGGTGCGGCGGCGATGACTTCCCTCGGCCTCGCTGCATGGCGCTCCATCCTCTTCGTCCCCGGAGACCGCCCCGACCGCTTTGCGAAGGCCCTGGCGGCGGGCGCCGACGCGGTGTGCATCGACCTGGAGGACGCGGTGGCGCCGGGGCGCAAAGCCGAGGCCCGGGTATCGGTGGTGCGCCTTCTGGCGGAGACGTCGAACCCGCCCCGGCGTGACACGGGCACGCCCGCTGCACCCCGGCCGCACATCATTGTCCGCGTCAACGACCCGGAATCGGACGAGGGACGGCGCGACGCCGCCGCACTGACCGGGGGGCCGACGCCCGACGCCTTCATGATCCCGAAGGTGACCACGAGCGAGGGGCTTCGGAACGCCTGGCGGCTTCTGGGCGGCGACACGCCTCTCGTTCCCATCATCGAGACCGCCCTCGGGCTCGAGAATGCGGCGCGAATCGGTGCCGTGTCGCCAGCCGCCGCTGCATCGCCGGCCGGTGCCGCGTCGCCAGCCAGGGCCGTGTCCCCTCCTCCGGCTGCCCCCATGGTCGCGGCTCTGATCTTCGGCGGCTTCGACCTTTCGGTGGAGCTGGGCGCGGAACCGGGCTGGGAGGCCCTTCTCTATGCGCGCTCCCGGGTTGTGCACGCCGCGGCCCTCAGTGGACTCGACGCCATCGACATGCCGTCGCGCGACCTCGCCGACATGTCCGGCCTGCGGACCGAAGCCGTGAAAGCACGCAGTCTGGGCTACGCCGGCAAGGTGGCAATCCACCCCGCGCAGATCCCCGTCATTCACGAGGCCTTCACCCCGTCGACCGAAGAGGTCCGCCGGGCTGGCAAGATCGTCGAGGCGGACCGCGCTGCCGGGGGAGGAGCCGTCGCCGTGGATGGCAAGATGGTGGATCGTCCCGTGGTCGAGGCCGCCCGCAGGATTCTGGCGCGTGGAGGCAGCCGGTGACGGAGATGCGGTACCCGCAGGCGCACCGCACGAGGGTCCGGACGGACGTCGTGGCGCCCTGGCCGTCGCAAGCCATGCTCGGCCTTCTCGACAGAGACCCCCGCACCCTGGCCGAAGGGGATCCGCTGCCGCTCGGATGGCACTGGCTCTACTTCAAGCAGCCGGTGCGCGCGTCCAGCCTCGGTCCCGACGGACACGAGCAACGGGGCACGTTCATGCCCGAAGTGGACCTGCCGCGGCGCATGTGGGCGGGCGGGACACTGAGCGCGGTCAGGCCGGTCGCGATCGGCGCGGCGGCTACGCTGAAGTCAGAGGTTGTCCGGGTGAAGGAGAAGGAGGGGAAGAGCGGCCGTCTCGTCTTCGTCACCGTGGGCCATACGCTGAGTCAGAACGGCCAGCCCTGTGTGGAAGAGGAGCAGGTGATCGTCTACCGGGAGGCCGAACGGCGCCCGGCGACCCCCCCCGCGCAACCGGGGTCCGCGGCCGGCCCACCGCCCGAATGGACCGAGACCTTCCTCCCCACGCCCGTCACGCTCTTCCGGTTCTCGGCGCTGACCTACAACGGCCACCGGATCCACTACGACCACCCGTACGTGACCGAACGTGAGGGCTACGCCGGCCTGCTCGTACACGGTCCGCTCACCGCGCTGCTGCTGCTGGACGCGGCCCGGCGACACTCGGCGGGGCCCGTGTCGCGCTTCCGCTATCGTGCGCTGGCGCCGCTTTTCGCGGACGAACCGATCACCCTTCGAGGGCATGCTTCCGGCGCTGAGCGGATCGTTGAAGCGTTGGGGCCTGCGGGATCGGTGGCTATGCGCGGCTGGGTCAGCTGACGGGCGCGGCTCCGATCATGCCGCGTCGGCGGCCGCTCCGACCTGTATGATCCTCGGGCTGTCCACGCCCGCCACGCCCACGTACTGGAAGATTCTGCCATCGAGTTCGCGCGGTGCCGGATCCTGGATGACGACGGTCTCACTTCCGCTCAGAAGCGCGGCGAAGGGAGCCGCTTGCGATTCGCTGTCGGGATCGGTCGGAAACGCAAAGTCCATCTCCTCGGATCCCAGGATGATGCGCCCCTGTTCATCCGTGATCCAGAACTCCGAAATCCCGGACCGCTGCACGATTGCGGCGAGCACGGTCTCGATTTGATTGTGGCGTATTCCGGCCTTCAGTGCAGCGTCGAGATAGTGAGCAACCGTCATCGCGGCGGCCACCATCATCTTCTCACGCTTGTTGCGCCCCAGACCAACAGTGGTCATCAAGGTCAAGGTGCTACCCGCCCAGCCCAGGGTGAACTGTTCATGAAAAACTCTTGCGCTTTCGCATTTTCGCGTGAGAAGCGTCGTGTCGCAACCTTGTGAAACGTTTCACAAGGAACCGTCCCGGACGGGTGGCGGCAGGCGACATCTTCGTCGCCTTCTCGACGGCCAACCGGGAGGCGGCCTCCGAGCGGGCCGCGGCGGCAGAGTACAACCGGCTGGAGGGTTGACGGAATCCGGGTTCGTCGAGATCTATAATGTAGATCCCGTCATGACAAAGAGAGGGGAATCATGGGAGCGAAGTCTCATATAGCTCGGTGGGGGAGCAGTCTGGCAGTCCGGATTCCGAAGCCTGTCGCAGAACAATGGGGTGTTCGCGAGGGTTCGAAGGTGGAAATGGCATATCGAGGGGATCGGCTCGTACTGCGCAAGCGGCTCTACGATCTTGAGGAACTGGTTTCACGGATCACGCCCGAGAACGTCCATGCCGAGGTCAAGACAAGCCCCGCACAGGGCAATGAAGAGTGGTAGCCCCGGAACCGGTTCCGGATCGCGGGGATATCGTCTGGCTCACCTTTACACCCCAAGCCGGGCACGAGCAGGCCGGGCACCGTCCCGTACTGGTCCTGAGCCCGAGGCTCTACAACGGGAGGAGTGGCCTGGCTCTGCTCTGTCCGATCACATCGCGAGCGAAGGGGTATCCGTTCGAAGTGGTTCTGCCCGCATCAAGCAAGGTCACGGGTGTGGTCTTGACCGACCAGATCAAGAGCCTGGACTGGCGAGTGAGACGGGCCCGTCTCGCCTGCACCGCCCCACCGACCCTCGTCGATGAAGTCCTGAAAAAGTTGTCCGTCCTCCTCGACCAATCCTGAGCGCAGCCGACCCCCTTCACCTCCGATCCCAGTAGTCCACCGGCCGGTCGTCCATCAGCCACGCGTTCGGGTCCACCCACCAGTGCTCACCGTACGGCACCTGGTTGGGCCACACTTCGTCCAGACTCAGTCCGTCCCTCACGACTCCGCCCAGTACCACGTACATGATGTCCGTGGTGCTGCGGATGTCGTCGAGCGGGTTCGAGTTCAGCACCAGCAGGTCCGCGAGCTTGCCCGCCTCGATCGAGCCGATGTCCTGATCCGCGCCCAGGAAGACCGCGCCATGCAGGCTCGCCACTTCCAGCGCCGCCATGGGGCCGGCCGCCGACTCGACCATCCAGATCTCCCAGTGGGACCCGATGCCGTGAGCCTGTCCGTGTGACCCGATCGCGCCCCAGCCGCCTTCCTCGATCACGTCCATCATGCCCAGCGCGATGAAGGGGAAGGAGTAGTCGGTGTCCGGGCGTTCCCAGCGGCGGCGCATGTGTGGGATCACCTGTCGCCAGGGGAGCCACTCGCGCTGCTTCGGATCCAGCCAGACCTCGTCCTCCGCGAAGAAGAACTCCTCGTTCCACGGACCGATCCCGCCGACGATGAACGTCGGCGAATACGTCGCTTCGGCGGCGCCGAGGAAGGTGCTCAGGTCGCGGTACATCGGCAGGTACGTCATGGGGTGTTCGAAGCCGGTCTGGCCGTCCATGATCATCCCGATCGTGTACGGGATGTCGTTGTTCTCCGACGTGACCATGAGCCCCTTGCGACGGGCGATGTCGGACACCCACTGGCGCTGGTCCCGGCGCGGCTGCAGGTACTGCTTGAGCGCGGTCGCGCCCCACGACGCCAGGCGGTTGATGTTCTGCTCGGCGACCTCGTAGCTGCTCAGGTCGTTCTGGCGCGCGGCGTCGCCGCGGTAGAGCGGGTCGCCGGTCGAATAGGTGCGCGGGCCGACGACTGCCCCGGCCCGGATCATCTCGCCGCTCGCGAAGACGTTCTGGGACCACATCGAGTTGTCGAGGTTCGCCGTCACCCCGTAGGCGAGGTAGATGGCCGACTCGAAGTCGCGCTTCGGGATCAGGCCCTTGTGTTCGCGGTAGTGGTGCGCGTGCATGTCCACGAAGCCGGGAACGATGGTCTTGCCGGTCATGTCCATGGTTTGATCGGCCCCGGAGATGTCGCATTCGCCCACGCACGCGATCCTGCTCCCGTCGATGAGGACGGTCCCGCTCTCGTGCACGGCGCGGTCGTCGAGGGTGACGATGCGCGCGTTCGTGAGGGCGAGCGTGCCATCCGGAATGACGCGGTCGACGCTGAGACGGATCGTCATCGTGTCCGTGCCGCCCGTCGCGGCGTCGTGCACGAAGAAGCTCTGCCCGCTCCCGTACTCGAGCCGGTCGTTGTCGAGCCAGCGCGGGTACAGCCCGCCGTCGGTGGTGAGCTGGGTCACCGGGACCGGGGCGCCCTTCTTCTTCAGTTCGATGGGGTCGCCGCCCGTCCCGCCGGGCGGAAGGGGCGCCCAGAAGACGTTGTCGCCCTCCTGGAAGGCGACGCGATCGCCGTCCGGTGACACCACGAACTCGTCGCCGAAGGGGATCGTCGCGTGAACGCGCGGGTCGGAGCCGTCCATCCGCACCGACATCAGCGCGGTGGCGCCTCGTCCGCCATCGGTCTCGTGTCCCGCCGGGAAATGGATGCGCCCGCCAGGCCCGAACGACGCGCGGGTGATCTGGCGCCGGTTGCCGAGCAGCCCGCCGGGACCACCGGCCGGGATCGTCATGATCTTCTCCTCCGACCCGCCCTCGGCCGAGACCCGCCACAGCTCCCAGTAGGGGTTCTGCGTTGCGGATCTGGCCCGCGCCGCCGCCCCGCTGCCGCGCGTTACCACGATTTCCGAGCCGTCCGGCGTCCACACCGGGTGCGCGTACTCGGACGGCGACGTGGTCAGCTGCCGGGGGGTGCCGCCGCCGGCCGCGATCTTCCATACGTGCCCGCCCTCGCCGCCGTCCCAGGTGGTGTACGCGATCCAACCGCCGTCGGGCGACCATGAGGGCGAGAACTCGTGGGGTCCGTCGCCGCCGGTCAGCCGTGTCGGGGGGGCGCGAGCCAGATCCTGCCGACGGCCTGGAAGGCGATCCGTGACGCGTCGGGAGAGGCCGCGTACCACCGCAGCATCTTCGCGTCGAAGGGGCCGTCGTCGATGCGGAAGCTGGCGCTCGTCCTCTCGGAGATCGTGCGCTGCACGCGGGCCGAGAAGGGGACGGTGGCGACCTCGCCGCTGGCGACGTCGAGTGTGCGGATCTTCCCGCCCTGGGTGATCACGATGCCGGAGCCGTCGGCCGTCCAGCTGTACCCGGGCAGGATGCGGAGCGTCTTGATTCCCTCGGCGTTGTCCACCGTGATCGGGTCCATGGCGACGCGCTCGCTCCCCGTCTCCAGGTCCCGGATCCAGAGCGCGGTGCGCGGGCCAAAGGTGTGGCCGCGGTACGAGATCGTCCCGCCGGCGATTCGTCGGGCGAAGGCGAGGTGGCGCCCGTCGGGAGAGATCTCGGGGGCGTAGGCGCTGCCGCTCGATGCCCGCACCTGCTGAGCCGCCGTGCCGTCCGTAATGTTGACGATCTCGCCGGTGCGAAGATCCTTCCGCCGCACCTGCCAGTGCCCGGCCAGCGCGTCGCGGCCCTGGAGTCCGGGCGGGCCGGTGTAGATGTGGAAGTAGAGGTAGCGGCCGTCCTCCGACGGCGAGGGCCACTGGGCCTGCGGCTGGTCGGCGAGAACTTCGATCCCCTCACCGCCGTCCCTGTGGTACATCCAGATCCCGCCGCGCCCGCTGCCCCCGCGTCCCGCGGCGACATCCTGCAACCGCACGAAGATGTAGTCCCCGTCGGCGGACCAGGCAGGCTCGACCGCGCGCGTCGCCATGTCGGTGAAGACGGCGCGGGCGTTCGAACCATCGGCATCCATCATCCACAGATTGTTCTGTCCCTCACGGTCGCTGATGAAGGCGATCGTGGCCCCGTCCGGCGAATAGCGCGGATGGTAGTGCGTCGCCACGCCGGTGCCCCCGGTGAGCAGTTCGGCGTCACCGCCTCCGTCCGTGGGGACGCGGTAGACGTGCCCGAGGAGATCGAAGGCGACCCAGCGGCCGTCCGGCGAGATGTCCAGCGACATCCAGGTGCCCTCCGCGGTGCTGAAGTCGATCTCGCGCGTCTCGCCGCGGGCGAGGGTCACGTCCCACTCGTCGTCGTCCTGCGCCTCCTGGGCGATGAGGGGGGCTATGAGCGCAAGCGCGAAGGCGGTGGCGAGCGAGGCGGCGGCAGAGAAAGCGGCGCGCATGAAATCCTCCCGGAGGGCACGCGGAAGCCGGACCCTGACGTTACGTCAGGGTGCACGGCGGAGGTTGGCAACAGCCTTCAGATTGGGGTTGGGCGGGCCTGCGAGCAAGGGAGCCGGCCCGGCGCTCTACCGCCTCCTTGCCGGCATCGACACCGCCTCGGGCGCCTCCGGCCCAACACCCTCCGCGTACACCCGTGCGTTGAGCGCCGGCAACCGCTCCGTGAGCAGCTCGTTCACCCGCTCGATCACGCCGGGGAGCTCCTCCCACGAACGGTCGATCCGCCAGAGTTGGTCGGCGGAGGGGAGATGGGTCGCGGACTCGATGGTCCGCCATGTGGCGGCACCTGCCGCGGGGCCGCTGCCGCCGCCGCCGAAGCCGCCACCGCCACCGATCTCCTCCTGGAGTGCTTCCAGATCCTCGCGGAAGGCTTCGATCTCTTCGGTCAGCGTCTCGGGCGGGTTGTCGGCGGCGCCGACCCGCTCTTCCACCTGGTCCAGTTGTTCGCGCATCTCCTGCATCCGCTCTCGCGCGTCGCCCACCGCGCCAGACAGCCGGTACGAGTCCAGCATCGCCGCGTGGCGCGCCATCAGGTCACTTCGCGAGGTCTCGACCCGGGGATCGAGGCGCACCTCGACGGGCGCCTCCAGCGTCGCGTCGCCCGCTGACAGCGCCACGGTGTAGCTGCCCGGGAGGACGCGCGGCCCGGGGTCCATCGCTTCGCCGTCGCCGCCCTCTGCCGTGAGGCGCAGGTCCCAGATCACCTCGTTGAGGCCGGCGTCGCCGGTGCCGTCCAGCTCCCGCACGACGAGGCCGTCTCCGTTCGTGACGGTGACCGTGACGCTGTCGGTCGCTGCGCCGAGATGGTAGCGAACCCGTGCGCCCGCCGGCGGATTGGGCGCCGCGTAGATGCCGGGAGTCCATCCCTGGGGCCTGTATGGGTTGTACGACGTCGCCCGGCGCACCGGGTAGAGGTGGGCCGATGCGGCCATGACCTCGCTGCCGAGCCCTTCGAGCGGCCCGATGTCGTCCATGATCCAGATGCCGAGTCCGTGGGTGCCGATCACGAGGTCGTTGTCGCGGGGGTGCACCACGATGTCGTCGACGGGCACGGTGGGCAGGCCGTTCCTGAGCGGGTGCCAGTTCGCGCCGCCATCGATGGAGAAGTGGACGCCGACCTCGCTGCCGGCGAAGAGCAGGTTGTGCGCGCGGGGATGTTGCGCGAGCGCGTTCATGGACGTGGCGGGCAGCCCGTCGGTGATGCGCTCCCAGGAGTCGCCGTAGTCGGTGCTGGCATGGATGTAGGCCGCGAAGTCGTCGCTGCGGTGACCGTCGAAGACCGCGAAGACGCTCCCGGGCGCGGCCCGCGACGCCACGATGCGCGTGACGTAGGTGTGGGGTGGAAGGCCGCCGACGTTTCCGGTCACGTCCGTCCAGCTGGCGCCGCCGTCCCGGGTGACGTGCAGCCGCCCGTCGTCGCTCCCCGTGTAGAGCACGGCGGGGTCGTGAGGGGATTCGGCAATCGCGGTGAGGTTGCCGTAGCTGGATTGGCCATCGTTGCGGGACATCTGGGGCTCACCGCCCGCGACCCCCATGAGCATGAGCGTGTCCCGATCGATGTTGTACGTAAGGTCGGGGCTGATTTCGTCCCAGCTCTGGCCCAGATCCGCCGACCGGAAGAGGATGTTCGATCCCGTGTACACGACCTGGTCGTCGTGCGCCGAAAGGAGGACGGGCGAGTCCCAGTTCCAGCGCAGCTCGGGTTCCTCGCCGTCGTCGCCGGGACGGGGCAGCGGCCGGATCCGGGCCCGCTCGCCGGTCGCGAGGTTCACCCGCGTGAGGTTGCCCCCCTGTGACTCCGCGAACATGAGGTCCGGGTTCGAGGGGTGCATGACCGTGAAGAAGCCGTCGCCGGATCCCACATTGTACCAGTCGCGCGTGCGGATCCCCCGATTCGACCAGGTATCGGAAGGGGCGCACCAGGAGCCGTTGTCCTGAAGTCCGCCGCAGACGTGGTACGGGTCCCGCATGTCGACCCCGATCTCGTAGAACTGTCCGATCGGGAGGTTGCGGAGCTGGTACCAGTTGTCGGACCGGTCCCAGCTGATCGACACGCCGCCGTCGCCTCCGAGGATCAGGTGGTCGGAGTCGGCCGGGTCGATCCAGAGCGCGTGGTGGTCCAGGTGGACGTCCGCCGCGGCGTCGGGCGTGAAGTTCCGTCCCCCGTCCGACGACCGGTACAGGCTGGACCCGCCCAGGTAGATCCGTTCGGGATCGTTGGGGTCGACCCTGATCTTACTGTAGTACATGGGACGGTTGTTGGTCGTGCTGATGTGCTCCCAGCTTTCGCCCCGGTCCGTGGAGCGGTAGACGCCGTTCTCCTGGTCCCCCCCGCCACCGCCGCCGAAGCCCTGTCCGGGTGCGCGCGCGTCCGCCTCCACCAGAGCGAAGACGATGTTGCCGTCGCCGCGATGGATGTCGAGCCCGATGCGTCCCTTGTCCCCCTCCGGTAGACCCTCGGTCAGCTCGGTCCAGCTGTCCCCGCCGTCGGTAGTACGGTAGATCCCGCTGCCCGGGCCGCCTCCGTTGAAGCCCCACGCGCGCCGCTGCCGCTGGTACATGGCCGCGAAGAGGGTGCGCGGGTCGGAGAGGTCCATCGCGAGGTCGATCGCGCCCGTATGGTCGTCGACGAAGAGGACCCTGTCCCAGCTTGCGCCACCGTCAGTGGTGCGGTAGACGCCCCGTTCCGGGTTGGCGCCCCACAGGTGGCCGACCGCCGCCACGTAGGCCACGTCGGGATCATGCGGATGAACCTGTATTCGCGAGATGTGGTGCGTGTTCTCCAGCCCGAGGTGCGTCCACGTCCGCCCCGCGTCGGTCGAGCGGTAGACCCCGTTGCCCCACGGCGAGCTCTGCCGGTTCTGGGGCTCGCCGGTCCCCACCCAGATCACGTTGGGGTTGGAAGGCGCCACCGTCACGTCACCGACCGAAGCGGTCTCTTCGTCCTTGAAAACGTGCGTGAAGGTGATGCCGGCATTCTCGGTCTTCCAGACGCCGCCGGTGGCGACCCCTACATAGAAGATCCGCGGATCGGATTCGACGACTGCCAGGTCCGCGACGCGGCCGCCCATGATCGTGGGGCCGATGGTTCGGAACTCGAGGGCGGCCGTGGCCTTCGCCATCGGGCCATCGGGTGCTTCCTGGGCCGAAAGGCCGCTGGCGGACGCGAGCACGCCGGCGGCGAGGGCCGAGGCGACCATGGACGAACGGCGTGGCAGATCGGAGCGGGGAGTCGGGGGGCGGTTCACTGCGTTCTCCGGGTACGGGGTCGGGTTGTCCCGATCAATAGCGACCGGCATCATCCATCGACACAATAGGTGCTTGGGCACCAGGAATCACGCGGCAACACGGGATCACACGACAATGACGACACGACGCGAGTTCATCGGCGGCGCAAGCGCTGTGGCCGGGGCGGCGGCCCTGGGAATGACAGCGGGATGCGACCCGGCGGAATCCGGGCAGGACGGGGATCCCGGAAGCGGGACGGCGACAGCGGACCCGTCCGGAGGCGGAAACCGGTCCGGCCTCAGCATCCTCATCCTGGGCGGAACCGGGTTCATCGGTCCCCACGTCGTGCGGCACGCGCTCGCGCGGGGACACGAGATCACTCTCTTCAACCGAGGCCGCACCAACACCCACCTCTTCCCCGAGGTGGAGAAGCTCGTGGGGGACCGGAACGACGACCTCACCGCGCTGGAAGGGCGGCGCTGGGACGCGGTCCTCGACAACTCGGGGTACGATCCGCATCAGCTGGGACTCTCCGTGGGCCTCCTCAGGGACGCGGCCGACCAGTACCTCTTCACCTCGACGCGGGCCGTCTACACCGACTTCACCGCCGAGGTCATGAACGAGGACGCGCCCCTCGGCCCGGACGACATCCCCGAGAGCCAGTGGGACGGATACGGTCCGAACAAGGTGCTTGCCGAACGGGTGGTGGAGGAAGGCTTCGGCGCGCGCACCCTCATCGTGCGGCCCCCGGTGATCGTCGGCCCCGGTGACCGGAGCGACCGCTTCACCTATTGGCCGTACCGGATCGACGAGGGCGGCGAGGTGCTGGTGCAGGGTGATCCCACCGATCCCGTGCAGTTCATCGACGTGCGCGATCTGTCCGAGTTCTACATCCACCTGCTTGAGCAGCAGACCCCGGGCATATTCAACAGCGTCGGCCCCGCGGCACCGCTGTCGGCTGCGGAGCTCGTGTACGGGATTCGTGCCATCACGGCAACCCCGGTGTCGTTCACCTGGGTGGACTGGGACTTCCTGGCCGAGCGGGGGCAGATGCCCCAGGCGCAGCTTCCCTTCTGGCAGCCGCCGCGTGGGCGCTACCTCAACTACGGGCGCATGGACAGCAGTCGGGCCATCGCGGCGGGGCTGACCTTCCGGCCCCTCGCGGTGATTGCCAGGGACACGCTGGATTGGCACCGGACCCGGGAAGAGGCGGGTGAGCACCAATGGCGTACCGGGCTCGACCGGGCCACCGAGGCGCAGTTGCTGGAGGAGTGGAGGGGGGTGGCGGGCGAATGAGTCGCCCTACCCGGCCCCCTCCTCGAACGATCCCGTCCGCAGGAACCGGATGGTTGCGTCGGCGGCGTGGCGGCTGTTCATGATGAACGCGTGGGACCGGGGCAGGATGATCATGGGAACGTCCCCGATCCGCGTCTGCTCGATGCTCACGATGCCGTCGTCAGGCCCGCGTATCACCACGGGGCCGATCGGGTGGACCGCCCGGTTGCCGGCGATGATCCCCACGTCGTAGTCCGGCGGCGGCAGCCTGGCGGGAATGTCCGTGCTGTCGGTTCCAAGGGCGCTTCCCACCGGACCAAGCACCTCCGCGGCAAGAGGCACCTCGCTGAGCCAATCGACAAACATGCTGCCCTGGTTGGGAGGGGTCACCAGGACGACCCGTCCGAGAGAAGGGAGCCGGTGATCGGCCAGGTAGCGGCGGATGACCAGACCGCCGAGAGAGTGTCCCACGAAATGAACCTTGTTCGCCTCCACACAGCACCCCGCCACGACCGCCGCGACTTCAGCGGCCTGCTCGTGGAGGCTTGTGGTCCGCGAATCGTAGCTCACCACGGCGACATGGTAGCCGGCCCACTTCAGTCGCTGAGCCATGACGGCCATCGAAGCTGGAGCCCGGCCCAGTCCGTGTACGAGCACGACGGTCTCGCCCTCCGGGGAAGTGGCGTCGGATCCGCACGCCAGGAGGGGGAGCAGGAACAGCGGGAGCAATATCCATCGTTTCTTCATGACACCGGATTATACCCCGGCGGTGCGCTAAGTTCACGTGGGGCAGCGAAGCGGCCGCTCGGACACGAGCGCCAACGGTGCCGCAACACTGTTAAGCAACCGAACCCCGGGGGCGGCGTGTCTACCTGAAGTCGCGCATGCCCTTGAAACCGAGGATGTGATGAGAGTGCCGCGAATCCGCTTTGTGGGAGTGTTTGTCGTGCTGTCCGCCGCCTGCGGCACCGAGAGCGACTCCGGGCCGGTGCTTCGGTCGGAGGTCCGCGACAGCGCCGGGGTCACGATCGTCGAGAACGCGAGTCCATCCCCGGGCTCGCTGCTCGGCTGGCGGGTCGGCGAAGCCCCATCGGTGTCCATCGGGACGCAGGAGGGCGAGGAGGCCGAGATGCTCTATCTCGTGGACGACGCCACGAGACTCGCCGATGGCAGGATCGTGATCGCCAACGCGGGCACCTCCGAGCTGCGGGTCTTCTCGGCCGGTGGACAGCACCTGGCGACCTGGGGCGGACAGGGCGAGGGTCCGGGCGAATTCTACGCCTACACTCCCGAGGCGGTAAGCCGGTGGCCCGGGGACTCGGTGGCGGGGGCCAACTCGTGGGGGAGGCGGATCGAGGTCTTCGATTCCCGGGGCGATCACGGGCGGTCGGTGACCATGCCCGACCCCTATCACTCGTTCCTGGGTGTCATGCCCGACGGGACCTTCCTGGTGAAGCCGAGCACGGTCTTGAGCGGCGGCATCTTCGGTGCCGGCGACCCGCTGGTCCGCCGACCCGACAACTTTGGTCTACTGGGGCCCGGCGGGGAACTGCGGGTCTCGCTGGGTGACCTGCCCGGGGAGGAGTGGTTCTCATCCCCCGCCGGCCCGATGGCTCGTCCTCATCCCTTCGGCCGGGCCACGACAGCGACCATCTGGGGAGACCTTGCCGTCGTGAGCCCGACCGACCGCTACGAACTCCGCGCCTACGCGAGCGACGGGACCCTGGTGAAGATCATCCGTCGCGACCACGACCTCCGGAGTCCCACGCAGGCCGAGCTGGACGCCTGGCTTACCGAACGCTACGCCGACCTCCCGGAGGAACGACGAACGCAGGTGCTCTCCGAGAACGAGGGGATGCCGCTCGTCGAGTTCTTTCCCGCGTTCGAGGCGCTGCACGCCGATCCGCTGGGCAATCTGTGGGTGCGGGAATACGAACTGCCGGGCGAGGACCACAATCGCTGGACCGTGTTCGACGCGGAGGGCCGGGCTCAGGGGTTCGTCGAGATGCCACTCGATCTGGAGGTCTTCGAAATCGGCGACGACTACGTTCTCGGCAGGGTGATGGACGAGATCAACGTCGAACGCGTCCAGCTCTGGCCGCTTGCGCGCTCTCCCGGGTAACGTCTCTCTCCATATCAGGTAAACGCTCCTCCCTCTGCCGGCGTCTCACTTCTCGAAGACCACATGAGGAGCCAAGGGACGAGCGCCATGCTCTCCGACGGAGAGATCCTGCAGTTGGCCGCCAGGGCCAGGAAGGGAGAACAGGAGGCGCTCGGAAGGCTGGCGGGTGCGCTCCGGCCTCTGATTTGCCGGTGGGCCCTGGTCATGACCGGGGATCCTGACGATGCGGAGGACGTCGCGCAGCTCACGTTGATGAAGATGCTGGCATCGATAGAGCGCTTCGATGGCCGCTCCAGGGTCACGAGCTGGGTCTACCGCATCACCAGGAACGCCAGCCTGGATCACCAGCACAGACAGAGGCAGGGCCAACGGTTGGCCGACAAGCTGGAGCAGTTTGCTCGGGCGGATACGCTTCGGCTCGAGGATCCGCTCGACAACATCGAGATGAAGAGGACGCTGGGACTGATTCGGACCCTTCTGACGGAGCTGCCCATGACGCAGCGGGAAATCTTCGATCTGGTGGACTTGCAGGGACTGAAGCCGCGGGAGGCGGCTGACCTTCTGGAAATGAACCCGAACACAGTGCGGGTACATCTCTTTCGCGCAAGGCGCAAGCTGCGCAACGAGATGCTCGCCCGGGGCCGGGGAGAGGGAAGCTAAGGGGGAATGATGGATCATCGAGACGATTGGCCGGACGGCATCCTGGAGGGAGACCTCGACTCTGCCGAGGGGCAGCATCCCGCGGCGCGTCAGAGTGCCGAGCGGATCGCCCGGGACGCGCGGAACATGAACGCCGTGCTCTCGGCGATGGCGGACCAGGTGAGTGATCGCCTTCCCACGCCGAGCCGCAGGCAAGCAGCGCCCGCACGGCGGCGGAGTTCCTGGATTTGGCGGACCGTGGCGCCCATCGGGGCCGCCGCCGCCATCGCGGCGCTGATCCTTGTGCGCGGTGGAGAAACCGGAAGGGATGGCGAGCCCCTCATACCCCCGCCCGCATCCCGGACAACGAGCATGGTGAGCGAGATGGACGTGGAGGCCGACCGGCCCTTCGCGGTCTTTCCCACGAGCGATCCCGACATCGCCGTGGTATGGCTACTCAACCCAAGGGAGAGCGACTGATGTATGAGAACATGAAGAGGAGTATTCGATGCGCGGTGATCGGGACATTGTTCCTGGGGTCGCTCTCGGGCGTCGCGAATGCACAGCAAGGTGGGGACGCCAGGCAAGACGTCCACAACGTGCTGCTCACCTTTCATCTGGTCCAGGCGGATGGCTTCACGGATCAGGACCCCGAGATCAGCGACGTCGTGAGCGAACTCAGGAAGCTCTTCAACTTCCAGGGTTACCGGCTCTTGTCGACTTCGGTATTCAACGTCGGTTTGGCACGAGTGGACAGGGAAACGAACACGTTGGCCTCCGGCGAAGGATCCCAGAGAATCGTCCCGGACGATTCCGAGACCCCGTTGACGATCCTGGCGGAGATCAGTGCAATCCGTTCCACGGGAACCGTTCGTGCCAAGGTGACGCTCACCGACAGGACCACGCGACAGATCAGATTTACCGGAACAACAACCGAGCGGCTTCCGCTTCTCGAGGCCTCGGTCACGATGCGCGATGGCCAGAGGGTGGTGTTGGGGTCGACCCGCCGGTCTGCCGGGGAGCCGGTGCTCATCCTCATCGTGACGCCCAGGATCGATCCGTAGTGACGAGCGCGGGTCGAGCGAAGTTGTTCGGTTCCGGATCGAGGTGGGTGTCGGTTAAGTAGGCTGGCTGGATCGCACGGGACGAAAGACATGAGTCCCAACAAGCCTCCTGGCGGGAGGGACGGAACGAAATGCCGAAGCTGACCAGGACGAAAACGACAACAGCGCGATCGCGCGGGTTTATCCACGGACTGCTTGCGATCCTCGTGGCCTGCGGCGATACCGGGGACGGATCGGCCACCGGCGCCGCCGGAACCCTGGATGGCCCGGACGTGATCGTGAACGCCGTGACCGAGGAGGTCTTCACCGTCGGGTCGTTGACGGGCAACGACTGGGACGCCTTCGGCAGCGTGCGCTCGGTGCACTTCGACGCGCAGGCCAACCTGCACATCTTCGACAGCCAGGCCGATCACATCCTGGTGGTTGGGCCGGACGGGTCGCTGATCCGTACGGTCGGAGGGCAGGGAGAGGGACCCGGAGAGTTCGGCAACGTCATCACGGCGATCGTTGGGCGCGATGGCTCCTACACGGTGATGGGATTCACGCAGATCGACCTTCTCGAACCCGACGGGGAGTTTGTGCGGCGCGTCACCATGGACCCGATGACGACGGGACTGGTCATGGCCAGCATGGCGCTCCCCGACGGCCGCCTGGTCGCCACTCAGATCATGCGCTTCGGCGCCGATGACGAGGAGCCCGAGGAAGAGGGCCGTCCCATCCACATCTTCCCACTCGACGGCGCAGAGGCCGAACTCCTCTACACCGCCTGGGAGCTACCCGAGGAGGACGAAGACGAATCCAGCATGAGCGGGTCCTTGGAAGGCGGCATGACAATGAACATGTCGGCGGGCCGCGCCTTCGAGCCCCGCCTCGATATCGATCTACTGACCGATGGCCGTCTCGTGCTGATTGACTCGATCGGGTACCGGGTCAAGCTCATCGGACTCAACGGAAGTGTCACCGGAACCATCGAGCGGCCGATTGCGCCGCTACCAGTCGACGATGCGATCATGGAGGCCGAACGCGAGCGCTACCGCGAACGCGAGGCGGCGGTGCTTGAGAGCGGGACCAGAAACAACATCCAGATCGAGCGGGCGGGGGTGGAGGAGCGCACCTTCGCCGACAAGTTGCCGGTGTTGTATAGTTTGAAGGTGGACTGGGAGGACCGAATCTGGGTGGAACGCCGGGGTCCGACGGGCGACGACGACGGCCCAACCGACATCGTGACGCCCGACGGGGACTACATCGGCACGCTGCCGCCGGACGGGCTCCAGACGCCGGACGCCTTCGGCCCCGACGGGCTCTTGGCCTACATCGAGCGTGATGAGATGGACGTGCCGACGGTGCGCGTGGTCAGGTTGGTTGCGCTGGAACCGGAGGGGTAGGGGGCGCATCCGGAAAGGTCGCGAGCTTCAGCGTGCCAGCAGCGCCGTGATGAGTTGGTCGTTGGAGACGATCTCATGTGAGTTGATTCGGTAGATCAGGGCAAACGGGGCGCCTGGCTCACGTTTTGCCAAATAGTTATCCGGACGCTGGAGAGAAGGAGTCGAACGATGCAAACCCGTCTGACCATCCTTGCCACCGCCACGAGCATGCTCGGCCTCGTCGGTTGCGGCTCCGGTGCCTCGCCCGCCGGCCCAAGCGTTGAAGTGGAGACCATCGGCGACACGACGATCGTCCGCACTCTGTCGGGAAGTGTATGGGGCGCGGAGGCGAGGCTCGTCCCGGAAGTGTCGATCGGTGAGATGGACGGGCCGGAGGAGTATCTCTTCGGCCGCATCGGGTCGCTGGCGGTTGACGACGACCGCAATGTCTACGTCTTCGATGCGCAGGCGCAGCACGTCCGCGTCTTCGACGACTCCGGCGTCCATGTACGAACGCTGGGCAGGAGAGGAGAGGGACCGGGCGAACTCGGCCGTGCCGGGGCTATCGCCGTGCTCCCTGACGGCCGGTTGCTCGTTCGGGATCCGGGCAATATGCGGGTCCAGGTGTTCGACCCCGTTTCGGGCGAGACCGACGAATGGGAGTACAATTCCGGCAACACCTACCGGCCCGGGACGCCGCTGTACACCGATGTTCGTGGCCAGACGTTCCTGTTGACCCGCGACCAGTCCAGGGACGACATCATCCTGGTTCTCGGGCCCGACGGAACACAACTGGACACGCTTCCGGAACCCTCGGGCGACCATGAGCCGGTCATGCTGCGCGCGGAGCACACCACCGCAGAGGGCAGCTCGCGGGTAAGCGCGCCCGTGCCCTTCTCACCCAGGTTTCTCTGGGCCGTTCATTCCACGGGTCATTTCCTTACCGGCGTCTCCTCCGACTATCGCATCGACCTGGTCCGTGACGACGGTGTGCTGCGCATCGAACGCGACCACCAGCCGGTGCCGGTGTCGGACGGGGAGCGCGACTACTGGCGTCAGTCAACGGTGCAGATGATCCGGTTCACCGTTCCCGAGTGGACATGGGACGGCCCCCGGATCCCGGACCACAAGGCAATCTTCACAGAGCTGCTCAGCGGCCGGGATGGACGGATCTGGGTGTCGCTGTCGACTGCGGGGCAGCGTGTCGAAAACGAAGACCACGACCCGGAGAATCCCTTTTCGAGGCCCGTCACCTGGCCGGAATCGACACGTTACGACGTCTTCGAGCCCGATGGCACCTACCTGGGAGTCGTCGTACCGCCCGATGAGTTCTCCGGGGGACCCGAACCCGTCTTCGAAGGAGATCATGTCTGGGCGGTGACGCGGGACGATCTGGGGGTCCAGCGGGTGGTCCGCTACCGGATCGAGGTGGAAGACCCCGCCCCCCGGGGCGGCGACCTCGCGACCACGATCGACACCGTTGGCGGCGTCATCCATGTCACCAGCGCCGGTACCGCGCCCGAGTGGCGTCTCGTGCCGGTTGCCTCCTTCGGGCCGACGACGCTCACGGACCAGGCCGCTCCCGACGAATTCGGCCGGGTCAGCGCGGTGGCCTTCGGCCCCGATGAGACCGTCTTCGTCGCGGACGAACACAACAGCGAGATTCGGGTGTTCGGCCTGGACGGGGCGCACCGGCGCACCTTCGGACGGGACGGTGAAGGACCGGGCGAGTTCAGGAGTCTCTATTCGCTTGCGTGGGTGGGCGACAGGCTGCTCACTCTGGACCCGCGCCTGGGCCGCATCGGCGAATTCTCGGCCGAGGGGGAGTGGCTCGGCCAGAGAAGGACGGTGATGGCGGGGTTCTCCGGCTCGCCGGCATTCATCCGCTTCTACCCGGTCGGAATGAACGAGGTCTTTCGCTTTGCGTACGGTGCCGAGCGTGAAGTGCTGTGGGTGGGCCATCACGGAGGCGGAGACACGGGCGACACCGTGCCCGTGCCGCGTAGTCCAGAGGCTGCCTCTCCGGGCGCGATCCGGCCCATTCTCTGCGAGGGCGAAGGTGCGTTCGGCTTCTTTGGGGCCCCTTTCGCTCCGAAGTCCGTGCAGCACCCGGGTTCCGGCGGCGTCGTCTACTCCGCCTGGGGATACTTCTACCGGATCGCCGTCACCGCAGCCGGCGACACCCTGCGGGTCATCGAGCGCACACTGCCGACGGAGCCGGTTTCCGACGAGGAATGGGCCGATGGAAGCAGCGAGGAGTACGATGAGTTCCGGGAGCGGTTTCCCAACGCCTCCTGCAACCCCCGGACCTTCACCCGGCCAGACCGCAAGCCCTTCATTGAAGAGATCTTCGTCGCCCCCGACGGCAAGCTGTGGGTCGAGGTGATCCGCGGCGGCGGCAATCGCTGGGAGTTCTTCGACGCCGGGGGCAGACTGCTCGGCAGCGTTCCCGCCGTACCCTACAGGGACCGCACCGTCCCCGTTTTCCGCGGAGAATACCTCGCCACGATCCGCCAGGACGAACTGGATCTCGACCACGTGGATATCTGGCGGCTTGACCGGATGACCGGCTAGCCTTCATCGGACGGTTCGCGCCCCACCCGCACCAAGGAAGACCACCGATGAAGTCGTTCCCCCGCCTCACGGCCCCCCTCCTCGCCTTCGCAGCGGCCATCACGGCGCTCCCCGCCGCCGCCCAGCAGGCCGTCGACGAGGAGTACACCGCGCAAATCCGCGAATTCACCACCGAGCCCTTCTTCTCGACGCCGCTCGTCGACCACCTGCCGCACAGCGAGACGGTTCCCACCCCGCTCGACCACCTCGGCCACATCTCCGGGGCGCCCGACATCCTCAGCTACCCGGAAGAGGTCCACGCGTACATGCGCGCGCTGGCCGCGGCGTCGCCCCGGGTCGAGGTGTTCACGATCGGCACCTCCGAAGAGGGCCGCGAGATGATCCTGGTCGTGGTCGGCTCGGAGGAATCGATTGCGGGTCTGGAAGCCAACAAGGCCGCGCTCCGCGCCCTGGCCGATCCGCGCGTCACGACGCCCGAGGCCGCCGAAGGGATCATCGGCTCGGCCAAGCCCGTCTACTGGTCGACGGGCGCGATCCACGCGCCCGAGACGGGGTCGCCGGAGATGTTCATGGAACTCGCGTACCGGCTTGCCGTGGGCGAGAGCGACTTCATCCGCGAGATCCGCGACGGCGTCATCTACATGATGACCCCGGTCATCGAGGTCGACGGGCGGGCCAAGGTGGTGGACCTGCACATGGGCAAGCGCAAGGACTCGGAAGCCAACCTGCCCACGCGCCCGCTCTACTGGGGCAAGTACGTGGCACACGACAACAACCGCGACAACATCGGCCAGGCCCTCGAGTTGTCACAGGCCGTCACGCGCACCTACCTCGACTTCCGGCCGACCGTCTTCCACGACCACCACGAGTCCGCGTCGCACCTTTACACCTCCACCGGGCGCGGCCCCTACAACGCCTGGCTGGATCCGATCGTGATCAACGAGTGGAACCGCCTTGCCTACAAGGAAGTGCAGGACATGACCGCGTTCGGGGTCCCCGGCGTGTACACGCATGACTTCTACGACGGCTGGGGCGCCAACTACATGATGTGGGTCGCGCACATGCGCAACTCCATCGGACGCTTCTACGAGACGCAGGGGGCGGGTGACGCGTCCACCAGGATTATCCGGTCGAACGTCCAGCGTCAATGGCACCGCCCGAGCACTCCCCTCAAGGAGGTCGTGTGGGGGATCAGGAACAACGTCAACCTCCAGCAGAGCGCGGTGCTGATCGCGATGCACGAAGTTGCCGTCAACGGCGACGAATTCCTGCGCAACTTCTACAAGAAATCCCAGCGCTCCGTGGCGAAGGCGTACAACGAGGGCCCCGCGGCGTACGTCCTGCCCGCCGACGACCCGCGCCCAGGCCAGCAGGCGCGGCTCCTGCAGCTCATGGAGGACCACGCCTTCGAGGTTCATCGGACAGACGACGACATCGAGCTGGGCGAAACCGTCTTCCCCGAGGGCAGTTATGTCGTGCGCATGGACCAGCCATTCTCGCGCGGGGCGGACATGCTCCTCGACAAGCAGTACTACAATCCCGACGATCCGCGCCCGTACGACGATGTCGGGTGGACGGTCGGCCCGCTTTTCAACGTGCAGACGGTGCGGGTCGAAGATACCGCCATCCTCGACGCCGAGATGACCCTGGTTGAATCCGTGAGGGTTGCGGGCGGTGTGGAAGGGGGCCGCGGAAGCACGTACCTGATCGACTACAACGCCGAAAACACGCTGGCCGCCTTCCGCTTCGCGCACGACGACCTCGTGATCCACGCGGCCGAGGCCGGCTTCACCGACGACGACCGTTCCTTCGGCGCGGGCACCTTCGTGATCCGGGACGAGGACAACCCGGAGGTCGATCTCGGCGCGGTCCTCGAGAGGGCGGGCGCCGAGTACGGCTTCATCGCCCACCGCACGCGCTCGGACCTTGATGTCTCCCTTCACCGGACACGGGTTCCGCGCATCGCGGTCATGCATACCTGGACCAACACGCAGGACGAAGGCTGGCTGAGGTTCGGGCTGGACGAGTACGGCATCCCCTTCGACTACATCTCGGTGCACGAAGCGCGCGACAACCCGGACCTGGCGCGTGACTACGACGTGATCGTCATGGGGCAGCAGCGCGGCGACGCGATGGGCATCGTGCGCGGCCTGCAGGGCGACGACCCGATCCCGTGGAAGGCCACGGAGATCACGCCCAACATCGGCCGGCAGGCGTCCACCGACGACATGCGCGGGGGACTCGGCCTCGAGGGCGTGCTGCACCTGAAGCACTTCGTGGAAGCCGGCGGCGTGTTCGTCACCATGGCCAGGGCGTCAACTCTTCCCGTTCACTTCGGCCTGGCCGACGGCGTGTCGATCAGCGACACCCCCGGCATGTGGGCACGGGGCGGCGTCTTCGCAACCCGCGTCACCGACGAGGCCAGCCCGATCGGGTACGGCTACGACGACCTCGGCGTGGCCTTCAACACGGCGCCGGTCTTCCGGGTCGGCGGCGGTGGCGGCGGCTTCGGCGGATTCTTCGGCGGCGGCGCAGGGGGCGCGCAGTCACGCGGTCCCGGCGATACGACCGCCCGGCGCACCGGACGCGGCGGCACCGACGAGCAGGACATCATCCAGGGCCGGGCGCGCGACCTCGGTGCCGCGGGCGTCGAGGCCTTCCGTGAAGCCGAGGACGACGACGACGCGCCCGGCGGCAGGTTCTCGTTCGGCGCGAGCACCGACCATATCCGCGTCGTCATGCGCTTCGCCGCCCAGACAGATGACCTCCTCATCAGCGGCGGTCTCAGGAACGGCCAGGCTCTGGCGAACGCCCCCGCGGTCGTCGACGTTCCGCTGGGCGACGGCCACGTCGTCATGTTCTCCTTCAACCCCTTCTGGCGTGGCCACACGCACGGGTCGTATGCGCTGCTTTTCAACACGCTCATGCACCACGACGCGCTGTCCGCCACCGCGGAGGAGATGGTGGCGGAGGAGGATCCGGGGGCGGAGCGGAGGTAGCGACGGCCGAGCGCGTCAGCTCAGCGTAGCCACCAGCCCGGAGTCCACGATGTGGCGGTCGTGCGTGAGTAGCGTCGCGCCCAGAATCCGGGCGGTCGCGACGAGAATCCGGTCGGCGGGGTCACGGTGAAAGGAATCCGGTAGTGCGGCCACTTCGGCCGCGATCGCCGGAGAGATGCCGTGTCGCCGGACCAGAGGTGGCGCCACCGCCTTCTCCAGCCACTCGCGCAGCGGAAGCGCAAGCCGTATGCGGCCCAGGCCGTGAAGCGTGGCGATCTCCCAGAGCGAAATGTCGGAGATCCGGAGCGGCGTGTCCCCGTCCGCCGCATTCAGGAGCCGCCGTTGCTCAGGCGACACCGGACCATCGCCCTGAAGCCACCAGATCAGGATGTGGGTGTCCAGCAGCACGGTCACTCGTCGCCTCCACCACGGCCCCGCCTGCCCCGCGCGCCCACGTCCGGGGTCCGACCCTCCAATTTGCCAGCGCTCGCCAGACTGTCCCAATGGTGCTCCGGAACCACCGGCCCGACGATGTCACCGACCACGGTCACCGTGCCCTTCAACTCATGCTGCGGATGCTGCGATTCCGCTTGGCTGGGCGGCCAGAGTTCGGCCACCGGCCGCCCGCGCTTGAGAATCACGATGCGCTCCCCCGTCTCCCGCACACGGTCGAGGATCGCCAGGCAGCGGGCCTTGAAGTAGGACGCGTTGATGGTTTCCATATGACTAGTATTGGTGACCGGTCATATTAAGTCAAACCCCCCGGACCTCCCCTTGCGTCCTCGCCCGCCGCTCCCCATTCTGACGGCAGGCACCACCACCGAACCGGAGGTCAAACACATGCAGCGCGGGAGCGGATTCAGCCGCAGGACCTTTCTCAGGAGCGCTGGCGCCACGGCCATTCTCGGAGCGGCGGGGGCCCGCCCCCCCGTCGCCCGGCCGGCCCCCGGCCCCGGGGGGGCCCCTGCCCTCCGCCTTCGCCCGGCAGGCCCCGGGCCCGGGGGGATCCTCTTCCTTCGTCCTTCCCGCCCTCGACGACTACGACTTCGACGAGGTCTACGACCGCGTCGGCACCGACAGCGTCCGGTGGGACCGCGCGGTCGAGCAGTTCGGCCCCGGGATCGTGGCCGGGATGGGCGTCGCGGACATGGACTTCCGCGCCGCCCCCTGCGTCACGCGGGCCCTCGCCGAGCGATGTACGCACGAGAATTGGGGATACATGCACCGCCCCGGTTCGTACGCCGAGTCGGTCGCCGAGTGGAGCAACCGCCGCTACGGCCTCGACATCGATCCCTCCACCATCGTCTTCACCACCGGGGTTCACCCGGGGATCATCGCTGCGCTGCACACCTTCTCTCCCCCCGGCACCCGCGTTCTCCTGCAGACGCCCACCTACGCCGGCTTCTACACCGACCTTCGCTTCGCCCGCACGGTCGCCGACGACAGCCCCATGATCGTGGCTGCGGACGGCAGCTACTCCATCGACTTCGACGACTTCGAGCGGCGCGCGAGGCGGTGCAACACCTTCATTCTGTGCAACCCGCAGAACCCCACCGGCAACTGCTGGTCTGCCGAGGACATGATGCGCATGGGCGAGATCTGCCTCCGGCACCGCGTCGTTGTGCTCGCCGACGAGATCCACTGCGACTTCGTGACCGCGGGCAACAGCTACACGCCCTTCGCCAGCCTCCCGGACAAGGACATCGTCGACAACAGCCTGACCTTCAAGTCGGCGAGCAAGTCCTTCAGCCTCGCGGCGATGAAGGTGGCCTGGTACCACACCACCAACCCCGACTACCTGGAGCGGGTGCGGGCCAACACCCGCGCCGACCTCAGCACATTGGGCATGGTGGCCACTCGCGCCGCGCTCGAGGAGGGGGAGCCCTGGCTCGACGACCTGCTGGCCTACCTCGATGCGAATCACGATTTCGCCCGGTCGTATATCAGCGAAAACCTCCCGTCGATCAGCCACCACAAGGGGCAGGGCACCTACCTGGCCTGGCTGAACGTCTCGAGCTTCGCCGACCGGATCGGGGCCGCCGAGACCGCCGCCCGCGAGAGCGCGGAAGCGACCGACCCGGTTACGGCCGAGAAGGTCGTGCAGCGCTGGTTCGCGGAGCACTCCGGTGTATTCCTCAACCCCGGATCCAACTACGGCACCGGCGGTGCCGGATACATGCGCATGAACCTTGCCTCTCCGCGTGCTACTGTAGAGAGGGCACTGAACAACATGGCCGCGGCAGTGGCCGAAGCATGAGGATGATCGCCATGAAGAGAATCAGCACGACCGTACCGGGCGCGGTGGCCGCCGCCGCCCTTATCCTCGCCTCCTTCGCCGCGCCGCCCGCGGTGCAGGCCCAGTTCGACGACGTCGGCGTCATCACCTTCCCGACATCGGCGACCGGCGAGGCCCAGGCCCACTTCCTGCGCGGCGTCGCGATCCTGCACAGCTTCGGCTGGAAGCAGGCGCGCGAACAGTTCCACGCGGCCCAGGCGATTGACCCCGACTTCGCCATGGCGTACTGGGGCGAATCGCTCGCCTACAATCACCCCCTGGTCACCAACATGGACCCGACCGAGCCCCGCAAGGCGCTCGAGCGGCTCGGCGCCACCCCCGAGGAACGTCTCGCCAAGGCGCCCACCGACCGCGAGAAGGGGCTCTTGCGCGCGGTCGAGACCCTCTGGGGCGACGGCGACCACGGCAAGCGCCGCTTCGAGTACATGGAAGCGATGGGCGACCTGCACGAGATGTATCCGGACGATCCCGAGATCGCGGCCTTCTACGCGCTGTCGCTGTTGGGCGTCAACCGCCTGAACGGCAACGTGACCGAGCGTTACAACGTGCGCGCCGGCACGATCGCGCTCAAGCTGCTGAACGACAACCCGATCCACCCCGGCGCGGCCCACTACACCATCCACTCCTTCGACCATCCCATCAATGCTCCGCTGGCGCTGCAAGCGGCCCACGCGTTCGCGGGCATCGCCCCGGCGGTCTCGCACGCGCGCCACATGCCCACGCACATCTTCATCCAGCATGGCATGTGGGACCTGGTCTCGGGCCACAACCAGTCCGCCTACGACGTCGCCGTCGAGCTGTGGGAGCCGGGCGACGAAATGGGAGACGCGGTGCACGCGCTGGACTGGGGCCAGTACGGCGACCTGCAGCGGGGCGACTACGCCAAGGCGCGTGTGTGGATCGATCGCATCGCGTCGATGGTCGAGAACGAGGGCTTCGAAGTCGGCGGATCGCGCGGCGCGGCGGGGACCGCCCGGGCGCGGGGCGCGCTGCCGCTCCTCAAGGCCCGCTACGTGGTCGAGACCGAGGAGTGGGACGTGAAGCCGGTCACGGAGGAATCGCGTGGCCCCGAACTGCTGGCGACCGGGCTCAGCGCTGCCCGCACGGGTGACAGTGAAGCGCTCGCAGCCGTGGAGAAGGCTCTGGACGAAATGTCCGACGGCACCGGCTACAACCATGTCATGCACATGCAGGTAAGCGCGCTGCTCCATCATGGAATGGGTCACGGCGACATGGCCACCGGCTACATGGACAAGGCGGTCGAGACCGTCGAAGCCATGGCGCCGCCCCGCGGCTCCGCCAACCCGGTGAAGCCCGTGCACGAGCTGTACGGCGAGCTTCTCCTTGACCTGGGCCGGGCCGAGGACGCTGCCGCGATGTTCGAGACCTCGCTGCAGCGCATGGCCAACCGCCCGCGCTCGCTTCTCGGGCTGGCGCGTGCGAATGCGGCGATGGGCAACGACATGATCGCGGCCGAGAACTACGCGAAGGTGGCTGCGCTCTGGGCGGACCGCGAAGGCGTGTCCGGACTGGACGAGGCGCTCACCTTCATGGAGGACCATGCGGGGGGCGGAGGCGAGAGTTCCAACCGACGGTAGGGATACCCGGATGAGGAGAGCAAGTCCGTGGATGGCTGCCCTGGCCATCCTGATGGGATCGACGGGGGTGGCGGGACAGGACTTGCCGCCTGACATCCAGGTGGACCTCTACCTCGTGCGGGCCGACCGGCTCATCGAGAGCCGGGACTACACCGCCGCGCTGGAGGCGCTGGACGTGGTGCTGGCCCTGCAGGCCAGGCACGGCCTGGATACGCCGACGGATCTCTGGTTCAGGCATGGGCAGGTAGCACTCCAGGCGGGATACGCCCAGACGGCCATTGCGTCGTCGACCCGCTACCTGCAGGAAGCGGGCCGGGAAGGGGCCCACTATACGGCGGCGCTCGAGTTGCTTGACGAGGCACAGGCACTGGCCGCGGGGAGAGAGAGGCCCGCACCAGCGCCCGTGCCCGCGGTCGTGGCCGCCGAACCGCAGCAACCCGATGTGCCCGAACGCGCGGCGGTCAACCGGTTCACCCTGATCTCCATGCTCGGGGTGAACGGGGCGAACATGGCGTTTGGGAGCGAAGGGCCGATTCCCTTCGATCCGTCGCAGCTCGCCGGCCTGGCGGGCGGAGTCGCTGTTGTGCTCCCCATCGGCGTTGTTCTTTCCGGTGTCCAGATCGGCGCCCAGCTCGGTGCCCAGTATTCGCAGAAGGGGGCACGAATGGACCTCGGTGACGAAGAGGTGACCGCCGACGCGAGGCTGGAATTCCAATACGTCGATTTCACGGCGCTGGCACGCATCTACCCCGCCCGCGCACACCTGCCGCTCTACCTGCTGGCAGGGGGATACGGGTCCCTGGAAGTGGCCTGCCGCCTTGCCGTGGACGTCGGCGCCGGGACCGAGCGTATCAGCGCCAGCGACGATTGCATCAGCGACCAGATCGACATCGAAACGCGGCCGTTCGATTTCGGGCTGTCAGGGGGAGTGGGCTTCGAGATGGGCACCGGCGCAACGCGCCCCACCATCGGGTTCCTCTACAGCCATGGCCTGCAGGACATCGACAAGTACGCGGGCGAAACAGCCAGCCACCGTGTCCTCAACATCCATGTCGGATTCGCCACGACCTTCTGAATGGGTCAATGCGGGATCCCGCTACTGCAGCCCAACCCCCAGCGCCACCCCGATCGCCACCACCCCGATCGCCACGAGCACGAGGTAGCGAGGCGCCGCGAAGCGGATCCAGTCCTCGTAGCGGACCCCCGCCGACGCCAGGATCGCCATGAGTGCGCCGTTCGTCGGTGTCAGCAGCTCGCACAGCCCCGCGCCGTACTGATACGCGAGCACGGTCACCTGCCGTGACATCCCGAGCAGGTCCGACAGCGGAACCAGCAACGGCATCGTGAGCACCGCCTGCCCGCTCACACTGGGTACCGGCACATGGATCGCCGTCTGGGCCGCGACCATCCCCATGCTGGATGCGAGCACGGGCAGGCCCTCCAGCGGCGTGAACATGGCGTGCACGATCGTGTCGACGATCCGCCCGTCCTGCAGCACGACGTAGATCGCGCGCGCGAACCCGATCAGGATCCCGGCGTACGCCATCCCCCGGAAGCCGCGCACGTACGCCTCGGCGGTGCCGCCGACCCGCATGCCGCTGAGCAGGCCGACGATCACCCCCATGATGAAGAACGCGGCCGACAGCTCGTTGAACCCCCAGTGCCACGCGAACATCCCCACGACGACCGCCGCAAACGTCACGCCGACAAGCGCGAAGATCCCGAGATCGGCAGCCCGCACGCCCTCCGCCGCCTCGTCGGCCACATCTTCGGCCGGGCCGCGGGTGCGCCGCGCGTAGCGCATGGTCACGGTGATCCAGAACGCGAGCGCGATCAGCAGAAAGACGATCCGAAAGCCCGCCCCGGACCCCAGCGGCAGCTCCGCCAGCCGTTGCGCGATCGACACCTGGAAGGGATTGATGGGACTGAAGGCCGACCCCACGAACGCGGCTCCGGCGCTCATCGCGACCGCCACCATCGGCGTAAAGCCGAGCCTGCGGGTAAGGATCAACAGCACGGGAACGAGGGGGATGATCTCTTCCTGCATGTTTTCCACCACGCCTCCGGTCGCGAAGAGGACCGAGACCACGGGAATGACGAGCAGGTCCCGCCCGTGGAGCGCACGCACCATCGATGTGACACCACGTTTCAGCGCCCCGGTCTCGTCCACCACCGTGAAGGCGCCGCCGATCAGGAAGACGAGGAAGATGACCTCGGCCGCGTCGGCCATGCCGCGCGGAAGCGCGACGATCGCGTCGAAGAAGCCCACCGGGCTCGGGTCGACCTCGTGGTAGGTGCCCGCCACCACGACGCTCCGACCGGTCGCCTCGTCGTCGCGGCGGTCGAATTCGCCCGCTGGCAGCACATGGCTCGCCACGGCCGCCAGGATGACGCAGGCGGTGAGAAGCACCAGCGGGTGCGGGACCGAGAAGCGGAATCGGCGCGTCATGCGGCTAGCGCCTGCCACGCCCGTCTTCCCGTGAGGGCGGTTGCCCCGGATCGGCCGGCGGCCGCGAGGCGCCCGGGATCACGCGCACGGTGCCGTCGCCGTCGATCGTCATGACCGGTCCGCGCTCGAAGTCCCCCCGCAGATCGACCGTATGCACCGGTCCGGCGAGATCGGCAACCTCTCCTGAGGCCAGCGTGAACGCGTCGGCGAGCGACACGTCGACGCTGTACCCCATGTCCGCCAGCGCCTGGATGGTGATGGCGCTCAGGGGATTGGTGTTGTTGATACTCAGGCTGGGCGTCATGACCTCCAGGCCCAGGACCGACTCCCGCCAATGGCCGGTATCGCTGCTGCTCTGAACGGGCACCTTGGCGCCTGAGTGGCCCGAGCCTCCAGCGGCGTCGAAGGCGGCAACCGCCAGCGTTCCGGCAAAGTGCGGATCCGGGTTGGAGCCTCCAGTGCCCTGAATCAACCCCGACCAGCTGGAACTCAAGCCGAGGCCGAGGACATGTCCGATCTCGTGGATCGCCACGCTTCCCAGAACACCACTGCTCTCAAGTTCGTCGAGGTCGGCGATGTCGAATACGATGGCCCCGAAGGCAGGCGTATTGCTTCCCGAGCGGATCGCGCAGAGCCTGGCGCTCGCCGCAACGCTCGGGTTTCCGGATCCGTCGATTGTACCCGCGGCCACGGCAATCACGATGTCGTCCACGGGTGTGCCGGCATTCAGGGTGAACGTGATGCCCCTGACACGGCAGATGTGGCTTGAACTCGGGGTCACATCCGCGAAGTCCGTGGCGGACAGGATGGACTCCCAACTTGCCGCCGCACCGCCCACCGCGGACCTGACGGCTGCCGTGGCGGAGGAGTGATACTGGATGGTGAGGCTGAAGCCGCTGCCGCCGCCGCCGCCGTCACTGCCCGTCACCGTGACGGCGAAGCGCTGGGTGGCCGAACTGCCCGCCGGATCCGTGGCCACGACGGTGATTGTGGCCGTGCCGGCGCTCTGGGCGGTGACGAGCAGCGTGGCGCCTGTCATCGCCGCCGAGGCGACTCCGGCGTCGGATGTTCCCGCCGTGTAGGCCAGGGGATCGCCGCTGGGGTGTCTGAAGTAGGAATCCATCTCGACGGTCAGCTCCTCGCCGGCGTCCAGCGACGCGTCATCCACCGAGCCCACCGACTCCGGGCCCTGACCGGACTGGCCCACGTTGACCCGCGCCGTCTGCGTGGCCGACAGGCCGTCGGAATCGGTGGCCGCAATGGTTACCGTGGCCTGGCCCTCCGCGACCCCGGTAAGCGTGACCGCGTCCCCCGATCCCGTCGCGGTGACCACCCGCGCATTGGAGGAGGTCGCGCTGAAGTTGAGGCTGCGCTCGTCCGGATCCTGGAAATAGGAGCTCGGGTACAGCAGACTCGTCCGTCCCGTCTGGACGTTCTGGTCCGGAATCGGGCCCGCGGCCACCGGGCCTGACCCGGGGACGACAGTGACGATCCGCGTGGTCTGGGCCGCGGAACGGCCATTGGGATCGGTGGCCGTTACCGACAGCGTGGTTTCGCCGGTCGCCACACCCCGGACGGTCACCCGTGCTCCCGACACCGAGGCCGTGGCGACCGCGCTGTTGGCTGTCGTGGCGCGATACCTGAGCGCATCGCCGTTCGGATCCTGGAAGTACGCGGACACGTTCAGACTGCGCTCGACGCGCTGGCTGATCGTCTGATCCGGGATGGTTCCGACCGGGGTCGGCGTGCCTCCGCCCGTCCCGGCGACTGTGATGCGCGCGGTCAGGTTGGCCGTGAGACCTTCCGGGTCGGTGGCCGTCAGCGTGAGCGTGGTCTCCCCGGCTGTCACGCCCGTGAGCGTTACCGCGGTGCCCGATACCGAGGCGCGGGCGATCCGGGTATTGGCCGTGCTTCCGGAGTAGGCGAGGGCGTCCCCGTCCGGATCCGAGAAATAGCCCGAGATCGGGAACGTCAGGTTTTCGTCCCTGGCGATGGTGAGTTCCGGGAACGGCCTGGCCACCGTCGGCGCCTGATTGGCGACGACTACCGTGAAGGTGTGCGCTGCCCCGAGGCCGTCGGGATCGGTGGCGGTCACGCTTACCTCGGTGGTGCCCTTCGTTCGCGCGCGCAATATGACCTTGGCCCCGCGCAGGGTGATCCGGACCACGGTCCGCGAACTCGCCTCGGCCGTGTATTCCAGGGTGTCTCCGTCGGGGTCGGTGAAGTGCTGGGCAAGGTCGACCGTGTCGGGTATGCCAATGGCGATGGTCTGTTCAGGTATGGGGGTGGTGACGGTCGGTGCGCGGTTGAGCACCGTGACCGTGAAGCTCTGACGTGCCGAGAGGCCGGCCGGGTCGGTGGCGGTCACTGTGAGGACGGCCTCGCCCTGGGCACCGGCCTGGATGGTCAGCGTCGTGCCCGAGACAGCCGCTTTGGCCACGGTGGCGTTCGTCGTTTCGGCGACGTACGCGAGGGCGTCACCGTCCGGGTCGCTGAAGTGCGGGCTCAGGTCCAGCGGCATCGTTTCCCGCTTGTACAGCGTCTGGGCGGGTATCCTGTCCGCCACGACCGGTCCCCGGTTGGGCACGGTCACCAGGAAGCGCTGCTGAGCGGCCAGGCCCTCCGGGTCGGTGGCGGTCACCGTGACCTCGGCCTCGCCCTGTCCGACGGCCGTAACTGCGAGCGTGCCCGCCGCCGCCGACAACTCCAGCGCCACCACGCCGCCGTCGGACGTCCCGGCGCCCCACGTGAGCGCGTCGCCGTCGGGATCGGTGAAGTGGCGCGCCAGCACCAGCGTATCGGCCTCGTCCTTGAAGAGCGTCCGCGCCGGTATCGTGTCCGCCACCAGCGGCGCCCGGTTCGGAACGGTTACCGTGAAGCGCTGCTCCGCCGACAGCCCCTCGTCGTCGGTGGCGGTCACCGTTACCT
The DNA here is from genome assembly GCA_002238865.1 of Gemmatimonadetes bacterium bin94. GTDB lineage: Bacteria > Gemmatimonadota > Gemmatimonadetes > Longimicrobiales > Gaopeijiaceae > Bin94. Next base: position 7,335 of record MPNE01000031.1, on the reverse strand, counting down.
CCGCCTCGCCCTTCGCGAGTCCCGTCACCACCACGGCGCTTCCCGAGACCGGCGCGGCAACCACCGCGCTGTCCGACACGGCGGTCGCGTAGGACAGCGGGTCGCCGTCCGGATCGGCGAAGAAGGGGGACACGTCCACGGTGTCGGCGTGGTCGGCCTCGACGATCCGCGCGGCGATCGAGTCGACCGGGACCGGTGGCCGGTTGGGGACCGTCACGAGGAAGCTCTGCATGGCCGAGAGGCCGCCCGGATCCGTCGCCGTCACGTTGACCACTACCTCCCCCTTGGCCACCGCCACGACGGTCAACACGGCCCCCTCCACCGCCGCCTTCAGGCGACTCGAGTCCGAGACCGTCACCGCGTAGCCGAGGCTCTGCCCGTCGGGCTCGCTGAAATATCCCGACACGTCGAGCGAGGCCGAGTCGCCGACCATCAGCTCCCGGTCCGGCATCGTGCCGACCGTCGCAGGCGCCCGGTTCGGCACCACCACCCGGAAGCTCTGCTGCGCCTTCAGCCCCGTCGGGTCCGTCACGATCATGGTCACGAGGGCGACACCTGGCGACACGGCCGTGACCGTCACGGTGCTGCCCGTGGCGACCGCGGTGGCCACCGCGGGGTCCGAGCTCACGACCCCGTGATCGAGGATGTCACCGTTGGGATCGTCGAAGCACAACTGCACCGTGACCGACTCCCCCACCGTGATCGTCTGCTCGGCGATCGACCCGCACAGCTCGGGCGGCTGCGGGTTGTCGCACGCGAACACCCAGGCCGTGGCCAGAACGGCCAGAACAGCAGCGCGGCGAGGTGTCAAGTGTGGTTTACATGATGTCAAGTGAAGTTGACATTATGAGCCCTTGTCCCCCTCTTCCGGGTTGTGCGTGAACTCGTTCTCGGTTCTTTGGCGAATCCGGACGGGGTTGCCATCGGCGTCCATGATCGTGACTTCGCCCACCACCCGGTAGGTCCCGGCTGCGGCCGTGCCGTCCTCGAGAGCCGTGTAGGGACAGATCACGTCGGTGCTGGGCATGTCGTCGGGCGCCACCTTTCGGGTGTCCGGCACCCGGACCCAGCCGGTCCCCTTCCTCAACTGCCACTCCGTCCAGTGGACGTCGATCTGGCCGGTCGCTGCCGTTGCAAGCCGGATAAAGGCCCTGGTGAAGCAACCGCCCAGAGTGATGGGGCCGAACACGAGCTTGGCCTCCTCACTGATCGTCAACCCCACCCAGGGAGAATAGTCCTCCACCGCAACAAACACCTCCGCTTCCTGCGAGAACGACAGTCCCTCCGGATCCGTTGCCGTCACGGTCAGGGTAACCGCGAGCACTTCGTCCTCCATCGCCGACAGCGCCGTGGTGGTGACCACGGAGCCATCCACCGCTGCCGTCGCCACGGCTTCGTCCGACGTGGTTGCCGTGTAGACGAGCGGGTCATCGTCCGGATCGACGAAGTACCCGGACACGTCAAGCACGATCGCGCTGTCGAGGACCAGATCGTGCGCGGGGAAGGGGATCATTTCGTCGGCCATCTGCGGCGCACGGTTCGACATCGCCTGCTCCACCGTCACCATTACCTCCTGCGACGCCGCCAGACCCTCCGGATCCGACGCCGACACCGTCACGGACACGCGGCCCGCCGCCACACCCCCGATCGTGACCGTGTCATTGGAGGCCAGCGCGGTGGCGATACCCGTATCCGAGCTTACGGCTTCGAAGGTCAACTCGGCCCCTTCCGGATCCATGAAGTGACCGGACACGACGATCATGATCGTTTCGCCCACCACGATCATCTGTGCCGGGATCGAGTCGGCCAGCTGCGGGGCCTGGTTGCCCTGCAGGATCATGACCGCCATGTCCTGCGTAGCGGACAGGCCGCCCGGATCGGTGGCGGTGACGGTTACGGTCGCGCTTCCCGCGCCGACACCGGCAACCACCACCGTTGTGTCCGACGCTGTGGCGGTTGCGACCGTCGTGTCGGAACTCGCCGCCGTGTAGGTGAGCGCGTCCCCATCGGGATCGCTGAAGTACTCGGCGACGAACACCGTGACTTCGCCGCCCTCGGGGAAGGAGAGGTCGCCCAGCGAGCCCACGGGCACGGGCGCCTGGTTGGCCGCCTCGACCGTTACGCCGATCGACTGGGTGGCCGTCGCGCCGTCGGGGTCGCGCGCTGTGACGGTGATCGTGGCGCTCCCCGCCGCCACGCCCGTGATCGTGACGTTGCTGCCGGCCAGCGAGGCCGTCGCCACGCCCGCGTCCGAGGTCGCGGCCGTATAGGTCAGCGCGTCCCCGTCGGGGTCGTTGAAGTTCGAGGCCACGTTGACCGTGACGGACTCGCCCGCGGCAATCGTCTGAGCCGCGATCGAGCCGACGGCCGCCGGGGACTGGTTGGGCGGAGGGGGGGGCACGATCGTGCCACCATCTCCGCCGCAGGAAGCAACCCACATAACGGCCGCCAGGGCGGCGAAGAACGGTACGATCCTCAAGGGGCGCGGCATGCCTGGGTCTCCAGGTTGAGGTGTGTCGTGTCGGTAGGGTCAGTTTACATCCCGCGTCGGGTTGACGGCAAATCATCCGTCAGTTGATGCCCACCCGCCCCCTCACGTCGGCCAGCATCCGGGAAGAATCGTATCCGACACCGTCCTTGAACACGACCGTGACGTTGCGGATCACCGACGGATCGGCGGTCAGGTCGCCGCTCATCACCACAAGATCCGCGATCTTCCCCGCCTCGACGGTCCCCAGGTCCTCGAAGACGTCCAGCACACGTGCCCCGTTGGCGCTCAGGACCTGCACCACTTCGTGGGGCGCAAACCCCGCTTCCGACAGGAGCTCGAAGTTGCGCTGGTCGCCGTAGCCGGGAAGCGCGCCGCCGTTGCCGGTGGGATCGACGCCCGATGCGAGCAGGCCGCCGGCGTCGTAGAACGCCTTCTCGTAGGCCATCGCAGTGAGGAATTCGTCCTCGGCGCGTCCGATTTCGTCGATCTGGGCCTTGGCCGCCAGGTAGTCCTCGCGCACGGCGGGCGACATGGCTTCCAGCGAGCGCGCGTCGCGCGTGGGGCGGCCCTGGATGAAGAGTTCGTACACGGCCAGCGTCGAGGTCATGGCGACGCCCGCGTCGATCATTGCCTGGAATGTGGCCTGCGCCTCGGGTCCGTTCACGTCGACCGCCACGGCGTCGTCCCAGAGGTTGCTCGGGCATTCGTCCTGCCCGCGCCCCTCCGAGTAGTCGCTGTTGGTGGCCAGTCCGTGCTCGATGTTGTCGATCCCGAGCGCGACGGCCTCCGTGAAGCTGATCGAGCAGAGGTGGCCCGTCACCTTGATCCCCTGCTGGTGCGCCTCGTCGATGGCCGCGCTGAGTTCTTCGGTGCGGATGTTGGTGTACGCCTTGAGCCAGGTCGCGCCCTCGGCGGCCCAGTAGCGCACGAAGCGCCGCGCCTGTTCGGGGGATTCGAGCATGGTCATGCCGGAGATGCCGCCGCCGGCCGTGACATAGGGGGCGGTGATGTGGATGCGTGGACCCGGCGTCCTCCCGGCTTCGATCTCGGCGCGCAGGTTGAGTTCGGCGTAGGGCTGCCGACTGCCGGTGGTCCGCACGCTGGTCACGCCGCTGCCCAGGTAGAGCCGGGGCGCACTGTAGGTGAGCTGGGCGGACCGGCCCCCGGCGGCGGTGTAGAAGAGGTGGTTGTGCAGGCCGATCATGCCCGGCATGACCGTGTGGCCAGCCATGTCCATGACTTCGGCGCCGTCGGGGATGTCGACCGAGCCGTCCGGTCCCACCGCGGCGATTCGGGTGCCGGAGATCACGACCGTCTGGCCGCGCCGCGCGGGCGTGCCCGTCCCGTCGAGCAGGGTGACGCCGGTGAGCGCGGCCACGCCGGCGGTTGCGTTGACGACCGCGTATCCGGCAGCTGCGGAGCCCGCTTCGGGTCGCTGGGCGGACAAGGTGCCAGCGGTGATGGCCATCAGTACGAACGCGGGCATCGCGGCCCTTGCAATACTTCTCGTTTTCATTCTGGATTCTCCTGGGTGGATGAGACTCAATTCGCCGATCCGGGCCGTAGTCGTGGGATCAAGGCCGGAGTGGTCGCCTGGTAGTCGCGGTAGCCGGGATATTTGCCGGCGGAGATCTCCTCGGTCATGCGCAGGGACGGAATCAGGAGCAGTGTAAGCCCGATGCAACCCAGCCCCGTCCAGTGCAGCCATTCGCCGGATGCCGCGACGGCGAACAGGTAGATGACCCACCACATGGCGATCTCACAAAAGTAGTTCGGGTGTCGGCTGTAGCGAAAAAGCCCGGTGGTGAGAAACGGCTGCGCGACATCCTCGCCGGCCGCGATCCGCTGCTTCTTGTCCTGCTGGAAGTCCCACATCTGCCGGTCGGCGACGGCTTCGCCGACCCAGAACACGAGGAACAGCCCCGCCGCCATGTAGTCGAGCGGGCCCAGCGGCACGTCGCGGAACTGCCACGCCCTGTGAATCGGCGAGACCATGAGCCACAGGAGGAGCATTTGTACCGGGTGAATAAAGGTGATGTTGAGTACCTGGAAACCCACCGGTCCCGTGTTCTCGCGGACCTTCGCCCACCGGTAGTCCTCGCCGCCCTTCCTGTAGCCGCCCTTGCGGGCAAAGTTGAAGGTCAGCCGCACACCCCACAGAACCACCAAAGCCGCTACGAGATCGACGCGCACCGATTGGAAGCCGATCGCAAACGCTACGATCAGGCAGTAGACGGGCGGGCAGAGGGACCAGAGGCGATCGATCGTGGAGACCTCGCGGGTGATCACCGACACCAGCCACGCCACGAACGTGACGATCACGCACACCTCGAGCGCTGTCCCGAAGGGCGTTCCCGTCAGCGGAAGATGAAGGAAGTCGAGCACCGCAACGGCTTCAGTTGATACCCACCCGCCCGATCACGTCGTCGAGCATGGCGGGTGAATCGTAGCCGATCCCGTCCTTGAAGACGATGGTCACTTCGCGGATCACCGACGGGTTCGCGGTCAGGTCGCCGCGCATGACCACCAGGTCGGCGATCTTGCCGGCTTCGACCGTTCCCAGGTCTTCGAATACGCCCAGCACCCGGGCGCCGTTGGAGCTCAGCACCTTCACCGCGTCCGATGGGGCGAACCCGGCCTCGATGAACAGCTCGTAGTTGCGCTGGTCGCCGTAGCCCGCGAGGGCGCCGCCGTTGCCGGTCGGATCCACGCCCGCGGCCAGTACGCCGCCCGCGTCGTAGAAGGCCTTTTCGTAGGCCATTGCGTTCAGGAACCCGTCTTCCGGCGGGCCGATCTCGTCGATCTGGGCCTTGGCGGCCAGGTAGTCCTCGCGTACGGAGGGCGCCATCGCGGCCAGGGTGCGCGCGTCGCGGGTCGGGCGGCCGGCCACGAAGAGCTCGTAGACGGCCAGCGTCGAGGTCATCGCCACGTTGTTGTCGATCATGGCCCGGAAGGTGGCCGCAACCTCGGGTCCCTCCACGTCCACCGAGGTGGCTGTTTCGCGCAGATCCGCGGGGCACTCGTCCTTTACCTTGGTCGGCGAGTAGTCGCTGTTGGTGGACAGGCCGTGCTCGATGTTGTCGATGCCGAGCGCGACGGCCTCGGTGAAGCTGATCGAGCAGAGGTGGCCGGTCACCTTGATCCCCGCCTTGTGGGCCTCGTCGATCGCCGCGGCCAGGTCGTCCGTGCTGATCGTGGTGTACGCCTTCAGCCATGTTGCGCCCTCCGCGGCCCAGTAGCGCACGAAGCGCCGCGCCTGCTCGGGGCTCCTGAACCGGGTCATGATGTTCAGGCTTTCGTCGCCGGTCATGTAGGGCGCGGTGATGTGGATGCGGGGGCCCGGCTGCAGGCCGCGCTCGATCTCGTCCTTGAGGTTGAGCTCGGCGTAGGTGGCGAGGCTGCCGGTGGTGCGGATGCTGGTGACTCCGGAGCCGAGGTACAGGCGCTGGCCGGTGTAGCTCATCGGGTGCATGCGGCCGCCGGCGGCCATGTAGAAGAGATGGTCGTGAAGGCCGACCATCCCGGGCATGACGGTGTGGCCTGACAGGTCGAGGGCTTGGGCGCCTTCGGGAACGCCGACCTCGTCCGCAGGGCCGACGGCGGCGATGCGGTTGCCCTCGAGGACGATGGTCTGGTTGCGGAGCGGCGGTCCGCCCGTGCCGTCGATCAGCGTGACGCCCTGCAGTGCGACGGACTCGGCATCGACAGCCACGTAGGCGGCGGCCTCGGAGCCCTCGGCGGGACGCTGGGCGAGGGCGGGGTGCGTCACGGCGGTGGCCGCGAGACACAGGGTGGCGAGCAGTGGGGCGTGCGCGCCCCGGCTCGGGCCAATGGCTGAGAGTCGCCTGGCGCCGGCGTGAATTGCGGGTCTGGTCATCTGTTTCTCCTGCGGAAAACGTGTCGGCCGGGCACCCGCCGCGTGGCGGGCATTCGTGGATGTCCCCGGGGGCATTGTGGTCCGTATTTCGGGTTTGCGCCAGCGGGGGCGGGGGTTTGGCAACCCGCGGATGCGCACCGGGGTGCCTCCGGCCCTGTTGGGCTGAGCGCTTTCCGGGCGCCTCGGCGTGGACGGGGGCAAGGTGACCGGGGTGGGGGGGGTGGGGGGGCTGGGGGGTGGGGGGGTGGGGGGGGGGGGGGGGGGGGGGCCCGGGCCGTTGCGTGGGGCCCCGGCCGCTGGATGCTGTCTCATCCAGACATGCCGGGGTCCCTGGTTTTGCCGCGGAAACGTCGGGGGGGCGAGGCGCGGTCGGGGGTGGGGACGGCCGCCGGTTGTCTGGCGACAGCCGGTTCGGCAGTGGCGAGGCACGATTTCGCGCAAGTCGCGACAGCCGGTTCGGCAGTGGCGAGCAGTGGTTCCGGCAGGACGAGCAACGTTCCCGGCAGGACGAGCAACGGTGCCCGGCAGGGGCGAGCAACGTTCAACGCCACGCGGTTGTCCCCGCCATCGTGCGCTGCGCCACCGTGGCTGCGCAACGGCCCGACCCCCCGTTGTCCCAAATCGCCAAGAAGCAGTCCCAACCAGCCATGGACAGGTTTGGGACCGCGGCTTCGGCGACGTGCGGGATGCCGTGCTGGAAGGCTGCTGGAAGCCGCACGCGGGCCGCTGCGGGGCGAACGCGGCCGAAGTACCCCTTGAAGCCGTCCCGACCCGGGTTTTCGCGTCCCGGGCCGCTACGGGAGGTCCCGAATGCCGCCGTTATCTTTCAGGGGTAACTCATTGCCGTATCTGACGTTAGGAGCACGACCCCATGAACGACAACCCCATGAACGACGACCTCTTTGAACTCGGCGAACGCATCGCCGACCTCGCCGCCCGGATCAACATCGCCACCTACGAGATGCTC
>MPNE01000030.1 GCA_002238865.1 Gemmatimonadetes bacterium bin94 | reverse complement strand
GCGAACATCCCGCCGACCGCGCCGAAAGCGAAGCCGTGCCCGATGGCTTTGGCCGCAGCAGTCGCCTTCGGCTTCGGGCCGCGACCGTCTCCGGTGACCGACAGCCTTCCTGCCAAGGACTGATGGACCGGGAGCGACCCCAGGCGAGGTTGGGATGGCCGTGCACATCCCGACCGTCGCCGTGCCGTACCAGGCACCCCGAAGGGTGGGTCGCTCCCGTCAACGGCCGCAAGCGCCCGCGCGCCACGGCCGCCACGGTGCACTCGCCGCAAACGCAATGAAGTCCGCAACTTGCGGAATCGGCGGCGTGTCACATCCGAGCGTGATTATCGTGCACAACGACCCCAATGTCACATGTGCACTCTGGATCGGCAACGGCCCCCGTCCACGAGCGGTCAAATCCCGCGCCCACGGAAGCGGCTCGAACGCCACACCGAATGGCCGTCGATCGTCCCTGCCGGACGCATGGATCGGAGCATATCTTCCAGCTCGACCATCCTGTGGAGGCAGGCTTGGAAACCGCCCATTTCCTCGACCCCCGCGTCGTCCATGCCGACGATCGCATTCTCGATGCGCGTGATCTCGCGCCGGGCCGCAGCGGCGGTCCCGGGCGGGTGGATGGGACGTGGAGCCGTTTCCGTATTGGTCCAGTTTCCGAGGATCGTCCGCGCCCGGTCAAGCGGTCTCCGGGCGCACGCGACCCCGACGACCTCGACCGACAAGGCCAGGTCCCTCAGTGCCTGCCAGAGCTTCTGGTGCCGGTCCCGCCACGAACGGAGCGCGGTCGAGGTGTCGTAGCCGGGATCGGCGTGGACGAACACGGCGCGGCGCGAGTCCAGCGCCACGGGCATCCCGCGGGGGAAGTAGTGCTGCGCACCCCCTGCGGCGCCCCGGTAGACGCGGACGGGCATGAGCGAGCGTCCCATGTCGAGCGCCTCGAACGCGGAGACCTTCTCCTGCTCGGTCGGGAGCCAGGGCAGGTCCGGATGCTCGATCACGTAGTCGAACGAGAGCACGCGGCGCATGGCCACCTCGGTCGAGGTGATCCTCCGGGTGCGGACGCCCTCGGCACCGAGAGCCCGGTAGATGCCGCGCGCGCAGATCCGGCAGACCTTCAGATCTCCGACCATCTCCTCGGCGGCGAGCCTTCTCCGCGTCAGGGCCTGCACGAACCGGAGCGTCTTGAAGCGGTCCATGCCGAACCACGCCGAAAGCTGCGAGCGGTTGAACACGCCGCCATGCAGGCTCGCCAAGGCGACCCACTCGGCGCGGCGGCCCGTCAGGCCGAACGGCTCCAGCGCCTTCTCGCGACCCTTCAGATGGTCGATCAACGCGACCCCCGTTGATCAATGGATTTGCGGTACATGAGGGTTCGCGCTCCCGCAGTAGGCCCCGGACTCCGTGGTGGGGACCACAGTGGCTGGTGAGGGTGTCACTGCCGGTAGCAATCGGGAGAGCGCCTTCGGCGGCGTCAAGTCGCGTCCTCGGGCATTCGTCCAGAGCCGTCCGGTGCGTTTCTGGATCCGGAACGGTCTCCGGCAGCCGCTCCTGCATCGGTTCCGGTAGAGCCTGACGAGGCGCTCGGGCGCGGTCGGGAAGCGAACGGCACGGGTGCCCCGCACTGGTCAAGCAGCCTTCGGCCAGCGAGATTCCGTTGCGCAGATCGTGCAGTCCATCGAGAGAGGAATCGAACGATGGCACGCACGAAACGAAGTCGGCGCTCCTACGGCGCCGGCGAATGGGGCCGGAACCGGGTCCGGGTCTTTCCCGACCGGAAAACCGGCTTGTACCAGATGGAGTGGCGGGAGAACGGGCGCAGGCTCACGAGGTCCTTGGGTCACCGTGACTGGACCCGAGCCAAACGGCAGGCGGACGAATTCGCCGCAGGGTTCGCAAGCCCGGAGCTGAACGGCAAGGCGGAAGCCGAGCCCGAGCCGCTCACGCTGGGACGGCTTTTTGAAATCTACGGGGAAGAGGTGACGCCCACGAAGGGCGAGAGGACCCGGCGGCGCGACAGGGTCGCGGCGACAATGTTCCTCGACTTCTTCGGCAGGGACCGGAGGCCCGAAACGCTCTCGCAGCGCGATTGGGACCGGTTCATCCAAGCACGGAGAGCGGGCAGGGCCGGACGCTCGGGCCAGCCCGTCGGCAACCGCACCATCGCATGGGACCTGACGTTCCTGATGACGGTGCTCAACTGGGCCGCAAGGTCCCGGGACGAGGAGGGGAGGCTCCTCCTCGACTCCAACCCGCTGAAGGGCCTCAGGAAGCCCAGGGAGAAGAACCCGAACCGGGTCGTTCTCACCGGGGACGAGTACCGGGCGATGCTGAAGGTGTCGCGGCAGGTCGGGTGGCGGTTCCATGTCGCGCTTGTGCTCGCGCACGAGACGGGGCACCGTATCGGTGCGATCCGTGAACTCCGCTGGCCCGACATCGACTTCGAGGACAGGACCATCCGGTGGACGCGGAGCACGAGAAGACTGGGTACGAGCACATCACGCCCTTGACCGCCGAGGCGCTCGCCGTCTTGGAGGAGGCGCGAGGGATGGGCCGGGGGAAGAAGAACGGCCCGGTGCTGCCTTCGTCGAGGGATGCCACGAGGTGCGCGAACCGCGTTTCCGCCTTTCTGTGGTGGAAGAAGGCCCAGACCCTCTCGGGACTGGAGCCGAAGCCGGGCCGGGGCTGGCACTCGCTGCGGCGGAAGTTCGCGACGGACCTGATGGATCTTCCGCTCAAGGTGCTCTGTGAGCTTGGCGGATGGAAGAGCCCGCAGACGGTGCTACGTTGCTATCAGCAGGCCGACGCTGGACAGCTTCGGACGGCGTTGGAAAGCCGCCCGAGGGATCGCACCTGAGATCCCAATCGGAGGGAGTCATTCGGAGGGAATCGAGCCGCAGAAATCCGTAAGCTCAACGATCACAGGAAGATGCAAACCTGTGTTAGTGTGTTGGGTAGGCTGGCTGGACGCCTTAACAGCGCCCAACGCCCCCGTGGGCCGCGCCCGTGAACGGGCTGGCTCGACGCGCGGGATCCGCCTCGTCGACGCGCTAATGCCCCCCTCAGCCCGAGGCTTCAGTTCGACGTGATCGCCGCCCGGTAAGCGTCTGATTCGAGGAGCCGGTGGTCCTCCCCGGCGACCTCGACGACGCGGCCGCCGTAGAGTCCGGCCAGCGTCTTGTCGGGCACGCGCTCCGCGGCGGCCAAGCTCCGCGCGACCGGCATGTGCAACCCACGCGGCGCCTGTTCGGGTGCGCGTCCGTGAACCCCACCCGCGAACGAGTTGAACTCCTGCTTCACCGTTTCCATGTCCGAACGCTGAAGAGCGACCCGTAAGCGTGTCAACCCGGTAGGAAGTACCCCACTGTTCCAGAACGTTCGAGGTCGTGTCAGGAGGTCTCAGCCTCGTCGGATGCCGTCGCCAGCGGCTTGTCAGAACGCCCCCGTCGACGCTTCGGCGAACACCCTAACGGTTCTCACAAGCTCGATTGGTGGTGGCCCGGATGGGCACCGGACATAGGGCGCGCCCGCCGGTGGACGGCGGATACACCCCGTCCATCCTCTTCTCTCGGGATTCCGAGCGAGTAGTCCTCTCCCTACCACCCAGCGGCGGGCTGAGGGGATGCCCACGCACCGCTGCCCCAGCTACGTTTAGGTTGGTTGCTTGAGTCTCCACCCGCTGAACCTTGACCATGCCATCCCCCATGCTCTGTGACCTCGAAACTCCTCCCAGTAAGGCGATGACCGCACGGCCAAAGGCCCTTTCGTTGGGAAGGGTCCGTTCGGCATCGAGGTCTTCGAACTCCCGACCGCCAGCCTCCGGCGGGTCACCGACCTGCATTCGAACCAAGGGGAGGCCGTGCGTCGTGGGGGCTCTTCAGCCGGAGGGGCGGCATGCTGCATCCGACTGATCCACCACGTCCTTCCCCCGAGCAGGGCTCATGAGCGAGGTAACGTCTGGGAAGGACCGGGGCGTGACAGTGAATGTAGGCGAGCGGGAACGGCGCGCCTTCGTCGAGCAGGTGCGCCGCGAGAACGACGGGCACTTTGGCCCACCTGCACGCAAGATGGTCGCGACCATGCTCGCTGCCGGACACCCGCACCCGTGGGCCTACGTCTACGAATTGTCACAGAACGCAATCGATGCGGGTGCTCGACGAATCTACTGGAGGACCAACGGTGGGTCGCTGTTGTTCCAGCATGATGGGGACGCTGCGTTGGACGAACCTGCTGTGGATGGGCTGTCTTAGATTGGTGCTTCGACCAAGGGGCAGGACGCCATCGGGTTCATGGGAGTTGGATTCAAGTCAGTCTTCAATCGGTTTCGAACAGCGCGGATTTCGGGTTTCGGCTGGCGCATTAGGTTCGACATCGGAAAGCGCCACGGGGCGCTCGGCGCCACGGTCTCTGACTGGTTCGACGCCCTACAGCCACACTGGGACCGTGAGCGGCTCGATCCCGATGCTGGTTACACTACCGCCTTTCACCTTACTCGTCCCGTAGCCCCGGCGGCCCGCTTGGCCGACGACCTAGCGCGCCTAGCGTCCCCAGAAGACCCAACTCCGTTGTCCGTGCTCGCGTTGCGGGGCTTGGAGCAGGTGTGCATCGACGATGTCACTTGGGACCTCTCGGTGCGGGACGGAGTGGTCGAAGTTCGTCGCGCGCCCGATGGGCTCTCTCGGCGGTGGCGATTCTTCGTGTCATGCTATCGCCCGGATGACGCCGCGATGCGACGGTTCTTGGAGGCGCGCCAGGACCTCACGTACCAAGAGGCCAGTGGGTCAGAGCGGCCGAAGCGGAGCGTCGTGGCGCTCGTGCCCTTGGACGAGGACGGGTTACCGAACCCACCGTCCCAAGGTCGGGTCTACGCGACACTTCCGACTCGGGTGTCCATTCCCTTCGGATTCCATTTGCAGGCGGACTGGCTGGTCAACCTGGAACGTCAGAGCCTCCGGGCCATCAGAGGAGATCCTTGGCAGGAAGCAATCGTGCAGCAAGTCCCGATGCTTGTGCGAGAAATACTTCTTTGGCTGAAGGAGCAGTCGGAATCCGCCATGAGCCGGGGTTACCGGATACTGTCTAACCCCACCCGGCTCGAAGGGGAGGTCTCCGATGTACTTGGTGCCCTACGGTGCGATTTCATCCGTTTGCTCGGGGATCTCAAGATCGTTCCGGTTCTCCGCCCAGAAACCAGACGATTCTCCACACCGCAAGAGATCGTGCGCCTACCCGGCCGGTTTCTCAGCGAGTTTGGAAAACGCCCGGCGTGGCGTCCAGATTTGCTGTTTGACCGCGACCTGATGGATGAAGGTCTCTTGGGGAGTCGCGCCGTGCAGTTCGCCAACTGGCTTGGGTGGGGACTCGACATCGATCCTGATGCCGTAGAGTGGACTGTCACGCTACCGCCTTGGTGGTCTGCGGTGGAGGGGAACACCGACGCGCTCTTTGCGCTTTGGTCGTGCGTCTCCGAGCAGAAATGGCACCACGCACCCGTCGTCCCTACGGAAGCCGACGGGTGGCTCCCCGCCGACGATACGTGCTGGCTCAACGAAGAACCGCCGTCCGTCAAGGAACCGAGTGGGGCTGTGGTCGCCGAGGCGCTCGCTGGCTTCTTGCCTGCCGCCGAACAACGCCTGCCACCGAGAATCCGCGCGCTTGTCAATCGACATCGCACCTCCCACCCAGGCGTCACCTGGCTGCAGGAACGGCACCGGGAGCAGCGGTTGAAAGACATCGTTCGGCAGGTTTGCACCGATGCCGGAGACGGCGACGCCTTCCCGCTCGTCGAACTCCTGGATTGGGCCGTTGCCCGCGGTGCGAACCGCCAAGACCTCGTGCCGCTGGTCCTGACCGAAGGTGGTGCGCACAAGCCATCCGCAGCATTGCTGGCGGATCCGCTCGTGCCGGGTGGACAGGATCGGCGCCGGCTCTTCCCGAGCGTGCCAGCGCTCGTGGAGGACTACGCTCTCATCGACGACCAGCAGGCGGCGGTGCGCTTCATCGAAGGACTGGGGGTTCGCGGTGACGCAACGCTCAAGGAACGGCGCGTCCCTGTCGGCTACGACAAGGAGGCCGTCGGCAAGCTACTCGGGATCGAGGTGGACCAGATTAAGCCTGCCGCGCTCGCGTCGGGGTGGACTATGCTCGACTACGACCTGCCCTTCAAGGTTCAAACCGTCCCACTTGACGCCCTACAGAGGTGGCTTTCACGCGAATATACCCTTCTTGCCCGCAAGGGTACGCGGAAGGCGACCAGCAGCTACCATGGCCCGAAGACAACTGACGGAGAACGACGCTCGCTGTGGGTCAAAGCACTGGAGCAGCTTCCGTGGATTCTCTGTGAAGATGGCCAACGCAGGAGGCCCGCAGACCTGCTGCTCCACGCCGACCCCGACTACGAAGATGCGCCCCTCGCGGATATTGACCCCGGCTTAGTGAACCGCCTGGTGCAGGAAGGGGTTCGTTTCGGCGCCGACATCTCCCGCTCTCCCGTGCTACGCCGGCTGGAGAGGCAGGGCTCATCGAACTTGCCGGACGCCGAACTGGCGGGCTTGCTCGATGAGGCGCTGGCAGAGATCGAGGCGGGCACCGTGACGCGCGTCGAGCTGACCTCCACACTTCGCTCCGTGAGGCTACGAGGCGTCCCGTTGGATCGTGTAGTGCAAGAGGCTGGTCGTCCCGGGACGCGAAGTGACCTCGGCGGATGGGTGGTGGCGCTTTCCTCTGTCGAGGCGGGCTTGGCTGCGGCGGTGAATCGAATTGAAGTCGAGTGGCCCACCACAACCACGGGCCGGCAGGCTCTCGGATACCTCTCTGAATGCTGGAGACGTAGGCCGGAGTCCGTGGATGAGATCCGAGCCCACATAGCGTCCGCGTATCGCTACGTCCTTCAAGACTTGGAGCGCGACGATCTGGACCGTGGAGTCTGGCGCGACGCAAAGCAAGAGGCTCGGCTCTATGGCAAGGGTCGTTGGCATGAGATCAGCGACTCACTCGTTGTCGATGATGTCCGATCCCCCTTCATTCGACAACTGCTTACAGCCAACCGGGTAGCCATCTCAGCCGCACACCTCGGAGGTGCCCCAGAACAGATTCGCCTCGTTGCGGCCGAACTTGGGATCGCGTGCCTTTCGACCAAGATCAAGATAAGTGAAGGACGTGAGCTTCCCCGACCGCCGTGGATGGGTAATCTAAAGAGACTTGTGGCGGCTCTTGGCACCCTTGAGGGCCGCCAACCCCTGAGCAGGATTACATGCCGCCTACACCTTGAGTTGCGGGTCGAAGGTGAGAGGCACCAAGTCACCGCCTATCTCGTCCATGATGAACTCATGGTCACTGGGACTCCAGCGACCTTCGGTACGGAAGCGGCTGAGCAACTCGTCGAGCATTTCCAGTTGGGACAGCGAGGTAACTCGATACCGCGGCTCACGGCAGCGCTTGGTTACCTTGAGGAGGATGAACGGTTTTCTGAGAATCTGAAAGTGCTCGCCAGCGGCCTAGGGTTGTCCGTACCGGAGCCAACGATCGATAGACCTGAAACAGACACGGGAGAACCCCTGCCGAGAGGTCCCGTTGATCCGGAGCCAGCAGGCACGACTGGAACTGGCCCGGATTCGCGCCGGGAACCGCCCGACGACCAAAGCCGCAGGGTCGCACCCAAGGGTCGGGCCACCCAATCGAAAAAGACAGCGCCTGATTCGAGCCCCGCAGCAGACCAATTCGCGATCCTCATCGGCAGGAATCAGGGAAGGGCGTCCTCGGTGTCCGGTGCGGGGGGCTCGGATGCGGTCGAGCCAACCAAGACCAGTACTCCACCGAAGGACGATAAGAAGGCGCGCGCTGCCGTGGTCAAGTACGAGATACGGCACAAACGCCCGGCTAAGGAAATGCCAGCCGGTCAACCGGGCTTCGATGTTCTCAGCGACGACCCCGTGGCGGGGCGGCAGCGACGCATCGAAGTGAAGGGTGTCAAGGGGGATTTCGCGGAGGATGCGAGCGTGCTTCTTACCGCGCGCCAGGTGGAGGACGCCCTCCAGCACACAGAGGACGACGTGGAATACTGGCTCTATGTAGTCGATCGCACGGAGACGGATAATCCGCGAGTCTTTCCCATCCCATGGACGCGGAATCGCGGCCAGCTTCGATACGGCTTCTATGCTGACATGTGGGCGCAGTGTGCGGAAAGGGAACCGCGACACTCCGATATGATAGTTCGGCAAGAAGACGTAGAATCGGAGGTTCGGTGATTCCCGCCATTCGAGTCCGGTTTTCCCGCTTTCGCGGCACGGTCCAGCAGGGTCCAGTCCAACGGCAAGATTGGCAGATCGTGCAGTCCCAGTTAGACTTACGTTATCTCCTGCCGTGATTTGGGCCTCAGCGGATCCGCCGACGCGATGTAAAACATTCGCGGACTGGCAAGGGGCGGCTCCGCCCCCCTTTGACCCCAAGGGGCTTTCGCGCCATCGGCGGCGCGGTGCAGGCCGGGGTCGCCTCCGGATCTGCCGCCCGCGCCTTCTCGATGGCCGCCGCGACTTCCCGTGAGGCAGGGCGTGATGATGCCGGACAACGTCGTGCTGGGGATCCAGCAGGTGGAGGATTCGGTGGCAGGGGTTGTCCGTCCGCAGTTCCGTCGCCGCGGCGCATTCCAAGACGGCGCGAATGCGACGGCACGACGTCTGGGCGGTCGGCGGCTTCACATGCCAGATCGGGGCAAAGCGTTGCGTTACTGTGACCGCACGCGATCCTTGCGGCCCTGCAAGCTTCCAAGTGACCGTGCCGAACCGGGCACCAGAGGTAACGGACGGAATCCCGGCCCAATGCGGTGAAAAACAGGAGACTCGCTGTCGCTCGATCCCGCGGAACATGTCAGTGACCCCGATGGTATGAAAGCCCACAACGGACCAGGTCCGCCAAGACGAGGTTTGTCAGCCCTGCTTGGTGGGAGAGGAGACCGAAGTGACGAAGAAGACCACGCTCTCGTTGAGGTGGCCGATGATAATGGCGGCAGGAGTGGTGGCATTCGGTGGGTGCCTGGGTAGTGTACCGCGGATGCTGAGTCGGCCAGTTACAGGTCAGGCAGGAGGGCTCGATTGCGTTAGCGCGACGCTTGTCGAGTTGGGGTATACGATCACCGACGGGGACCGCGCGACAGGCTTCGTCAGAGGCGAGCGGCAGCGGCGGTGTGGGTTTTTCTGCAACCATCGAAGCACAGATATCCTTATGGTGAGCGAGACTACTTCCGAGGGGTCGAAGCCCCAGTTGAACGTCACAGCGTCCCTCGTCGTCGAGCCCGACGACGAGTGGCCGAGCGACGAGGGCCCGAGCGACGAGGGCTTGGCGAACGCCGAGCAACTCCTGGAACGTTGTGCCGGCGTGAGTGGGGGAGTACGAGTCCGGTGAAGCCGTCACGGAGCCTGGGTTCCGGCCGGTGGCAGCCTCCAAGTGGGCACCTCCATCTAGAGCGACATCTGGAAGCCGGTACCCATTCCGGGCGGGCTCGCGCTACGGGTGGCCGTGGGCGGTCGATCTCCCCGCTGAGGACCGTCCGATTTCAGGGGACCTGGAACTCCTGAACCGCATCGGATCGGTTGCGGCGAAGCAGACTTGCGAGCAGTTCTCCACCATCCGGATGATCCCCGGTCGATGAGGCTGGGAAGCCATGTCGCCCAGGGATCGATGCACCAACGACAGTTGCCCGCCGGAACACCCGTCCCGGTAAAGCTAGCCCGCGATCACGTAGTCGAGATCCAGACGACACGTGTCGCTGGTCGGACTGTCGCGCATCCACCCGTTCACGTAGAAGTCGATTCGCTGGCCCTCGCTCAGGAATCGAAAGGGACGGCTGCCCCGTCAACGCCGCCGAGGGTCAGCCGAACGGCAACATTGACGAGGTCGACATTGGCCCTCAACCAGTATTCGAGATCATAGTCCGTGCCCTCGTCGGGTGCGGGCGTCATGACGCACTTGGTGATCTCGCCGTCCCAGGCGTTCCTGGCCACGACTTGGTAGTCGACTGTCCCGACCGCACCGCGGGCGGTCCTCGCCGTCACCGTGACCCGGGCTTCGCCCACGGCTTGGCCGGTCACGATCAGCATGTCGCCAGCGACATCGGCGGTAACGACATCCGTGTTCGAACTCTTCGCCGTATAGGTCAGAGCTTCTCCGCTGGGCGAATCGAAGCAGATCTCGTACTTCATCGGGTATTCGCGGATGGCATAGACGGGAAGCGGATCGACGCAAGCCAGTGGAGCCACGGGGTTGTCGCAGGCGAGCGTGAACAGCGGGAGCAAGAGGACTCGGCGATACCACATGGTCAATCTCCTTTCTTGGCACGATCCGTGCCCTTACATGAAAATACACGTGGCGAACTGGTCGGTTCCAAGCGCCAGACCGATCCTCGCCGGGAGAAGGTCGAGTTGACGCCGGCGCCTGTGGTCTGAAACCCGGCGGGAAATCCTGGCAGAGCCGCACGGCCAATTCTCCCGCCATCAAGCTCAACCCGTTCATGGCGCTTGGGGGGATTTTCCCTACTGAGTTCAGGGTTTTCCCCTACTTGAGTTCAGGGTTTTCCCTCTAGGAGGGCCGCACATCGGTTGCCATTGTTAGAGTGCCACGACCGGACCACGCTATGACCGACTCCGTAAAGAGAAAGGCACCATCATGAAACGACGACTGGTTCTGTGCGGGCTCAACTTGATGCTCTTTGCCGTTGTCTTGCTTCCGACAGGCAAAGCGATGGCCGTGTGTGACACTCCTCCAGCGTGCCAGTGTGCATGTCTTGACGAGTGGGACAGCTGCGCGGAAGGGCTCTCGACCGAAGAAGCCCGGGAGAAGTGCGACCCCGATTACGACGACTGCTACGAAGAGAACTGTTCGTGGTAGACCACGGACCAAGGAGCGGCAGTACATTGGACACAGTTCCAAGTCGCATCGGACGCTCCCCTTTGATCTTGCTCGCGTTGTGGTCGATCAGCTGCGGAGACCCGGGTGCTCGACCGGATTCCGTGGGTCCACCTGACAGTGTAGCCTTCAGCGCACCACGGCCCCTCCTGGTTCTGGGCGACTGGTCGGGCGACGGCGGCACGGACTTCCAGGACATCGTTGGTGCGTTCGTAGACAGGGAAGCCGGAGTCGTGGTAATCGGGAATTCGGGCGATGGTACGGTCAGGTTCTTCAACATGGATGGAGACCCGCGCAAGAGCCTGGGTGGCATCGGCGATGGACCGGACGAGTTCCAGAGGCTGGGCGGGGTGTTCGAATACCGAGGTGATTCGGTTCTGGCTTTCGACCGCTGGGAGTACCGGGCTTCGCTGTGGCCGTATGAAGGGGGCCGAGTCCGGTGGGTGTCAATCGAGGACCTGCCGGTCGATCTGCGCTTCCCGACCCTTCGTGGGTCCCTGCGAGACGGAAGATTGCTATGGACGGCAGAAGCTGTAGACGATCGGTACGACGAGCCCGGAGTCTCGCATTCGCGTCTCGTAACGGTCTTTCTCACGTCGCCGGAAGGCCGTGGATTCCAAGCGATCGGCGAGACCGCTGGGGCCATGTTGTACCGGTATCGTTCTTCGAGGTTCGCGAGGGGCATGGCTCCGTTTTCCCCGCGGGCGTTCGCGGCAGCCGACGATTCCGTTGTCTACTTCGGTTCGACCCGGTTTCCCCGAGCGATGCGCGTCAGCTCCGCTGGGATGCCGCTCGAATCCGTACGCTTCGATTCAGGTAGGAGGGCCCTCTCACTTCCACAAAAAGAGGCCGATCTCACGATCCGCAGGAGTCAGGTGGAACGAAGGCCCCCGACGCCGCTTCGAGCCGCGAGGCTAGCCGAACTGGAGCTCCTGCCATATCCCGATTCTCTTCCCGCCATGGGTGCGATCGTTGTCGGTCGGGACGGCCGGTTGTGGGTGGCGGATTATGTGCCACCGCAGAGCGGAGCGGATCAGGTTTTTCCGGGATCCCGCAGGTGGGCCGCCTACTCCGAACTCGCAAGGAAACGACAAGCCTACCACTTTCCAGAGAGGTTCAGGCTCTTCTGGGCCGACGAAGCCATGGCGGTCGGCGTCGTCCAGGATACGCTTGACGTCGAGCGGATCGTGGTTGCTCCCGTCGCCGAAGAAGAGAGAGGCGGCCGGCGGTGAAGCGGCTCGGGACTGCCGAAGCTGGATTGACGCTGTGTTTGCTGCTATTGACCGCGATCAGTTTGCGGGCCGGCCCAGCGGCCTGGACGATTGACGGATACGGACTCGCCCATACGGTCGGCTGGGACTTGGAGCTTCCCGACCAGTGACTGTCCGACGACGCCTATGTTCACCTTTTCGGAGTGGCCGGGAGCAGTGCCTGTGAGGCTGGCGGGCCAAACAGTAGTTCATGTAGTGTTAGCTGCGGCAAGTTCGGGTGCAGTGTTGACTGCGACGACGGGCACACCGCGTGCTGCAAATGCGGGCTCCTCGGCCCATCGTGCAAGTGCCTATAGGAGCGAATGACGACCAATGGGATCCTCACTCTCGACCAAGCTTGTTCGGTGCCTGTGCACCTTTACGCTCGCCGCGGGTCACGCCACCGCTGAATCCGCCCGGGCGCTCCAAGGTCCGGACGAGCAGCGCGCCCAGCTCCCGGAATGGCGTCTCGCCGAGTCGCCATTGTTCAGGGTCGGTCACGACGGTGCCGAGCTTCTGCACCGCGTCGGAGGCGCTGTCGTTCTCGGTAACGGAAGCGTTGTCGTCAGCGATTCCGGCAACCGGCGCCTACTGGTCCTGGACGCCACCGGCAGGGTATCAGCAACGCTGGGCCGGCAGGGCGATGGCCCCGGCGAGTTCCAATCAATCGGAGCGATCTCGGCCATCGGTGATACCGTCGTCGCCTTCGATGGCTCCTTGCACCGTGGCACCGTGTGGGTCCCGGGTGGCGAACCGGAAGTCTACTTGATTCCTCGACTCGCCGGCCGCGCCGCGTTTTCATATGGGGCCGTTTCGGCTCACGAGTGGATACTTGCCGCGCGGGAGCCACCGCCTCAAGGCGCGAATCAGCTCTTCGAGACACGTTCCGCCGTCGCGCTGCTCAGGGCACGATCACGAGAAACGGTCGGTCTCGAACGCCGCTGGTTCGCCTACAGCTACTCCTTTTCGGAAACGACGTCCACGATGTCCGGCACGACAACGTACCGCATACCGGTACTGGGAACCGCGCATCTGGGAACTGCGGCCGGCCGGTGGTTCTTCGTGCCGATGGATCGTCCGGTCATCGAGTTGCACGATGCCGGGGGCGGCGGTCCTCCCGTCGAAATCGCGTTGCCGCTGGACCAACATCCTCCCCTGGGGCCCCGGCTGTCGGAATACGGCGACAGCGTTGTCTCGTCTGTAGATCGTCAGTACCGGGCCAGATTGCGGACGGTGTACGACGCCGTGCAACGGGCAGCATCGGGTAAGACCGCCGCGCCGGTGCAGCGGGTCGTGGCGATGGGGGATGACATCTGGGTTGACCCCTACCAGACCGAACCTGGCACCGGCGGGAACACCGTTTGGTTCGTGGCGAGTGCCCGAGATGAAGCGCTGCGTGCAACGATTGCGCTCGACTCCAACAAGACGCTGCTTGGCGGCAATTCCCGCATCGCCGTGTTGCTGCGCCGCACGGAGTTGGAAGAGGAAAGCGTTGAGGTGTATGCGGTGCTGCGCGGGGCCGAGGAGAACGGCCAAACCGGAAGAGTGCGGCCCCGGTGATTCGGGGGGTTGAGGGGGGCCTGGGCCCCCCTCGCCAGATCGCGATGTTCACCGGAGTCGGCTGGCTTTTGAATGAATAACGGGTCCTAGCGAGCTTGCCCCACTCGGATCTGCGTCGCCCGCGAAGGCGCGGCGGCGGCAAAGTAGCCGTAAACACCTTCCCCCTCAATGCCAAAGCTGGGCCATGGCTGCGGCAGTGGGAAGGTGCTCGTGTACGCCACGAAGTTCGTATAGTTCCGTCCCAATCCCAGCAGCCTCAAGGAGAACCGCATCGGCCTGTCCCGGTATCGCACCGACAGCGTTGTCTCCGCCCCGGCACCCTCGAGGTTAGGGGGAACGATGCCGAGCAGGCCCACCTCGACTTCGACTTCTGTTCCATCCTCTAAGATCTCGAACGCTTCTGGAATCTCGGCCTGCACGGTGCCCACGTCGGGTGCGACCCGGTAACGCACCCCAACCTTGATCCGCCTCCCGTCGGGGGGCGGCGGAAGCTCCACGGTGTCTCCCGGCTCCAGCATGACGGGCGCGGCGGGCACGACCACCGTGCCACTGAAGGCGCCCGGCAGCGCGGTCCCCGCGATTCCGTATCGGACCTCCGGCAGAATGGGCTCCGGGAGCAAGGCCCGGAGACAGGTTACCGGGCCAGGCCACCTGTCGGGACCGGCGAGCGTGCATGACTCCAGCGGCACCGTGTCAGAGAACCCGGCCGTCCAACCGGGTCCCTTCAAGACCGCGTCCAATTCGGGCGCGGAGGCCGAGCGGGGGCGGTGAGGATGAACGGCCAGCATGCGGGCGCCGTGCTCGCCTGCGACGAGCACGATGGCAACCGTGACCACGTCGGGGTCCGCCTCGAGCGGATCGGCCGGACGTGTGAAGTCGTCACAGGCCGTCGCGGCGGATAGGGCGACCGACAGAACGGGAAGCGCACGTGCCCTCAAAACCGGAACTCCACCCCGATGAACGGAATCATCGGAAGCTGGGGCAGATACACTCTCTTGATCTCCCTGTCGGCACCCTCGGTGTCCACCCGCAACCCGACGACGTTGGGCAGGCTAAACAGGTTGGCAACCGACAGGTAGGGGACGACCGACCCGCCCCCGAACCACGAGACCTCGGTGGGTCGGCGCCACCCCAAGTCGATGCGGGCATAGTGCGGCAGCCTGCCTGAGTTGTACACCCCGCCAAGAGGCACGAACCGAACCACGCCGAATGGGTGCGATTCGATGGGAACAATGGCCTCCAACGGGGTCGTCGGCTGCCCGGATCGCAGCGAGACGCGCGCGGACCACGACGAGGCTACCCGATCATAAGACGTGCCGAGTTCGAATTCGTGGTCCCGGTGGAATCGTGGCGTGTAGGTGGTCGCGCCCACGCTTCGCGACACCTTCGCCCACCGGTAGCTCCCCAGCACCGATATCCCCGCGTCTCCGCGCCAACTCCACGAAGCCTCGATCCCTCGCGCCGTGCCGCTGGCCACCTCCCTTAGCGAGGGGTCGCCGAGGGTGGCGGCAGTGATGGGTCTCTCCCCAAGCGCGGGTAGTCTCAGGTCGTCGAGCCTTCTCGCATACGCGTCAATCCGCAGGCGAAGCGCTCCCATAGAGCCCTCCCAACCGACGGAAAGCTGGGTGTTGCGGGGAACGGGACCGGAACCGATGGGGACCAGAAGGTCGTACGCGAGGAAGCTTGCTCCCAGCGCCTCCTCGTTGCGCAGTGACGACACCCCCTGACGGGACTGCGAGGCCGAAACTCGGATATCCCACCACGAACCCGCGTAGTCCAGTTCGGCGAAGGGCGCGACGGCGGTCACCAACCCTTGGAAGCGGTCGATCCGCACGCCGGCCCGCGACGACAGATCCCGACCGAGTGCCACATCGACACTGGTATAGGCGGCGAGGCGCCAGCGGCTCCCCCGGATGTCCAAGGGTGAGAAGAAGTAGCCGTCGTCCGCCTCGAAATCGTCGCCGAGATCGTACAAGTGCTCAGCCGAGAATCTCATCGCCTGCGCGCTGGCGACTACAGTGGTGTGGCCCGCGTGCCAAGTAAGCCGCAGGTCCGCACGATCCTCGCTCATCGATCCCCCGCCGGACAGCAGCGTGTCGCTCGGCGGCTCATATTCGCGCAGCGTCCCGTTCAGGTACGACGCGCGGCCTCCTCCCAGCCCCAGCATGTCACTCGTGAAGCGGCTGCGCCCGATGGTCGCATCGAGAAGCCCGTTCGCGCCCAGCCGGTCCCGGTAGTGTACCGAAAACGCCGCGTTGCCCCACTCAAGCCCAAGCGTCCTGGTCTCCTGGGAGTCGAAGTTCTCCAGCGCCTCGGAATTGACATACGCGCTCACGGAGAAGCGCCGGACTCCGCCCAAGTCCTTCGTCACCTTGACATGTACATCCTGGAAGAAGTACGGCGTGTGCTGCTCGACGACTCGCGCTTTCTCAAGCAGGCGGGTAAAGCCGTCGATATAGGTTCGGCGCCCGTCCAACAGGTAGGAGGCGCCTTCTCCGACGGGTCCCTCGATCGACAGCCGGGAGGAAGCCATGCCCAGCGATCCCGCCACCCGGTGCCGGTCGCGCGCTCCGTCCCGGGTCGCGATATCGATCGCGCCGGAGAGCGACCCGATCCGCAACGCTTCCGCGCCCGAGCCCGGAAGAAGCGCAGCACGCTCGACGACCTCGGCGTTGATCGCCGACAGGAAGCCTCCCAGATGGAAGGCGTTGAACAGCCGGACGCCGTCGAGCAGTACGGGAGTGCCTTCGCTCGTGCCGCCACGGACATACGGAATCGAGGCGTAATCTGAAGCCGCTGATGCCGAGGGCGATACTGCGGTGGCCCGGAGCACGTCCGTCTCAAGGATCGTCGGCAACGTCCGCATTAGTGCCGAGTCCACGACGAACGCGTCGCGCGACAGTGAAATCGGGTCGCCGGCCCGCCCCCTCGCATTCACCTCGACGCCTTCGAGTCCCACGGGGGCCGGCAGCAGCAGAACCCGGACGGCTTCGTCGGGAATCCGATCATAGCTCTGCGCCCATGACTCGTAGCCGAAGGCGCTCACCTCCACGCGAACTGCCCGCCCGCGCGGTGCGTCCGGTATGACGAATGCCCCAAAGCGGTCGGAAAGCCCTGCCGTGGCTGTAGCGCCCGCCTCGGTCGCGACAACGGACACGCGCGCGAACGCAATCGGTTCCAGGTCGATGCTGTCGCGGACAACACCTGCAAGGGTCATCTGCTGGAGGGAGACAATCAGAAGTGCGCCGATCATTTGGGTCTTTCCCCGACGGCAACGCCGCAGCCACCTAAGTCGCTCTTTGCGAATCCTCCTCCGTTGGATGCCTCCTCCCTCAGATGGCCGACTAGTCGCTCAGTACCATCATGGCACATCGCGATGCCGCCGGGAGGGGGCGTCCACTCCATCGGGAGAGAGCCAGCTTGCCGCATACCCTTTTCGCGTTGTAAGGGCGCGAGGCAAGCCCCGCGGCGGCGAACACCTGGCGCGGCGGCCAAGGCTGCCGTGCGCACGGTGGCGAAAAGCGTGTTCATGGTTCGGTTTCGCGGTGCAGAATCACCAGGATTGCCCCTCCGCAAAGCAGGAGGAGCACCAGCAGAAACACCGCGACGTTGCCACTCATAGTCGACCCCCTTGGCCTCGCTGGATCCGGTTGTCGGGCAACGCTGCGGTTTCAGCGAACCGGCGCGGATGCACTCGCCAGCAGACTGCGCCCGCCGCGAGGTGCCAGCGGAATCAGACATCCGGCGATGGCGCAGGCCCCAGAGAGCGGTGAGCGCCAGCCCAAGGCCGAGTCCGACGACGACCGTTCCGATCCCACCCCGCTCGCCGGGGACCCTATGCAGCGTCTTCACGAGCATCTTCCTGCTCATCGAACGGAAGCGAGTCCGGGCTCACGCCGACTGTCGCCAGCATCTTGCCGCTGGGAGACCTGGCGCTTGCCCGGTGGCACCGATCCCGGATCCTGGTGTAGTGCAGTGCCGTGGCGGCGAGTTCTTCAAAGACCTCGCCCATGGTCGCCATGTCGGCCAGCCGCACATATTCGTCCCCGCAACCGCCGTGCTGCGATGGCTGGACCCTGATTTCAACGATCATCTCATGGCTCCTTTTCCGTGTTGCTTCAGACCGGGAGACCGGCACACCCCCTAGTATCGGCAACGCATGTCAGGCTCAATAGCGGGAAAACCCTGCAATCCATGAGGGAAAACACCCCCAAAGCCATGGGGGTGTTTTCCCCTTACCCTGAGAGGAGGCGGAGTGCGCTACTGCTCGCTTTCGGCCTGTAGGAGTCCGGCTTCTAGGGCGAAGCGCACGATGTCGCGCCGGGTGTGCAGACCCAGCTTCGTCTTGGCCCGCGCGAGGTAGCCTTCGACGGTCCTCGGGCTGAGAAACATCTCCTCGGCGGCTTCGGAGGTCGAGCAGCCCCTTGCGTACAATTCAATCGCGGCACGCTCACGAGAGGAAAGTGCCTCGGGCCCCGGCTTGCGGCTCGAGGTGACCTGTGCTTTCCGCCGCGCGAGCAAGGTGGTCGCGCGGCGCGGCAGATAGGAGTGGCCGCGTACGATCGCTTCTATAGCTCCCATGAGATCGGTGTCGGCGACGGACTTGTTCAGAAAGCCCGCGGCGCCGGCGTCGAGGGCGGGAACGAGGTACTCGTCCTCGTCGTGGATCGTGAGCACCAGGACCTTCGTCTCAAGTCCAAGTTCTGTGATGTGGCGCGTCGCCTGGACACCGCCCATCCCAGGCATCGCCAAGTCCATGATGACGATGTCCGGCTCCAGAGCCCGCGCCTTGTCCACGGCCGCCGCCCCCGACGAAGCTTCGCCCACGACATCCACCCGCCCGGTCGACTCGAGCAATGCCTTCAGACCGGCGCGCACCACAATGTGGTCGTCGACCAGAAGCACCCTCACCATTGTTCACCATCCGGAGCCACCATCGGCACGACGGCCCGAACCGTGGTTCCCTGGCCCGGCGAGGTCTGTACGGTGAGGCTGCCCCGACCG
This sequence comes from Gemmatimonadetes bacterium bin94, assembly GCA_002238865.1. Classification (GTDB taxonomy): domain Bacteria; phylum Gemmatimonadota; class Gemmatimonadetes; order Longimicrobiales; family Gaopeijiaceae; genus Bin94. The sequence goes on along the minus strand of MPNE01000030.1, from coordinate 30,721 downwards.
CCTCCGCTCTCTCGCGCATGCCGACGAGGCCGATGTGGCCTTCGTCTGGAGCTGCTCCGGGATCCGGCAACTCGAACCCGCATCCTTCGTCCTGGATCTCCGCGATGATCATACCGGTCGCCGATCTGAGCGTCACGGCAGCCTCGCTCACCTTTGCGTGCGTCGCCGCGTTGGTCACGGCCTCCTGCACGATCCGGTACAGGGCCAGGACGGTCACCCGATCCAGCTCGTCGGCCACCCACTTGAGGCTGAGGCTGGCGTGGATCGTGACTCCGTGCACCTTCCGGGCATCGCGAAACAGGGTGGCGAGCGCGGAAACCAGCCCTTGCTGTTCGAGTTTCGGGGACCTCAGCCCGCGAATCATCCGCTTTACCCCCCGGATCGCGTCAAGGATCTCGTCGGCGATCACCGCCCATGCCCGTTCTCTCTCCTCCCGGTCCGGCTCGTCCGCCAGAAGCTTCCCCCTGATCTTGAACGCCACGAGGAACTGCAGGAACTCGTCGTGCAACTCGCGGGAAAGGTGCCTTCGCTCATTCTCTGCCGCCCTCACCTTCATTCGGGCCAGCCACCGCATCCGCTTCCAGCCCGAGATGTCGCGGATCGTGCAAATCACGCGTCCCGGCCCCGATGCCAGTTCGCCGGGGCTCAGGCTGATCTCCACCGGGAAGCTTGTGCCGTCCTTGCGCAAAGCCTGCAACTCGAGTCCTTGCCCCATCGGCCGCGGACGCGGTGCCTCGGCGTAGCGCAAGCGGTGCTGCTCGTGCCGGGTGCGGCTGGCGGCGGGAACCAGTCGTTCCACGCCCGATCCCTCCATCTCTTCGCGGCTCCACCCGAACATCGTCAGCGCTTGCGGGTTCAGATCCCGGATCACGCCGCCGGCGTCCACGATGAGCATCGCGTCCGGCGCCGCTTCGAACACGGCCCTGTAGTCCCTGTCGCTGAGCAACGGCTTCTCCATTCCGTCGCTGGAACGAATCGACATCGCGCGGCCGCCGCGGGGTTCCGGCACCGGACGACCCTCACACACGAGAAGTGCTCGGCCGGACAATGTCAACGGGGATCGGAGCGGGCATTGGTGATTCTCCGTCAGATCAGCCCGCTCCGCCTGAGCTGATCCACCAAGTCTTCGTTCTGTGCCATCCCGGGCGCCAGAAGCAGGCTCACTCGTCGATCCGCCCAGCCACGCGCGCGCTCACGCGCGAGGCTACTGTGCTCGGAAACGAACAGACGTAGGCTGCGCCTCTTGGCCTTCCGGGCCACCATGCGTACGCCTACAATCGCTGTTCCCGCCAAGAATCCGGTATCCAGCCCGTTCACGATGATCCTCCAAGTTGCTTGAAATCGTTCTCCCACGCCTGCCAACTTCGACACGTGTCGGCTGGCCGATAATGACGACCATGGGCGAGATCTTCCAGAAGAAGTCTTCGGGGCGGGCCAGAAGCAAAGCCGCAGGGGCCGGGGGTCAAAGGCCCCCAGCCCCCATGAACTCCTTCCAGGCCGTTCCTTCAGATGGGGAAATTCAGCGGCATCAGCGACTCCGACATGTCGATCTTCACCTCATGGCCGCACACCGACCCGTGGAAAAAGCCCGTGGCCGGGTTGTCGGGATCCCGAACCACGCTTGCCGTCGCCTCTACCTGGCCGTCGATCCGACAGCTGCCCGAGCGCAGGTTCAGTTTCCAGGCAAGGGCTCCGGCGATCGAGCCTTGGATCCTGACGACCTCCCTGAACAACCCAGGCGTGACAGTCTCGAAGTGCAGCTGGGAGTCGAGGCTCGGTTCGCCGTCAATCAGGAACGCGTAGCCGTGATTGTTCATCCGGCACGCGACCGGCACGATCGTGAGGCTAATGTCCGTCCCCTGCAGGCCCCCATCCGCCTGAAACTCATCGATGGTCTCGATCACTTCGACCTGTCCCCCGTGCGGACACTGGACCATGACGCTGCCGGGGTGGATGGGGTTGGCGTCGTCGTTGAGCGACAGCCGGGTGATTCCGCGGAACAGTGCCACGGCCTCGTCCTGCGTGAGCTCCTGGGCGGGCTCGTCCGGGGGCTGGTAGCTTGGTGCGACCGGGTCCTCTTCGCAGGCCGCCACCAGTGCGACCATGAGTGCAATTGCGGGCATCGAGCGCGTTGACATGGTGTGCCTCTCTCTTTCTGGGCCGATTTGAGTGGTCAAGCGGCCCGTTTCAGTTGGCCGGGACCGGCACATCCGATCCGGCATATCCAGTATCGGCAACCCATGTCAGGCTCAATAGCGGGAAGACCCCCCAATTCGTGAGGGAAAACACCCCCAAGCCGTGGGGGTGTTTTCCCGGGCTGCGAGAAAAGACGGCGCTTCCTCTACTGCTCGGCCTCGTCCCGCAGGGGTCCGGCTTTCGAGCGCGAATCGCACGATGTCACGCCGCGTGTGCAGCCCCAGGGCCGCGCGATGTAGCCCTCGACGGTCTTGGCGCTGAGAACCATCTCCCAGTGGGCGAGGCTCGCCTCCGCGACCTCCGGCGGCGAGGAGGACGCGGGCGCGGGAATCCCGCCATTCACACCCGGTTTTCCCGCTTTCGCGACACGGTACAGCGGAATCCCGTACAACGACAGGAATGGCAGATCGTGCAGTCCCGATTGACGTTACGTGATTCTTTGCGTGCGCCGTGGAAAGGCGCGCCTTCCTAGCGGGTGCAAGTCCCGCCCGGCAACTGTCGCTCCAGCCGGTAGCAGCCAGAGCGGTGCATGGACGTAACGACATGGGCTGAAGCACTGTGGCAGAAGGGCCTCGCACAATACGCGATACCCTAAACGGGCACGAAGCCGGAAACAGGTGGAGACGGCCAAGAGACGAGCTAAGTCGGTAGGAGGCCCAGCGACCACGCGGGCCGAAGGGGAAGGCCGCCGACCGGCCGGGAAGAGAGCCACGGGACACCGGTCGGTTTCCGCCGGGGTAGTGGCGTCGGCACATGTGGAAATGGAATGCGTGGAAACACGGGAAGCCCCGTCGGTGCCGTGCATGCGGCAACCGAAACCCCGCGAGAGGCAGGGCGTCTCAACCGGATGCTGTCCGGTTAGGCAAACTACTTCACACTCGGCCAGATCAGTCCGGCCTACGCCGCTGTGGATGCGTACGCGGCCCTGCGGCTGCGACAGTGGTTCTGCCGGAAGCACAAGGTGAAGTCAGGAAGATGCGTGCGATTTTCCCACCGCGATGGCTGTGGGAGGAATGCGGCCTCACGCGCCTTGCGCTGACGACACGACACCTTCCGTGGGCGAAGGCATGATCCCGACTGAGAGCCGGATGCGGGAGATTCGCACGTCCGGTTCGATGAGCGGGGGCTGGAAACGTGACTACGGGAGCCGGTCTGCGGCCCGGAGCGAAAGCGACGGAATAGCCACCGGACCCTACGGTCGGCGCGCCAGCCCTCGACTCTACCGTGATTCGCGCCTCATGTGCTCCGCCTCGTCACCTTGATCCGCACCGCCAACGGCTTGCCCGCCCACGGGCATTAAGTCGAGGCGGCTCGGTCGTGATGCCCGGCGTGCTCGGCTCGCATCACCCCTGAGTTGGAGCCCCGCTTTACGGGGATGTAGTTTGGGGGCATGGCCAGACACCGTCCGGGATGGACCTTCATGCTAGCGCTTCTGGCGCTGACGGCCGCACTGACGGCCGCGCTCGGCTACGAGGCGTGGAGCGCCGGCCGGGCTCGCGCGGCGCTCGCGGCCGAGAGCGTACGCGATCACGCGTATTTCGCGGCCACGAACTTCGGATTCGAGGCGCGTGGGGAGGTCGAGTTCGAGCTGCTCGACGAGGGCATCGAGGCCATCGAGTCGAGCCTGGGTCGCGGCGCGGGAGGTCCACTGACGCTCGAACGCGTGCGGATGGCGGCCCGGGCAAGGCGCTGGCCGGCCGTTGACGAGGCCGAACTCTTCTTCCGCATCGAGTTTCCGGCAGGCGAGATATCGGTCGCGGGCGACGCGGATCCCTTAGTCGCCCGATGGGCCACGGAAGAGGCGGCGGCCTACTTCCACCGCCACCCGGACGATCACGACATACGCACGCTTTTCTCGTCCACCGGCCCGCATGCGCTGGTTCAGGAACTGTCCCATGAGGGGCGGGCATCGGCGACGGTCTTCGGCATGGTGCTCAACACGGACGCATTCGTTCCGGCGCTCGCGCGCGCTTTCGAGGAGGAGGCTCTGCTCCCGGCGGCCTTGACCCACGGACTCGCCAACGGCCAGCTCTTCGTCGCCCGCGTCCGCAGCCCCCACGGGCACCTCGTGTACGAGTCCTCGCCGGACGCGGCGTCCGACATCTCCGTCGAACTCGGGCTGGCCGAGAGCCTTGGGGGCATGACACTGGAACTCCGGGTCCGTCCGGAAGCGATCGACCGCCTGGTCGCGGGAGGCGTGCCCCGCTCGCGCATGCCGTTCATCGTGGCGCTTCTGTTGCTGACTTCCGGACTCCTGGGTGCGGCGGTGTGGCAGCTGCGGCGGGAAGCGGCGCTCGTGGCGCTACGCGAGGACTTCGTGTCCGGCGTGTCCCACCAGTTGCGCACTCCGCTGACCCAGATCCGCATGTTCGGCGAAACGCTGGTGCTGGGCCGCGTGCGGAACGATGAGGAGCGGCTGCGCGCCGCCGAAATCATCGTGGACGAGGCGAAGCGGCTCGCACACCAAGTCGACAACGTGCTCATGTTCTCGCAGGGGCTCCGCGACGCGCTGGTGCTGAACCCGGTCGAGACCGACCTGGGCGTCTTGGTCGACGGAGTCGTCGAGGGCTTCGAGCCGCTGGCGGTGGCTCAGGGCGTCGCGGTCGAACGGCGCGTCGATCCGGGCGTCGTGTGCCTAACCGATATCGAATCCACGCGGCAGGCGGTGCTCAACCTGCTCGACAATGCGGTCAAGTACGGCGCGTCCGGGCAGCGCATCGAAGTCGGCGTGAATCGTGCGCCGGGGGCCGCCGCCGTTTGGGTTGAGGATGCAGGGCCGGGCGTGCCGCCTGCGGAGCGCGAGCGCATCTGGGACCCGTATGTGCGGCTCGACCGGGATAGGGCATCTGCGGCGGGTGGGTCCGGGATCGGGCTCTCCGTGGTTCGGAAGGTCATCGAGGCACTGGGGGGTCGCGTACGAGTCGAAGAGGCCCGGCGCGCGCCGGCAACCGGTGCCCGATTCGTGATCGAGCTTCCCCTTGCATCGCAGACCGAGGAGGCCTGAAGCCCGTGGCCCGCATCCTCATCGTCGAGGACAACGCGCGCATCGCGTACGGGCTGCGCAACAACCTCGAGATCGACGGACATGCCGTCGAGGTGGCTGCGGACGGACGCGCGGGCCTCGAAGCCGTGCTGGCCGGTGAGCCGGACTTGGTGGTGCTCGACCTCATGCTCCCGCAGATGGACGGCTACCGGGTGCTGCGCTCCCTGCGCGACCGAGGGGTTGACGTGCCGGTCCTGATCCTGACGGCGAAGGGTGAGGAAGCCGACAAGGTGATGGGCTTCCGGCTTGGTGCGGACGACTACGTGACGAAGCCGTTCAGCGTGCTCGAACTGTTGGGCCGGGTGAGCGCGATCCTCCGGCGCGCGGGACGCGGCGGGGAATCCGCGGCTACCGAGGCGTTCGGGGACATCGAGATCCGCGTGGATCACCGGACGGTCCTGCGGCGCGGTGTGGAGGTCCACCTCACGCCGAAGGAATTCGACCTGCTGGTGGCGCTCGTGCGCAGGCGGGGAACCGTGGCGAGCCGGGCATGGCTGATGACGGAGGTCTGGGGGTACGGAGCTGCGGTCTTGAGCCGCACGGTGGACACGCACATCGCCGAGTTGAGGCGCAAGCTCGAGGAAGACCCGGCCGAGCCTCGCCACATTCTCACCGCGCACCGCCGCGGATACCGGCTCCGCCAGGATCGGCCGAAGGCCCAGACAACTTCCTGACAATATTTTGACCCGGGCTCCACCATTCAGCGCCGCGGCTCCGCCAGATTGCGGGACTCGAACGAGTCAACGTACAGCGAGGAGCCGAACATGGAGTCCAGGGTAAGGCGGATCAGCGCCGGGCGGCTGTCTGCCGGGCGGACGCGGATTCTTCTCCGCGCGGCCATCGCCTACACGGCCATCATGGCCGGAACGGCCGGGGCAGCGGCACAGGAGCGGGGCGGCGGCGTGGGCCGGGACAACCTGCTGCGGGTGTTCTTAGACTGCGAGCGATGCGACTTCGACCACTTCCGCCGCGAGGTCCCGTTCGTCGACTACGTGCGCGACCGGGCGGACGCCGAACTCCACGTCCTGGTGACTTCGCAAGACACCGGAGGCGGCGGCGAGGCGTGGAACCTGTTCTTCCTGCGTCTGGCCGATCGTGCCGGCCCGACGGACACGCTGCGGTTCGTCTCCAGCCAGAGCGACACCGAGGACGAGGTGCGCGAGGGCCTGGCCCGCGCGTTCAGGCTCGGGCTCGTCCCCCACGTCACCGCCACCGCCGCGGGACCGCTTCTCGATGTCCGCTACGCGGCGCCGGCGGCGGACGCGACTCAGCAAGCCGCGGCGGCCGACGATCCATGGAACTTGTGGGTGTTCCGCACCAGCGTCGGAGCGGAATGGGAGGGGGAGAGCCGCCGAAGCTCCCGGTCCTTCGACGGGTCGCTCTCGGCGAGCCGAACTACCGAGAGCCTCAAGATCGACCTCAGCTCCGACGGCCGCTGGGAGAGGGACCAATTCGAGTTCAGCGACGGCACGATGCTGACCAGCCCGTCGCGCAGCATCAATCACGAAGGACTGATCGTCTGGAGCCTCGGTTCGCACTGGTCCGCCGGGGCGCGCGCGTCCGCGCTCACATCCACCCACGTGAACCAGGATCTCGCGATCCGGGCCGCGCCCGCCGTCCAGTACAGCCTCTTTCCGTACGCCGAATCGACGCGGCGGCAGATCACGGTGCTGTATTCGCTCGGCCTCGCCTCGTTCGACTACGAGGAGGTCACGCTCTTCGACAAGACCGGAGAGACCCACGCCGAACAGCGCATCGAGGTCGCGGCGCGGTTCCAGCAGCCCTGGGGAGAGATCAACAGCGCGCTCGAGGCGTCCGTGTTCCTTCACGACCCCTCGCAGCACCGCATCGACCTCTTCGGGCGCGTTGAATACCGGATCGCGCGCGGGCTGAACCTAAGCGTTTCGGGGGGCGTCGCGCGCGTCAAGGACCAGCTCTACGTGCCGCGCGAGGATATCGCCGACGAGGATGTGCTTCTCCAGCGCCGGCAGCTCGGAACTGAGTTCGAGTTCGAGTTCGAGGTGGGCTTCAGTTTCACGTTCGGCTCGGTCACCAATAACATCGTGAACCCGAGGATGGGCGCGAACCGGGGCCGGCGGTTCTTCTGACGGGAGTGTGATGTGCACCCGAACCACAGGCCACGCCAAGTGGCAGCGAGCCTCCAATGGGGTCAGCGGGCGTCGCGTCGGCGCTCCCACAGCACGACCATCAGCAAACCGCCCATGATCGCGAGATTCTTGAGGAAGTCGATCAGTGTGCCGAAATCGGCGGACGCCGCCAAGGGGTTCTCGAGCAGCACCGTCACCGGGAGCAGGAACAGAAACAGGCCGCCCGCCGCCCAAGCCGCCCGCCACCCCACGGCGAGCAGCACCCCGCATACCAGTTCCACGACTCCGGCCAGAACCGCGAGAACCACCGGGGCAGGCAGGCCGACCTCCGCGATGTCCATCGCCGCGTCATGCCTGTCCGCGAGCTTGTCCCAGCCGGTGAGCAGGAAGATCGCGGCCAGCATGACCCGCGCGGCAGGATAGCCGTAGCGCCGCACCAGGTCCGTCGAAACTGCGTACCTCGTGGTCATCGGTCCTCCTTCACTCCATCGGCTTGAGTGCTGCAGCGCCCCGCAGGGGCCGTGGTGGCGGTTAGGAATGGGAAGGAAGGCGGTCGTCCCGGGACTGTCAAGCTGCCGCATATATCTGGGAATGAGGATAACTATCGTCGGAACCGGTCGACGGTCCGCCTACTTGATCGAGCATCCGGGTCCGCCCCGGCTCCCGACCGAGTCCGAGAAGGTCGCTGCGTTCGAGGCGCTCGGCCTCCACCGCGCCCTGCTGCCCGGCCGCGTCTGCTGGCGGGCGGCTGGCGGCGCCCGGCGGTACTTTCCCCCCGGGATTCCCGTGGCGCTGGACTCCGTTCGCGCCGTGTTCGTCCACGCAGACCCCCGCTAAGATACCTCGACGGTCGAGGAACTGGGCAGTCTCAACGGCTGCCTTCACCGCCTCGTTGAGATAAGGGTTATGCTCCGATCGGGCCTACCCGGAGGGATTGATCCAAGGCGATTCGGTATGGCGTTCGAGCCGATTTCGAGGGACGGATCTTGACCGTCGATTCGGCCGGGCCGGTGGCGTACCGCGCGTGCACATCGACACCGGGGTGCATGTGCACGGAATCGCCGTGTTCACGTGCGCTTGCAGGATCTCCACATCGCACCGCCCGCGTTGAGGTTGCACCACGTCCGCACGAACGGCAATGCCGTGCCGAAGGGTGCGGTCGTGGCGGGAGCGACCACCCTTCGGGGTGCCTGGTACGGCACGGCGATGGTTGGGATGTGCACGCCATCCCACCCCACGCCTGGGGTACTCCCGCGAGGGGGGCGTGGATCGCAACGCGACACGTCCGACTAGGGCGAGTACTGGTACGGCTGGCGCGAGTTCCGCAATATTGCAGCCAACCGGGCACGCACAGAGTTCTCGTTGCCGGCGGCGTAGGTAGCCAACCAGTCGATCTGTCACTGTCCGAAATGCCTACTACAGGTCGCGCTGGCGCATGCTCAGAAACGCGGCCCCGAGGAAGATGGCGCTGTAGGCCAGCGCCGCGACCGCGAGCACCTCGACATCGAGGAACTCCCAAGATTCGAGTCCACGTTCCGTGCGTTTCGCGTTGACATCGGCCAATACCTCCGGGTAGTGGGCGAGGTCGTCGCCGAGTTGATCGAGAATGTTGAACGGAAAGTACTCGGCCGAGCGCCGCAGAGCCCCGCCCGCTTGCGAGATCAGCCCAATGATCGCTTCCTCGACGATGAGGTAGAGGAAGAGGATGCCCAGCGCGGGTCCCGAGGAACGGATGAGCACCGAGAGCATCAGCCCAGCACTCCCGACGAGCAGCAGGCTCAAGGCGAGACCGCCCATATAGCTGAGATCCGTCGGCCGCAGGATGCCGAGGCCGCCTTCGCTCGGGCTGAGCAGCGTTCCACCAACGCCGATGAGCACCGCCGTTGCGATGAAGAGCAGGACGAGTCCGGCGAGCAACATGACCTTCCCCGCGTAGAACCTCTCCTTGCTGAGGCCGTCGATCACGTTCTGGCGCGCCGTGCGCCAAGTGAACTCGGGTGCTACGAGCAGGATCATCAGCACGCCGGCGAAAAACGGTCCGATCCCGGTCGCGGCGCCCAAGATGTCAGGCCAGCTCTCCGGGAGGGCATATGACAGGTTCGGATTCCGGCGGGCGCCGCGGACGCCTTCGACTGCGGGAATCGCGGTGAAGACGGCAAATGCGCCCACGGCCACCCAGAAGGCTCGCCGCTTGACCGTCTTGAGCCACTCGATCCGCAGAAGCACGCCCACGACCTTCAAGATGCGATCTCCGTCATCGAATCCACGGCACCTTGGGTAACGTCGATGAAAACCTCCTCCAAGCTCGGCCGGTACGGTGCCAGATGGGACAGGTAGATCCCCTGTCCCGCCAGGTAGCGTGTCACGCTGGCCAAGTCGTCAGCTTCCAGCGTAGCGACGATGCCTTCGTCGGTCCGACGCACCGAAGTCGCTTCCGGATACGTCTGCATTGCGCCCGCGAGGGCTTCGGTGTCCTCCGCGCGTAGCAACACCGCGCTTCCTTCGCCCACCACCTCCGCCACAGCACCCCAGGCAACGATCCTCCCTTGGCGGATGATCGCGAAATGGGAGCAGGTGCGCTCGACTTCCGCGAGCAGATGGCTCGACAGAAAGATCGTCTTGCCGCGGTCGGCCAGAATGCGGATGATCTCGCGGATCTCGCGGATTCCCTGGGGATCGAGCCCGTTGGCGGGCTCGTCGAGGATGATCAGTTCGGGGTCGTTCAGCATGGTGGCCGCGAGCGCCAGCCGCTGCTTCATCCCGAGCGAATAGGTCTTGAAGCGGTGCTTCGCGCGGTCGGACAGGCCGACCAGTTCCAGGCACTCCTCGATGCGGGGGCGGCCCACGCCCTTGACCGCCGCAGCAACAAGCAGGTTGTCGCGACCGCTCATGTGCGGGTAGAAGTTGGGCGTCTCCAGCGTGGCGCCGACGCGGGCACGGGCGGCCATGAGGCCCTTGGGGCCGGAAGCTCCCAACAGGGTGAAGCGGCCGCCCGTAGGCTTGATGGTGCCCACGAGCATCCCGATAGTGGTCGTCTTGCCGCTTCCGTTGGGACCGAGGAAACCGAACACCTGGCCCTCCTCGACGGCGAAGGAAATCCGGTCCACGGCCAGCACCGATTTCGCGGTGCTGGTCCCGTAGCGCTTTGTCAGGTCGAAGAGCTGGATTGCGTGCATGTCGGGCGCCCGTGGTGGTCCGGTGTTTGCCATATGTAACGGTCTACGTGGACAAGAGAGCCCCTACCTCCCGTTCCCCGGACTCTGCGGGCCGATCGCGACGTACAGACACGCTATGAAGAACGTGAGCGTGAGGCACGCGCTGAAGAACACGCTGGCTGAGGCGTCGTAGGTACTCGGGATGGTCTGCTCGGCGATCCATAGCGCCGCTTCATTTTGCATCCAGGCGGCGAACATGAGGGCGGCGATGACGATTCGGATGATGCGGACGTTCATTGGAACTCCCAACCCCGGTTACGGCGAAGATGATGAAGGTGGCAACCATGTCGGCCTGGCTCCGAGCACGTGAACCACGAGCACGACCGCCGCTGCCCCGTGTTGAGGCACCCGGCGTTCCGGTGCGCCATTATCGTCGGCGGGCTGCGGTTCGAGCCGCCACACGTCAACGTGGTCCAAGTCCATGTCGTCTTGTCGGACTGTCGCGGGATGATCGCTGCCGAGTAGTCTTCCCTCCGGATCAAAGAACGCCCAGCGGTTGCCGGCGTGCCGGATGACTTCCGACCAGGTTTGGCGGACCAGTTCGGCTCGCTCCTTGAGCATGCTCACAGGTGACTCGCACTCTCGCGCCGGTGGCCTGTCAACAACGCGCTGTCCAGGTCCTCAACCGCACGGCGTTGCGCATCCGAACTCGCGATGATGCGGTCGGCGAGGTGCTCGATGTTGTCAAGCGGGACTTCACCGGCGAGCGATTCTATCTGGATACGCGCCAACCCGCCGAGTGCGTGCCCCATCGCTTCGGCCTCTCGGACGAACTGTGCGCCAATCGCGGTGAGGGTGCCCTCCGCCGCTGCGATTGCGGAGTCGATGCTCCCCGACAACTCCTCCAGGCGGCGCGACTCGTCCATGTCCCTGTTGTAGCGATCCATAAGGGACAGCTTAGCGTCGCAGTCGTTGTAGAAACGCAGTAGCGCGTCCGCCTTCGCGTCCAGCTTACTCAGGGCCGTCCGGAGCTTCTGTTCGATGCTACGCGCGACGCTGAGTTGAGTGGCCGCCACCTCGTTGTCCGGTTCCTGCCGTTGTCGGCCTCGCCAGTAGGCCACAGCACGCTGGGCCTCATCCGCCTTCTTGGCGACTGTCCCGCGAGCGATCTGCCAGTCCGACTCGCTTCCAAGGGTCCTGGCACGATGGGCCTCGATTTGCTTTCGGAACTCGCGCATGGCCAACGCACAGACAGGTCGCACCGCATTCGGATCACCCTCTCGAAACGCCGCCAGCCCTCGGGACAAATGCCTCCTTGCGACAAGCGCGGGGACACCGGCACAGGCGATCCCCAAGGCTAACAACCCTATGGTTGTCGCCGCCGCGCCACCTCTAGCTGCCAGCTGCACTGCCACAATCGTGAGAATGACGACGACCAAAACGGTAGTGCCCCACGGAGCCTTGCTTTCGCCCTCCGCCCTGTAGTAGCGACGAGCGATGTCCTCAATGCCGTGGGTCACGAATCGATAGCCTCTCTTACCTAGCCGTCAGAACATCGCTTCACGATAGGTTCTCGTCCGCTTCCTCGCCATCAACGCACTCATCACCCGTCGCGGGGCTTCCCTTGCAGATCAGTCAGCTGCTCCTCACCTTGGCTTGATGCGAGGTCCCACCGACGAATCGAAAGTCATACTCCCCCTTGGGAAGGAAACGATGAAGCGCTACCTGACCATCGTTCTCGGTCTCTTGGCAACCGTCTATGTTGCCCACCAGGGGGTCGATCCTTTTCCAGTGCGACCGGCGGATCGTCGGGCTCAAGCCCGTGGACGATGAGGCATCTCCTCTCTCCCATCCACGCCGTCAACGAGGCAATCATCATGGCGTAGCGGCCGCGCCCTGACCCGAGGGTTGACAGTTGACAGGCGACCACCGAGCGTATTGCGATGAACGTTGGCCTCAGCCGGAATCGGCCTCGGCCCCAGGGGGCGCGAAAGGCAATCTCGTATCTCCCGATCGTTTCTGAAGAGAAGGAAGGCGGCCAAGGGCTGGGCGTAACCTGTCCACCCCGGGTATCGCTCGGCTTCCGAGAGAGAGGTGCCGGAGTCTGAAAGGGAGCCAACGGAGGCCGGGCCTGATGCGGAACCTTTTCGAGCGGCGCGTGCCGCAGGTGCTCGCGGTCTACGCTGGCGCTTCTTGGGCACTCGTCGAGTGCGCCGCGTTCATCGTTGCCGAGTTTCTCCTGTCGCCGTACCTGCCGAGAATCGTCATGTCGGCGCTTCTGCTTCTGTTTCCGAGTGTGGCGATGCTCGGGTGGTTTCACGGCCGCCCCGGCCGGGACGAGGTGCCGATGGCCGAGAAGATCGGGATTCCGGTGAACGTCGCGGTCGCGGCGGCGGTCCTCATCCTCTGGTTCCGGGAGGCCGACCTCGGGGCGCGGACGACGACGGCCGCGTTCGAGTTGGAAGGGGCAACAGTGGAACGCACCGTGGCGAAGCCGGAGTACCGGAAACGGACGGCACTGTCCCGTTTCCACGCCGGGCCGGGACTGGCGGAGGAGGAGCTTTGGCTCACCTACATGGCTCCGCTCGCGCTCGAGCTGGATCTGGCCGCGGACGACTTCTTCGAACCCGTCTCGCTCTCCGTGTTCAACGAGCGCCTTGCGGAGTACGGGCTTCAGCGTGGGGGCCCCATCCCGCTGGCGCTAAGACGCGCGGTGGCGGAACTGCTGCACGCGACGTTCATCGTCAGCGGTACCGTCGATCGGATGGAGGCCGGATATAGGGTGACTCTGGCACTCGACGACGCGGGCACCGGCACCCGCGTCAGCGAGACCGTGCACGAGGGAGCCGACCTTCTGGCGCTAGTCGATGAGATGTCGGAAACACTCGCCGAGGCACTCGACATTCCCGACCGGGACGGGATCGAAGATCTCCCGGTCCGGGATCGTCTGACCGAGGACGAAGGGGCCTTGGCGGCCTTCGGAAGGGCGTATGCGCTGCTTCTCTCCCATCCGGCGGACGTGGACGCCGCCCTGAACGGGCTGCGAGCCGCGACGGCGCTCGATCCGACTTTCGCCGTGGCTCAGTACGATCTGTCCGCGGTGTACGTGGACAACAACCGGCCGGAGGAAGCCGTCACCGCCCTGCGGGCCGCCCTGGACCACCTCTACCGGTTCCCGGAACGGCTGGGTTTCAAGGCCAGGGCCGACTACTACTTTCTGACGGAGCAGCCGGATCAAGGATGGGCCGTCATTGAAATGTGGGTCGCGCTCCATCCCGAGGACCCGGCCGCCCTCGAATACTACGCCCTCGGCCAGTCGATCCGGGGCGACTGGGACGGTCTGATCCAGACGCTCCAGACGCGATATCGGCTGAGTCCCGACAACCATGCGCTACTCAAGGAACTGGCGGAGGCTTACGAGAACCTCGGTGACGACGATCAGGCACTGGCCGCCCTCGAACAGTACGCGAGGCGGATTCCCGCGGACTACACCGGGCACCTGGATCTGGCCCGAATCCACACACGGCTCGGGGCGTACGGCGTCGCGCGCGAGCATCTCGAGCGGGCGATCATCGTCGATCCCCTCAACCCGGAGCCGGTCGCCGAACTCGCTTCGCTGGACCTCCACGCAGGCCGCTTCGACGCGGCGCGGGCTGCATATGAGCGTGCGTTGGAACTGGCCCGGACGCCCCGGCAGAAGGCTCAGGTGCTGGACGAACTGAAAGATTACTATAGGTTCCGGGGACGAATGGGGGACGCGATCCGGACTGCCCGGGCCTTGCTGGAAGAGGTGTCGGGGGTGTACACGCCACTCGAGATCGCCGAGTACCGGCTCGCCGACATCGGCATCTATCTCGAAGCGGAGCGGCAGGAGGATGCCGCCGTCCTTTTCGAGGCTCTGCGGTCCCAGCTTGACCTCGATGCGCCGGAGCACGACCCCTACTACGTCGCGCAGTGGCGGATTCGAATCGCGCTCGAAGCGGGGGAAAGGGCGGCCGCGCGGGCCACCTACCGCGCCGCGTCGGATTGGATCGAGACGTGGGGGGCCGACCGGTTCCGTCCGTCCCTGATCGCCGCCCTTGGACGGATCGAGGAGCTGGACGGCAACTACATTGCGGCTGAACGCCACTACCGGGATGCCCTGTCCCGGGATGACCGAACCCTCGAGTGGTATCGCTGGATCGGGGGCACGCTGCGAAAGGCGGGCCGCCTGGACGAGGCCGAGGCGGAACTGCGGGAGGCGCTTCGCCTCGTGCCTTCCGATCCGCACACCCACCTCGAGCTGGCCAAGGTGCTCGAAGCGAGCGGCGATACCGCGGGTGCCTTGGCGCACCTCGGGAGCGCGCTGTTGGCCTGGGAACCCGCGGACGAATCGTTCGCGCCCGCCCGCGAAGCCCGCGCGAAGCTCGCCGAACTCAGAGACTGATGCGCCTACGGGCGGAGCGGATTGGTCGGTCACGCCCCGTGCCAGAACGCCGTGTGTTGTCCTTCTACGCGGCGTTGGCCGCTCTACCGGCCAAGCGGGCCTGAGCCAGACTGCGGACAAACGTCCGTCACGCCTCGCGGGGCACCGCCCGGAACAGCGCCCACCGGGCCGTTGCCCGGCAAGCTCCCCAGGCTCTGGGTCGCCGACCACGTCACCGACCGGCGACGGACAGTGCTCTCTGCCGCGTCGGCGGTTGCCCGCCCTTTAGGATTCCCGCCAAAGGGTGCGTGTTCCCCGCCATCGCGACACGATGGAGTCAGGTACCGTCTTTGCGGCGAGGGCGGCAGATCGTGCAGTCCTGGTTCACTTAGACAATTCCTCCCCGTGATTCGCTCCCGCGGGAGTCTGCACAATACCGCCGATTTGCCGTCGGATGCGAGAGCAAGGCTGAAATCCGGCGCTGCCGTCAGTCGCTCCGCGTTATTCGGGTCCTCGGTGCAAAGCTGCTCAGCCGCCGGTCGCAAACCGCAGGGAGTTGATCACTTACCCGCACCTTTGACCCTCCGGCGGCGGCGCGCCATCGGTTACTTATGGCGGTAGGTGATCCTTCCCCGTGACAGGTCGTAGGGTGACAGCTCCACCTTGATCCGATCTCCCGCCAACACCCGGATGTAGTACTTCCTCATCTTGCCCGAGAGATAGGCCAGTATCACATGGCCATTCTCAAGTCTGACCCTGAAGTTCGCACTGGGAAGGACCTCGGTTACGGTCCCTTCCATCTCAATCGCGTCGTTTGCCAAGTATCCCTTCCCTCTGAACTGCTCCACGTGACCCGCCGGGCGGGTCGCCATCGGGGTCGGTTATCGCAAGACGTGCCGTGTTCCCCAAAGGCACTGTTGGTCGCTCCGGGTCCGCAGCACTGGTGCGAACTCTCGCCCGGACACTGTCCGAGCGCCGGTTCTTCGATCACGCGTCAGCGCCTCCGGCGGAGCCATGCGACGATCAGGGCCGCGACCAGCACGAGCAATCCGACCGCCGCCACAAACGTTGGAGTAACCGGACCCATTCACATCTGCCTTTTCATCTTACCGGTGAGGAAGTCCACGGCCTTGCCGTTCGGTGACGTTCTCGTAGAGTTCACCGTCAAGCTAATCGGGACCCAGGTCTGACAGCCAGGATTTCAAGTTCAAACGATTCGACACGAGTGATTTGTATGGGTATAGCCGCCGCCGATGGCTTCGCAATGTGCCGCGAATCAGTCTTACTGAGTCTGTTCTTCCGCTCTTTGAGCTCGTTCGTAATCGCAAGTCGAGGAAGCATCGTCTTCGGACAGGGCATGGTCAGTACCGCCTTAGTCCGTTGTTGGCAGGGAAGCCGTCACCGGCCCGGATCAGCGCGACCAGGGCGTCGTAGCTCGTGCCCTTGCGTCTCGTCAGGACCGCACCGTGGTAATCGGACAGCAGCCCGGTCGGCTTGCCGTCGTCGTTGAGACATGCCATGACCGTGTAGCGACCGCCACGGATCCGGAGTATCTTCCCGACCCGCTCACCGTGAAAGGTCACGTCGCACAGCCAGATGGCCATGGCTAAACTCACGGTGAACTTGCTCACGCGCGAGAACTCAAAGCCGGCCTGACGCTTCGGGAGAGCGGCGGGGGTCGCACCGTGCACCTGGGTCCCCTGGCCTATTCGGTCATCGAGGTGGCAGGCAGCAGGCATCCATACTGCTCCAAGGAGATTCTGCCTGAGCCAGGGGAAGGTTGCACCCCTTCCGTTTCCAGCCGGAGCCTGCGAATCATGTCGTCGATTGGGGAGATGCTCACCGGCTCGCCGGAGGCACGGACCACCCGCCACCAAGGAACGTCCTCCTCAAGATCGCCGAGTTTTGCCAAAGCGTTTCCTACCGCCTGCTGGGCACCCGGACGACCTGCAATTAGGGCTACGTCCGAATAGCTTGCGACTCTCCCCTTGGGAATCCGCTTCACGGCACTGTAGACCTGCTCCGCGAAACTCTTGGTCATTCTCTGTGTACCTTAGTCATGGGGAGACTCCGAGCAGGGTGTCCAAATCGCACTGCGTGGAACGGCATGGCACATTCTGACGCCTTGGGCGACCCGTCGCAATGAGACGTGCGGTTAGCCTCGCGCGTCCCGGCCCAGCGCCACCAGAGAGACGAAAGGACTTCATGGACGTTCTCGACCGTCTGAAGACACTTGCCGACAGTGCTACCCCCGGCGTGGCCGTTGCCTGCTCGCTGGCTTCGGCGTGCTCCAGCATTGGGCTGGCACCTTCGCCGCGATGTGTCGATCCCGCTGCGTTCAATGTGATCAGCGAG
This sequence comes from Gemmatimonadetes bacterium bin94, assembly GCA_002238865.1. Classification (GTDB taxonomy): domain Bacteria; phylum Gemmatimonadota; class Gemmatimonadetes; order Longimicrobiales; family Gaopeijiaceae; genus Bin94. The sequence continues at coordinate 13,459 of MPNE01000030.1, read as the reverse complement.
CATTCGAAGCGGAGCCCGCAGCTGGATTCAACGCCTCGTCATTCGCGGACGGCGGCGGGAGCTCGGACTCGGCAGCGTCGCCCTTGTCTCGCTGGCCGAGGCCCGCGAGAAGGCGCGGGCCAACCGGAAGCTGGCCCGCGAGGGCGGGGACCCGCTTGCGGACAAGCGCCCGGCGCAGGGAGTCCCGACCTTTGCGGAAGCGGCGGCCAAGGTCGTCGAGCAGCAGAAGGCCGGTTGGCGCAATCCGAAGTACCCGAGGGCGTGGCTGAGCAGCTTGGAGCGCTTCGCGTTCGGGCGCATCGGCAAGATGCCGGTCACCGAGGTCACGGGGGCGGACATCTACGAAGTGCTCGCCCCGATCTGGCATGTGAAGCCCCCCACCGCCCGGACATTGCGCCGACGGATGCGCGCCGTACTGGAGTGGGCCGTGGCGATGGAACTGCGGCCAGACAACCCTTGCGACCGCGTCGGGCGGGTGCTCGGTCCTCAGAACGACGTGGTGCGGCACATGAAGGCGCTGCCGCACCGCGAGGTCGCGGCGGCGCTTGAGAAGGTGCGGGCGTCCGATTCCCTGCCCGTTGTCAAGCTGGCCTTCGAGTTCCTAGTCCTGACGGCGGCTCGGTGGGGCGAGGTGCGGTGGGCCGTGTGGCCGGAGATGGACCACCGGGAGAGCGTGTGGACGGTCCCGGCCAAGCGCATGAAGGCGAATCGGAAGCACCGTGTGCCGCTGTGCGGGCGGGCGCTGGAGATCCTCGACGAGGCGCGGAGGCTGAACGACGAGAGTTCCATCGTCTTCGCGAGAGGGCACGGACGGGAGCTTGCCGAGAAGCAGGTTCGGCAGATGCTTGAGAGGCTGGGGATCGCGGCGGTTCCGCACGGGTTCCGGTCGTCGTTCCGGGACTGGGCGGCCGAGGAAACGGATCATCCAAGGGAGGTCGTCGAGGCGGCGCTGGCACACATCGTGAAGAACAAGGTGGAGGCCGCCTACATGCGATCCGACCTGTTCGAGCGTCGGCGGCGGCTCATGGATGAGTGGGCGGAGTATCTCGCGCGCTAGCGTCGGTGCTTGGCAGCGTTACGGTGGAACAGTTCAGCAGGAGCTTTTCAGCCCCACGGCGGCCAAATGCTTTGAAGTCAAGTGTCGGTCACCCCACTCCTTGGCCAGCCGGCAGGCCAGACGGAAGCGCGGCCAGTAGGTCTTTTCGTGCCTTCTGGATTCGTCGCGGCGGCGGTGCAGCGTCCGCTCGGCGACCTCCGGCCTGCCGCGGTACCTGCGCTGGTAGTCGTTTTGGCGCGCCTTGCGCCGCGCGATCACATCCGGCCGCCGCCGGTACTCGCGACGGTACTCCCGGTCGCGGGCCTGCACCTCGGGGCGCTTGCGGTATTCGTGCTGGTAATCCAGCCTCTGGGCTCGTGATCCGTGCGGCAACGGAACCTCCCTCAGGACATCGGAATCTGTCACAGGGCTCACCCGCGTGGTAGTGCTTCGGTCGGATGCGGTCCGGTGCGGGGCACCGGCGGGCGGCGGCTAATCCAACGACTGGGCAAAGTACCTCGCGGACCGACGAGCGGGCATCGAGACCTGACATGAACGTGCCACAGCATCCGCCCACGGCCTCGCAGACGGTTTCTAGGGGCATTTCGGGTATCCTACGGGCCCCAGGATCGCCAGAGAGCGAAGATCTCGGGTTCCCGAGGGGTAGGGGGGTAGGGTGGCATGCGGTCTCGCGGGAGGGAGCGCCGCCGTCGTCGCCAAGGGTGTTCCGGGCGATGCCCGGAGCGGAGGGGACGGCGGCTCCGCCGGGCTGGCTTGAACCACTGTTTCTGTGGACAAGCCAGCACACGCAACGTTCAACGTTGCGGCTGGCGAGGGGGCGCGCGCCTCCCCCTTCGATCCCCCCAAAAGCGCTCGCAGTCCGGCGAGTGCCGTCGTGCGACACTGGCAGCCCGATGCCAAGAGCCGGGCAGCTACTTGGCTCGCAGCGCGATGACCTGCGGGTACATCCCCCCGGCAACGATGCCGACCAGCGCATCGCGGGCCAGCGCAAACCGGGACAACGGCACGGGTAGCAGCACCGAATCCAGGTATTGGCCGGTAGTTGACTCGTAGCGATCGATTTCCCAGTGGTTGCCCGCAAGCACATACACGGTGTCACCTCGAATCGCCACGTCACGGGCCACGCGGTCCGGACGGCCTTCGCGATAGCTGACCCGGAACCCGTCCCTGCCGCCCCCCAAGCCTCCCGCTTCAACCTCCGGGAAGTCGGCATGGCGCACGTAGGGGTACGCCTCGGCCACACTGTCGTTGAAGACGAAGAAGCCGTTGCCCAAGCCAAACCCGAATACCCACCGCCGGCCACCGCTCGCGGACAGTGATCGGGCACCAGCGATATTGCCAACCGTCTGAAAAAAGGACATTGAGCGGAAGCCGTCCCAAGGGAAGGGTACGAGCCCCTCGATTTCGCCCTCTGCGGACACCCGCACCCACCGGTTGGCCGCGATCGTACCTGGTGGCGTAGACTCAAGGGTCGCGAGAGCGGTGCCGTACATCAGCGAGGAGAGTATGTAGTGACCGTCCCCCAGCGCCGCGACCGCATCCACGTTGATCGAGCCCTCCGGCAGCCCGACCTCTCGGAGCCAGCTTCCGTCCCCCGCCAGCCAGTGCAGCCTGCCGTTGCGGGAATCGGCAAGCACGACTTCTCCCTCGGCATTCACGTCCAAGTCCCTCACATGGTCGATTTCTCCCGGCCCTTCACCCCTGGTTCCCCACGACCAGGCGACGCCGCCGACACCCACCCTGTGAACCCGCCGACCAAACATATCAAGGACAGCAGCGTCACCGTCCGGAAACGCCGCCACGCGGTCGGCGTTGAGCATGATCGTATCGCCCGCCCCTCCGTACACCCACAGCGTATCGAAAGCCAAGCGTCTCGTGACCACCGTCCCCGCCGCTTCATCGAAGAGATTGACCGGGGTCGAGGGCACTCTGTCCACACCGCATCCCATCATGGCCAGGACCATCGTCGCGTTGAGAGCCGCGCGGGCTCCGAACGCATTGCGGGCAGGGCGCGAAAAGAAGGCGGTGCGGATGGGTCGTGTTCTCCTTCGCCGGTCGCAGAGTGAGTGTGGAACCACGACGAGAAGATAGCGGCTCATGCCCCCGTAGCCGCTAGTCGGAGTTCAAGCGTCATCCACGGAGTGAGGACCGACCAGGGGTTCGAAGGGGAGCACAGCATCCCCTCGGCTGCAACGCCGTCTCGACGGCGGCTCGACCGGCGTGCTGCACCGTCGTGGCCCGCCGGACCAAGGCCGATGGAGCGGGCGGCGACCTCGAATGGCTTTCGCCGCAGCTCCGTGAGGGGGCAGCCCGGGAAACAACGGGGCTGCGGCGTGTCCTGTCATAACCGAAGAATGAAGTTGAGGCTCAACCCCTGCAGGGGGTCATCGACGGTCTCGAAGCCGTAGTAGCTCAGGTGGTACAGTGGAAGGCTGACGCTGTACGCGGCTTCGCAACCGATCACCTTGGTCTCGGTGCGGTACAACTCCAAGCCGAACCCCCCCACCGCGCTCAGGTCTGCGATGCGTTCCTGGTCATAGGCGTAGCCGATCGCCAGCGCCGGACCCACGAAAACGTAGCCGGTCGCAGTGAGCATGGTCGTGTAGAGCACGGGCGCTTGCAGGGAGTGGATCGGGCAACAACCGCCTCCCCTTTGAACGTAGCGCAGGTCGACCCGGAGGTTGGGGTGCTCATCGAACCGCTGGAACGACACGCCGGCGTTGAGGCCGAGTCGTGATCCGAAGCGGGTGTTGAACCACCCTAAGGTGGGGCCTGCGTACCAGCCGACTTCCTGAGCCGAGGCCGGCAAGGTGGCGAGCACCGCCATGAAAAGGATCGGGATGGCTCTCATCGTGCTCGCTCTCCGGCCCTCAGCGGGATCTCAACGCCGATCCTGAGCACTCGATGTCCGGGTTCACTGCCGTGCGTGAAGCCGGTATCGCGCACCAGGCCATGGACGTACGCCACCTCTACACCGAAGGGGTAGTCTTCCGCTCGTGTGGCCAGGCCGATCACCTCGCCAATGTCGAGATAGTAGTCGTAGCTGGGTGCCGCGCCCACCAGAAGGTGAGTGTTCTTGGCGATCGTGTGCTTGTAGAGCACGGGCACCTCGATCGAGTGCACGCGTTCCCCGGTCGAGTTCAAGCGGTCCCCCCAGACCCGTCCTTTCTGGACGTAGAGGACACCGAGGCGAAGGTAGTCGCGCATATCGAACGACACGCCTCCATAGGCGCCAGCCATCGTGTTCTCCCATACGTGGCCGTGCATCGACGTGACGGTGACGCCCAGGTGAAGACGGCTCGTACGCTGTGCGGACACGGGTGCGGCGGCTAGTAGGGCCGCCAAGAGCACGGTGACAAGCAATGTCTTCATGGTTCGGCTATCCCTTCCCAGCCGCTGATGCTGTGGCTGTCCAACACCAGCCAGAGTGCCTCGGGCCGGGTGATTGCGCGCGGCCTCGTCGATCTCAATGCGATCTGGTGGCTCCACGGAGAGTAGCACTGCGGTAATGGAGTCATTCTCGTAAACCGCGACGCCTTTCTCCTCGTCGGAAGGGTGGCCAGACCCCTCCGCTTCACTATGATAACTTGAGGGGCGCCTCTGGCCGAGCGGGGCATCCGGTCTCGCCCCGCCGTCCGGTTTCCACGGTCCGGCTACGGCTTGCCAAATGGCATCCAACGGCTCTCCCCCGTTACAGGGCGCGTAAGCTCCCGGCCACCCGGCTGCGAAGGTGCCTCGAAGGCTCGAAGACAGGCACTTCACGGGGCGGAACCTCGACAGGCTCGCCGGTCTTGGGTTTGCGCCCCGTACGGGCCTTGCGGTGGCGCAGCGGGATACGCTCCGGCGATCGCCATGACGGCCGCATGGCCCTGCCCCCCATGGCGGGGCTGTACATGGAACCCCCATATCGTGTGGAGGGTGATGTCGTCGGACACCACTTCGCTGACGATGACACCGAAGATGGCGTCCTGCGATCTTGCTACGCACTCCATGAACTCGTTCAACCGCGCGGGCGCGTCACTGAAATTCAAACGGCATCTGTGGTCCTCGGGATAGGTGAGCCGAACAGACTCGTGGGTGACTTCCTCGGTCCGCGTCTCACGGTGACCTACCACAACCTCTATGGTCGCGTCGGGGTCACGACCGAACAGCCGGTTGATCCGCGTGATCGGCAACTTCCCGGCAGGGTAGGTTGCGCCGATCGCCAAGATGTCCTCGTAGGCACCGGGCTTCGGGCCGGAAGTCGCGCATCCTGCCAGTAGAAGGGCGGCTGCGACGGTGTGGGTACGTGTGATCCGCATGCCCATCGTGTCAGCCCTCTTTCTGGGCGCTTCGGTGCCGCGGACGCGAATCCGCGTCCGCCCGGAAGGATAGTCGAGTCGGTTGCGCTCCACAAAGCGGTCATCTGGAGCGGGTGGATCCCGGAAGGCGGTCGGCCGCCGCAGACGGCGACGGCTAGCGCGGTCGCCCTCTCTCGCCGGGCGGGTTTGCCCCGCCAGGGTGACGCGGCTGAGCCGCCATGACGGCGCACCTTCTGCGAAGCGTCACCGCCAGCGTCTTCCTCGCGGCAGCTTCACCGGCGGCCGCCGCCAAATGCCGGGGGTCTAAGGGGGGCGCAGCCACCCCCTTGCCAGCCTCCGTGTTCAACACGGAGTCGGCTGGCTTGAGACCGGTATCGGGCACCAGACAGTCCTCGCCCCCCCCCTCCCCACCCTCGTTTTAAAACGGGGAGTCGGCTGGCTTGAGCCGGTTAGCGGAAAAAAGCCAGTCTTCGCCCTCCCGCGCTGGAGCGCGTGACGGACTCGTCCCCATTCGCTTGGTGCTTTGTCGCGCAGGCACCGATGAACCTGTACGATGAATGGGGAAGTGCCTTCCGATTTGGAGCCCCACCGAGGAGCGCCACTGGAAACGGAACTATTCCTCCTCCATGCCTTCCGTGCGCCACAGAGACTGAGGCTGAACCATGCGCAAGATCTTTTCTCGTTCCGCTATGCTCCCGCTCCTGCTCTGTTCTTGCGATGGGGCTCGGGATGCCGAACCCGCGACCATCGGCATCGATCCCGACCAGATGGCTTGGGAGTCTCCTCGGGGCGACTTGTGGGACATCGTCGATGTAGTGGAGACGGACAGCCTCGTTTGGGTGCTTACTACCGCCGATCCCCTCGTGCATGGATTCCGGCAGGGCGTCGAGGTCGTTGCGTTCGGACGGCATGGCGACGGTCCGAATGAGGTGCGGTCGGCACTGGCCCTGGTGGACGGGGGCGCCGTCGGTGAGATCACCCTCTGGGACGCGGCGGCGAGGTTGTATCGCACGTTCTCGGCGACCGGAACGCTCGTCTCGACCTGGGACGCGGGTCGATTGGGCACTGTTCGGGGGGACATCGATGTCGTGACCTTCGGAGACCCCCTGCGTGTCGCCACGGCCACGGAAGGTACTGTAAGGGCCGAGTATCGTGAGGCGGTGAATTCCGCTGCCGCTGTATGGAGTGGGAGATTGGCCCGGTTCGATGACGACGGGAGCGTCGAACACGTAGTCGATTTCATGGAACTCCGTGGCGCGCCGCACGAGGACCAGAGAGCCGGGACCATTCTCTCGGCCGTGCCCCTTTGGGACGTGTGTCCCGACGACCGAATTGCGCTGCTGGATCCGATTGCCCGGCACCTCTATCTGGTCGGGGCAAGCTGGGAGACACGAGACTCCTTGTTGGTGCCGTGGGAAGGCAAGCCGCTGACCCGCGATGACAGGCTGGCGTATCTGCGTGGCCAGATGGAAGCCGAGTTGCAGGGACGGCAAGTCGGCAGCGAAATCCAACCGATGCTGGAGCAAGCGGAGGCCGGAAGCCGGGATCAGTTCGCCCCGACAACCCCGCTCGGCGTCGATCTCCGGTGTGCCACGGGGCGGGTTTGGATTCAGGAATTCGACGGTGGATCTCATCCGCTTGGGCAGGGCCGCCGTTGGCGGACAATCGCCTTGGCAGCCGAAGAACCGAGATACTCGCGGGTGACCCTGCCCGGAGGATTCAGACCGTACAGGATATCGGACTCGCGAATGTTGGGAGTCGTGACCGACTCGCTGGGCTTGCAGAGGGTCGCCAGCATTCAGCTTCCGTCGGCTCTTCGATTCGGCCAAAGCCAATGACCATGCAAGCAGGCGTCAGCGTCCGGGGAGATCCTCAGCGGACCGGCACGTTCCCGTTCGGGAAGTGGGATGGGATGAGGGGACACCCGCATCATCGTCTACGTAAGTCGTTTATATAAAACCGTTAGATCTACTCTAGACATAGTGGTCACCATCACCGCCACAGCGCGCGACGGCTCGACGAAGACGCAGAGCTACCCGGTGACCACCCGGCTGGCACTCAATGCCAGGGTCACCGAGTGCCGTACCCACCCGACGGTGGATGGGCCTCGGCTCACTCTGAGGGCCTTTGGCGTGGCCAACATCGAGCTTGCTGACGTGACTGTGACCGCGTTCGTCGGACCGGCGCGACCCTTTTCCTGGTACTCGACCCATATGCCGAAGCACTCCCGCGCCGAGTGGTCGCTCGACATGGAGCAGTGGCCCCATAACGACCGGGCTGCGGTGCGTTGCACTGTGGTGGCTACGGAGTACACCATAGTCGGTTAGGGCGCTAGGAAGCTTGACTTCTCTTCAGGAGGCGTTCATGAACTTGAGTCTCAGAAGGTGCGCGATCCTGGTGTTGACCGTCCTCGCGGTCGCGTGTGGAGACGACTGTGCCTACGACTCGGGCCTGTTCGGCGAGTCCATGACGCCACCGCCGCCCCCGCTAGATGGCATATGGGAGGGGCGGGAAGCGCCGTTCACCACGAGGGACACGTACCCATGGTGGCAGTTCGATGTGGAGCATGATGGAAGCAGCGGCACCTTCGTGACCGATCGCTCTTTCCACCAAGGTCCCCACGGCGACACGACACGAGGGACGTTTCGTGGGTATCACTGTTTTCGCCGGGATGAAATCGATTGGCAGTTCGAGCTTCGGTACCGTGCGCGCACGATGCAGTGCACTCTCAACGGCAAGGTGTCGGGCGGAAACCGAATCGACGGACTGCTCGGCTGCGAATACGCCGATTCCGGCGGAAAGTACTGGAAGGCGCTGTACCTCATCCACCAGCGTGCGCGGAACTGAACCTTGGTGGGAGTTTCTGGAAAGCGGTATGCCTCGTGCATGAGGGTCGGCACCGACGTTTCCGGAAGCCACACCTCCATGTCGGGAAGTGCATGTCCGCCTCCATAGAGGGAAGACGCGGAGATCTTCAAGGGAAACCCCCGGCAGACAGACGACTGAGGCTCGGTATGGTGGCCGTGGCCCTCCTACTCGTGCAGGGGTGCGAACTCCTTGGGCCGAAAGTCTGTCCACCCTCGATAGACTATGCGATTCAGGTTACTGTACTGGATTCATCGACAGGTCAAGCTCCTGGTGTGGCCGCAGTCGGCGTCCTGATGGACGGTGCTTACGTAGAGACAATGGTTGGTATCGATGACTTGCTCACTGGTGGCCCGGGTCGTCCTGGCACCTACGATGTGGAGATCATTGCACCAGGATATGCTCTGTGGAGAGCGGACGGGATCGTCGCGAAGCCAGCAGAGTGCAGCCGGGTCGACGGCATCAAGCTGACGGCTCACCTTGTCCCTGTCCACACAGTATCGGAGGCGACCACCGACGGGGTTCCTGAGCGCGGAAAGGAACTGGGAGTCGCGCAGGTTACATCGACCGGCATCCTGACTCTCTCAGGGTCAGCGGACCACACGGAGAGCGCCAGCTACCAGGAATGGATAACGCGTTGGAAGTCCGGCGAACTGCCTCGACGAATAGAAGGGGTGGGTGGGGTTCGGATCCGCCGCTGGCTTCTCACACCCCATGAGACACCTCGCTAGCGTTCTGGTCGCCCTTCTGGCAGCGGTACCGCTGGCCGGCCAGCACGCCGTTGGGAAGCGTCCCGGTCCGGCCGTGGGGCTTTTGTCCGCCCCTGCCCTGCATTTCGCAAATGCCCGAAACGATGAATACGTTTCGTACATGAAGTGGTTTGTGGGCGGCGGTGCGGCCGCAGGCGCGTTCCTCACCGCAGCCCTCTGCGACCACAGCGCCGACGAGGACGGCGGGAACGGGAACCGCCAAGAGGAGAAGAACGGCGCCGGCATTTGCGGGAGAAGCATTGCGGGCTCGGCGCTCAACGGCGCGCTCCTCGGCGCGCTCAGCGGGTTCCTCGCCCACTACACCATCGAGAAGATGGCGTACTACTCCTTTTCGCCCGGCGTGGACCGGCCCGTGGACTTGGTGAAGTTTCGGGTGCCGATAGGGTTCGGGCGGTGAGAATGCCCTCCAAGAGCGACCAACGCCACATCTGCTTGCCACGGTCAGCGACCGAGGATGCTGGCCCTACTATACGAAGTCTGGCAGCGCCGAAGCGGAGATTGATCGAGAACCATCCGCGAAACCTGGAAGCAGGACACAGCCGAGTAATCGGATCATGGACAAACTCGCTATCCTGATCGTGGCGAGCCTGTTCGGAGCGGCGGCTTCGCCCACCGTCACCCAGGTCGGCCTCAACGCTGGCGCCAACAGCTCGCGCTTCGCTACCGAGGACCCCAGCATTGGCGTGACGGTAGGCGTCTCGGCGACATCCGCCTGGGGCTTCCGTCTCGGCGTCTCCTACGCGCGCAGAGGCTATGAAGACAGTGCCTGCCTCGACCCGCCCGAAATCAGCATTGAGCCCGGAGAGATCCCGCCATGCTTCTACAACTCACGACGTTTCCACAGGAGCCAGCACTACATCGACGCGCAGTTGCTGTGGATGGGGGACATCCTGTTGAACGACCGGCTCACCCTGCGTCTTGGGGGCGGCGGGATCTTCGGGTTAGCCGCCGGTTGCTATGAGACTTCGCTCGACGACACGCCAGCGCAAGAGTGCAGAACGCGCGACGAGGACTTCATCGCGGGTGTGGGCGCGGGCGCGGGCTTGGATATCCCGATGTCGCCGCAGTGGGACCTCACACTGGATCTCCAGTACGGGCATGAACTGACCAGTGAATCCTACAGTGAGATTGAGTTCGGCGGTTATCGCATGACGTCCCTGCTCGTCGGCGTAGCCTACCTGAGGTAGACCATGATGTGCATGACCTTCGATTGGGGGCGTTGACGTGTGCCGTCGGGCTTTGGCGGGTCTGGCGATCTGCGGATCCTTGGTGGTTGGAGCAGGGTGCGATTGGGGTCCGTTCGATGTGTCGCCTGAGCCGGTTGTCGTGACCGTGACGGGCCACGAGTTTCAGGTTGGCGAGGACTACATCCACGACCATGGCGCATTGCGCCCTTTCCTGGGCCTTGACACGGCAGGTTGCGGGCGTGGCGCCGGCGGCCTCGACGCGGTAGTTGCCTTTGCGGACGTTCGGATCAGTCCAGACGCCATCGGCGTCGGTCACTCCTTCCCGCTTGACCTGATCGGCGTCCCACCTCGCCACGGCGATGCCGGCGAGGGGCTGGAGGTCCTGATCGGTGACCAGCACTGTCGGCGACGCCATGAGGATATGAAGCACCCCACCCCCGCGCAAGTATACACGGGTCGGCTTCTGTCTCGCTGACGAGCGGATTCCAACCCGGTCAGTCAGTCAGTCGGCCCCGCGTTCAGGCTTTGCCGTTGAACAAGACTCAGTCTGGCAAGAATCGCGGCCCGAGTGTACCTTTCGGCCTGCCGCTCACCTCGCGGTCCTGCACATGGCTCACGACCAATGACGGTCGTCAGCCAGCTCCCGCGGACGCGGCTTGTGGATCGCCGGAACCTCCATGCGTGAGGTGGTGCCCACGCCCTGAAGAATCCCGGCGCGGCGCTCCGGTAGGTCGGATCGCCGATTCGCCGCCGACATGGCGTCCCGAGATGTACGCGAGGTGAGCTTCGGAGGCCTTCAGCGAAGTGGGTGGTGCGGGCGCGGGAGTCCCGCCATTCAAGGCCGCTTTTCCCGCTTTCGGGGCACGGTCCAGCAGGGTCCAGTCCAACGGCAGGAAGCGCAGATCGTGCAGTCCTGATTAGACTTACGTGATCTCCTGCCGTGATTCAGCCCTTAGATGATCCGCTGTCCCGGCGCGATTGGGACAGGTTCATACGGGAGCGGCGGGCGGGCAGGATTGGTCCCAGTGGAAGGCCCGTGGGCAACCGCACCATCGAATGGGACCTGACGTTCCTGATGGCGGTGCTGAACTGGGCGGTGAGGTCGAGGGACGAGCACGGCCGCCCGCTGCTCGACAGGAACCCGCTGAAGGGTCTCAGGAAGCCCAGGGCGAAGAACCCCACCCGCGTCGTTCTGACAGAGGAGGAATACCGGGCACTTCTGAAGGTGTCGCGCCGGGTGGACTGGCGGTTCCGCGTCGGGCTCGTGCTCGCGCACGAAACCGGCCACAGGATCGGGGCCATACGCAATCTCACGTGGTCGGACATCGACTTCGAGAGCGCGATGGTGCGGTGGCGGGCGAAGCACGAGAAGACGGGCTATGAGCACACTACGCCGCTGACCGACGAGGCGGTGGCCGTCCTGGAGGAGGCGCGGCGGATGAATCCCGGAAACGGCGACGGTCCGGTGCTGCCCGCGCCGCCACAACCCGCGCAGTGTCTCGGTCGTTCCATGGCGCTGAAGTGGTGGTCCAGGGCCGAAACCCTTGCGAAGCTCGAACCGAAGCGTGGGCGCGGCTGGCACTCGCTCAGGCGGAAGTTTGCCAGCGACCTGATGGACCAGCCGCTCAAAGTGCTCTGCGAACTCGGCGGGTGGAAGAACCCCCAGACGGTTCTGCGCTGCTATCAGCAGGCCAACACGGGACAACTCAGGACGGCTCTGGAAAGCCGCCGGAGGGTCCGCGCCCGATAAGATCCCAATGAGCGGGAATCAATCGGCGGGAGTCCAACCATCCAAACTCCTAAGTTGCATGTTCACAACAACATGCGTCTCTGGAAGCACTTGCGGAAGAGGCTCATGCCGACCACGAGCGGCCGGATCCAGGCCTTCATCAGCAACTCGCGCATCCGCCCGGTCGCCTCCTCCGTATCTGCCTCGATGGAACGCAGCGCGTCGCTTCTGACGGCGCTTAAGCTCTCGCCAAGCCGCCTGAGCTCGTGCGTGGCCGTCTCCTCGATCTCCTTCCGGTCGGCCTCCGGCCGGCTCTTCAGCCGGGAGGTCAAGTCGCTTGGGCTCGAAGTCTCGTTCATAGAGTTCTCCCTTCAGCCGCCACCGCTTCCCGCTGTCGGGATCGCGGGCGGTGATGTAGTTCTGTCCCTGGCGCGGCACGTCCAGGCCGACGTCCTCCAGCGCGGAGACCACGTCGGCGCGGCCCTTGACCGCACCGTGCTCGACGCGCTGCACCAAGTAGTCGCGGATCAGTGTGCGAGGGTCCGCCTCGTGTTCGAGTCCGGCCCGCAGCTTCGACGCCTCGATGTAGGCCACGTGGCCCGGCCGATGGGCCCTGGCTCGCGACGGGTCGTCCGGGCGGCTCCAGCTATGCTCGTGGTTGAAAGTGTCGCGAAGCGGGGCATAGGTTTTGCGCCAGCCGGGGGGCGCGATGTTCAAGCTCCGCCCGGTCTGTAGGTCGCACTGCGCGGCGAGGATGTGCGCGTGGACGCCACCGCCGCGCTCGCGGTGCAGGACGGCCGTCCACGCGTAGCGGTCCGGCTCCAGTCCCGCCCAAGCGGTCTTCTCGAACTCGTCGAGGACGGCTTCGATCTGCTCGTCGGTGGGGCGGTCGTCGGGCGCCCACGCGATCACGGCCGACGTGTACTTGCGCTCGAAGCCGAGGGAGTCGGCCACGGCGGCCACCATGTCCGGGTTCCCGCGCAGCACTTCGACGCCTTCGCGCTCGTGTCCTGCCGCGTCCCGCTCGCCGACGAGATACTCGACCGCCGCCCGGGCCGATCCCTTCCCGTGGGACAGGAACTTAACGAGCATCGGCGCCCTCCTCGCCGATGCGGGCGACACGGAGCACCGAGCGCTCGAACGAAACGAGGTGCGCGATCACCGAGACGGCCTCGGCCACCGTCTTGTGGGTGTTCACCCAGCGCGCCAGCTGGTTCAGGTTGTTTCCGATGCGCGCGATCTGGCGGGTACGCTCACGCTCGACGGCCCGCGCCGACGCGGTCCAGGTCCGGGTCCGCGCCATCGCCTCGCGCAGCAGCGCGGACGGCGACACGCCCGCCTCAGCCGCCTTCTCCCGCCAGGCGGCGTGTTCCGCGGGCGTGACCCGGGCGGCGACCATCACGGTGCGATGCTCAGCCACGGTCGCACCGGAGACGGGGTTCGGGGGCCTCGCCCCCACGCGTCCGCTGCTCCGGCAGGGACGCGACAGGCCGGGGGTTCGAAGGGGGGCGCAGCACCCCTCGCCAGCCGCCGTGTTCAACACGGCGTGT
>MPNE01000008.1 GCA_002238865.1 Gemmatimonadetes bacterium bin94 | reverse complement strand
GTTACCATCATCGGGATCGATCTGGCAAAGCGGAGCTTTCAGGTGCACGGGGCGAGGGCGGACGGGTCCGTGGCCTACCGCAGGAAGCTGAGCCGCGGGAAGCTGCTGAACTTTCTCGCCTCGCAACCGGGGTGTACGGTGGCGATGGAGGCGTGTGCCAGCGCCCACTACTGGGGCCGGGAGATCATGGCGCTCGGCCACGAGGTGAAGCTGGTCCCACCGATCTACGTGAAGCCCTTCGTCAAGAGGCACAAGAACGACGAGGCGGACGCGGAGGCGATCACGGAAGCGGCCGACCGTCCGACCATGCACTTCGTGGCAGTCAAGACCGAGGCGCAGCAGGCGCGGGGGATGCTGTTTCGCACCCGTGACCTGCTGGTGCGCCAGCGCACGCAGACGATCAACGCGCTTCGGGGCCACTTGGCCGAGTACGGCGTTGTGGCTCCGCAGGGCAGGGCGCGAATCGGGCAGTTGGCCGCGGTGCTCGAAGACGGGGACTGTGGCCTGCCGGAGGCTGTCGTCGAGCTGGGCTGGCTGCTGCTCGGGCGGATCGAAGAGCTTGATGAGAAGATCGATGGGCTCGACCGCGAACTCCGGACGAGCGCCCGGGAGTGCGAAGAGACGGTGCGGCTGATGACGATCCCCGGAGTGGGACCGGTCACCGCGATGGCCATCCAAGCCTTCGCACCGCCGATGGAGAGCTTCCGGCGCGGTCGCGACTTCTCGGCTTGGCTCGGTCTCGTGCCGCGGCAGCACACCACCGGCGGCAAGCCGAGGCTGGGCCGGGAATCGAAGAAGGGGGAGCGGGGACTCCACCGGGCCCCGGCGCCACCACACCAGGGGCGGAAAGCCGAGGCTGGGCAGGATATCGAAGATGGGGCAGCGAGACCTCAGACGGCTCCTGGTCACGGGAGCCATGGCGGTCGTTCAGCACGCGAGCCGGCGCGCCGAGATCACGGATCCGTGGCTGGCCGGGATGTTGGCGCGCAAGCCGAAGAAGGTGGTCGCGGTGGCGCTCGCCAACAGGACGGCGCGGAGAGTCTGGGCGCTGACCACAAGGAAGGAGGCTTACCGAGTTCGTGCTGCCGCCTGAGCGGGCGGCGAAAGGAGAAGCGAAAGCAAAGTTCGCTGCCGGGAGATTTGGCAACAGGACGCGAGAAACGGGTAAGGGCAAACAGTCAGCAAGACGGGGTCGGAAAAACCAGTGCAAGACGGAGGGCCTGAGAGCCCGCAAGTGCGATTTGGATCCGATCTCACGAACACCATACGGGCCCGCGGCCAATAAAGGGCTGCATCAAGAGGCCGGACATACGACAGTACCTGACCAGACTGCCACCGACTCGGTTCCGAATCCGCGCTTGCCCACTTCGGGGCGTCCACATACGTCTTGTCTTTCGCGTCTGGAGTGACCTTCCGCAGGTCGCCCGGCTCGATGACGCGCACGCCGCGTCCCTTCATCTGCTCGAAATAGCCCGCCGAGTTGACATTGCGCATGAAGACGAGGCACTCCAGCGGCTTCACATCGGTACCGGTGGCGATCATGTCCACAGTGACAGCGATGCGTGGGTTGTACGAGTTGCGGAAGCGGTTCAGAAGATCCTCCGGCGAGGCCCCGGTCGTCTTCGAGGTGATCTTCCGGCAGAAGTCGTTGCCCTTCCCGAATTCCTCCTTGAGGATCTTCACGATGTCGTCGGCGTGGCTGTCGTGCTTGGCGAAGACGAGCATCTTGGGGACTTCGGTGCGGCCGGGGAAAACATCCCTAAACAGTCGCTCGCGGAGGGTGCGCGCGACGAGCCGGATCTGATCGGGGGCCACCACGTCGCGGTCAAGCTGGTTCGCCGTGTAGGTCAGATCTTCCTCGAGCTCGGCGTGCGTGGTCTTGCGGGTGCGGCGGTCGCGCCGGGGCACGTACCGCCCCGCCTCCACACCGCCGCCCTCTTCGGTGATCTTCGTCTTGATGCGGTAGATGTCGTACCCGACGTTGACCCCGTCGGCCACGGCCTTTACGTGCGAGTAATCCTGCACGACGTTGTTGCGGAAGAACCCGATGGTCTGGGGACTCGGCGTGGCGGTCAGTCCGATCAGGAAGGCGTCGAAGTACTCAATCACTTGCCGCCAGACGTTGTAGATCGAGCGGTGGCACTCGTCGATCACGATGAAGTCGAACGTCTCGGCCGGAAGGTCCGGGGAGTACTCGACCGGGGCCGGCTCGCCGCCGGGAGCGCGACCGGACTCGAAGAGCGAATCGTCCTCGTTGGCGGGGTTGTACTGTGTATCGCCCTTCAGGATCGAGTAGAGGCGCTGGATGGTCGTGATGACGACCTTGCTGGCCGGATCGATGGCGTTGCCCCGGAGGTGCTGCACCACAAACTCCTCGGCGAAGGAGTATGCGGAACCGGCATCCCGGTACTGCTGAAACTCGTTTAGAGTCTGGCGGCCTAGGTTGTTGCGGTCCACGAGGAAGAGGACGCGCTTGGCCCCGGCGTGCCGGATCAACCGGTAGCAGGCCGTGACCGCAGTAAACGTCTTGCCGCTGCCGGTGGCCATCTGGATGAGGGCGCGGGGACGGGCATGGGCGAGGGACCGCTCGAGGTTCGCAATCGCTTCGTGCTGGACGGGCCAGAGTCTACCCTGCGGCAGTCCGGGCATCTTCCGGAGCATCCTGCGCAGCTGTAAGGATCCCAGGTCCTGCTGCCGCAGTAGCTCCTCGGGCCGGTGGAACGTGAAGATCTCCCGGCTGCGTGGGTGAGGGTCAAGACCGTTGGTGAACTGGGTCACCTCGCCAGTGGACTCGTAGGCGAATGGGAGGGGTCGGTACCGCGCAGGAACGTGCTCGTCGAGCCCTTCGGTGTAACGCTTCGACTGGACGATTACCCCTTCAAGGGTGTGCCCGGCGGGTTTTGCCTCTACGACCCCGATGGCCCAGCCGTCCGCGTAGAGCAGGTAGTCGGCTGACCCGGACCGGGTGTCCGCGCCTTCCCGCCACTCCAGCGGGTATTCGCGCACGGCCACGCCCCTGCCAGCGTGGATGTTCATGGAAGCGAAGTCCTGAACCAACCATCCGCAGGCCTCAAGCTGCCGGTCGATCTTCTCGCGGGCTCGCTGTTCGGGAGTCAGGGGCACGTTCGGTCTTTCCGGTTCGCTGGGCTCTCGGCAATGAAGGTTCGGAGGGTGGCCCGACGCGGGAACCTATCCGGCGGGGCGTCTGGTCTCAAGGGAGGATTCCCTCCACCACCCGCAACCCCCGGCACTTAGTCGACCATCTGATGGAGGAGGCATTCCACATGGAAGACGTTAGAACATCAAGGAATGTGCCTCGCCACCCACCCCTTCTTACGCGATGTGGCCGCGACTACCAGCCCGCTGCTGGCGCTTCAAGGATCCGTCACCCTCACCGGTGTCAACAGGTGCTGGGAAGTAGGTTGTGGGGTGGCCATTCGGTACGTCAGCGTGCCGGTGATTTGGCATACTTGGTCGGTGATCATGTCAAGCTTGGTCACTGACCAAGTAATAGCCGCGCACTTCTCTCTCTGAGCTGCTTACTCGCGAGGTCGTCGATCACCCACGAACGTACTCGTCAAGCCACGGACCTGTTCAGAGTGGGCCTCCAAGAATGCCGGAGTCTCGGCAGATCCACTCCAGAACGGTGCCATGACCTCTCGAATCCATCGCAGCTGCAATCACTCGTTTGGCTGGATGGCCCTTGCCGTCTTCGAGCGGTTCCACCTCGAAGGCCGCGCGGAGCGCGTTCCGCAACCGTCTCCGGCCAGCGGGCTGAGCCGTTGCCCCGACTATGCCGAGGGGCTGACAGGGCGCGACTGCGACTGGCGTAGCAGTGACAAATCGTTCCGGGCGAGTTGGGGATCGACGTTGTTCCTGAGAGTCCAGACGAGCCGCCTGTGACACTTGCGGATCTTCTTCCCGCTGCCGCAGGGACAGGGATCGGATGCCTTTGGGTGACCTGGAGATGCCAACATGATCAAGAACCGCTCGATCGTGGCGACGCCCGGGGAGCCCAGTTCACTAAGGGTGTCGCTGAAACTCTCGACGATGCCAACGGCCCCGTGCGATCGCTCCTGGCCGGGTGGCCACTGACCGTGGGTCTGGTAATAGGCTTGCCGCGCGAAGTACGGTACCACGAAGCACTTCAGGAAGTCCGTCAGATCCGATCCTCGCGGCCAGTGAAGACGGTATTCCGAAGACACGCAGAGGCAGGCGACTCCCGAGCCTACCACATGGCGATCCACAATCCAAGGGATTTCCTCCCGTCGGCAATACAGCCGAGGGATTCCCTCGGGATAGCCGTTCGGGATTCGGAGGTCCACGGAGAAGCCGATGCCCGAATCGAGCCACAGTGTCCCGGTGACCGTGGCTGGCTCGGTGGATGTGTCAAGCGTGAGCGTAGGAAGCGCCACCGCGAGTCGCTCGCGCTCACGGCTGGCGGTTCCTTCGGTCATGACATGACTCCTCGCTATAGCCGTACGACTTGGGCGCGGAGATCACGGCAGGGGTGGCCACTCCTACGGCCGTGCGTCTCCTCTCTTCCTCCTCAGCGTCTGCAATTCGCTGGTCGAAGAAATCTGTGGAGAACACCTTCTTCCAGGCCTTGAGCGTCTCCGACCGGGTGCAATTCGGGCGGTCGAGGGCTACGAGAGTCTCCACCAGCCTACCCAGGAGCTCGCGGAGCTTCTCGTTCCGGTGCTTCGTGTCCTGATCAATCAGCCATTCTCCGAACACTACGGGATGCGCAACCATCAGATTGTTCTCGAGTCGACGGTGGATGGCCTCGATGAGCTCCCGTAGTTCGATGTCGAGGCGCCCGTCGGACGACTGGTAACATTCCTGGACCAGCACCGTGAGTACGAAGCCGCTGGGCAGAGTGGTATACGACGGTCGGTTCTTGCAGATGGCCTTGAGCAGTCGGATCAGTTCGCGCGAGTGTACCATCCCAGCCGCTGTCTTGTTCGTGACCCACACCCGAAACCATCTGTTTGCGCCTTCCGGGTCCGACTCCTTCCAGTCGACGCTGGCCAGTTCGTACTTGTCGTTGCCGGACCAATCCGTGGTCGACCGGTAGACCGGGATGTCCACATGCGGCCCGTCGTCATAGTACACCCGGACGCAGTTGGCCTTGATCTCCGGATCAGTCTTGAAGGAGCCATCGTTCACCGCATTTCGGACCATCTTGCGCGCGTCCAGGGCCGTCTTCGATGCGCCCTTGGGCCCAATCAGGGACTTCGCCGTGAAGACCACGCCGTCGTCAATGTCGTAGGCGCTCTTCGGTTCCTGAATGACGGTTCCCATCGCGTACGATCCCTGGATCACCGACTTCACGGGTGCTGGGTCCCCGTTTTTCTTGAGGCCGCGTCGAAGGCGGTCGCGGTTCGCGTCCCTGCGGTCGCGCAGCTTCTTCTTCTGGTCCTCCGTGAGCCTGACGCGCTCGTCGTGGTAGGCCCGCACGTCCTTATCGCAATCTGTCATGTTTCTCACCTTCCGGTTCGGGGTGGTTGTCGGTCTCCGGCATCCGTGCGAAGACCTGCTTGAGAATGGCCCCGCGGCGATCGTCGCTTTGGGTCCATCGATATGTGTCATGGGCGTCAGCGTTCCCCAGCTGCTTCATCAGCTTCCGTGAATCACGGGACGTGGAATCGAGTTGGATGAGCTGAGCCTGGTGGGGAGACGGTTTGGACTCAGCGCAACGCAGGATCTCCACTTGCTTGCCCAAAGGTGCCAGTTGTTCCGCAAGCAGGGTGGCGGCGTGGGTCGCGGCTTGCGACTGTGTGTCCATGCCGAGCGTGAGAGGCCGCACACCCGCGCGCCAGTCAAGAATCCCGCGGGCGAGCTTGGGGGATGGATCGGCACCAACGGGCGTGGGACAGGTGCCGACGGACACGATTACGATCGGCTGATCCGGTTCGGTGACGGCCAGCCCGTCAATAAGCCCCAGAAGCACCGGATTGTTGGCCCACAGCCCGCCGTCCGCGAAGACCTGACCTTCGATGCCGTCCTCGGTGATTGAGGCGAGCGGAAGGTAGATCGGTGCCGCGCTGCTGGCGAGGCAAGCGTCGACCACTGCAAGGTCGTTGTCCCGGTCTTTGGATGGGATATGGGGCGTCTTGAAGACCCTTGGGCTGTGCTGAAGCAGGCGCGTCGCCGATATGGCGAGACCGATTCCGCGGCGTTCGTAGAGCTCGCCCAGCGTCAAGGTGCCGAAGATGTTGCGGAGAGCGGTCGCCAATTCCTCACTGTTGCCCGCCGAGTTGCGGAGATGACGGGCACCCCATGTTGCGAAGCGTGCCTTGTCACGCCATCGAAGCGACATCTGGCCGGGAGGCATGGGACGTGGGAAGATCCGGGGACCGATCTTCTCGTAAAGGGTCACTATCTTGTCGATCGCGATTCCGGCCGCGATTCCCGCTGCCAGGATTGCTCCAGTGCTTGTCCCCACGACCAGATCGAAGCCCTTGCCGATGTCGAGAGGACCCGAGTGATTTAGCTTGGCGAAGCGCTCGCCGAGCACCTTGAGGACCGTGGCGGAGTAGAGGCCGCGCATGCCGCCACCGTCCAGCGAGAGTACGTTGAGATTAGGCATGCGTACAATCTACGCTTACGTTGTCAGTTTCGCAATCCATCCCGGTGGTCCGCCGAGTCAGACGTGGTGGGATGAGGCTGGAGTCAGGGAGCTGCGATTGAGCTAAAGGGTTCCCTGGTTGTCCGAAGGAAAGAGGCCTGATAGCCGGATCCGCGCTACCGCCGGGTTCACATCGAATACCTCCGACAACAGACGGGAGGCGGGCTCGCGCTGGGTGGTCGGCAACACGCGGGTGCCGAGCAGCCCTTGCTCCTCGGTGAGCGACTCCACGCACGTCTCGACGAGTTCTCGGGGCAGGAGGAGTCCTCCGATAGCCTGGTTGGCCTGCCACTCCCACCATTTGCCGTGGTAGCTCGTGCCAGTTGCTCCGATGTCCGCCTCACGACAAAGGATGCGCCGCTTCTCGTAGTCGAAGCAGTCATCCAAAAGGGGATGCGGGAGCGTTCCCTGCGCGAACAAGGGCCCGTGTAGGAGACCGTGACCGGCCTCGTGGGCCCAAGTGGAGCGAGTCCGACGCTCACCTACTTGTCCGCCAGCGGACAGCGACCTGGAGACCGTGATTTCCTCAAGGCTACCATCTCGCCTGAAAGCGGCGGCACCGAGTACGCCTTTCGGCAAGTCATCGTAGACCGCCCGGCAATTGAAAGCCTTCTCGACGAAGAGCTCGATTTCGACTGGGGCGCAGGTGGTCGGCAGGCACCCGGCTGACTTCAGGGCATCAGCGCAGATGCGTTCGATTTCACCATCCTCGAAGTATAGCCGCCGCCCGAATGGCTTCCCCGGTGCGCGTGTCTCCCTCATCGGTCGTCGCTCTCTCGCTCGGACTCCGTGAGCCGATGGATCATTTCCTCCGGAGTAAGGCCCTTCCTGATCTCTGCAGTGGCCGTCCGGAGGGCAAGCCGCCACTCAGGATCATCCATGGAGAGCTTCCGCAAGGTCGTGATCGATTCGCGGTGGTCGTACTCCTTGAGGTGGGCAAGCTCGACCCGGAGTTCTTTGGCGATGGCCCGGAGAACGCCTTCGGACGGGAACCGGCGTCCCAACTCGATGTCGGAAAGGAAGGGTGCCGATTTGTCAATTCGGCTTGCCAGCTGGCGGAGCGACAGATTTCGGTCAAGCCTTAGCTCCCTGATTCGTTCCCCGAAGGTCGTACCATCCATGTCCGAATACTCCCGGTTCTGGTGGAAGGCGAGCCCTTCCTACCAAGGTATGCCAAGCCCCTTCAGAGGACTACCCGTAGCGTAGTCCAACCGTATCGCATGACTGGCGAACCGGCGAGACCCCTGGCGCTGGGGAAGTCGTTGAGGAACACAGCCGCCCCAAGCTACAGCGCGGCCCGTATTTCCTTCTGGACTTTCTCGGTGAGACCTGTCTCGGACAAGCGACCGCTCCGCATGGCCGCAATCAGGAGGGTAACGATTTCCCGCTTTCGGAACCTCTTCCACTGGTCCTGCCTGATGGCCGTTGCGACCCGATCACCGATTCTCCCCAGCCGACGGTAGTCGAGGTGACACACGTCAACGTGACGCTCGGACAATCCGACGACCGGTGTCTTTCCCCGCGTCAATCGAATGCTCTGGCCATCGCTCTCCAGCTCATCCGTGAGAATCCAAACGATATCGAGCTTCTGAATCCGGTCGCGTCCGGCCGCGAGCGCCAGCACAGCATCTGAGACCTCCGATTCGGTCGCTTGACCGCACTGCCAGAACGAGAGTGTGTTGTTCGCGGTCCGCAAGTCAGCCGTAATCGCGTCGGCCGGAATCTCGTCCGAAGCCAAGTCGTCCTTGACTTGCCACTTGTGGCGAGTGATCATGCGGGCTAGGAACATCTTCTACCGGACGAGGTCGTCGATTACCCCTCGACGGTACTCGTCCAGCCACGAGACCGGCTCGGAGTGGGCCGCAAGAATCAGCCGGAGACCCGGGTCACCCCAGGACTCCGCCGCCTGGATAGCCGCGTCGCGGAGTCCGATGTCGTCAGATGCCAGCCCGCCGTTAACCAATCCCGCACGCCACGCAGCGGTTCCGATTTCCGGCTGCCGGGCCACACACAGGAACGTGGCCGCCGCAAACGCCGGACTCTCCGACTCCAAGCAGACGCTCGATAGCCAAAGCAGGGCGGTATCCCGGTCTTCAGACTCCAACGCTGCCGTGATCACCTGCTCGGCGGGGTGATCCATGCCGTCCTCGAGCGGTTCTGCATCGAAGGACGCGTGCAACCGGTCCAGGAAACAGCGCCGGTTGTGCTCCTGCGTCGATGAGACCGTCACGGCCTTGGTCCGCCAACTGGCAAACACACGTATCACAAGAGCTTCGATTTCGGTCTGCAACCAGGCGGCATCATGTGAGATGGCCAACCCCTGTGTGCGGGCAGTAGCGGACCAGTGATCCTCAAGAGTATTCAGACCACCTGTCTGTAGTATCCTGTCGATCGCACGCGACGGTGGCTGCGTCAAGCGAGTTCTAGTCTTGGTCAGCATCGAACAACTCCCTTGCGGCGTCAGTGATCACTGCCTCGAAAGCACCCCTCTCGAGGGCCCGCAGCCTGTCGGTTCTCGTCAACGCCTCTGTCTGAGTGAGCAGACCGGCAGGTTCCGAATAGACGTCGATGTCAAGCAGAAAACCGATGTCGCCCGAAGGCGACGGGAAGGTGCCTTGAGCTAGGACCAAATGGGCACCGTCCTCGTATCCATAGTCGGTTCGGCTCATGAAGTTGTTCACCGCGTCGGGCAATCCCTGAACGAGAGGAACAGCGGAATGCAGGTAGTCCTCGATCCTGACCACGGATTCGGGGATCACGATTCGGTTGATGTACCGAACGCTGATTCGGCGTACACCCGCCGGATCCGCGACATCCCAATACGCCTTCAGGGCCGTGGCAATCCTCGGACGGAATTCGTCCCAACCGCTCTCTTCCGGTGCCACGGGCCTCTGGTACGGTCGAAGCATGTGGACACTGAGTACATCGGGACCGACACCGACCGCGCGCGTCTGGTCTTCGGTGAAGAGTAGCACCTTCGACAGTTTCTGACCGTATCGTAGATTGGAAGGCTCGTCGTTCTTGATCTCCACCCCGACATCGATGGATTGCTGGCTGCGCCGCTTTCCGCCGTATTCCGAAGCCAGGACCGAGTGTAGCTTGCCGGGGATCGTCAGATCCCATTCTGGACCAGGGCGAAAGTGGAACTCACAGACAGCTTCGTCTATCGGTGGGTTCCTGTACCGCCGGCGTCCCTGCGGGCTTCCCGTCTTCATTCTGCGGCGGCCTTCCTGAGCCCTTCGGGTTGCTCCGCAAGGTCTTGAGCGACCACCCGAGGCACCGTGGCAGCAGTCCTCGCGGGGTGGATCACCGTAGCACGCGACGCGTGGAAGTCCGAGTTCGTTGCAACCATTCGTGGGAGCAGCATGGAACAGCAGGAGTGACCGATTGGGGGATACCGTGGTATGGTGAGGGTGGCTTCCTTATCTGATACTCCAGCAAGGCCTGCAGGTTGCTCGTCACGAAAAGCTAGCCGGGGAAGGATGTAGACTCAAGGCACCTCACGCCATAGTCCAACGGGGAACCGAGCATGAATGCCAACAATCGCGAGCGTGTAGGTCCGATGCTGAACCCACCCCATCTCGGCGAACTGATCCGTGAGAACATGGAAGAGGTTGGCTGGAACGTCACCGAGACTGCGGCACACCTGGGGTGTGAGCGCGGGACACTCTCGCGGCTCCTGAACGGCAAGTCCGGGGTGTCGGCTAAGATGGCACTGGCTTTGGAGGCGATCGGGTGGAGTACCGCAGATCAGTGGATGCGAATGCAGGCGAGCTACGGGCTTGCGCAGGCTCGACGCGAACGCGCCGCCGCAGGCCGACCGGATACTGTACGGAAGGTCGTCGCCGAAGCACGTTACAGATCCGGACTAAGCGACGAGGAGGCAATGGCAACCGCGGTGCGGGAGACCAGGCGACACCGGGCTGGCCAGGACGATTGACAATACCCGTCCGTCGGCTGGCAGCAACGGCTCCACTTGGTCAGTCACATGGTCAGTGACTATCACGCGACTTGGCCGGGTGACCAAGTCAGGGCTCGTCAGCCCCGTTCGCAACCGCGACCTTGCTGAAACTCGTCATCTACCCGCCCTCCGACGCCGGAGCCCGACCCGATGTCCCGTCCTGCCCTCCCAGCCGCCCTCTCCACCCTGCGGCGCCCTCCCGCCATCGCCCTCATGGTGCTGACCCTCGCCCTCCTCACCCCCACCCCCACCCACGCGCAGGGCACCCGCTTCCTGCGCCAACCCGACGTCAGCGCCACGCACATCGTCTTCACCCACGCCAACGACCTGTGGAAGGTCGCGCGGGACGGCGGCGACGCAACGCGCCTCACCAGCTCCGAAGGCGCCGAGACCGACGCCGCCTTCAGCCCGGACGGGCGCTGGATCGCCTTCTCGGGCCAGTACGGGGGCAATACCGACGTCTACCTGATGCCGGCCGGGGGCGGGCAGCCTGAGCGGCTCACCTGGCACCCGTCCGCGGATGTCGTGCAGGGATGGACACCCGACGGAGACATCCTCTTCCAGTCGGGGCGCGACGCGGTCCCCACGCGGCTGTGGAAGTTCTACACGGTGGGGCCGGCCGGCGGACTGCCCACGCCCCTTGCGCTGCCCCAGGCCTACCTGGGCGGCATGTCTGCCGACGGCGCTCACATCGCGTACCAGGAGATCGGCTACTGGGACCCTGAATGGCGCAACTACCGTGGCGGCCAGGCGCAACCGGTGGGCATCGTCTCCACCTCGACGTGGGAGCGCACCACGCCGCCATGGGAAGGCGAGCGCCAGATGGACCCGGTGTGGATGGACGGTGTGGTCTACTACATGTCCGAGCGGGACTGGGCCAGCAATGTCTGGTCGTTCGACCCGCGCGGCGGAACCGAGCGCCAACTTACCCGCCACGCCGACTTCGATGTGAAGTCCCTGGGCGCGGGCGACGGGGTGGTGGTCTACGAGCAGGCCGGATACCTGCACGAACTCGATCCGGGCACCGGCGCCACGCGCCAGCTGGTCATCAACGTAACCGGCGACATGAACTGGTCGCGGCCACGCTGGGAGGCCGTCCCGGCCGGACAGCTGAGGGACGCGCGCCTTTCTCCCAGCGGCAAGCGGGCGCTCTTCGAATGGCGCGGCGAACTCTTCACCGTGCCCGCGGCCGAGGGATCCTGGCGCAACCTGACTCGCACCCCGGGGGTCGCCGACCGGCACGCCGTGTGGTCGCCGGACGGGTCGCGTATCGCCTGGTTCAACGACGAAGGCGACGAGTACGGACTTGTGATCGCCGACCAGGACGGCTCCAATCCGCGCCGGATCGAGATCCCCGAGCCGTCCTTCTACTTCCGCCCCGAGTGGTCGCCCGACGGATCCCGCCTGGCCTTCACCGACGCGCACTACCGGGTGCTGGTACTGGAGGTGGAATCGGGCGAGGTGACGCATGTCGACACCGACCGCTTCGCGCATCCGGAGCGCTCGATGAACCCGGTGTGGTCGCCGGACTCGCGCTGGCTCGCGTACGCCCGCCGGCTGGACAACCAGCTGCGCGCGATCTTCGTCCACGACACCGACTCGGGTGAGACGCGCCAGCTCACCGACGGCATGTCCGACGCGATCTCGCCGGTGTGGGACGCGTCGGGGAAGTACCTCTACTTCCTGGCCTCCACCGACTACGCGCTCAACACCGGCTGGCTGGACATGACTTCGTACGACCGGCCCGTGACGCGCGCCCTCTACCTCGCGCTGCTCAGCGCCGACGAGCCCTCCCCCTTCCTGCCCCGGAGCGACGAGGAGGAGAGCGGGGACGAGGATGGAGGGAAGGCAGAGTCGGGCGAAGCCGGCCCGTCCGGCACAGGGACCTCCGACCGCGATGACTCCGGCGACGACGACCCGCCCCGGACAACCATCGACTTTGACGGCATCGCCGCGCGTATCGTGGATGCTCCCGGGCTGGACATGGAGGACTACGCCGGGCTGGCGCCGGGACCGGAGGGGACGGTGTTCGTCCTGCAGGGTGGCGGCTTTGGTGGCGGCGCCGTGCTCAAGTACTCCCTCGAGGAGCGCGAGGGGGAGGAGTTCCTCGAGAGGGGCGGGCGCCTCGCCGTCTCCCACGACCGCAGCCAGCTGCTCTACTACAGCGGCGGGTGGAATATCGTCAGCACCGCCCGGCCGCCCTCGGGCCGCGACGGCGCTCTCGACCTGGGCGGTCTGCGCGTGCAGGTGGACCCCGGGGCCGAGTACGCCCAGATGCTCCGCGACGGCTGGCGCTTCATGCGCGACTTCCTGTATGTGGACAACCAGCACGGGGCACCTTGGGACGACGTCTGGGACTGGTACTCGGCGTGGCTCCCGGACGTGCGCCACCGCTCCGACTTCAACCACCTCCTGGACATGCTGTCGGGCGAGATCGCGGTTGGCCACTCGTACGTGCGTGGCGGCGACTACCCGGATCTGGACAATCCCCGCACGGGTCTCCTGGGCGCCGACGTGCAGGAGGAGGACGGGTTCTACCGGATCACCCGCATCTACGACGGGGGCGACTGGACTCCCGGGGTGGCCGGGCCGCTGTCCCACCCGGGGATCGACGTGCAGGAGGGCGACTACCTGTTGGCGGTCGACGGTGCCGAGCTGCGCGCCCCCACCAACCCCTTCCGCCTCCTGGAGGGGACCGCCGGGCGCGTCATCACACTGACGGTGGCGTCCTCCCCCTCCGCCGATGACGCCCGCGACATCGTGGTCGAGCCCACGGCCAACGAGGCCGCGCTCCGACGATGGGCATGGGTGGAGGCCAACCAGGCCCGGGTCGACGAGATGAGCGGCGGACGGCTCGCCTACGTCTGGCTTCCGAACACCGGACAGGGCGGCTACCAGTACTTCAACCGCATGTTCTACGCCCAGCAGGACCGCCAGGGCGCGGTCATCGACGAGCGCAACAACGGCGGGGGCTCGGCGGCCGACTACATCGTGGACATCCTCGACCGCGAACTCACCGGCTACTTCAATTCACGCGCCGGCGACCGCAAGCCGTGGACCCAGCCCATGGCGGGTCTCTTCGGACCCAAGGTCATGGTGATCAACGAGCGCGCAGGCTCGGGGGGCGACCTCCTCCCCTATCTGTTCCGCTTCCGGGGGGTCGGCCCGCTGGTGGGCACCAGGACGTGGGGCGGGCTGGTGGGGACCTGGGACACACCGCCCCTTATCGACGGGGGCGGCTTCGTGGCCCCGCGTGGAGGCTTCTTCGACGTCAATGGGGAGTGGGCCGTGGAGGCCGAGGGGGTGGCCCCCGACATCGAGGTGCGCAACGACCCGGCCCCTGTGATCGCCGGGGGCGACCCGCAGCTGGAGGCGGCGGTGCGCGAGGCGCTTCGTCTGCTGGACAGCGGCGGAACGGTCACCTTCCAGGACGAGCCGCCGCCCCCGGTCCGCTGGCGCCGCCCGCCGGGGGGTCGGTGAGGTGCGCTGCGCGCAGGAGGCGACCGGAGATCCGGGGCCGCCCATTGACGCCCCACCCGCTCGCTTCAACACTGATCCTGTCACGTTGCCGGCGGGGTCGGGTTCCGTCGAACGAGGATGAATACCAACCAGGAGGCGGATGATGAAACGATGGGGACTGTTCCTTCTGCGCGTTACCACGGGCTGGCTGCTGGTCATGTGGGGCATCGACAAGCTCGTCAACGTCGAGCACGGGCAGGCGGTGGCGGAGAGATTCTACCTCGGAATCGGCACGCTGGCCGTCGCTCAGAATGCCTTCGGGGTGATCGAGATCCTTCTCGGGGCGCTGGTCGTCCTCGGGTTTTGGCGGAAACGGGTCTATCCGGTGATGTTCGCGATCCTCGCCATCACCGCCCTTGGTGTCTGGAAGTCGATCATCGATCCGTGGGGATGGTTCCTCGAGGGCGCCAACGTGCTCTTCTACCCCTCGGCGATCATCCTGGCGGGGGCGCTGGCGCTCTGGGGTCTCATGGATGAGGACAAGATGACGCTGGATGCGGTTCGGGGCGGGGGCGGTTAGCGAAATCCCCGGCGCCGCACTTATAATGTCCGAGGTTGTCGGCCCAGCCCTTAATCACCAGCGAGGTGCAGATCGATGTTGGAAGCCGAGGTCATTCAATCGAGACGAGGCGGATTCACCCGCAGGAAGTTCATCAAGGGGGTGATCGCCGCGGGCGCGACGGCGTCTGCGGCAGGATATCTGTTCCGTGGGAGCGGGGTGCTCGCGCCGATGCTGTCGGCGCAGGGCGCGGTCGAGCGGCTCGTCACCCTGAGCATCAACGGACAGCAGCGCCGCGTGGACGTGCCCAAGCAGGAGACGCTCGCCATGACGCTCCGCTACCAGCTCGGCCTGACCGGCACCAAGCTTGGGTGCGACCGGGCCGAGTGCGGGGCCTGCACGGTGCTGATCGACGGGGTCACCCACTACGGCTGCTCGATCCTGACGCACTCGGTGCGTGGACGTGAAGTCACCAGCATCGAGGGGCTGGAGCAGGACGGACAGCTTCACCCCGTCCAGCAGGCCGTCATCGACGAGGGCGGTTTCCAGTGCGCCTTCTGTGCGCCCGGCTTCACCATGAGCATGGTCGGGATGCTGACGAAAAACCCTGACCCGACACGTGAAGAGGCGGCCCACCTTCTGGCGGGCAACCTCTGCCGGTGCGGTGACTACGACAAGATCCTGAACACGGCGATGCGGGCGGCCGAGTTGTCCCGCTCCCGCGCCTGAGCGGGAAGGAGAAAGGTGAATCGACATGGCTGAGAACGTAATCGGCACCGACATCTCCCCGCCGGATCTTCGGGCGAAGATCACAGGCAGGGCCCGTTACGCCGAGGACTTCCGCGCCGAAGGGATGGTCTTCGCGAAGCTTCTGCTGAGCCCGATGCCGCACGCGCGGGTTCGTAGCGTGGACACGAGCGCCGCCGAGGCGATGGAGGGGGTGCTGGGGATCCTGAGGGCGTCCGAGATGCCCGTTCAGGCGGAAGGACTGGGTGAAGGCGCGCTCACCGACGAGCCCCTGTACGAGGGCGAGCCGATACTGGCGGTGGCGGCGGTCGACGAGACGATCGCTGCCGCGGCGGTGGAGGCGATCCGGGTGGAGTTCGAGCAGCTTCCCTTCGTCCTGGACCCGCTCGAGAGCCTCCGCGAGGGAGGGCCGGACGCGCGGCTGGACGGCAACGTCGGCGGCCGCGGCGAGGCGCTCACGATCAAGTGGCCCGATTCGGTCTTCGACGAAGCCGGGCCGGACAGGCTGCCCATGGGCGAGCCGGCGGCCGAATGGGCCATCGGAGACGTGGACGCGGCCTTTGCCGAGGCGGAAGTGATCGTCGAGGAGACGATCGTCCACCAGTCGGTCACGCACCACCCCATGGAACCCCGTTCCTGCATGGCGTACTGGCAGAACGGGAAGCTCTTCCTGCACGGCTCCACGCAGAGCACTGAACGCTCCCGGGGCAGCGTCGCGCGCATGGCCGGTGTGGAGGCCGACGATGTGGTGTTCATCGGCGAGTACTGCGGCGGTGGCTTCGGCAGCAAGATCTCGGGGACGCCGAACATGGCGATTCCCGCGGTGATGTCACGCAAGATCGGCCGTCCGGTCATGCTCAGGATCACGCGCTACGAAGAGAACTACATCGGACGGGCGCGGGCCGGATTCCAGGGATGGGCGAAGATCGGCCTTCGCTCCGACGGCCGCATGACCGCGCTCGACCTCTACCTGGTGCAGGATGGCGGCCCCTACGGGCGCGCCAGCGACTTCAGCACCGCGGGCACGGTCGCGACGGCAATCTACCAGCCCGAGAACATGCGCTTCCGCGGCGTGCCGGTCTACACCAATACGCCCCCGCGCTCGGCGCAACGGGCACCGGGCGGGGCGCAGATCGTCGCGATGCTTGAACCCCTGGTCGACAAGGCCGCGCGGGAACTCGGGGTTGACCGCCTCGAGGTCCGCAAGATCAACGCGCCGGGACACGACGGCTGGCTCGGCGAGAACAAGGCGCCGTTCACCAGCGCGTACGTGCGCGAGGCGTTGGACCTGGGGGGGGAGCTCTTCAACTGGGAAGAGAAGAAGCAGCTCTCGGGACAGCGAAACGGCTCGAAGGTCACCGGCGTGGGGATGGGGCTCAGCCCCTTCACCGCGGGCAGCGCCGGCCGCGACGGCCTGCTGGTCATTCGTCCGGACGGCAAGCTCCATGTCCATCAGGGCATCGGTAACCTCGGCACCCATTCCATCGCCGACACGGCCCGCCCCGCGGCCGACGTGCTTGACCTCTCGTGGGACGACGTCGTGATCGTCTGGGGCGACACCAGCAAGCACCTGCCCTTCAGCACGGTCCAGGCGGGCAGTCAGACGACGCACGCCCACACCCGTGCCAACCATGCCGCTGCCACGGCAATGGTCGGCCTTCTGCAGGAGCTGGCGGCGCAAGAGCTGGGAGGCTCTCCGAGCGACTACCGCGTGGCGGACGGCCGCGTCTTCCGGGCCTCCAACCCCGCGGCGGGCATGGACTTCGCCCAGGCGGCGCGTCGCGCGATGGCGCTGGGCGGCAAGTTCAGCGGTGAACAGTTCCCGGAGGACCTCAATGACGCGACCAAGGCCGCCGTCGCCGGTCTGGCGGGAGAGGGCCTCATCGCCGCGGCAAGGGACAACTACGCGCGGGCAGGCGCCGTCTTCACCTGGGTGGCCACCTTTGCACAGGTCGAACTCGACGTCGAGACGGGCGAGGTCGAGATTGTGGACCTCGCCTCGACCGCCGACTGCGGCACGGTAATGCACCCGCGCAGCCTGGCGGCCCAGACCAACGGCGGCGTCTTTCAGGGGATCGGCATGGCGAAGAGCCAGCGCTGGGTCTTCGACCCCAAGTGGGGCATCCCCTTTACCAAGCGCTTCTACACGGCGCGTCCGCCCGGCATCCTGGACGTTCCGAGGAGCCCCCGGTTCGCGGCCGTGAACCAGCCCGATCCGCACACGCCCGTGGGCGCGAAGGGAATCGGCGAGCCCCCGGTCGGTGCCGGCGAAGCCGCGTACGCATGCGCAGTCGCGGATGCCATGGGCGGACTTTGCCTGTGCCGCACACCGCTCACCTCCGACATGATTCTGGCGGAGCTTGAGGGCCGGCCTCGGCCCTACGGCCTGCTGGACACGCACGTCTGATCACGTCTGATCGAGAAGGAGAAATAAAGTGGCTGTCATTCGTGACATGATCCCGCCGTTCGAGCTTTTCCAGCCGGCGGGTGTCGACGACGCGGTGCGCCTCATGGAGGAGCACGGCGACCAGGGCTGGGTACTGGCCGGAGGACTCGACACCTTCGACTGGTTCAAGGACCGCATCAAGCGACCCTCGGCGGTGATCGACCTCGGAGGCGTGGACGAGCTCCGGGGCATCTCGGCGGGGGCGGACGGGGGATTCGCGATCGGGGCGATGACGAGCCTGACCACGGTCGCCGAAAGCGCCGACGTCATGAGCGCGTACCCCCTCCTGGCCACGGCGGCCGTGACGGTGGCAACGCCGCAGATCCGCAACCAGGGCACCCTTGGAGGCAACATCGTGCAGGACACCCGCTGCTGGTACTACCGCAGCGGATGGCCGTGCTACCGCGCCGGGGGGAACATCTGCTACGCGGGCACGTCCCGTTCGATGAACCGGGAACACTGCATCATGGGCGCGAGCCGGTGCGTGGCGGTGAACCCGTCGGACACGGCCCCGGCCCTGGTCGCGCTCGACGCCGAGATGGTCGTGGCCAGCACCTCGGGCGAGCGGACGTACGCGGCGACGGACTTCTTCATCGGGCCGGACCTCGACATCGAGCGCATGACAGTGATCGAGCCCGGCGACCTCCTCACGCAGATCCGGCTGCCCGCCCCGTGGAGCGGAGCGCGGCACTACTTCGAGAAGGTCCGCGATCGCAAGTCCTGGGACTTCTCCCTCGCGAGCGTCGCCTCGATGCTCAACGTCGAGGGCGGCGTGATCCGGGACGCGCGGCTGGTGGTGAACGGCATCGCCCCGTATCCGGTCCGCATGGGTGCCGCCGAGGCGGCAGTGCGGGGACGGGAGCCGAGCGACGAGACCGGCCAGATGGCGGGCGAGATCGCCGTGGAGGGCTCCCGCGCGCTCCGGCACAACGACTACAAGATCGCGCTCACCCGGAACCTTGTGAAACGGGCGATCCGCGATGCCGCGTAGCTTTTCGGGCGCGCGTTCTCACACCAACGGGCGTGTTTCCCCCCGAAAGGGACGGTAACCCATGGAATTCCTTCGGCGTGCTCTGAACCCCTGGGGCGAGGACGTCCCCATCGGCGTCTCGTGGGACCTGATCTGGGCCGCGGTGATCATCGGGGCGATCTTCGTGGTGGGCCACGCGTTGATGGTCCCCAAGAAGGTTGCCACCGGGGAGATCGACGAAGACGAGGCAAGGGGCCTTCCCGAAAAGCTTCAGCGTCACACGCCCGGCGCGCGCGGCTTCCACTGGTCGATGTCGATCGCCATGTTCGCGCTGCTGATCACGGCGTTCTTCCCGGTTGTCGGGATCCAGTTCCCCTGGGTCACCATCCACTGGATCGCGGGCGTTCTCCTCATCCTGACGGTCATCTACCACATCTACCACGTCTTCGCGAAGCAGGACTTCTGGACGATGTGGATCGACCGCCGCGACATCGCCGAAGGGAAGCAGGGGCTGAAGGCCGCGCTGGGCAGGCCGGAGGGCAAGCGGCCGCGATCCGGCAAGTATCCGGTCGACCAGAAGATGTTCCACCACGCCGCCATGGTGGTGACGCTCGGCGCAGTGGTGACCGGCGTGTTGATGATGTTCCGGATCGAGAACTTCCTGTTGCCCATGAACACCTACCTGTTCAGCGACGCCGCGTGGGGCTGGGTATACGTGATCCACGGCGTCTCCGGGATCGGCCTCATCTTCCTTGTGATTGCACATGTCTATTTCGCCATCCGCCCCGAGAAGCGCTGGATGACCTGGTCGATGATCAACGGCTGGATCGACCGCGACCGGTACCTGGAGAACCACGATCCCGAGCGCTGGGTGGTGCCTGAGCAGGGATCGGCCGCGGAGCTGGAAGCGTCCGGAGGAGGGGGTGGCCAGGCGGCCGTGAGCGACAGGGTCCGCGGGGAGGGCCCGTAGCCGCGTGTCCGGGGACGACCTGAAGGACCGTATCGACACCATCGAGGAGGGCTACGAGTTCTTCCTCGCCTACGCGGCCCAGGGGCTGACCGACGACGCGGCGAGCAAGGCCGGTACGCAGGTGCGCGACTACCTGAGCCGCTACGAAGAGGTGCTCGATGGTCTGGACACGGCGTTTCGCGCCCGTTTGCCGGCCGGAGAGGCGACCGAGTCCGCCCTGGCGGTGCTCCGACGCGACGCGGAGGCGTCACGGGCGTTCGTGCGGCTCGTGGCGGCCCAACCCGCCGTGTCCTCCCAACTGATCGACAACCTCAACGCGTCGATCCACATTCGGGCGCTGCTCACCGACGTGTTCGTGCTGGGGGAGCTGGTGGGGGTGTAGGAGGCGTGGAGCCGGGCTCGCCCGGGGTTATTTCATCCGATCGACAGCAACTCGATCCGGAAGACCAGGATCGAGTTGGGAGGGATCGCTCCGCGCCCCTGGCTCCCGTATCCGAGCGCGGGCGGGATGATGATCCGGCGGACGCCGCCGACGCGCATCCCTTGGACGCCTTCGTCAAAGCCGGGCACGACATCACCCGCCCCCAGACTGAAAGTGAACGAACCGCTGTCGAACTGGGTGCCATCGCTCAGCCAGCCGGTGTAGGCCACCTCCACCGCGTTCCCGCCGGTCGCCGGCTCGCCTTCGCCCGTCTCGATGTCCTGGTAGTAGAGTCCCGACGAAGTCCGCGTCATGGCCGCCAGATTGATCCCGAGCGACGCGGCGAACTCGGCGTCCTCGATGGTCTCGGGGCCGGTCATGCTGTCCCCGCAAGCTCCGAGAACGGCCGCTGAGAGGACAAGACCCGCGATTGCACGCCCGACGGGGCGCCTGCCGTGGATCAAGGGTGAGCCCCGGCTGTCCGCAGCCGCCGGTATTCCCGGAACGAGATCAGCTTGCGGCGTCCCTCGTCCCAGAGAGACAGGTGCAGGGTCTTGATGCCGTCCCACAGGGTCATGCGCGGGGCCTCCCACAGCTCCGGGTTCTCGTCGTGGCAACGCTGGAGCCGGTAGTTGGGAATGCGGGCGCTCAGGTGGTGAACATGATGGAGGCCGATGTTGGCCGTGAACCACTGCAGCACCTTGGGGAGCTTCAGAAAGGACGAGCCATGAAGACCGGCGTCGAAGTAGTTCCAGTCCTCGTGCCAGTGCCAGTACGCATCCTCGAACTGATGTTGCACGTAGAAGAGCCACACCCCGATCGCGCACGAAATGAAGGTGATCGGGAGCTGAATCATCAACAAGGGACCGATTCCGATGGTGAACCAGGCTGCAGCGAGAATGGTGACGAGGGCCGCGTTGGTCCACCACACGGACCTCCACTCGCGCTTCCAGGCCTTGGGCACATCCCACGGGAAGCGGTGCTTGACGATGAACTGGAACGACGCGCCGGGACCGAAGAGAAATACCGGGTTGCGGTAGAGCCGGTACCAGAATCGCTGCCGGAAGGACAACGCCTCGTACTCCTTGACCGTGAGCGTGGTAATGTCCCCGAAGGAGCGCAGATCGAGGTCGCCCGCATGCGCATGGTGGAGTGCGTGGGTCTTGCGCCAGTAGTGGTACGGAGTGAGGGTGAGCACTCCGATCACGGAGCCCGCCACGCACGCCAGCCGGTGGGATTTGAAGTACGACCCGTGCCCGCAGTCGTGCTGGAACATGAAGAGCCGCATGAGAAGGCCGGCGGCGGGGAAGGCCAGCAGGAGCGTGAGCCAGTAGCCCACACCGAGACTCCAGTACATGAGACCCCACGCGCCCAGGAACAGGACGGCGGTGTAGCCCATCTGCCAGGCGCTTCGGCGGTTGTCGGGGCCAAAATACGGCGACAGAACTTTCTTCCAGTGTCGCACCTGTTCGCGGTCTGTTTTCATTGTGTTGGTCTTCGCCCTTTTCGTGGGTGGGGAGGCGTAGTTCGATTCGGAGGGGCGATTCCGGTCCCTGACGGGATCGGGTCCGGACAGGCCGGAATGATGCATGTTCCGAGGTTCGGGGGCAAAGGTCAAGCCCTGGCGGATTCGGTCGGGGGCGCCCGGGGCCCCGTGGAACAGGTCCGAACCTGTCCCGGTGTATGTGGGTACCGTATTGTGCTGCCGCCCCGCGAACCCATGGAGGACCTCTTTCCATGTCCGATTCCGACCGCACCGACGTCAATCAGTCTTCTCCCGCAACCGACAACGGCTCCGCCGGGGCCGCTGGTGGCGGCAATGGGGTCCGCTGGCTCAAGGTCCTCGCCCCCGACGAGTTGCCGGAAGGCCGCGTGCAGGCGGTCAGCTGCGGTCGCAAGACCGTCTGCATGACCCGCCACAAGGGCATCTACGCCGCGCTCGACAACAAGTGCCCGCACCAGGGCGGCCCGCTGGGCGAAGGCTCCATCGAGAACGGCTGGCTGCGCTGCCCCTGGCACGGCTGGGACTTCCATCCGCTGACCGGAAAGCCGCCCGGGGGATACGATGACGGGGTCGCCACCTTCGATGTCGACGTGCGTGAAGACGGGATCTACGTGGGCCTGCCGGCCGACGCATTGCACGTGGAGACTGTGTCGGATGTGATGGCGAAGAGCCTGGTCAACTGGGGTGTGCGATGGGTGTGGGGGATGGTGGGGCACTCCAACCTGGGGCTGGCCGACGCAATCCGGCGCCGCGAGGACGCGGGAGAGATGAACTTCGTTGGGATCCGGCACGAGGGGGCCGCGTCGTTCGCCGCGTCCGCGTACGGGAAGCTCACCGGGAGGCCGGCGGCCTGCCTGTCCATTGCGGGGCCCGGGGCGACGAATCTCCTCACCGGCCTGTGGGACGCCAACGTGGACCGGTCGCCGGTGCTCGCGCTGACCGGGCAGGTCGACACCCAGGTGCTCGGACCCGGAGCCTTTCAGGAAGTGGACCTCAAGGCTGCCTTCGGGCAGGTCGCGCAGTGGAGCCAGCCCGTCCTGCACTCCAGCAAGCACGCCGAACTGGTCAACCTGGCGTGCAAGAGCGCGATCCTGAACCGGGGCGTGTCCCACCTGATCTTCCCTGACGAGGTTCAGGTGCTGCCGGCCGACGAGGGGAGCCGGCCGGGAGGACCGGAGGGAAGGATGCCCCGCCGAAGCATCGCACCGCCCTCGGACACCCTGGAAGAGGCCGCGACGTTGCTGAAGAGTGCCGAGCGGCCCGTCATTGTCGTGGGACACGGCGCTCGTTTCCACATGGACCGGATCACCGGGCTCGCCGAGCGCCTCGACTGTCCCGTGATCACCACCTTCAAGGCGAAGGGCCTCATCGCGGATGCTCACCCGCTCGGTTGCGGGGTCCTGGGGCGCAGCGGGACGCCCATCGCGAGCTGGTTCATGAACGAGAGTGATCTTCTGCTCGTGCTGGGCGCCAGCTTCTCCAATCACACCGGCATCACGGACAAGAAGCCCACGATCCAGGTCGACTTCGATCCCATGGCGCTGGGGAAGTTTCACGCCGTGGATGTCCCGGTTCTCGGCGAGATCGGGGTCACGGTCGACGCGCTCGCGGCGGCGGTTTCGGAACACGGCGCGGCGTCGCTCGATCACCGTGGCGAGATTGCCGACCGTTGGCGCATCTGGCGGACCGAGAAGGCCCGGCGCGAGGCCGACGAGCGCGGCGAAGGCGTCAACTCGGCGGCGATCTTCGCCGCCCTGACCCGCGCCGTCGACGACGACGCGATCATCGCGGTGGACGTAGGCAACAATACGTATTCGTTCGGCCGCTACTTCGAGTGCAAGGGCCAGGCGGTCCTCATGTCGGGCTATCTCGGGTCCATCGGCTTCGGCTATCCCGCCGCGCTTGGCGCATGGGCCGCGACCCGGGAGGAAGGGACACCCTTCAGCGGCCGGCAGGTCGTGGTGGTATCGGGTGATGGCGGCTACGGCCAGTATCTGGCAGAGATCACCACCGCCGTGAAATACGGCATGAACATTACCCATCTGGTGCTCAACAACGACGAGCTCGGCAAGATCTCCAAGGAGCAGCGCGCGGGGAGTCTGGACGTGTGGCAGACATCACTGCACAACCCTGATTTCTCCGAGTACGCGAAGCTGTGCGGGGCGTTCGGGGTGCGCGTGCGGGATGCGAGCGAGCTGGACGACGCGCTGGCGCGGGCTCTGGCCTACGACGGACCGGCGACGGTGGAGGTCATCGCGGACGCGATGCTGGTTTGAGGCCGCGGGACCCCGGTCATCCCCCTCACCGCCTGCGCGCCGGCACGCCGTACGGGTACATTCCGTCCAGGTTCACATGCTCGTACGGGAGCGCGTCCAGGAACGTCGTCCCCACGAACGGCTCCGGCGCCTCTACTACGACGATGCTCCGCGCATACCCGGTCTCGTCGAAGCCGCGCCGGAAATGGACCCGTGACTTCACGACGAAGACATCGTAGTCGCCGGGATCGATCGGGCCGATCCGGAAGTTGTCCGGGTAGAGCACCTGCTCGTAGGCGGGCGTGATGAACACCACGTTGCCGTCGCCGAACGAGACCACGGCGATGGCGTCGTAGCCGAAGCCTTCGCCGAAGTACTCGACGGTGCCGGTCACGCGCCGGGGCACCCCGCCCGATGGCGTGAAACCGCCGATCTCCATGTCGAACGGGTCGCCGGGCTGGGCGCCGGCCGCCGCCAGCGCCTCCAGGGTGGCGGGCGAGGTGATCGTCCCGTACAGCACGCTGCCGATCCCGGCCGCCTCGAAGGCGCCCATGATATGGGTCGCGTCGCCGGGCCGGTCGCTGTGGTCGCCGACCGCAACCGGGGTCTCGCCGCTCGCGACCGCCGCCGCGACGATGCGCGCCGCCTCCTCGGGGCCGGGGTAGCCGCCGACGGCGAAGTCCTCCCGCACGCGCCACATGAAGTCGTCCATGTCGTCGGCGATCATGTCGGCGAGGGCCTGGTCGCCGTTGGTCATGACGTGCACGGTCGCGCCGACGTCGGGGACATCGGACCAGGGATAGCCGTAGAAGACGCTCACGTAGGCGTCGTCTTCCCGCGCCTCCCACCGCCGGGCACGCTCCATGATGTCCATCGAGGGGGACTGCCCGGTCCACTGCAGAACGGTGGCCGTGATGATCCCGGGCTTCCTGGTCGCCGTGGTGGCTTCGTATTCGCCCAGCGAGGCGAGCCGAAGCGCCCGGGCCGCGCGCTCGCCCTGGATGTAGGCGTCGTAGTGGGGGTAGCGCTTGGTCACGAAGGCGAAGTCGGCGTGTTCGAGGAATTCGCCGTCCTCGTTGCCGTGAAGGTCGAAGGTCCCCGCGATCGGCACCCCCGGCCCGACCACCTCCCGGAATCGACGCGCGATCTCGGCCTCGGGGCGCGGGACGTCTCGGACGGCCATCGCGCCGTGCAGGGCCAGGTAGACGCCGTCGACGGGCATCCTGTCGCGCAGCTCCGCGATCATCACATCGAGGAAGTGGTCGAACGTCTCCCTGGTGTTCCAGCTGCGGGAGGAGCCTCCGAAGACCCCGACCGGCGAGGTGAGCGGCACCAGCTCCACGTCCCCGAACTCCCGCGCCCGCGTGACGAAGCCCCCGACGTAGCTGCCGGAACTCAGGAGGTCCTCACCCGACAGCGGCTCGCTGTACTGCAGCCAGTCCTCGACTTCGGTGTCGCCGCCCGGGCAGAAGGTGCAGGTCTCGTGCTGGAAGCGGGCGACGGCGAAGCGCAGGGCGTCGTCGTCCTGAGGGGCGGGGGGAGTGCAGGCGGTCAGGGCAAGAAGCGCGCCGGCCAGCTTCCGCGCATTGGTTTCGGGGGTTCCAGGCATTCCAGGACCTCGGTACAGGGGAGTGGCGAGGGGCCGTAACACTATCCCGTGACGTCCCGCAAAGCGACAAGGTGCTCGTCGGTGAGTCCGTGGCCCACAGGTGAGGCTCCTCCAGCTTGGCCGGGCCCCTCGCGATCTCGTCGATCCGTGTCCTGTGCATCTCCCTCGGGCCTCCGGGCTCGCGTCTGCAAGCCGTCGCTGACTGACAAGAGACCCGAACTTGACGACCCCGGGCCCCGGTCACCACCTTGAGCCCGTTGGGCCACCCCTGTCCAGACCCTTCCCTCCGAGAGAGACTCCATGGATTACAACCCCGACCTCCCCTGGTACAGACGTCTCCATTGGCAGGTACTCTGCGCGATGGTCATCGGCGTCGTCATCGGCCTCACTCCTTCCGGGGGATTCTTCGCGGAATACTTTGGCTGGCTGGGCGTCCTGTTCATGCGGCTCCTGCGGATGATCATCGTGCCGTTGGTCGTGTTTTCCATCATATCGGGGGTGGCGTCCGCGGGGAGCGGGCGCACGGTGGGCCGGATGTTCGGCAAGACGATGTCGTACTACCTGGTGTCGAGCTTCCTGGCCGCAATAACGGGGCTGATCCTGTTCAACCTCATCAACCCGGGCCGGGGGTATCCGGTGACCGACACCGGGGCGGAACCGCCCGACCTTGCGGTCCCCGAGTCGTTCCGCGACCTGCTCCTGGATATCGTTCCCACCAACGTCCTCGGCGCTGCATCGACGAGCGACATGCTGCAGATCATCTTCTTCTGCATCGTCTTCGGCGTGGCCGTGACCACCCTGCCGGAGGGCCCGCGCACCAAGGTCACCGGCCTGATCGACGCATTCTTCAAGGCGATGATGGCCCTGACGCGGGGCATCATCAAGCTGCTCCCGCTCGGTGTCTTCGGGCTGATGGTCACGCTGGTGGGCGAGACGGGCCTCCGCTCGTTCGGCAACCTCATTCAGTACGTCATGGCCCTGGGTTCGGGCCTCTTCATCCACTTCTTCATCACGTTGCCTCTCCTGCTCTACTTCTGGGGACGCGTGTCTCCGTGGAAACACGCGATGAACATGCGGGAGCCCCTCCTGGTGGCGTTCTCGACCAGTTCCTCAGCCGCGACCCTGCCGGTCACCCTCACGACCGTGCGGGAAAAGGTGGGGGTATCCAATCGCGTGTCTTCGTTCACGTTGCCGATGGGCGCCACAGTGAACATGGACGGAACCGCGGTCATGGAGTGTGTGGGCGCGCTCTTCATCGCGCAGGCCCTGGGAGCTGAAATCGGCTTCATGACCCAGGTTGTCGTCGTCTTCACGGCCCTGCTGGCGTCGATCGGCGCCGCTGCGGTGCCGTCCGCCGGCCTGGTGGTGATCTTCATCATCCTCGGCGCGATCGGCATCGGGGACAATCCCGAGGCGATGCTGATCGTGGGCGCGATGCTCTCCATCGACCGGCCCCTGGACATGGCCCGCACCGCCGTCAACGTCTACAGCGACTCGTGTGCGGCGGCGGTGGTCGCGAAATGGGAAGGCGAGGAGGGCATCGACGCAGAGATACGGGGGTAGGGGGGCGCTGGCGGCTCCCGGCGCGGGTTCGGCTTTGTCGGCCCGACGATCTGCTACGCCTTCGGGCGCTATCTACCCGCCCCCGCCATCACCACCACCAGCGGCCGCAGCGTGTGGAGCACCCTGACCGTCGCTCCCTGTGCCGCGAGCACATCCGGCAGCCGCCGGTACACGTGGGGGCTCTCATCCGTCCCGCCCCCGCGAAGCACCACACCCTTTCTGTCCACCCAGTCGTTCATCATCCGGCGCGATACCCTGCCGCGCTTCAGCACCTTGCCGGTACGGCGATGACGCTTGCCGCGTGCCGCCGTGCGGCTCATCACGCGCCCCGCGCCGTGCACGGTCGAATAGAGTGCACGGGCCTGATGCGCGGCGGCGGGTGAGTCCGGGGCAGCATCGGCCGTTCCCTCGAGAATCACCGAGTCGTCTCCCATCGAGCCGCCCACGAACCCCTTCTGTCCGGGAAACGCCGGAGTCGCGCCCTTCCGCACGACCACGAACGTCCGCCCGAAGTGCTCCTCCTCCCAGGCAAAGTTGTGGTGGTTGTGGACGAGTTCCACTTCGCGCCCGCCGATGATCTCCACCGCCTTCCGCACCGCCCATTCCCTCCCCGCGTAGGCGTATCGCCCCGCGAGGTTCATCAGCTGCCAGTAGTCGTGGCCGGCGGGCGCGTCCAGATCGAGGATGACTTCCGCCTCTGGCACGCGCTGGCCCCACTCGGCACCCTGCCCGATCGCCAGGAACGAGGAGGCGACCGTGTGGCCGAAACCCCGGGACCCGAAGTGTACGCCCACCCAGATGCGCTCCCGCTCGTCGGCGAAGACGTCGACGTAGTGGTTGCCCGATCCCACCGTTCCCAGTTGCTTGCGTGCCTTGTTCACGAGAGCGGAGCGGTGTCGCGCGGGGACCGCCCC
The DNA here is from genome assembly GCA_002238865.1 of Gemmatimonadetes bacterium bin94. Classification (GTDB taxonomy): domain Bacteria; phylum Gemmatimonadota; class Gemmatimonadetes; order Longimicrobiales; family Gaopeijiaceae; genus Bin94. The sequence goes on along the minus strand of MPNE01000008.1, from coordinate 132,645 downwards.
CCACGCCGGGTCCGCGAACAGGGGATGGTCCGAGGGCGCATCCCGAGAGGGATTGGTGCCCCCGATCCCGAACGTGATGCCGTGCCGGATCTCGTCGCCCAGCCGCCCCAGGTGGCGCCGCAGTCCGCCTGACCGGTCGGCGAGGTTCGTGAAGTTGCAGATCGGTGCGGATGGCCGCGTTGCCGCAGGCGATGTCGAAGCCGACACCCGCCACGCTCACCTGATTCGGGTACGCGGCCACACCCCCGATCGGCATGACGTACCCCAAGTGGCCGTCGGCCATCAGCGCCGCGTGTTCGGCCCGCGCCGCGACCCGGCTCAGTTGTTCCAGCGTCTGCTTCTCGTGCTGTCCGAATATCTGCATGGTGTGATCCTTGCCCGAGACCAACCCCCGCGTCCAGTGCTGGATCGCCCCGGGCGCGCTAGCTTGATCGCGCCCGCAACGATCTCGCGTATTCGTCCCAGGAGTAGCCGGATGTCTTGTCGCCGTTCAGCAGCCTTGGCCGTTGGAGTGCTTGTCGCCGCCGCGCTGGCTCCCGCGTCCGTCGCGTCCCAAGCCACCCCCGGCACCCCCGCACTCGACCGGATCGTCGCCTTCCAGGGGTCATCCCTGGGACCGGTGGTCGACCGCTTCGCCTCCGACCTGGCCGCGCTGGAGCGACGCTGGCAGGACATCCCCCATTCGGCTGCGCGACAGACGCGGATGAGCGAATTCCTCACGGGCTGGTCCGAAGCCCTGGACGCGCTCACGGTGGCGCCGGACGACCTTGAAGGCGGCATCGATCACGTTCTCCTCACCAACGAGGTGCGGTACCGGCGTGAACTGCTGGCGCGGGAGGGTCGCCTCGTCGCCGAGGTGTTGCCGCTGCTGCCCTTCGCGGACGAGGTCGTGGCGCTGCTCGACATCCGGCACTTCCGCAATGCGGTGGACGGGCAGGAGATCGCGGGGGATCTGGCGGCGCTGGCCGGGGCGGTGGACGAGGCCGACCGCGCATGGAAGTCCCGCGCGCCCGCCGGGGGGGCTGGGGGGGACGGTGCGGGGCAGCCCACCCCGACGCCCATCACCGGGCTGCGGGCCGTGCGGCTCCTTCAGTCCTACCAACGGGCGCTGGGCGCGTGGTACCGCCACTACGAGGGCTACGATCCTCTCTTCACCTGGTGGGCGAAGCAGCCCTTCGCGCAGGCCGACGCCGCCATCGGCCGGTACCTGATGTCGCTGCGGGAGCGGGTCGTCGGCTGGCCGGAGGGTGCGGAGGAGCCGATCGTGGGCGATCCCATCGGTGCCGACGGAATGACGGCCGACCTGATCCGCGACATGATTCCGTACACGCCCGCGGAGCTGGTCGCGATCGCCGAGCGCGAGTTCGCCTGGTGCGATGAGCGGATGCTGGAGGCCTCGCGGGAGCTGGGGTACGGGGACGACTGGCGGGCCGCGCTGGAGTACGTGAAAACGTTGCACGCGGACCCCGGAGGACAGCCTCGGGTGGTCATGGATCTGGCCCGGGAGGCCATTGACTTTGTCGAGTCGCGCGATCTGGTGACCGTGCCGCCGCTGGCGAAGGAGATCTGGGGGCTGGAGATGATGTCGCCGGAGCGGCAGCGCGTGAACCCGTTCTTCCTGGGCGGCGAAGTGATCCGGGTGTCGTTCCCGACCGACGAGATGACGCACGAAGAGAAGCGCATGAGCATGCGCGGGAACAACATCCACTTCTCGCGCGCGACGGTGCATCACGAGCTCATTCCCGGCCACCACCTGCAGGGGTTCATGACCGAGCGGTACAACTCGCACCGCGACCTCTTCCGCACTCCGTTCTGGGGCGAGGGGTGGGCGCTCTACTGGGAGATGCGGCTGTGGGACCTGGGCTTCCCGACGACGCCCGAGGACCGGATCGGGATGCTCTTCTGGCGCATGCACAGGGCCGCGCGGATCATCTTTTCGCTGAGTTTCCACCTGGGGGAGATGACCCCTGACGAGGCGATCGCCTTCCTGGTCGACCGCGTCGGCCATGAGCCCGCCAACGCCACAGCCGAGGTGCGCCGGTCGTTCAACGGCAGCTATTCGCCCCTGTACCAGGCCGCGTACATGCTGGGAGGGCTGCAGATCCGGGCGCTGCACGAGCAGCTGGTCGTGGGCGGCCGGATGTCCGAACGGGACTTCCACGACACGATCCTGAAAGGCGGCCGGATGCCGATCGAAATGGTGCGGGCGCGGCTGCTGGGCGAGGTGCCGGCGCGGGACTTTCGCGCGGCGTGGCGGTTTTACGGGGATCCGCTGTAGGGCGGGTGCTACCGCGCCTTCCACGCCTCCAGCACCCCCGCGTCCCGCTCCAGGTTGAGCTCGAAACCGTTCCTCCGCTCCTCGGGGAGCGACCACTCGAGCGTGTCGAACGCCGTCTCCGCCAGCGGCCGGAACTTGAGCCCCACCGCAACACCCTTGTGGGACCGGACCCGGGACAGCCCCCGGATCGCGCCTTCCGTGGGCGGATACCACAGCTGGAAGCGGGCTTCCCGGTCCACCAGGAACTGCTCGTCGATCCAGGTGAAGGAAAGGTGCGTGCTGGTGATGGCGCGGATGCCGTACAGGAACTCCGCCATCGACGTCGGGTCGAGCGCGGGTCCGGCGGTATTGTAGGTGCCCCCGATGTCGCGTTCGAGGCACAGGACCATGAACTCGGCAAGGTCGCGCACGTCGATGAACTGGACCGGGGTGGACTGGCTCCCCGGCGCGATGATCTCGCCGCCATGGTCGATCCGGACGGGCCAATAGGTGAATCGGTCGGTGGGGTCGCCCGGGCCTGCCACGACATGCAGCCGCATGACGGTGCCGCGTTCCCTGTAGATGTCGGTGACGGCGTTCTCGCACAGCACCTTCAGGGGCCCGTAGTAGCGGTTGACGTCTTCGCTCGTGGGGTCCTCGATGGGCAGGAGCTCGGCGTCCTCGGTGAGCTCGTCCTGGTCGAAGTTGTAGACCGATCCGGTCGACGTGAAAAGGTACCGGCCGACGTTGTCGCGCAGGAGTTCCGCCGAGTCGCGCACATGGCGGGGGACGTAGCCGCTGTTGTCGATCACGGCGTCCCAGGTGCCGCCGCGCAGTGCGTCGAGCTGGCCGTCACGGTCGCCGATCAGCGTCTCCACGCCGGGGAAGAGTTCGGGGGCGGTGCGGCCACGGTTGAAGAGCGTGACCTCGTGCCCCCTGTACATGGCGTAGCGCACCATGTGCGGACCGATGAACCCGGTGCCTCCCAGGATGAGGATCCTGAGGGGGCGGGGGGTCGGGGCGGGAGCCGGGTGGGGGGCGCCGCTACCGAAGGGTGAGCCGGCGCGGGAGGCCGAAGCGGAAAATGCCTGGCCGGGCGTGAGGGCGGCGGCTCCGGCGGCGGCAGCGGAAGTGGCGAGGAAGCGGCGGCGCGTCTGGGTCATGGTGGGTTTCCTGATTGCACGTTACTGGAGTGGGAACTGTTTTATCAGAGTCGGGGTCAGTGTCGGGCCGGGGCAAGAGGGCCTGCTGCGGCCAGACACGGGCCTGGGTGGATCCGGACTGGCTGCACTTGAGCGAATTGCACGTTTTCGGCCTGACAATTGTTCTTGAAGTGAATGGCGGAGATTGCGAAAGGACTCTGGGACGACCTCCAGGTCAAGGACGTGTCAATGACCGCAAGGAGTCTCGGCATGGCGCCGACCCCGAGTCCGGCAACACTGGTCGTGGCCGCCGGGCTCCTCGCGTCCTGCGGAGAGCCGAATACAACGATTGGGTCACTGCCTTTCGACGAGGTCTTCCAGTTGGCAGAGGTCGTTGAACTCGGGGAAGATCCAAGCGACTCAATCGCCGAAGTTGGCGTGTTCCAGGAGCGCCGCAACGGCGGCTTCATCGTCGCGGACCGACTCTTGCCGCGGGTACGGACCTACCTGGAGACAGGTGAGTTGGAGGCGGCTTTCGGCCGATTCGGTAGCGGGCCTTGGGAATTCCAGGGAATCGACGGAGTGACCGAGATGGCGTCAGGCCGAATCGTGGTCACGAGTTGGCGTAACCCGTGGTTGACCTATCTGTCGAGCGGATTGAGACCGGACACCCTGTTGCCGATTCCGGATCAAGCGGTGTTTGACGTGATCGCACTTGGACCGGATATCGTGTTGTATGGGCCCGGCCGGGAACGACTGGCGACCGGAGCGAGCGACCAAGGGGGACTCTATCATCGGTTTGTCGATGGCCGTATCGCCTGGAGCGGGTGGACATCTCCGATCTCTGACAAGCCATATTGGGGTGGTTTGACCGGTGGGGCTGGCGGAGTAGCTGTTGCTGGCGATTCACTCTTCATCATGACGGCGCTGCTCTATCCGGCGACGATCCTGAACGGGGCGGGAGACTCGGTGGGGACGATCGGCACTCCTTCTCCTTCTTTTCGAAGGATTCCCGAGATCGAGCGTGGAGCGTTTGCCGGAACGCAGGGCGGCGCGAGCCCTCACACCTCCCACCCAGCCCGGTATTCGCGCGTCAGGTATTGGTTGGCTTGCTCGACATTCGTCACGCGCATGGCATCGCCGTCGTAGTAGATCTTCTTCCCCTGGCCGGTCCGCAGCGCGACGACCCCGAGCAGCATGACCTCGGTCAGCCGCGATGCATAGTCGAACGGACAGGAAGCCTCGCCGCCCTCCTTGCAGGCCTTGACCCAGTTCATCTGGTGGGTGTCTTCGATGCGCGGATAGGTGGGCGCGACCGCTTCCGCGTCGGCGGTCAGCGACTCGGGGAAGAGCCGCGGATTCCTCCCGTAGGTGCCGTGCATGAGGATTCCGCGGTCGCCGACGAACATCACGCCGCCGGTGCGGTTCAGGTCGACGTCGTCGGGGAGTCCCGCCGGCCGCGGCGGCATCAGGCCCCCGTCGTACCAGTGCAGGTCCACCGCGGGCATGGAACCCCGTGCGGGGAACTCGTACCGCGCGCGCATGGCGAGCGGATAGGAATCCGGGTCGTCCTGCGGGCCGCCCCAGGGTGTCGATGTGGCCTCGATGCTCGTGGGGTAGGTCAGGCCGAGCGCCCAGTAGGGGTGGTCCACGAGGTGCGCGCCCATGTCGCCCAGGGCGCTTACCCCGAAATCGACCCAGCCGCGCCAGTTGAAGGGGTGGTAGACGGGGTGGAAGGGGATGTCCTTCGTCGTCGGACCCAGATACCTGTCCCAGTCCATGCCCCTGGGCAGGGAGTAACCGGCATCCATGACGTCGGCCGCAAGGGACAGGATCGCACCCTGGTGCCACTGCTGGTACCACCCGGCGTTGAGCCCTTCCTCCCACCGCTCGGGCCGCTGGATCCCCTGTGGCCAGATGGGCCGGTTCGTCCAGATGTGCACCTCTGTCACGTCGCCGATCACGCCCGCCTCCACCCACTCGTTGATCCGGCGCGCGCTGTCCCCCGAATGACCCTGGTTGCCCATCTGGGTCACGACCCCCGTTTGCTGGGCGATCTCGGCCAGGGCGCGTGCCTCGTGGACCGTGTACGTCAGCGGCTTCTCTACAAACACGTGCTTGCCCGCCTCCATGGCAGCCTTCGCGATGGTCGCGTGCAGGTGGTCGGGGGTCGCGATCAGGACCGCGTCCAGGTCCTGTTCGGTGTCCAGCAGTTCGCGAAAGTCGGTGTATTGACGTGCCTGCAGGAACTGCTCGCGCCAGCGGTGTCCCTTTTCACGCGGACTGCCGTCACCGTCGACCAGCCGCTCCTGCACCCGCCGGTGCACCACGCCGAAGTCCACGTCGCAGATCGCGGCGATGTGCTCCGTCCCGAACTCCTGGGCGTTCTCGGTGCCCTGCCCGCCCACGCCGATGATCGCAAGGTTCAGACGGTCGGACGGGGCCTGGTATCCCGGACCACCCAGAACATGGCGCGGGACGATCATCGCTCCCATGGCAAGTTTTGAACTGCGGTCCATGAAATCTCTCCGGCTCAGCTTGTCGGACACGGTCGGCGTCTCCACGTTGATGGTTGCTCGATCACGTTGGTGGCTCACCACCCGAAACCGTCACTTCTGCGCAACGGAGCTTACGATGACCCGCTTCTCCCCCGTCCGGCAAGCCCGCCGCCTTCTGGGCTCGCTTCTGCTGCTGGCGCTCCTTCCGACACTCGTCTCGGCCACCTGGTCCGTGGTCGCCATCGATACGCGTACCGGGCAGGTGATCATTGCGTCCGCGACGTGCGTGCCGCAGGGTCGGTTCGAGCGATTCCCGGCGAAGGGACTCATGGACATCCAGGCCATCGTGGTGCCGGGCGTGGCGGTCGCGGCCGCGCAGGCGGGGGTGGACAACACCCGGGAAAACCAGCGCCTGATCTACAGCGAACTGAAAGCGGGGACCGCGCCGGAGGAGATCATCGACATGCTCTCGGCCGATTCGCTTTTCGAGCGGCGCCAATTCGGGATCGTGGACATGCAGGGTCGATGCGCGGGCCATTCCGGGAGCGGGAACGGCCAGGCCTCCCTGGCGGTGGCCGACAGCATCCCGGCGAACGGAATCTTCTTCTCGGTCCAGGGCAACATTCTCATGTCGGACGACGTGGTGCACAACGCGGTCGAGGCCTTCAAGACCGGGGGCGGCACAATGGCCGACCGGGTCATGGCCGCGATGGAAGCCGCCGACGCCGCGGGCGGTGACAGCCGCTGCACCTGCGAATCGGAACCGGTGCTCGACCACGTGCCCTGCGACGGGAAGACATCGTTTGTCGCCTACATCCTCGTCGCAGAGTCCGACGACCCCGAAGGAGAGTCGTTCAACGACGGCGAATACTCGCTCTACATCGATGTTACCGACGAGAACATCCAGGAGGGCGAGAACGCGAATCCGGTGAAGACGCTCAGGATGCGCTACGACGCCTGGAAGGCGGCCAGCGGCGGCGAGGTTGTGCAGCCCGGTGGCCAGGATCCCGTGTAAGCCTGCCGGGGGTCGCTGTCCGGCGCTGTCCGGTCAGGAGCCGTCGCCGTCGGCTCCTGTGATCGCGGCGACCGCCTCGGCTTCGGATTCGTACACGGAGACCACCCTGTCGAAGCCACTGGCGTCGACGACCTTCCGGACCTTGCGGGTGAGTTGGCAGATCCCGAATGCGTGACCGGCTCCCGTGAATTGTTTCGCGAGCGTCAGCAGGACCCGGAGGCCGGCGCTGCTCAGATAAGGAACCTGAGCGAAATCGACGACCATCGCCTTGTCCTCTGGCTCGGAGCCGCGTTCGAGAGCGCTTTGCCAATCCATTGAGTTGGAACTGAAGATGCGCCCCTGCGGCCTCGCGATGAGAACACCGTTGTTACGCGACCAGTCGATCTGAATTGCCATGACCCTTTCGCTTCCCCTTGTCCCTAGCCGCGTGCGGCCCACGCCTCCAGCAACGCCGCTTCAACTTCCATCATCGCCTCCATCGTGGCCGGCGCGAACGCGAGATCCGGCGGCTTGCGGAGTCCGCTGCGCATCACGCCTCCTGGCCGGTCATCCTCGCTCAGCCCGTTCCACCATTCCAACGTGTCGCGGATGGTCTCGGTGATCGGACGGCTTGTGTAGCCGGTTTCGAGCTGGCGGGAAACGTCCACCAGGTGGGCGCCGCCCCAATCGCCGGTCGTGGTGTTCCAGATCGGGTACACGGCCCCCTGCTCCTCGATAAACTCCGCATCGATCCAGTGGAAGGCGGTGTCGGACCCGCTCACGTCGCGGCACGCCTCCAGCATCTGGCGCATGTCCACGGGTTCCGCGGGTCCCACGCCGTTGAAGACACCGCCGACCTCGTCTTCCAGCATGCGAACCATCCATGCTCCCAGGTCGCGCGCATCGATGAACTGGACCGGATCTTCGGGAGTGCCGGGCACTGCCATGTCGCCGCCGGCCGCTACCCGGACGGGCCAGTACGTCCACCGGTCGCTGTTGTCCCCGGGGCCGACGATGTAGCCGGGCCGCACGATGTTGGCGCGCTCGCCGAAAATCTCCTGCACCGCTTCCTCGCAGAGGGCCTTGAGGGGGCCGTATGTGAGGCCGGTGACCTCCTCGACGGTGGGATCCTCGATCCGGCCCACTTCGTAGTCCTCGGTGATTCCGTGTGGCGTGAGATCCTTGTAGGCCGAGATGGACGAAACGAACAGGTATCGTCCCGAATCGGCGAGGAGCGTCGCCGAGTCACGCACAAGCCTCGGGACAAAGCCCGAATTGTCGATCACCGCGTCCCAGCGGCGGCCTTCCAGGGCGGCCAGGTCGCCGTCACGGTCACCGACGAGCTTCTCCAGATCGGGGAAGAGGTGAGTGTTGGTTCGTCCCCGGTTGAAGAGGGTGACCGTGTGGCCTCGCGAAACCGCGTACCGCACCGTGTGCGGGCCGATGAACGCGGTTCCGCCCAGGACCAGAATGGACATGGGCGCCGGGTCGTCGCCGCCTGCATCTCCGTAAGGGCCGCAGCCGAAGCCGAGACCGAGGGCCCCCGCCGCCGCAGCGGACGTCTTCAGAAAGTCCCGCCGGTTCTGCCACAACATCTTGCCCTGTTCCGCCATTCTCGTTGCCTCCTGCTGGTTTCGCTCCGGGCAACAAGGTACGGATTTGCAACCTGCGGGGAAACAGTTACGTCACTGGGGTTGGCTATGGGCGCGCGGATCGCCACTGTGGTAGTTCGCAAACGAACGCGCTCCGCTCACCCGGCTCGAGGTGAAGTAGATGACGATTGCCCGCCGTGTCTTTCTGACCAAGCTCGCTTCCGCCACGGGGGGCGTCGTGCTGACACCCTCCCTTGCGGGACTCGCCGCGTTCAACGGGCTTCGCGCGCGTGGTGACGCCGGCTCGAAGGTGGCGGATCCGGCCGATGGCGCGGATGCCGTTCTCCGGGGCGACGGCAGCCCGTTCATCGAACCCTACGGTCCTCTGGTGACGAGCGCCGACTGCCCCGAGTTCGAGATCCCCGAGACCTTCCGGTGCGTGCGCATCAGCAGCGGCGGATTGCCGTCGTCGGTGCGTGACGGGCTGATCGTGCCCAACGCGTTCGACGGGATGGCCGCCTTTCCCCTTCCCAACGGCAACGTCCGACTGATTCGCAACCACGAGATGGTGGATGAGCCGGACACGGGCCAGGCCATCGGCGAGCCGTACTACGACGGGAAAGCCAGCGGGGGCACGACGTCGCTGGAGGTGCGAATCTCGGAACAGGGTGGCGACCTGAGCATCGAACTCGTGGACGAGTTCGTGTCGTTGGCGGGCACCTGGGTGAACTGCGCCGGGGGACCCACGCCGTGGGGGAGCTGGCTGTCGTGCGAAGAGATCACCGCCGGTCGCGAGTCGGGCTTCGACGAGGAGCACGGCTACATCTTCGAAGTTGCCGCGTCCGCCACCGGTCCGGTGGATCCGGTGCCGCTGCGCGCCATGGGGCGCTTCATCCACGAGGCGATCGCGGTGGATCCGGAGACGGGCATCGTCTACGAGACAGAGGACACCTGGTACGTGCCGGACCGGCTTCCCGGGGCGGGGCTCTACCGCTTCATCCCGGATGAGCCCGGGGTGCTTGCCGCCGGCGGCAGGCTGCAGATGATGGCGGTGACCGGAGAGCCCGGCTACCTGACGGCGCGCGGCCAATCCCCCGGGGCAGTCTTGCCCGCGCACTGGGTGGACATCGACGATCCCGACCCGGCGTCCGCTGAGGAAGATCGGCTGGCGGTCTTCAAGCAGGGGGTCGCGAAGGGCGCCGCGCGGTTCGCGCGTCTGGAGGGTGCCTTCCACGGCGACGGCGGGATCTACGTGGTCTCGACGAACGGCGGGGACGCGACTGCCGGACAGGTCTTCCACTACAGGCCGACATCCGCCGACACCGGAGAGTTGACGCTGGTCTTCGAGTCGCCGTCCAAGGACGTTCTGGACAGTCCGGACAACATCGTGGTGAGCTCGCGCGGGGGTCTGGTGATGTGCGAGGACGGATCCGGCGACCAGTACGTGCGCGGGCTGGACCGCGACGGACGGATCGTGAACCTGGTGAGGGTGGCACGCGAGGAGGGTGGACCGCAGCCGGGCGAGTTCGCGGGTTCGTGCTACAGTCCCGATGGCCGGGTGATGTTCTTCAACCAGCAGGGTGGACGCAAGGTCGGCGAAGGGGTCGCGAGCGGGACCTTCGCTCTGTGGGGACCCTGGGAAGACGGCCCGCTGTAGGGGGGTCCAATCATGAGCGACGACAAGCTGCCGAGGATTCCGTCCTTCGCGGAATTGGGGATCAGCGAAGACGAGATCGAGGAGCTGGAGCGCGATATCGCGGAGGAGGCGGCAGCGAAGGACGCGGAGGAAGAGGGTGGTGCGGGTAAGTCGGCCTCGGACCCGGCGACGGTTGGGGAGCGGGCATCGCCGGCGGGTCGTCCTCCGGCGGCGGGCCGGGCACCAGCGGCAGGTCAGGCGCCAGCGGCGGGGCGGGCATCGCCCGGGGACCGCTCGAAGCGCCGGGATGATCCGTCCACAGCCGGCCGCAAACCCCCCGCCAGGAAGCCCGGACGTCGCAAGCGGTCTCTTTTCGGCGGCCGCAAGCGGAAGAAGGCTGCGCCGGCGGCAGCTCCAGCGACGGTGGGGAGTGATCCGCGCGTTGGCCGAGCGACGAAAGCCGGCCCACCGACGCAGGCCGGCCCCCCGACGGAAGCCGGTTCCGCACCCGAGGCCGCCGCCCCGGAAGAGGCCACCCTGGCTCCGCCCCCCTGGGGAGGCATGCGCGGGCCCGTATCCCTTGTCCTCCTTGTCGTCGCCGCCTGGTTCTCGAGCTCCTTCCGCGTGGCTCCGGCCCCGGTTCCGGCCAGCGCCCCGGACTCGGTGTTCTCTTCGGCGCGGGCGATGACCCACCTCGTGCGCATCGCCTCGGACGCCCATCCCCCCGGCTCCCCCGCGCACGGCCGGGTGCGCGAATACCTGCTGGAAGAGTTGCGCGGCCTCGGGCACGAGCCCGCCGTGCAGACCACCACCTCGTTCGCGGGAGGCGGTTTTGCCCCGACTGCGGCGACGATCCGGAACGTGGTGGCCAGGATCCCCGGCGCGGACCCCGGCGGCCGTGCCGTGCTCGTCACCGCGCACTACGACAGCCGCGAGATCGCACGCGGCGCCGGGGACGACGGCTCAGGTGTCGTCGCCATCCTGGAGGCGCTGAGAGCGCTGGGTGAGCGCGCCCAGCTCCGCAACGACCTGATCGTCCTGCTCACCGACGCGGAAGAGCCGGGACTGCTGGGTGCCCGCGCGTTCGTCGACGAGCACCCGTGGATGGAAGACGTCGCCCTCTTGATCTCGATCGAAATGCGGGGGGGTGGTGGCCCGTCCATGATGTTCGAGACGGGTGCCGAAAACGGCTGGGTGATCGAGGCGATGCGCCAGGCGGATCCCTATCCGGCCGCGAATTCGGTGAGCTACGAGATCTATCAGCGCATGTCCAACGACACGGACTTCACACCCTTCAAGGAAGCCGGGAAGCAGGGGCTGAACTTCGCCGGCCTGGGTCGGGCGCACGTCTACCACCAGGTCTACGACACGCCCGAGAACTTCGACGAGCGGACGCTGCAGCACCACGGTGAGCACGCTCTGGCCATGCTCCAGCACTTCGGCGACGCGGATCTGACGGAGGTGGACGGGCCCGATGTCAGCTTCATCTCGATTCCGTTCCTCGGGCTGGTGACCTACGGCGCCCTGTGGATCTGGCTGTTGGGCGTGCTGGCGGTGGTGGCCTGGGTCGCCGCGTTCCTGGTGGGGAAGCGGGGAGGGTCACGGACGAGCGGGGTTCTCGTGGGCCTCGTAGCCGGGGTCGTGTGGTGGGTCGCGGCCGGCGTGGCGGCCTTCTACCTGGTCCAGTGGCGAAGCGGCGCCCACGTGGAAGCCGGAGCGCTCGACGCGGGGGTGTTTCACAATGAGGGATGGTATGTCCTTGCAATCGTGAGCTTCACGTTCGCCCTCGTCACAGCGATCCTGGCATTGCTCAGGAGGTGGTTCTCGCTGGGTGAGCTGGTCGTCGGGGGCCTGTTCGTACCGGTTGCGTTGGCAGGCGTGACGACCGTGATGTTCCCGATGGCAGCCATGAACATGCAGTGGCCCGCGCTGGCGGCGTGTGTTGGCGCTCTGGCCATCGTGAGACTGCCCCGCAGCGGGCGGCCGGGTTTCCTGCGCTGGCTGGCAGCGGTCGTGGCCGCCGTGCCCGTCGTGGTCGTGCTCACGCCGTTGACCGAGGGTGTGTGGCTGGCCATGGGACTGGGGCTGGCGCCGGCGGTGGCCGCGTTGGCCGCGCTCATCTTTATCCTGTTGCTGCCGCTTTTGGATACGATGCGGGAGCCGAACGGATGGTGGGCACCTCTCGCGGGTTTGGCGATGGCGGGCGCGTTCCTCGCGGTCGGAATGTGGACCGCCACACCCTCGGCCGAGCGGCCCGCCCCTTCGACGCTCGTCTACGCGCTGGACCGCGAAACCGGGTCCGCCTATTGGGGCACGGACCCCACGCGGGACGACTCGGATCGGGGCGTCCAGTGGGCGTCCGCTGCAGCCGGGCCGTTTTCGTCCCCCGCCACGGCCGAGCCACTGGACGCACTCGGCGAACTCAACACCCGGGGCGTTCGCTTTGCCCTCGCGGCGGCGGAGCCGCTCGACGCGCCCCCGCCCACCGTGTCCATCGTGGCGGACAGCACCGTCCCTTCGGGCTTGCTGCGGGTGAGTGTCGCTTCCGGGATCGGCGCGGAGATGGTGCTCTTCCAATTCGGCGAAGGCGGTCCCCCTCTGGCCGCGGTGAACGGCAAATCCGTTCCCGGCGACCATCGCGGGTCACGGATCGAGCACTGGGGTACGCCGGCGGGCGACGGCGTTTTCCTCGATTTCGAGCGTGAGGAAAGTGCGGGGGACCTGCGCTTCGCCGTGGTGGAGCATCACCTTCGCCCCAGCGAGCTTTTGGGGACGGACCGCTTTGCCAGGCCCCCCGAGCTTGCGCCCAATATCCGCATGCTGTCGGACCGGGCCATGATCCGCACCGTGTTTTCGGTAAACGTGGGGACCGGTGAGGTGCGGATGGAGACGGCGTCGGAGCCGGCGGGCGCGGAGGAGGATGTGGGCGCCCAGGAGGAGCCTGTGGCGGCGGAAGCCGACACCGTGGCCGCACCCGGGGACTCCGTCCGCCCCGATACGATCCGGCCCGACACCATCCCGGTCCGAGGCCACCTCCACCCGACACCAGCTGGCCGATCACCCCGGCGAGCGAACTGATGCCAAGCCGAAGCCAGCTCATCCTCATGGTGGCGGTGGCCCTCGCGGCGTGCCAGCCCGAAACCGGCTCGACCGCGGGCATCCCGGTCCAAGTCGAAGACAGCGCCGGTGTGCGGATCGTGGAGTACATGGGGACCCCGGTCATCGATGCTCCCTTCCGGTTCTCTGCGGAGCCACTGTACCGGCACGGTGCCAGCCCGGGCGACTACGCGTTCCAGGGAATCGACGCCGGCAGCCTCTTCCCGGACGGCAGCGCCGTGGTCTCGGACGTGTTCAACGAGGAACTGGTCGTGTTGAGTCCGGACGGCACGACGCACGAGGTGCTGGCCGGGCCGGGAGAGGGACCGGGCGACGTCAGCTATGTCGGAGCCGTTTTCGCGCTGGGGCAGGACATGGTTCTGGCGGCCGACCGCGACCTGTACCGGGTGACCGTTTTCGCCGACGGGGCTGTCGAGCGCACGGTGGACATCCGGCACACGCGCGGTCTGGGCGTCCAGGGAATCGGCTCATCCGGCGAGTTGTTGATGGCCACGAATTCGTTCAGGTCCGGCTTCGAAGGTGAATGGCTCCCGGGGCACATGGCCAGCTTCGACATGGGGACCGGCGCCCTCGACACGGTCGCGTCCTACGACTTCATCTCGCGACCTCCGCCGGGGCTGCGGTGGAACCCGATCGGAGCGGGCGGCACGGTTGCGGTCGCCTCCGGTCATTTCGTCTACGCCCGTTCCGACAGGCCGGAGGTCACCTGGCGTCTGCCCGATGGCACCGTGACCCGGATCGTGCGCTGGCAGGCCGAGGCGGCTCCGCTGACGGAGGAGTTGCTTGACGGGATCGAGGCCGGATTCCGGGCGGGCAACCAGATGGCCAACCCGGGCGCGGCGGATGCCGACATCGATCGCATGACCGATGATGACATGGCCGTTTATCGGGCGGTCATCGGCGGCCCGATGCCCCTCTTCACCATTCCTTTCGGCGACGCGGAGGGCCGGGTATGGCTGCCTTCGTACCGGCCGGGAGGTCGGCGCGAGGGCGCGCCCGACTATACCGTCATTTCCGCCGACGGGGAGTGGCTGGGCACGGTGCAGGCCCCACCGAGGTTCCGCATTCTGGATGTGGCCGATGGGCTGGTTCTCGGCGTACACACGGACGACATGGACGTGGAGAGCGTGGTGGTGTATGCGTTGGAAGGTGCAGCGACGGGGCAGAGGGACGCGGTGGAACTACCCGCAGCGACATCTGCCACCCGTGCTGTTGCGGAGACGGATGGGGCCGCTGCGGACCAGGACCCGGCCAAATGGCGGGTGGAGATTAACCCTGACGAGGGCAACCCGCTCGACACCATGCGCAATGCCTATTCTCCCGCCGCAACTCCGCCCGATGCGCTTGCCGACCTCGAGGGCGACTTCCGGAGTCTGATCCGGTATCTGTGCCTCAACGCCAATGAAAGGGAACGGGGGAACGTCGCCCCCGTCTCTCTTGTGTTCTGGGAACAGCCCCGCCCGACCGCGCCGCCAGTTCCGGGGTCATTGGTCACGGGTCCCCTGGAACTGCGGACCACCTGGGGCGAAGAAGCGGTTGTATTGCACGCCCGCGCGGTCCCCGCCCGCTACCGGATCTTCCTTGACCAGGAGGACGCCCGGGACAGGGACACGGGCGAGAGTTCGGATGCCGAATTCGTCAGGCGTCTCCTGGAGAGTCCTTCGATGGCGAGCGACTCGCTGGTGATCGAACTGGACTGGGAGGAAGTGGGCTCCGTCCGCTACACCTACCCGTTGGAGGGTGCAGCCGACGCGATACGCGAAGCCGGTCGGCCCTGCGGAATGAGGTAGGAGCGCACCGGGCAACGGGGGGGCGATGGCTTGCCCGGCGAGAGCGGATCAGAAGATCCCCTTCGGCATGTGCATGCTCACCAGCATGTGCGGCACGTCCACCGTCTCCGAGATCTTGAGATCCCCCGCCAGCGAACAAAGCACGTACGCCTCCTCCGGCGTGAGCCCGTGCTCCGCGACCAGGTAGGCGATCATGTAGCGCGTCGCCTTGCGAGCCGCTTCGTCGATCGTCGTCGCGAAGCCGGTCACGCCGTAGTATTCGTCGGTCTCGTACTGCGGCTCGACCATCCCGCGGGTGTTCTCCATGACCTCGACGCTGAGCACGATCCGCATCGGGGCTTCGATCGCCGTGCCGGAGACCTCGCCGTCGCCCTGGGCCGCATGGGTGTCGCCGATGGAAAACAGGGCCCCCTCCACCTGTACGGGGAAGTAGACGGTCGTTCCCGCGGTCATGTGGCGGTTGTCCATGTTGCCGCCGTTGGTCCGCGGCGGGATCGTCACCAGCATGGAATCGGTGTCGGGCGCGACCCCCATCACGCCCGCGAACGGGGCGAGCGGGATCGTGATGTTGTCGTTGAAGCGGACTTCGGTGGCTCCCGGCTCCATGGGGAAACCGCGGATCCAGGGCTCCGTGAACTCGTCCGCGAGGAAACCGAAGCCGGGCAGGATGGTCGCCCATCCCCATCCTTCGACCTCGATCTCGTGAAGGGTGACGGCGAGGAGATCGCCCGGACCGGCTCCCTCCACGTAGATCGGTCCCGTCAGAGCGTGAATGAGGCCGAAATCGACATCGGCCAGCTCATCCACGGTCGTGGACTCGATGATCTGCCCGTCGGACGCTTCCTTGGTCCGCACCTCGACCACCGCTCCCGAGGGCACCGTCAGTACCGGCGGAATCGTCGCGCTCCAGCGGTTGTGGGTGTTCTCAGAGCCAAGGGTGAACTCCGGCGTCGGCCCCGGGTCGGCGGCTCCGTCCGGGATGGGTTCGACCCTGCACGAGGTCGTGGCGAGGGGGATGATGATGGCGAGCGCCGCGGCGAATCCCGCCTGGCGGTGGCGGATGGCCGGGCGACGCAACGGCCCCACGGGCGCGGTCTCGGCGAATGCAGGTGACTTCGGCTTGGCACACATCGTGACAACTCCTTGCTCGGGTGATGAGGCGGCCGCGGCGGCCTGTTACGCCGGCTGCCCTTTCAGCACATCTGCCAATCGGTCGATTTCGGCGGTCGTGTTGTATACGTGGGTCGATATCCTGATCGCGTTGTGACCGTCCCGCTGGTGCTCGTCAATGTGGATGCCGGCGCGCTCCGCGACGAGGGTCACGGCTTCGACCGCGTCGACCCCTTCCTGCTCGAAGATGGTGGATCCGGGGCAGGAGGTGGCGGGGGTTGGCCCGCTCAGGATCGTGACGCCCGGCAGGGACGCCAGCCGCGTCTTCAGGTAGTCGGAGAGGTAGCGGGTGCGGGCGGCGATATTGCCGGGTCCCACCGCTTCGACAAAGTCCAGCGAGGCGGCCAGAGCAGCCCGCGTGGGGAGGCTCGACGTGCCGGGGGGCTGGTAGTCCAGCGTCCCGCCGCTGCCATCGGGGGCGAATGCGGACCGGACCCGTTCGCGAGCGTCCGCGCGCACGAAGAAGACGCCGGTTCCCATCGGTCCCAGCAGCCACTTGTGCAGGCTTGCGGAGTAGGTGTCGCACCCCAGGTCGTGCAGATTGACGGGGAACATCCCGACTGCCTGGGCGCCGTCCACATGGCTCACGATTCCCCGCTCGCGGGCGATGGCGCACAGTTGCCTGACCGGGTACAGATGACCGCCCCGGGTTACGTGGCAAAACGCGATCACCCGGGTCGCGGGTGTGATGGCGTCCTCCATGAGTCCCACCACTTGTGCTTCGCTCTCGAAGGGGCTCGGGATGAAGACGGTGTTGACCTTCACGCCGTCGCGCGCGGCCCGGTAGTCCCATGGACGCCGGCCGGCAGGGTGCTCCTGGCTGGTGACCAGAACCTCGTCGCCGGCTTCCAGGCGGACGCCGACCGCGCCCATGTGGAGCGCCTCGCTGGCGTTGCGGGTCAGCACCACCTCCCCGGGGTCCGCCCCGAGCAGGGCCGCGAGTCCCGGAACCACACGGCGGGCGATGACCTCGCCCAGGTCGTGCTTCCCGTGCAGCGGCTCTTGCGACAAGGCCTCGTACCCGGCACCCACGGCCTCCGCGACGGACGCGGGAGGCATCCCCAGGCTCGCGTTGTTCATGTATGCCGTACCCGCTTCCAGGATGAAGCGGGCGCGTACATGGGCCCAGGCCTCGTCTTCGACTCCCGCCGGTGTGGCGATGGCGGATTGACCGTCCACCGCGCCACCGGGTTCGGCTCCGGCGTCGCACCCCGACAGCGACGCGCCCGCAAGCCCCGCCGCGCCGACCGTCAGGAAGCCCCGGCGGGAAAGGTCCGAACCCGCGCTCCTTTTCGCCCTCAAGTTCTCTGACATCCGAACGTTCCTCATGAGCCTGACCCTGCACGGGGTTCCACCTCGCGCCTTGCGATGCAACGTTTCAGCACCACAGCCCACCCGCAAGCGGACGCACCTGGATGAGATTCGGCCTCGCCGGCTTTGCCGGCTCCGGGAAGACCACCCTGTTCAACGCCATGACCGGCCTCAACGTACCGGTTGGATACGGCGGAGAGATCCGCGTGGGTACGGTCCGCGTGCCCGATCCGCGTGTCGACTTCCTGTCCGGGGTCTTCTCGCCCCGCAAGACCACCCATGCGACCATCAACCTCCGCGACGTCCCTGGCGAGCATGGCGCCGGATCACGGGTGCTTTCGGCTCGAAGCCTGCAGGAGATCAGGGACCGGGAGGCGCTGTGCCTCGTTTTGCGTGACTTCTTCAACCCCGCGCTCGACAGCGATGCCGATCCGCTCGGCGACCTGCGCGCCTTCCACGACGAGTGCGTCCTGGCGGACCTGGCCGTCGTGGAGCGGCGCCTCGACCGTGCCCGCAAGGAGCGGGCCGACGTGCGCGAAATCGACGCTTTCGAGACGATGACCGCCGCACTGGAACAGGGAACGGCGCTGCGGCTGCTCTCGGGGACCGAGCTGCACCGGGGCTTCACGAAAGGGTACGGGCTGCTTACGGACCTGCCGCTGGTGTGCGCAGTGAACGTGGACGAGGATCGGGCCGCCGAGGGACTCGACTCCGCGCTGGCGGACGAGGTTCAGGCAATGGGGGGCGCGGCAATGGTTCTGTCGGCCGGCGTGGAAGCCGAGATCGCCAGCCTGGACCCCGAAGAGCAACCGGAGTTTCTGGAGGATCTGGGGCTGTCCGAGCCCGTGCTTGGGCGTTTCATCCGCACCGCGTACAGCTTGCTGGACCTGGTGTCCTTCTTCACCATTGGGCCGGACGAGGTGCGAGCATGGACGATCCGCCGGGGCACGGTCGCACGTGCGGCCGCCGGGTGCATCCACAGCGACCTGGAGCGCGGCTTCATCCGCGCGGAGGTCATCCCCTATGAGGTGTTCGCGCAGTACGGATCGGAGCAGGCGGTCAAGGAAGCGGGGCTGTTGCGGGTGGAGGGGAAGGACTACGTGGTGGCCGACGGGGAGCTGATCCACGTGCTGTTCAACGTGTAGAAGGCGGGGACCGCTAGCGAGGAGTCAATGTCACCCGCCGGGCGGCCGGGACTCGACGAGAGTGGCGCGGACGATCCGGTCAAGGAGTGGGAACTCCCGGTCCAGGTACTCGTTTCCGCCCTCGACAATCGGGCCCTGGCGGCCCTGCCGCACGCCGCTGCCGGACTGCTCCCCGTAGCCCGAGTAGAGGCGGTCGAGCACATTCATTCCCTCGACGACCCGTCCGAAGATCGCGAAGGGCTCCACGTCATTTCGCAGGTTGTCTTCGAGGTTGATGTAGATCTGCGTGTTGCGGGTGTTCGGCTCGGGGGACATCGCAAAGGCCAGCGTCCCGCGGACATTGCTCCCGTGCGCGGGGTCGTCGGGGATCTGCCGGTGTAGCCACGCGGCGTTCACGCGGGGGTTGCCGTGCAGACCGAACTGGGCGATGTAGCCCTCGCTTACGCGGTGGAAGCGGGTGTCGTCGTAGTACCCCAGCCGCACGAGGTTGTAGAAGCGGTCCACCCCGATGGGCGCGTGCTCCCGGACCACCTCAACCACAAACTCCCCCTGACTGGTCTCGAAGCGAGCGCGCCACTCGGGCGGTGAAGGTCGGGTCCACTCCGGGTTCGCCGGATCGAGCAGCACGGCCGACGGGCCGGCACCCGAGTCGGGAGCGGTGCATCCGGCCACAAGGGACACGAGGAGGAGGATTCCGACCCGGACTCTGCGACGGCGCGCAACGCGCCCCTTCCTCGTGTGTGTCATTTCAACTCTCCAACCGACATCGTCGCGGCACCCGGGCCGACGCCCCGCCCGAGCCGCCCCGGCTCTCTCACAGTATGGGGCAGGTGAGCCTGCTCTGCCATCCGGCCATTGGATTGCCGCGGACTGCACACCCCCCCAGCTTGACGCAAGCATTTCCGGCCGTGGCGAGCGTGGTTGCCGCGGGTTCGATCTCTGCTCCAGGAGGGACCGATGATCCATCAACCGACCAGCGTGGACCAGTCCGACAGGATCGTCCCGATCAACCTTCGCCAGAGCGGTCGCACGCCGACCGAGCTGCTCATCTCCACACGCATACGGAAGTCCCCCTACTGGCATCTCTCGCATGAAGCGGGCTGCTGGCGGGCCACCGTCTACAACCGCATCTACCACCCCCGCGGCTACGTGCGGCCCGAGGATGGCGGCGCGGCGGCGGAGCACGAAGCGCTGACGCGCGACGTCACGCTGTGGAACGTCGCGGTGGAGCGGCAGATCCGGGTCAGGGGACCGGATGCGGAGCGGTTTGCCGACTACGTGATTACCCGGGACGCGACCCGCATCGAGCCGATGCACGCGAAGTACGTCATCCTCTGCAACGAGAAGGGCGGCATCCTCAACGACCCGATACTGCTGCGTCTCTCCGAGGACGAGTTCTGGTTCTCGCTTGCCGACTCCGACCTCATGTTCTGGCTGCAGGGCGTGAACGTCGGGCTCCGGATGGAGGTGGAGATCGACGAGATCGATGTCTGTCCCGTGCAGATCCAGGGACCCAGGTCGCTCGACCTCATGGCCGACCTGGTGGGCGCGCGCATCCGGAACATCCCGTACTACGGGCTCCTGGAGGCGGAAATCGCGGGGTGTTCCGTGCTGGTGTCCCAGTCCGGGTTCTCGGGCGAGAAGGGGTACGAGATCTATCTTCGTGACGCCACCCTGCACGCCGAGAAGCTGTGGCGCGCGGTGCTCGAGGCGGGGGAGGCGCACCGGCTGATGGTCATCGCCCCGGGCCACCAGCGCCGGATCCAGGCCGGCATCCTTTCGTGGGGACAGGATATCGACCATGAGACAAGTCCGTTCCAGTGCAACCTGGCCTACCAGGTGCCGCGCGAGAAGGCGGGAGACTACATCGGGCGGGCCGCCCTGGAGCGCCAGCGGGCCGAGCTTGACGCCGGACGCTGGCCGTTCGCGATGGTCATGGTGGGGATGACGCTGGACGGGAGGCCCATCGACGACTACGCCCCGGACTTCTGGCTCGTGTCGGATGCGCACGGCGGCGACCCGATCGGCTACCTGACGTCGCCGTGGCACGCCCCTGAACTGGGCTGCAACATCGCGCTCGGGCACGTGCCCGCCGGGAAGTCGGCCGTCGGCACGGAGCTCACCGTGTGGCTGCCTGACGAATACGCGACCGAGCCGGGCCGACCGGACCGCGCGCGGGTGTGCGAGGTTCCCTTCCGACCCTCCGTTAACCCCAGCGCACGAGAGGTGGCGCTGGCCCGGGGCCTGGACGCGACGGTCTAGGAGGGATCGCGCAAAGTCGACAACCATTCGGCGGCGTCCGCCAGGCCGCCGAAGGTGAACAGGTGAATGTCGACGGCAAGCCCGTTCTCGCGGGCGGCCAGGTGCCGGGCCAGCGCCCGCGCAATGGGGGTCGGTGACCATTTGCCCGCCAACCGTGCGACGCCGGGCTTCCGCTTCAACGCCCGTGCGGACGCCCCGACTCCGCAGCGAACCGCGTATCCGATCAGCGTGCGCAGCGCGACGGGCCCCGGCACCCCGATGCGGACCGGCAGCGTGCAACCGGCCTCCCTCGTCCGCGCGAGCCAGGCGAGAGCGGGAGCGGGTGCGAACACGAACTGCGTCACCACCCAGAGATCCGAACTCGTCGACCGGGCGTACTGCGTTTTGCGCCGAAGTGCTTCATCCAGATCGGCCGGGCCGACCAGGGGATGCCCATCCGGGTACGAGGTGACACCGAGCCGGCGGAGGCCGTGGTCGGCGAGCAGACCGGATTCCAGCATGGTCGGGGCATCGGGGTACGGGCCGGCGGGCGCGGCGTGGTCTCCGGCCACCAGCATCAGGGAGTCCACGCCCGTCTCCACCAGCGCGGACAGCCTGTCGCCGAGTTCGCCCGGGCTCCGCACCGAGCGCGCCGCCAGATGCGGCACCGGCCTCATGCCCGCCGCCAGCACCCGTTCGCAGGCGGCGATCGTGTCCGGCCAGCGGCCCTTTGGCGGAAACGGCAAATAGACGGCAGTGCCGCGCCGGAGGTGGCCGGCGAGAACTTCCGCAGGCGGCAACTGACGCGCCAGAACCTCCACGGAGGCACCGAGGGCCAGGTCGCGGAGCGCGGCCGACACGCTGTCCGTCCGGTGGCGCGGGTCTGCGGTCTTCAGATCCGGCCGGCGAGGCGCAGCAGCCTCAGGTGAGTGCGCACGTTGTCGTGCTCGAAGTAGGCGTCCTGCAGGTGGCGCTGCCCCTTTGACCGTAGCGGCGTGCGGCCGTGCAGCACCCGGTGCCCGGCGCACAGCAGAATCTGCCCGCCCTCCAACCGGAAGGAAACCTGGTTGCTGTCTGCATTGACGCGTCTGGACAGCTCGTGATAGGCGGCGTAGAAGTCGCCCAGCCGAGGCTCCGACAGGGGAACGGCCTGCATCTGCGCGGTGTTGAAGCGCACCATCCTGACGGCTCC
Source organism: Gemmatimonadetes bacterium bin94 (assembly GCA_002238865.1). Taxonomy (GTDB): domain Bacteria; phylum Gemmatimonadota; class Gemmatimonadetes; order Longimicrobiales; family Gaopeijiaceae; genus Bin94. Next base: position 110,560 of record MPNE01000008.1, on the reverse strand, counting down.
GTCGCTGTCGAGTTCGACCATGGGGTTGACAGCGTAGCATTCGAATTCTTCGCTGAAGATGCGGAACGGCACAGGCACCTCGCACAGCGCGTCGAACTTGTCGGGGTGATCGCCCCGCAGCTCGTTGAGCAGGCGGAAGCCGTCCACGACGATGGATTCGCCGCCTTCGCACTCGTTCACGAGCATGTGCAGCGCCTGCACGTTCGGCGGCCAGGTGTAGCTGGTAAAGTCGTTGTGCGGTGCGACGGCCAGACCCGTGTGCGCGATGTTGTAGCCCTTCGGATCGAGCTTGACGTTGTGGATGCGCTCGAACAGCACCTCGCGGATCGGGCCCAGGCGGGCCGCGAGCTGCTCCGACGAATCCGGTTCGGTGGGAGCGTCGACCAGTACGCAGACCCCGGTCCGCAGAAACTCGTCGATCAGCTCCGCCGCCGCGCGATCGCTCGCCAGGAATCGCTGGTAGTCGAACCTTCGCGGCTGGAACCGGCCATTCCAGTAGCGCAGTTCGAATCGAGGCCGGCTCAGGAGGCCGTGGATCTCGCTCGACCGGTAGCGGGTGCGGTGTCCGTCCGTCCAGGCGATGGCGATCGCCTCGTCCTCGGATCCGGCGCGTTCGATGCTGATCTGCAGCGGTTTCAGATCCCTGGGGACCCGGAAGAGGTGGAACCGCTTCTCCGTGGTCTGCACGACGTGACACTCGCTGCACCCGCAATTGTCACGCAGCCAGAGGTAGGGAAGATCGGTCGTTGCGCCATCGTTCCAGACTGCGGACAGGGCATCGGGATTCTGGGCCACGCTGCTGATCGAGTGATGCATGGTCGATCCCCTCAGGTCCGTTGTGATTGGCTCGGAGCGTGCGTTGCCGCTGTGGCTCCGGGCATCGGTGCGTTGAGCCTCAGGCGCAGCGCACCGGCGCGCTAACGAGTATCAAAGTGCGCTTGGCCCGCGTGTGTCAAGCACCGGGCCCGGGCGGGGGCGTCCGGTGCCCGGCCCCCACTACTCCGGGGTGGGGCGCGTACCAGGCCGCATGCAATGGTCACGCTCAGCCGTCCCGTCCTTGACAGAGTCCTCCGTTTCTCCACACGCTGCGTGGCGGTTCACGGGTTCTGTCACCCAGAACTCTGCGGGAGATCCGCGACCGGGAGGCGCTATGCCTGCTCCTGCGGGACTTCCTCAACCCCGCGCTCGACAGCGACCCCGACCCGCTCGGCGACCTGCGCGCCTTCCACGACGAGTGCGTCCTCGCGGATCTGGCCGTCGTGGAGCGGCGTCTGGACCGTGCCCGCAAAGGAACGCGCGGACGTGCGCGAAATCGACGCCTTCGAAACGATGACGAGGACCGTGCCGCCGAGGAACTCGACCCCGCCCTGGCCGACGAAGTCAAGGCAATGGGGGGCGCGGCAATGGTTCTATCGGCCAGTGTGGAGGCGGAAATCGCCAGCCTGAAGCCCGAGGAGCAACCGGAGTTTCTTGGAGGACCTGGGACTCTCCGAGCCCATGCTCGCGCGGTTCGTCCGTACGGGCTGGTGTCGTTTTTCACCATCGGGCCGGACGAAGTGCGCGCCTGGACGATCCGGCGGGGTACGGTGGCGCGTGCGGCCGCCGGATGCGTCTACAGCGACTTGGAGCGCTGCTTCATCCGCGCGGAGGTCATCCGGCGGGATACGAGACGGGATACAGAATCTTCTTGCTTGACAGCCCGCCGGGTCGTACTGTTAGGAGGTGTAATCCGCCGACCCTCACCGGCAGTCAACCGTGCAACAGGCTGGACTCTCCGCGATGAGACGGGGTCTCCACTCCCGTCGTGTCTCTGTTTTTGGGGACAACGCCCCGATCCGCGTATTGAGCCAGGTCCGATTGGGCCATCCCTGGTCTGGAATCCGCACGAAAGGAGAAGAGTGATGATGAAGAGTATGGTGAGAACGCTTGGCCTGGGAGTCTTCCCCCTGCTTGTAGCCACGGGTCTCGTGGCCCAGCAGACCGGCAGTGTGACGGGGGCCGTCACGAACGCCGCTAACGATGCGCCTCTGTCTGGTGCGCAGGTTAGCATCGACGGGACCAACCGCGGTTCCCTCAGCAACGCGGATGGTCGTTACATCATCCTGAACGTCCCGGCAGGCACCTACACGTTGCGGGTGCAGTCCCTGGGCTATGCCGCCGCCGAGCAATCCGTGACGATCACCGCGGGCGGCACGGTGGCGCTGGACTTCGAACTTACGCAGCAGGCGATCGAGGTCGAGGGGGTTGTGGTCACCGCGCTCGGCATCGAGCGAGAACAGCGCGCCCTCACCTACTCGGTCCAGAAGGTGAGCGCGGAGGTCCTGGAGCGGACTCCGGAAGTCAACTTGGTGCAGGCGCTGCAGGGCCAGTCCGCGGGCATTCAGGTCGTTCAATCGAGCGGCCGTCCAGGAGCTTCCTCGACCATCCAGATCCGTGGACAGTCGACATTCACGGGTTCGGGCCAGCCGCTGTTCATCATCGACGGCGTACCCGTCAGCATCGACCTGGACGCGGAGAGGGGTGGGAGCATCTTCGGACGTGGGCAGGCCGGAAACCGAGGCATAGACTTCGACATGTCCAACGTCGAGGAGATCTCGGTGCTGCGCGGTGCCGCTGCCACGGCGCTCTACGGATCGCGGGCCGCCGCGGGCGCGGTGGTGATCACGACGAAGCGGGGACGGCCGGGCATGCCTGTCCGCTTTGAGTTCTCGAGCTCCGCACGTTTTGACGAACCGATCATAGCGGGCTATGTCACCGACTGGGCCGCCGGTCGTGACCGCTTCTTTTGCAACGGCATGCGGGAGGCGGAGGGTGGCTACTGTCAGCCGGGATACCCGACGTCCACCGGCTTCGAGACTCGCGCGATTACGAGTTCGAGCTATCCGAATTGGGGTCCCCACAAGGACAGCATTCCGGCGGAGGTCATCGCCGCTCTGGGCGACATCGCCTTCGAGGATACGCGCTCACAGTTCTACAACAGGGCGCAGTCGATGGACAACTCCCTCCGCGCGACGGGTAGCCTGGGAGACGCGGGGTCGTACACGTTCGGTGTCTCGTACCTGAACCAGGGCGACATCACCCCGACCGGGAAGCTCGAGCGGCTCAACCTGAGCGCCAACGTCAACCTGCAGATGTCCGACAGGCTGATGTCGACCACGAGCGTGCAGCGGATCAACACCCAGAACCCCTGGCCTGCCGACTCCTGGGGCGGCGTTCATCACAGCCTGCTCCACATCCCCGCCAACGTCGACATCCGGACGGCGTGGAACGAGGATGGCACCCCGGTGCTGTGGGGCTCGAACAGCCCACACTACCAGTGGGTGATGGAGAACGAGTACAGAGACAGCAACGTGAACCGCTGGATCGTCTCGCAGCGCTTCGCGGCCACGATCGTGTCGGGGCTCAGGCTGACGAACACCTGGGGCCTGGACACGTACCTCGATGAGCGGCGCACCTATCAGAACGAGCGACCCTGGCGCACCGCGGACGGGCTCTCGTCCGGCGGAACGCGTCAGGAGAAGCTCAACCGCACGCAGATCAACAACGATCTGGTGCTCAGCCTGGACCAGATCCAGCTCGCTCCGGACTTCAACCTCAGCGGGTTGGTCGGCGGCAACATCTGGATGACCGAGAACAGCCGTATCACCGGTCAGGGCAACACCATCGTCATCCCGGACTACTACAACGTCGAGAACTTCGAGAACCAGGATGTCTTCGCCGACCTGCCGGAGCAAAGGCGCCTGCTGGGGGCGTACGGCCAGGTCACCATGGACTACAAGGGCTGGTCGTACCTCACGTTGACGGGGCGAAACGACTGGAGTTCGACGCTTCCCAAGGAAGCGAACAACTACATCTACCCGTCCGCAAGCGTGGGGATCGTCTTCACGGACGCTCTCAACTGGCGTCCCGGATGGCTGCAGTACGGCAAGGTACGCCTTTCGTACGCGAGGGTGGGGGCTGACGCACCCGCCTACAGCCTCTCGTCGCGCTACTACGCCGCGAGCGTGCCGGGCGTGCACCAGGGGAGCTACCAGTTCGACCCGACGACGCTCAGCTTCCCGTTCAGGGGGCAGGTCGGATTCGTCCAGGGCACACAGCTTGGCAATCCAACCATCAGACCTGAGTCGACATCGGAGATCGAGGTCGGCTTTGAGATGCGCGGATTGAACAACCGCGCCAGCATCGATGTCTCGTACTACAACAAGAAGAGCTATGACCAGATCTTCTCGGTGCCGGCCTCGGCGTCAAGCGGGTATACCCGCATCACCCGGAATGCCGGAGACCTCCGCAACCAGGGTTGGGAGGTGTCGGTTCGCGGACGACCGGTGCAGACCGGAGACTTTACCCTGGATCTCGCCGCAAACTGGACGCGCAACCGGAACTCGGTCATTGAGCTGGCGCCGGGCATCGACAACCTCCATCTGGCGGGCTACTCCTGGCCAAGTATCCGCATCATGGAAAGCCTTCCGTACGGCGTGATCTGGGGCTACGGCTACCAGCGCAACTGCGTGCCGGCGACGGGCAACTACTGCTTCCCTGATCAGCCCATGGGTGCGCTCATCCTCGGTGACGAGAACTGCGCGAGCGTGCGGTACAACCGGACCGGCGACTGCTACGGCCTCCCCATCCGGACCCAGAGCCAGATACCGCTGGGCTCCGCGCTGCCGGACTGGCTTGCCAACCTCAGAAGCAGCATCCGCTACAAGGGGTTCGGGCTTTCGAGTCTCTGGGACATGCGCAAGGGCAGCCAGATCCTCAACTTCGAGATCCAGTACACAACGGGCCGCAACGGACGTCACATCCTCACCAACGATCGGTACTCGAGAGTGACCCTTGAGGGGATCAACCAGTCGACCGGCCAACCCAACACGAAGGAAGTCGTCAAGGATCCGACGTACTATGAACTCATGTACGGCTACGACAAGCACGAGGGCCAGATAGAGCCCGGTGGCTTCGTCAAGCTGCGGGAGGTCACGCTTTCGTACGACATCCCGCGGAGCCTGTTGGCCGGGGTGGGTATCGACCGTGGGACCCTATACCTGACCGGGCGAAACCTGGGCGTGTGGTCGGATTTCTCGATGGGCGATCCGGAAGGTGATATCTCTGGTGGTTCAAACAGCGCGTGGCAGTACTACCGTCACTTCCCGGCGCCACAAACGAGGGGTTTGACCTTCGGTTTCCGGACGAGCTTCTGACCAATGGTATCGGGAGAAAGGAGAATAGCCATGTTTGACATGGGAAAATCGACGATGGCTCGGACGGTATCGGTGGCGCTTCTGGCCGTTCTTGCGGGTGGTTGCGATAGCTTCCTCGACGTCAATACGGACCCCAACGCCCCCGTGACCGCCCGCGTGGATGTACGCATCCCGGCGGTCGTCACGGGCATGGTGCACACCGTCTACTACGGAGACCCGGGACAGTGGACCGTGGAATGGATGCAGCAGACCTCGTACAACCGGGACTCGCGTTCGTACGATGAGCTCCAGCGCTACGAGGTGCAGGACAACTCCGCAAACGGGGCGTGGAGCTTCCACTACGCGACGATGCTTAACGAACTCCGGCTCATGATGGAGGAACTCGACCCCGACGAGGATCCCGCCTACTTCGGACTTGCCCAGTTCCTCTCAACATGGGTCTGGGCCCACACGACCGACTTGTGGGGCCCCGTGCCGTTCACGGAAGCGCTCGACGCGACGGTACCGACGCCGGCCTACGACAACCAACTGCCGACCATCTACACGCAGAATCTCGCGGACATGGACGCGGCGATCGCCGCGATGAAGCAACCGAGCCTGCGGACCCCGGGTGCGAACGACCTGCTCTTTGGCGGAGACATGTCTCGCTGGGTCAAGCTGGCGCGTGTGGTCCAGGCCCGACATCAGCTCCGCCTGGCGTACGCGCCGGGTGAAAACCCTCAGGAACGTGCACAAGCGGCGCTCAGCGCGCTCGGCGAAGGCTTCAGCAGCAACGCTGACGACGCCGTCTTCGAATACCCGGGAGGAGCGGGTGCCCGAAACCCGCTGTGGCGGTACGTCGACCGCAGCCTGCTCTTCACTGCAAGCGGATTGACGGTCGACATGCTGAAGGAGCGCAACGACCCGAGGATTTCGATCATGTTGGAGCCGGCCATAAGGGATATGGAGAACGGGGAGATGGTGTATCGCGGACACTACAACGCGGAGGGGCCTGCCGATGACTCGACAATATCCGAAGTCGGCCGCTTCTTCACGGAAGAGGACGCGCCTCTGAACGTCGCCAGCTTTGCCGACGCGAAGTTCACCGAAGCGGAAGCGAGGCTCATCCTGAGCGGCCCCGGCGCGGCCGACGCGCCCTACCGGGAAGGAATCCGGGCCATCATGGAGAAGTGGGGTGTGGATGGGGCGGACATCGATGCCTATCTGGCCGAGCGACCGATGCTGGCGTCGATGGCCAACCCGCTGAAGGAGATTATCAGGGAGAAGTGGATTGCCAACTACCTGACGATCGAGCCGTGGAACGACTGGCGGCGTACCGGCTATCCCGAGATCGACCCGGTGCCGGATGCTTTCCTGCCATCCATCCCGGTGCGGATCCGGACGCCGGAATCGGAGTTGGCCAGTAACTCCGCGAACGTGATGGCCAGTGGTGTGGACCCCGGTCTCCAGGGGATGCTGTTCACGGGACCCTCGGTCTGGTGGGGAGGGTCGCCGCCGGCCGCCGTGACAGGAGGAAACTAGGACGCACCGCTTTGCGAGTCGGCCAGGACCGGCGACGCTGACCGGCGTCGGCGGTCCTGGCCTTGCGCGGAATCCCCCGCGAGCGCGGTTGCTGGTGCATTCTTGCTGGACCTCGGGTCGGCAATGTCGTCGTCCTGGTTTACGTGGAGGGGGCGTGGCTGAGAAGACTTCGTGTAGGTTGAGGAACGTCGGCGGGCGGCATCCGGTCCATCCGGTGGCGCTTGGTGAAGTGGTGTGCCGTCGAGCCGGAGGCGGGCGCGGGATCGTGCGGGGAGTGGGCTTGGCGCTGCTGCTCGGGACCTCCCTCTCGTCGACGGCATGTGTGACGTACGTAGAGGTCGACGCGGCCCTTGCACCGGAGGTGGAGGAAGTGCGCGTTCGGCTCACCGACGAAGGGGCCGTCCGTGCGGCCCGGCACCTGGGACGGTTCAGGACCGAGTTCGATGCGGCTGTCGCCTTGCGGCCCCCGGATTCAGTGACGGTGATTGTGTGGCTCGGCAAGAACTACCCCGGCACCCAGTTCGAGGATGTACGGGAGACCATCGTCCTCCCCCGGCACGAGGTAAGCGACATCCACCTGAGACGGCTGTCCGCCAAGCGCACGGCCGCCGCTCTGGTCGGAGCGGCGGCCGTGTTCGCGCTTCTGGTGGATCAGATATTCCTCCAGGAAGACCCGAACCGTCCCCCTGAGGTTGACGACGAGAATCCTCCACCTGCGGGCTTCAGGCTTCTCCGAATCCCCATCGGCTAGAACCCGAAAGGTGAAACCATGAAAACCAGATATCTTCTCGTCGCCGGGCTCGCCGCGATTGCGGTCGCCGCGGTCACGGCTTGCGCCACGGCCGGTGCTCCCGGCTCCGGATCAGCGCGGAACGTGGTCAGCGGCGACGAACTCGCTGAAACCAACAGCCCCACCGTGTACGAGGCTCTGCAGTTGATCAGACCCCAGTGGCTGACCGGACGCGGCCCCGTATCCATGACGAATTCGTCCGAAGCGCGTCCCAACGTGTATATGTACGGCTCGCGTGTGGGTGACCTGGACTACCTCAGGAGCGTCTACGTCCAGGACGTTGCCGAGCTCCGCTACTGGCCGACCGGGGAAGCTGGTGCCCGGTTCGGCATGGGGAATCCCAGAGGCGTGATCGAAATCGTGCCCCGGTAGTCGGGCTGGCCAGGGACGGGCTGGTCAGGACGGCGGGGACCTGACCGGACGCACGTGAAGCGCCTCGCCACCCGCGACGCCGGCCAGGAGAGTCGGCTCACGGTCCCGCCCCACGCGCAGCAGCGCGAGTTCGCGAACGACTCCCTCCAGCCAGAGCCCGCTCTTGCTCGGCGGCACCGGATGGAAACCGCCTGCTCCATCGCCGCGGAGGAAGAGGCCGACGCCGCCGTCGAGCCTGGGAACGCTCTGATCGAAGGCGTGCAGGTTGCCTGCAAGGACGAGGTCGATGGCGCCGTCGCCATCGAAGTCGGCTGGGACTGCCCCCGCTACTGTCGAGACCTGGGCGGCCCGCGGCAACGGGCGAGGGAGTAGCCGGCCGTCTCCGGTGTTTTCCAGGTACGTACTGGCCAGCGTGCGGATCTCGAAGCGCTGTGCCGCCCGTATCCCCTCCGGCCTCAAGATGTCGGGCAGCGTGGCACGCGCGAACGAGTCGAGTGTGGGGTAGAGCTGGGAGACCCAGGGGAGCATGGACCCCAAGCGGGTCCGACCGAACCACGGGTACAACATGCCGGCCTCGTGGTACGCCGGCACGGTCTCATCTTCCCCGTCGCGGTCGAAGTCCCCCACATACAGCTCGAAGGGCCGATCCGCCGACGGGCGGTATGGGTAGTTGAGTCCCAGGTTGCCGGCCACGATGTCGGGGTCCCCGTCGCCATCGAAATCTGCCGCGGCCAACGTCTGCCACCAACCGGTGAGGCCATCCAGGCCAGCTGCCGTCGTGGCGTCACGGAGTCGGCCACCTTCGTTGAGTAGCAGGGTGGGAGGCATCCACTCCCCGGTTATGAGCAGGTCGACCGCGCCGTCTCCGTCCAGGTCCGTCCACAGGGCATCGGTCACCGTTTCAAGTCGCGCAAGCGCAGGCGCCACCTCGGCGGTTACGTCCAGGAACGCGCGTCCCTCATTCCTGAGGAGGCGACTGCCTGTCGCCGGGCCGCTGCCCGGGACGTTGTGGCCACCGACGAACAGGTCCATGCGGCCGTCGCCGTCGTAGTCCGCTGGCGCGAGCGTCGTGCCCTGCCCAGCCTGCCGGGTGACCGTCTCGGGTGACGCCTGGAAGCTCCCGTCCCCGGCATTGAGGAACAGGCGATGCCGGTGTTCGCGCCGGTCCAGGCCCGCCGCGTAGCTGGCGACCGTCCAAATGTCGTTCAGGCCGTCGCCGTCCACATCGAAGATGGCGGCGGCCGTGGTCTCGGACATGGCCGCGCTCGCGGGGAGCCGGGCCACGCTCTGGAACGTCCCGTCCTCTCGCTGGAAGTACACCAGGGAGGGCTCGCTCCGGCTGCCACCGAAGACGAAGTCGTCCAGTCCGTCGCCGTCGATATCTCCCACGGCCAGCGCAACCTGTTCCCGTCTGGAGGGATACGGCTCCAGCGTGGCGTCGAGCATGGACAGGCTCGCCGTGTGTCGCGGAACGGGGCGGATCGAGGTGCGGGCGTCCGTGAAGAGGGGAGCCGAGCCGGGTGGTGGTTGGTTGGGTGGACGTGCGCCCGCGTGATCGAGCGTGAGCGCGACATCCGCCGCGACCCCGGTGCGCGTCTCCACGGATCCGTCCTGCCAGCGAATCTCCACGGTGTCCACTGTTGCCAGTTCTCCGAGACCGAAGTGCAGCTGCGGCTCTACGGACGATTGGTATCCACGCGTGAGCTGCATCTCACGGAGCTGCCGTGTGCTGCCGGCCGTCAACCACACGCGTGCGCCGATGCCGAATGTATTCCCCGGGGGGCCCTGGAGTCGGACTGTGAAAAAGTGCGCTCCGTCCGTCTCGCGGATGTTGTTGCGGTAGACGAACGCCTCTTCCTGCACGTTGCTCACGACCAGATCGAGATCGCCGTCACGGTCGAGGTCGGCGTACGCGGCTCCGGTGGAGTACGCCGGCTGGTCCAGTCCCCATTCCTCAGCCAGGTCGGTGAAGGCCAGATCCCCCTCGTTCCGGAAGGCGTAGTTCGCTGCCCTGCGGCGGGGCATGTTGTCGATGAGCTCGAGGATCAGCGCCTCCGTGGTCCTCCCCACGGCCGCCTGGACCTCGGCGATGCGGCGGCCCATGTATGCATCGAAGTCGGGGTTGATGCTCACACCGGCCATCCCGTTGGTCACGAACATGTCCTGCCGGCCATCGTTGTCCAGATCCGCGAGCAGTGTCGCCCAGCTCCAGTCGGTTCGGGCGACGCCGGCGAGGTGTGCGACATCGGAGAAGACGGGCACGTGGCCGTCCGGCGTCCCGCGGTTCCACTGAAGGGCGTTCGTCATGTACTGGTAGTGCAGGCCCTCGCGAGCCATGAGTGCGAAGCGCTCCTGTTCCGTGCCCAACTCCATGGTCTTGCGACCGTAGTGCGTCGGAAGGTCCATCTCGACTACGGCCAGATCCAGCCACCCGTCCCCGTCCAGGTCGGCGATGTCCGAGCCCATGGAAGAGAGCGGGATGTGCCCCATGGACCGTTCGATCACGTTGCGGAAGCTGCCGTCCGCGCGGGCAAGGTACAGATAGTCGGCGCCGGAATAGTCGTTGGCGACATGGATGTCGGGCAGGCCGTCATTGTTCAGGTCGCCCACGCTCAGGCCGAGACCGAAGCCGAGGTTCGAGTCGATGAGCCCCACTTCCGAAGACACGTCGACGAAGCGTCCCCCATCGTTACGGTACAGCTTGTCGACCTCGAGAGGCGAGCGACCGGTACCGAGCTGGAACAGCGTGCGGTACGCGGGGATCCCGTGGTTCATGAGGTACATGTCCAGGTCGCCGTCGCCATCGCTGTCGAAGAACGCCGCTTGCGTGGAGTACGCCGGGTCGTCGAGACCGTAGGCGGCGGCCTCGTCCGTGAAGGCGGGAATGCCGTCCTCCCCTGGCCGGTTGATGTACAGTACGTTGCGCCGCAGGTCGTCCTCGCCGAACGGTCCCGATTGGCTGACATGGATGTCGAGCCGTCCGTCCGCGTTGATGTCGACAAGCGTTGCACCGGTGGCCCATCCGTCGCTTGGGCCCGCGACCCCGGCGCGGTCCGTCACGTCCTCGAAACGCAGCCCGCCCCGGTTCAGATACAGCCGGTTCGGACCGATGTTTGCCGTGAAATACAGGTCGGGCAGGTCGTCACCGTTCACGTCGCCCACGGCGACCCCGGCGCCGTTGTAGTAGTACTGGTAGGCCAGGCCGTTTCTCGCCGCGGTCTCGGGCAACCGATTGGCGAAGGTGATACCCGTGCTTGACGAGGGCATGAGGGTGAAAAGCGGCTCGGACTCGCGAACTGCTTCGTCCTGTTCCGTTGAGCGGCATCCGCCCAGGGTCAGGGCGAGCAGAAGGAGGAGTGGAGGAGGATGACGCGGCCAATGCATGGGGCTCATAAGTGCCCTTCCTGTCGCTTGCCGATGCGGGGATGGTGGCCCTCACCTATAGTATATCGTGAACAGGCTGCGGCGAAGCCGCGGCTCCCGAGGGTCGCACGGGGTCCGTGGCGGTAGTCACTCGTCCGCATACTCCAGAAGGAGGGGATACCGTGCAAAGACCGATACCAGCCCGGCACAGATGGACATTCGCCTGCGTGGCAGCCGTTTTCATGGTTGGCAGCGCGACAAGTACGGCTCTGGCCCAACAGCGGCAACGTACCGAGGCGGAGGCGCGGGCCGCGGCCGAACGCAACCGGGCGGAACGAGCCAGGCAGGTGGCGGAAACCGGCCAGCCGGTCGCGCTGATCCACGACTACGTGGGGGCAACGGTCGGACCCGTCCCGGAAGCACTCGCGGTCGATTCGTTCTACCAGAAACACGTGGACGCGAACGGCATCCCGGTGCTGGCGTCGACCAAGGTGCCCGATATCGCGTTGCTGGTCGTCCGTGACATCGTCAACACGATGCTGGCGGCACGGCCGGACCTGCGCGCTTCGATGATTGCGAGGAACTGGCGCACCGGGATCATCGCCGAGGTCGAGATGACCATGGACATCCCGGAGTACGGGTCACGGAAGCGCCCCGGTGCGCCGCGCGACGAGCCCATCATGCAGGCGGACCGGGACTATCATGCCAATCGGTCGCGCGGCCTGGGCGGGAACCCGACGACCGGGGCCGAGGAGAACGTGCTTGGCTATCCCGGGACCCGGTACTTCGGGGAGCACATCTTCGTGCACGAGTTCGCCCACGCCATCCACCGCGCGGTCCGGGACGTCGACCCGGGAATGACGCAGGAGATCGCCGACGCGTACGACGCCGCGATGGCGGCGAACAGGTACCAGTACGAGGACGGCCGGAGGCACTACGCGACCACGAACGCGAACGAGTACTGGGCGGAAGGCGTCCAGTGGTGGTTCTTCTCCAACTACGGGGAGTGTTTTGCCGGGGATGTGCAGGTGGAATCGCCGGATGAGTTCGAGGCCTACGACCCTGTGCTCAGCGAGCTGATCGGCCGGGTCTTCGACACGCACCGCATACCCATGGACATCTTCCACGGGAAACGCATCCGACCCGTGACGTGTCCGGCGCAAACGGGCGGTTGAGAGGCGTGCGATGCGTTGTCTTCTCCTCCTCGCTGTCTCCACCGCCATCGGGTGTGGCGGTGACGCCGTAGAACCGGTTCCGGAAGAGCCCGCCACCTGCACTGCGCCGTTGTGCGACCGTGCGGCTCTGGATGCCTTCGGCGCCCACCCGTTCTACAAGAAGTACGTCGACGCGAACGGAATCCCCGTGATCAGCTCCGAGAATGTCGAAGACCGGGCACTGCTGGTCGCGAAAGAGATCGTGGAGCAGATGCTGGCCCATCGGGAGGACGTGCACGCGGCCATGGTGACACATGGGGCGTATGTCGGAATCATGTCGCGCGACGAGGTGACGACGGACATTCCCGAACACAGCCATCTCGCGAACGACCCCGATGTCGACTGGAACCAGCGTGCCCGGGGGCTGGGTGGCACCCCCGCGAACCCGATCACGACCGCCGGCGAGGAGAATCTCCTTTGCCTGGTTGCCGACCGCTACCGGGGGGAGAGCATCCTTGTTCACGAGTTTGCGCACGCCGTGCACCTCATTGGCATCGACATGGTCGAGCCCACGATCCACGACGAACTGCAGCAGCTGTACGAGGCCGCTTTGAGCGAAGGACTCTGGTCCGACACCTACGCCGCCGCCAATCGCTTGGAGTACTGGGCCGAGGGCGTCCAGTCGTGGTTTGATGTGAACCAGGATCCGCAGGCGGGCGTTCACAACCACGTGGACACGAGGGTCGAGTTGAAGGACTACGATCCGCCGCTCGCCGCGGTCGTCGAGCGATTCATGGGAGACGCGAGCTGGCGGCCGGAGTGTCCGGCCGGCTGAGAAGGCCTGGCGTGGGCGGTCAGGTCACTGTGAGCACTCCCGATCCCGTCGTGCCGTTCACGGGGACTTTGAAGATTGCCGTGACTCCGTCGGCGGCCTCGAACGACGTGATGACTTCGTCGCCGCGTTGCACGAGGTAGGTGCCCGCCGGGAGACCGGCCACACGCACGGTGTTGACGTGCACGGTGGGGTTCCGGCTCTCAAGTTCGAAGCGGAGTGACGAGAGATCTTCCTGGAGGAAAATCGGCTTGCCCGCGGCGAAGCGGTCGACGTCCGTCTCAAGGTGGAGGCGCGCGCCCGCCAGCATCGCGTGGAAGCGTCGGCGGAGGCCGTCCCGCGGGACTACTTCGAAGCCGCCTTCCGCATCCCGCCAGTCGCCGCCGAAGCAGAACCGGCCGAAGACAGGGTCGTCGGCGATCACCGTGCGGGCGCAGCGGAGCCCCCCGCAGAAGCCCAGGTCGATCTCACAGGAGTAGTACCACGACCCGCGTGAATGCGGCTGGTCGAGCCAGGTCTCCCCGTATGGGGCGGGCTCGAAGCCACCGCCGGCGCCGCCGTCGCTCTCGGGGCCGGGATACCAGTAGCCGTAGTCGGATTCGGGGGTGCCGGTGTTCATCAGGGCCCAGGCGCTCAGGAAAGAGGCGTACCCGAGCCGCAGGTACGGCCACGGGTCCTCCGCGTGGTGCAGGGCGTAATCGAGGACGCTCCAGCCCCCCATCTGGGACATGTAGCTGAGCGTGTAGGAATTCCCGTCCGACCCGCGGATGTCGCTCCCGAGGAGGTAGTAGGCGTTCGCCAGCCAGCCGCGACAGAAGACGTTGGCGGCCATCTGGGTCTCCATGAACGCTTGCGCGGCCTCGAGTGGGATGCGCGTTGACGCGGGGTAGTCGACCCATCCCACGCGCACCTCACGCGGCTCATCGGACCCCCCCGGGTCGGCGACCCGCAGGGCGTACTTCGCCAGCGCATGCGTCCCCTCGAAGCCCGTGGTGTCGAAGGCGTATTCCGAGCGGAAGAGGTCGGGGCGGTCGTTGACGAAGGTTCGTACCTTGCGCTCCCAGTGCGGGCGCAGGCGCTCGGCCTCGTCGCGCATCCCTTCGGTGTACAGCGCGTCGATGACGTCCTCTACGACCAGCCCGTTCATCAGGCCGGTCTGGTACGCCGACCAGCGCTCGATCTCCCAGGGGATGGTGAACAGGGCCAGCGCGGTCCCGTACGCGCGCATCAAATATTGTTGCGCGGTCAGTGCCGTGCGCATGTAGGGGTGGTTCCTCGCTACCCGGTACATGCTCAGGTACATGAGCGTGATGTGGGGATAGTCGTAGATCCGCCACAGGTGCTGCCTGCCCGTACGCCCGGGGTCGTCGCTTTCCCGGTTGGTCTTCCAGTCGGGGATACCATAGATGCCGTAGGAGAAGGTTTCCTCGGTGGTCCGCTGCAGCCCGCCCCAAACGAAGTTCTCGATGTAGTAGTCGAGGGTCTCGACCTCTTCCTGGACGGGGGACTCCGCGTTCTTGGAGGCGAGGAAGGCCGGCTTGCTCAGGCCGGGGTCATCGCAGGTGACCTCGTAGATCCGCCAGCCGACGATCCGGTCGTAGTTGTCGGGCCCGAGTATGACGTGCGTGTCCATGGCCCACTCGGCGAGGAGCCCGTCGTACCAGAGCGAGGGGTCGCGGTGCTGGTGGGCGGCGATGAAGGCGGCCCGCTTGTCGATGAGGGTCTCCAGGGGCTCGGTGGCGAAGAACTCCAGGTGCATGTGCCGGTCGTCGCCGAATCGAAGCGTGAGACGGTTCTCGCCGAGCCTGGAGAAGCTCACCTCGTAGATTTCCGTGTCGCCGTTCTTGCCCGTGCGGCGGAGGTTGGTCGCATCGGGATACTCCGCGTCCACCCCGTGGATCGGTTCTCCCGAGCGCAGCGCGAATCGGGCCGGGAGGTCGGTGGGCACGGTCATGCCGGGCACCACGTGGACATCGACCAGGCCCTGCGCGACCAGGATGTCCCGGGCGTGATCGTAGTCGTCCGCCCAGCGCGCGGTGAACGAGTAGGACTGCTCCTCGCCGGGTGCGAGCACCAGGCTCGTGTTGGGCTGCCGCCAGTTACATCCGCGCGCCGCGGCCTCGGCGCCCGCCGCCGCGGAGTGGATGAACACCCGGTAGCCGTCCTGCGCCTCCCAGTATTCGAGGCTGGTGTGCCCGTCGGGGGTGATCATGAGGTAGGGGCCCACGCTGTTGCCGCGTGTCCACACGAGATACGAACCGTGCCCCGCGACAAGGCTGTGCTTGAGGACGGGGGGTGACGGGCTCTCCTCGCCTCTTGTCGGGCGGTTGCGGTTGATGGGGAGGGGGATCGCGAGGTCTCCGATCTCGATGGGACGATCGGTTGGGTTCCGGACCCGGATGGACCAGACGATCGAGCGCTCGACTACCTTGAAGCGAACCTCCAGTTCCGGTGCGTCCGAGCCGGACGGACCGGAGACCCTGACGAGCTGCTCCGTGCCGTCCGCGCTCGCGGTAGCGCTGCGGCGGGCGTCCGCCCCGCCGGTCTCGAATCCCTGCCACTCGCCGTCACCGTGTCGATAGCGGAGGACGATGTCCCCGAGACGGGACCCGGGGGTTACGTACTCGGTGTCGACGGTATCGTCCGCGTACCGCAGGCTGGTGATTGCTCCGTCCTCAAAGGCCACTTCGAACTCGGAGGCCTGGGCGGGCGAGGCCGCATCGTCACGTGCCTGCGCATTCGCCCCCTTCGGCGTTCCCAGTGTCGTGCCAAGTGCGACCAGGCCGGCGGTCTCCAGGAACTGGCGTCGGCTCGGGCCTGTGATATCTCTGCTGCTCATGGGATCGTCTCCCGGGCGCCCCAGATGTCGCCCACGGTGAAGCCGTCCGGGAATGGGTCGTCCGGATCGACCACGTACTGTGCAAACCCGGTGATCCATGCGTGACCACTTATGGTCGGAACGACGGCACGGTACGGCCCGACCTGTGTCTCCCTCACCAGGCGACCGGTGAAGATGGTCCCCAGAATGCCTTCGTGGTGAAAGTCCTCGCCGAGTGCGAGCTGTCCTTTCGCGTGAAGCGCGGCCATCTTCGCACACGTCCCGGTTCCACAGGGTGAGCGGTCCAGGACGCCCGTCCAGGAGTCGGGCCGATCCCAGTCCAAGGTGCCCGTGGAGACGATCGCCGCGTTCTTGAGCGTCGCGTCCGGTCGGCTCGGTGGCCCCGAGACAACCCCGATCGTGACCCCGGCGATCTCGGGATTCTCCGGATGCGCCACGGGGAGCTGCTCGCGTGCGGTCGCCTTGATCATCTCACCGACACGGGTGATCTCGTCGGCGCGCTCCGGTACGAGTTCGAGCCCGAGGGGCTCCGCATCGGCGATCACATAGAACATGCCGCCCCACGCGACATCGACGGTCACGCGGCCCAGGGTCGGCACCTCGATCGTGGCATCGGTGTGCACCGCAAAGGCGGGCACGTTCTCGAACGTGACCTGCTTGACCTTGCCCGCGGCCACCTCCGCCTGAACCTGGATCAGCCCGGCTGGCGTCTCCAGCACGAGTGAGGTCCGGGGCTCCTCCGCCCTCACCATGCCGGTCTCGATGAGCGCGGTCACGACGCAGATCGTGTTGGTGCCCGACATCGGGGGGTACTCGGTCTGTTCCATGATGACGAACCCGGCATCCGCCGCCGGACGCGTTGGCGGCAGGATCAGATTGCAGTTCGCCGCCGGGTATCCGCGCGGCTCGCGAAGCATGCGCTTGCGGATGTGGTCCCGGCGGGTCTGCAGATACTGCATCTTCTCGAACATGCTGGCGCCGGGGACGTCGAGCACGCCCCCGACGATGACCCGCCCCGGCTCTCCGTCGGCGTGGAGATCGACCGCCTGGATCATCCGCGTCAGGTGCATGAGGTCACCGGTTGAGGCCCAGCAGTCCGGTGCGGGCCTGAGTCAGGTAGCGGCTCGGTGCTCCAATTCCCTCCAGTCGCCGGAGTTCGCGACGGGCGTCGGTGACCCGACCGTCCTCTGCATTCAGCCGCACCAACGCCACGCCTGACGCATAGTTGAACCGGAAGATTTCCACCGCTCGCTCGTGATGCGTGAGCGCCGCGGCCAGGTCGCCGTCTCGTTCGGCGAGAATGCCGGCATGCGTGTGCACCCGAGACGCAGTGGACTCGTTGAATCCTCCCCGTGGGACGAAGTCGCCGTCCCTCACAACGAACTCGACCGGGTCCGGCTCCGTGATCATCGCCATCCCGCGCCCGACGAGCGTCCGGGAGGTTTCTGCGTCCGGAGTGTGGAGCAGCTCGCTGAGCTTGACGATCGCCCGCAGTCGTGACCCGTCCTCTTCAAGAACTCGCTCGAGCAACAACCGTGCGGTTGCGGTGTCGCCGTCGTGCGCGGCGAAGTCCGATTCGACTTCCAGCACGCGCGCCCCGCCCGGTTCCAGCAGTTTGGCGGTCGCAAGGTCTTCCCGGCCTGGTGGGGCTCTTCCCGTACGCAGCTGCAGCAGCGCCAACTCCGCCCACGCCGAAGGATTCCGGCGGTTGATGTTCTCGAGGCTTTGCCGGAAGGCCGCCTCAGCTCCCTCGTAGTCCTCCCTGAGCATCCTCCCACGTGCTCTCAGGATCCAGGGGTCGGCCGTCCCGGCATACGGACTGGGCGACCCTTGGAGGCGCAGCGCGGAGTCCAGCGCCAGCTCCATACTGTCGAGCCTGCCGGCGGTGAGATAGACATCGGCCAGTCTGAGCTGAAGCTCCGCGGACTCCGGATGCCGCTGTGCGGCGGTATGCAGAAGCGCTATGGCGCGCTCGTGATCGCGCTCCTCCAAAACGACATCCTCGGCGAGCCCGGTGTACCCGACAATGGCGTCCGGGAAGGTGGCGATGGAGAGGTCGTGGAGGCGCTTGGCCTCCGCGTAGTCACCCTGAAGCCGGTGTGTGCGCGCGAGCAGGTCGAGGAATTCCGGGTGGTCGCCGTACTGATCCAGTGCCTCCAGCATGGCTGCGGCCGCCTCGGCGACATTTCCTCCTCGGAGCAGCGTGTTCCCCCTCTGCCGGTACGCCCGGAGCTCGACGTCCCGGTAGCTGTCCCGCTCGTTCACCCGATCGAGGAGCTCGAAGAGCGCCGGGTCCCTGTCGGCGAGTTGGGCTCGGGTGTGCTTCGAGGTTCCTCGCTGATCTATGAACTTAACCTCCGAGATGAAAGCCTCGGCCGCCTGGGCGAAGTACTCCATCTCGTTGAAGTCGGCGTAGTAGTCCAGGGTGCGCCGTTCCGCCTTGGCGGTCTGGAAGAGGCGGGCGACCTCTTCCCGCAGATCCTCCGGGAACATGCCGTGCACCTGATGCGTGAACTCGTGTGTGACGACATTCCAGCGCTGGTAGCGCACATCCCGCACCCATTCCTCTCCGCCGACGGCGTGAAAGCCGCCCTGCCCCTTGACATCGTCCCACAGACGCAGATCGAAGGTGCGCGTGCCCTTGCTGCGTTCCTTGTGGGGCGACTGCCAAAGCAGCTTGTGAAACGGCAGCAGATGGAAGCTGGCGCCGGCCAGCGCGAGTGCGGGCAGGTAGTTGCTGAAGGGAGCCACTGACAGGCGGACGATCCTCTGGAGCTCGTCGTCGAGCCGCTCGTAGTCCGGAAACACCTCTCGGAGACCCGGAGGCTCGGGGGCGTCGCGCTGCTCGAAGACCGCGCGCATTTCGTCCAGTCCGACGAGCACCCGATCCTGCATTCTGCGGAGCGCATAGCTGACGCCGTAGTGTGCGAGACCGTACCCGGGGTGATCGGAGAGGATGCGTTGAAACCAGCCCAGGGCGGTCTCGAACTCTCCCAGGTGGTAGTGGGCTGTGCCAATGCCCATGAGCGCGATCACGTTGCCGGGGTCCACGGCGAGGGCCTCGTGGAAGGGTCCCGGCGCCTCCCGGTATCGGCGGGCCAGCAGGTGGTTGTCTCCGAGGGTCAGAAGTTCGCCGACGCGACCATCGAACGCGCCAGGGTCTGCCGGTACCGAGTCGTAGCCGAAGAGGGATCCTCCGTTCCCCAGATACGAGTGCGCACTTTGGGAGAACGGGTCGAGTTCGATGGCGAGTTGGGCGTGCCGATACGCGTCCTCCAGCGCGCCGTCGCTACGGAGGACCGAGGCCAACGCGGCATGCGCGTCGGCAGACAGCGAATCGGCCGCGACCGCGTCGCGCACGGCCGCCTTCCACGCGGAGATGGCCTGCGCCTCACGGTGGATGCGTGAAGCCAGCAGATGGGCCGGCGCAAGGTCGGGATCCAGGTCTAGCGCTTGATCCAGAAGCTCCTGCGCGTCGGCATGCTGGTCCGTCCAGAACGCGATCTCGGCCAGACCCAGCCTTGCCGGCGCGGAGCCCGGGTCGGTCTGCAGGAGTTCCCGGTAGACCGTGTCCGCGGCCAGGTCCATCCTGTCGAGAGCGTGCCGGCCCTCAAGCAGTCGGACCTCGGGGCTCTCGGGCGCCAACTCGGCGGCACGTGAGAGGGTCAGCTCTGCGTCGGCAAACCGATACTGGCGGCGACGGAGGATCGCCTGCGTGAGCAGGGCATCCAGGTGGTCCGGCTCCTCACCAAGCAGCTGGTCCAGGATCGAATCGGCTTCCTCGTAGCGACCGGCCTGCATGCGCAGCGCCGCAATTCGGCAACGAAGATCCTGAGCCGCCGACTGCTCCTCGAGCCGATGTCCTGTCGCGACGACCGCGGAATCCAACTGGGCGACCGTCGTGACCGGCTGGACACACCCGGCATCCTGTGCCGCAATGGCGAGCGTGACTGCCGCTATGATGTTCATCCGTCACCTCTCAGGGCTTACCCGGGCGTGACACGGTCCAGCACGAGGACCGTCGCTTCTTCGCCCAGCGGCACCACGTAGGCGCCACGCTCCAGGTCGTATGAGCCGGTCGGCGCGATCCGCCCGACGCCTTCCGGTGCCGCCGGCTGCTCGACGCGCAGGCGTGCGTTGCGAACTGCCGCCGTCCCCTGCGAGAGCGTCACCCGGACCCCCTCTCCAGACAGCTCGACGGCCTCGAACGTGCCCGCGTCGAGCGTAAGCCACAGACCAAGCGGCTCCAGGTACACGCGAGAGCGCGCCGCATCGAGCGGGGTCACGCGAACCGCGCCGTCGGCTGCATCGCCGTCGGCTTCGCTCAGGTTGCCTCCGAAGGAGATCCAGCCGAACTCCGGGTCGTTCACGACATACGTGCCCGTGTTGACCGCGTGCCCGAAAAACCCGGGCCCATAGTCGCCGGAGTACCCGTCGATCCGAAGCGTGGAAGGGTAGGCATGGAACGCGCTGGGGCCGAAGCCCTCCTCCGTGACGTTCGCGATGCCGCCCATCAGGCCTCCGTACCCGACGCGCAGGAGGTACAGGTCTTCCGGGTGGTCGCGGTACTCCGAGAGTACGGGAATCGTGTTCAGCGCCGAGCCGTAGTGGTGGAGCTGGCGTTCGACCCTGCGGAGCTTGCCCGCGTACATGAAGTCCCAGTACCTGCGGGCGCTCCCGTTGTACCCCCAGTGCGGCACCGTCGGCGTGTAGGCAAGGATGGCGTTCAGGGTCACCATCGCCTTCTCGTCGTAGCCGAAATACTTGCACCAGGCGTAGACCTCTTCCTGCCCGGTCGAGTCCCACGGCATCTCGCTGCCGTAGGGGTAGCCGAGTTCGCGCCACACCTCCGCCCGCGCCCGCATCGTCTCTTCAAGCGCCGCGGCTTGCTCCACCCAGCCCTCGCGCTGCAGGTCGAGCAGAATGAGAAGGAAGACCGTCCCCTCCATCTGGCCGAACTGCGCGTAGCGCGGAGCGTGCTCGGCCATCGCCTGCCCGGTCCGCCAGGCGCGATCGAGGTACCAGTCCCAGGGGTGATTGGTGACCAGACCTTCCTGGTTGCGGGTCAGGCGGTACAGGACCCAGTGCAGCGCGGCGACGTGGGGATAGTCGTATGAGCGCACGACCGTCATGGCGTGCTCGCGGTCCCAGCTCGACCAGCCGCCGTAGCGGACGTCCTCGCTGTATGTGCCCTCGGGCATCTCGTCCGGCTGATAGTAGAACATGCTCTTGCGAACCCCGTAGGCGAGTTCGCCCTCGGCGTACTGGAGCCCGCCCCACACCACGCCGTCCACGAAGCGCTGCATCTTGGCGAGTTCGTCGGGGTCGGGCTGCACCAGCTGCTTCATGATCGCGGCCAGCCACGAGCCGGATCCTCCCTCGTCGCCGAGTCCGGCGATCCAGGCCCTGTTGTCCTCGGTGACCTGGCTGCGCTCGTCGTAGTCGTAGCTGATTACCGACGGACTTCGTCCGAAGGGATCGTCAGGCTTTTCGAACCACTGCTCGGAAGTGAGGAAGCGGCCCAGGTCGGCGACCACGGCAGCAGCCGGCTTGATGACCTTGTAGTGGACGGTTTGCTCCAGCCCGTCCTCGTACGTCACGGTGAGGCGCGCGCGTCCCCACGACCGTCCGCGCACGTCGTGGGCGCGCCAGCCGGATTCCGTCATCTCGGCGGGTGCAATGGTCAGTGCCCCGGCCGGCTCCACCGCGAGGGTCCGTACACCGGCCGTGTGCTTGAGGAAGAGCCGGGCCTCGATGTCCATCGGCAACACGTAGCCGGGCACTCCCACGGCGACCGGCTGGCCGTTTGCAAGCAGAGTCGACTCGATCGCACGTAACTCATCGGCAAGGAGGAACTCCACGCCGTAAGAACGGCTTTCGCCCGGGGCCAGCGTGGCCGAGGTCGGCGGATTCCACGGATCGGCCGCACTCCACTCGTCCTCGACGTAGGCAAGACTGTGCGCCATCCACTCGTAGAACCCTTCGAACGTAATTCCTCGCGGGGTCGGGTCGCTGAGCAGCGGGTTGTACGCTTCGAAGGGTGTGCGCCCCAGCGGCACCACGACCAGGACGGGGCCCTCACCGCTTAGGCGCGTGACCTGCAGATGCCCGGCGTCCCGTCCGATGTAGGGGTCGAAGAACGACGACACCGCGTGCGCCTCGTCGAGTGATCGATCCGACAGGATGTTGTTGAACACCATGGGGATACCGAGCGCCCCGATCTCTATGGGCGTACTTGTCGGGTTATGCAGTTCGAAGCGGAGCGCCAGCTGCCCGCCCGTGGACTCCCAGTAGCGACGGACCCGGAGGGGGATGTCGGTGGGGAGCGTGGGGGCAAGGTCGGCGGCAGCGAGCACGGGTGCCCGGGCGGAGAGCACTTCGACGGGGCGACGGGCTTCGGCGGTCGAGTAGTGCCTCCACCCGTCCGACGCCTCCCAGCGCAACCGTAGCGTCAGGTCGCCCAGGTGGAAGTACCCGTCACCCGCGCGGCGCTCCAGCCAGTCGGCCGGCGTGAAGTCGAACCCGCCATGGTCCTCGGGCTGGAGCGCGGCCAAGGTCTGCGAGGCGCGAACGAGTTCCACGCGCAACGGGCCCACCTCCAGGCTGTGCACTCCCCGATCGAGCCCGAGCGTGGGAATGGTATCCGCGGCGCGGTCGGGCTCTTGGGCAGATGCGTCTTGCGGCGCGGCTCCCGTGGATAGCGCGAGCAGCAGGACTCCCGCCGAATGGCACAGGCGCCACATGTCAGCGGCCAGTGGCAAGGCCCCGGGTCGCGCCGAAGTGCGCCGTCCATGCGGCATGCATCGCCGCTCGAATGCAACTGGAGTCTCTGGCATGGGCTGGCCTCCCGTCAGGTCATTCCCTGCTTGACAACATGGGGCACGGGATCGGAACACACTAGCGTCCTCCCGGTTTGGCGGTGCGCAAACTCGACAGCCATTCGGCGGCGTCCGCCAGGCCGCCGAAGGTGAACAGGTGAATGTCGACGGGAAGCGCGTTCTTGCGGGCGGCCAGGTGCGTGGCCAGCGTCAGCGTAATGGGGTCGGCGACCATCTGCCCGCCAACCGTGCGACGCCGGGCTTGCGCTTCAGCGCCCGCGCGGACGCCCCGACGCCGCACTCGCTGCAACCGCAATTGTCGCGCAGCCAGAGGTAGGGAAGATCGGTCGTTTCGCGACCGCTCCAGACTGCGGCCAGGGCGTCGGCATTCTGCGCGATGCTGCTGATCGAGTGATGCATGGTCGATCCCCTCAGGTCCGTTGCGACCGGCCTGGAGCATGCGTTGCCGCTGTGGCTGCGGGCATCGGTGCGTTGAGCCTCAGGCGCAGCGCACGCGAAACGCTACCGAGTATCAGGCGCGCTCATCCTGCGCGTGTCAAGCACCGGGCACCGGCCCGTTCAGGCGTCCCGCCCTTGACATGGCTCTCTGCTTCGACACACGCTGCGTGGCCAGGAGCCCTCATTTGCGATAGGGACAAGCATGGACGACATGGCAAAGCCGAGCGGTCCCACGGTCAGCTTCACCAGCATGGCGGACGGCACCCGCGAGGACTACGAACTGCTCGATCACCTCGAGGAGGAGTTCGCCGCCGGCACCGCCGATCGGGTGTTGGCGCATCTCCGCGAGCTGTCCGGCTCGATGGGCGGCTACAAGGTCGATCGGCTGGAGCATTCTCTGCAGACCGCGACCCGCGCCTATCGCGACGACGCGGAAGAGGAGATAGTGGTGGCGGCGCTCCTGCACGACATCGACGACCTGCTGGCCCCGCACAGCCACGGCGAGCTGGCTGCGCTGGTGCTGCGCCCCTACGTGACCGAGCGAACGTACTGGATCGTCCGGCACCACGGCCTGTTCCAGTACTACTACTACGGCCACCACGTCGGTGGCGACCGCAACGCGCGCGACAAGTACCGCGATCATCCCTGGTATCAGGACGCCGTCGACTTCTGTCACCGCTGGGACCAGTGCGCATTCGATCCCGACTACGAGTCGCTGCCGCTGGAGTTCTTCGAGCCGTTGGTGCGCCGGGTGTTCGCGCGCGAACCGTTCAGCCTGGTGCCGCGGGGGGGTTCATGACCGCCTACCCAACCAGCTCTTCGAACGCCTCCGGCGGCAGGTCGGCGAGCGACGCCACCACCAGGTCGGCCGCTCCCACGTTGCCGCTTCCGACTCCCACGCTCCGCATGCCGGCCCGGCAAGCCGCCTCGATCCCCGCCTCCGCGTCCTCAACTACGACACAGCGCTCCGGCGTCGCACCCAGCCGGCTCGCGGCCACCAGGAACACCTCCGGGTCCGGCTTTCCGGCACGCACATCCTCGGCGCTGACGAGGGTCTCGATGAGCCCCTGGAACGCGAGCGCCTCGTGCATGACCTCGACGTTGAGACGAGGGGCGGAGGACCCGATCGCCTGGCGCCATCCCGCCGAGTGGAGCGAGCGCACCCACTCGGCGGCCCCGGGGAGCGGCGCGATGCCCTCGGCGGCCACGTAGCTTCGATACGCCACCTCCTTGGCGTCTCCGACGCGCTGGATCCGCGCCGCGTCGGCTGAGCGCCCGAGCCACCCGCGCAGGATCTCTTCGTTGCGCTGCCCGAAGGTGGCGAAGAATTCGTCCCGGGTGACCGTCACTCCCTCGGATTCCAAGACCGCCTGCCAGGAGCGCCAGTGATACTCGCTGGAGTCGGCGAGCGTGCCATCGAGGTCCCAGAGGACGGCGCGGGGCCGCGAGCCTTCACCCCTGCCCATAATACGCGTCCCTCCCGTGCTTGCGGAGGAAGTGCTTGTCGACGAGGTGAGCCGCGGGGCGAGGGGCGTCGGGCGCAAGGGCGAGGATCGTGCACTCCATGCGCGCGAGCATTTCCAGCATCGCGGATCGCGCCACGGCCTCGTGGGCGTCGGCACCCCAGGTGAATGGTCCGTGATTTGCAACAAGCACCGCGGCCACCTCTTCGGACGAGATGTTGCCGTCGGTGAACGTCTCGATGATGACGAGCCCGGTGTTGCGCTCGTATTCGTTCTCCACCTCGTCCCGCGCAAGCGCGCGCGTCACGGGGACGTCTCCCCGGAAGCAGTCGGCGTGGGTCGTCCCCATGCAGCGCACGGGGACGCTCGCCTGCGCGAGTGCGGTCGCGAACTCCGAGTGCGTATGGGCAACGCCTCCGCACGGGAACGCCCGGTAGAGTTCGAGGTGCGTCGGGGTGTCGGAGGACGGCCGCAGATCGCCCTCGACCACACCTCCCGTCTCGAGGGAGACCAACACCATGTGGTCCGGCGTCAGCTCGGCGTACGGCACGCCGCTCGGCTTGATCGCGAAGTGGCCCGCGTCGCGGTCGGCGCCCGACACGTTGCCGAAGGTTCCCGTGACGAGGCCGCTCGACGCGAGTTCCAGGTTGGCCGCGCAGACGGACTCCTGAAGGTCCACTGGACTCATGACCGCTGTCCTCCGCGACGCCACGATGTCGCGCGGGTGGGAACGTGACCAGAGCACCGCATCCATGGCTTCATGACACGCCGTCTCCCGCGACACGCTCGCGGAGCACGAGGAGCCGCTTCATCAGGGAAGGGAAGTCGGCCCGGGCGGTCGAGACGGCACCGAAGGCGTCATGCAGTTCGCGATACATGGCGAAGAGTTCGTCGTAGACGGCGCCGGCCATGGGGTCCGGGTCGAAACGCTCATCCCGCAGAAACGTCATCCGCTCCTGGGCCTCCTCGAAGCTCGCATACCCGCAGGCTCCATCCCCCGCCGCGACCGCTGCCGAGATCGCGGCGCCCAGCGCAGGGGTCTGGGGCGAGCCGGCGAGGAGCATGGGCCGCCCCAGCACATCGGCGTAGATCTGCATGAAGAGGTCGTTCTTTGCGGCGATCCCACCGCAACAGACGATCCGGTCGATGGGAACGCCGCAGTTGGCAAGGCGCTCGACGATCATGCGGGCACCGAAGGCGGTCGACTCGATGAGCGCGCGGTACACCTCCGCCCGTCCCGTGCGCAGCGTCTGCCCCAGGATGAGCCCCGTCAGGCGGGGGTCGACCAGCACCGTGCGGTTCCCGTTGTTCCAGTCCAGGGCGAGGAGTCCGGACTCGCCGGGGCGAAGGCGTGCCGCCTCGTCGGAGAGCCTGCCGTGAAGGCTGTCGTCGCCCTCGCATATTGAGTCGACCCACCAGTGGAGGAGGTCCCCGACGGCGGACTGGCCGGCCTCGATGCCGTAGTAGCCGGTCATGACCGAGCCGTCCACGATCCCGCAGATGCCCGGCACGTCGCCGAGCGGCTCGGAAGTGGGCGCGACGGTGATGTCGCACGTCGATGTCCCGATGATCTTCACCAGGGTGCCCGGCGCCACTCCCGCCCCCACAGCGCCGTAGTGGGCGTCGAATCCCCCCATGGCGATCGGGATCCCGACGGGGAGACGGAGCTCTTCGGCCCAGACCGGCGAGAGCGTGCCAGCAGGGAGGTGTGGAGGATGCGCCTCGTCGTAGAGACGGCCCCGCAGCTCGGCCAGCCGCGGATCGAGCCGCGCGAGGAAGTCCTTCGAGGGAAGGCCGCCCCAGGCACGCGAGTACATCGCCTTGTGCCCCGCCGCGCACACGCAACGAAAAATGTTGCGCGGGTCGGTCACCGAAGCGAGGACCGCCGGGATGAAGTCGGCGAGCTCCACCCAGGTCACTGCCGCCGCAAAGACATCGGGCGCCACATTCAGGCAGCGCCAGACCTTCGACCAGAACCACTCGGACGAATACGTCCCGCCGATGGGCGCCAGATACTCCGGGGCGTGCCGCCCGGCAACTTCGGTAATGGTCGCCGCCTCCTTGGCCGCGGTGTGGTCCTTCCACAGCCAGGCGTGGGCGGCGGGGTTCCCGCTCCACCGCGGGCCGAGCGCGAGGGGACGGCAATTGGCGTCCAGGGGGAGCGGCGTGGAGCCCGTCGTGTCGACGCCGATCCCGACCACCCGGTCCCGCGCAAAGCCCTCCTCTCCCACGGCTTCGTCCAGAGCCCCCAGCGTCGCCGCCCGGAGCCCGTCCACGTAGTCGCCCGGGTTCTGTCGCGCGAGGTGCGGGTCTCTGGCGTCCACGATGACCCCTCGCTCCCCCGACGGGTAGTCGAACACATGGGTTCCCACGGTGCGGCCGTCCGTGCAGTCGACCACGACCGCCCGCACCGAGTTCGTGCCGTAGTCGAGTCCCAGGGTGTAGGCCCGCTCCACGTCTTCCTCAGCCGCGGAAGTACAGGTAGGCCAGGAGGATCATGAGCAGGACCAGGGCGGATCCAAGCACGTCCCGGCGGTCCCAGCTCCTCCGCGAGTCCGCCCGGTGCCTGTCGGTCACCGTGGCGTAGGTCAGCCCCGAGATCCGGCCGTATGCCGGCGGTTCGGTCAGGTAGCTCACCCCGATCATGACCACCACCGAGACGACGAAGATGAAGAGGCTGTAGTACTGGAAGTAGACGTTGTTGACGATCCACAGGAACGAGCCGGGATCGTAGCCGGCCTCGAAGCCCGCCATCCCCATGGACACCGGCGTGTCGACGGCCAGCCGGAACGCCCCCAGCACGAAGCCGACGACGAGCGCGGCCAGACATCCCTTCGCGTTCAGCCGCTTCATGAACAGGCCGAGGAAAAAGACCGTGAAGATCGGAGGAGCCAGGTAGCCCTGTACGCCCTGCAGGTATTGGTAGAGGCCGCGTGAGCCCTGAATCACCGGAATCCAGAGGAGGCCGATGACGACCATCGTCGTTGTGGCCACGCGGCCCACCCACACCAGGCGCTGCTTCGAGGCTTTCGGCCTCCACTTCTGGTAGAGGTCCATCGTGAAGAGTGTGGACGAGGCGTTGAACACCCCCGCCAGCGAGCTCATCAGCGCCGCAAGAAGGCCCGCGACGACCAGGCCGCGCACCCCCACCGGGAGGATGCTCATGACGAGGAGCGGGAAGGCCCCCTGTGCTGCCCCCGGGATCACGTTCCCGTCCGTATCGACTATCTGGCTCAGCGCGCCGTAGTCGCCCGTCTGGGCGAGCGCGAGCGCGATCATCCCCGGGATGATGAAGATGAAGACCGGCAGCAGCTTGAGCAGTCCGGCGAAGATGCTGCCGCGGCGGGCCTCGGTCT
This sequence comes from Gemmatimonadetes bacterium bin94, assembly GCA_002238865.1. GTDB lineage: Bacteria > Gemmatimonadota > Gemmatimonadetes > Longimicrobiales > Gaopeijiaceae > Bin94. Next base: position 82,398 of record MPNE01000008.1, on the reverse strand, counting down.
CGTTCCGGGCCCCCAGGGCGCGCTGCACGATGTACTGGTCGGTGCACCAGTACCACAGCCCGATGATCGGCGCGCAGAGGAGCATGCCCGGCCACGGGAAGTTGCCGTTGAAGTACCACGCGATCCGGTCCGGCTCCAGCACCGGCGCCCAGGTGCCGTCCATGCCGTCCGGGATGATCGGCTTCCACAGGTTGAAGAGATCCGGATCGAGCGCGGCCCTGAGTCCCCCCCAGCCACCGAGGTGGGACAGCCCGAACCACGTGAGTAGCCCCGAGCCCACGATCAGAACCAGCGTCTGCAGCGCCTCGGTGTACGCCACCGCGCGCATGCCTCCGGCGACCGTGTACATGCCGGTGAGCACGATCACGACCAGGGAGCCGACCCAGAAGCTGTTAAGCTGCCAGGGCCCGAGCTGGAGCTGCACGTCGGGCAGCAGCGTCGCGAAGACGATCCCGCCGGCGAAGATCCCCACCGCGATCTTGGTGAGCACGTAGCTCACGAGTGAGATGAGCGAAAGCACCCAGCGCGCGGCGGGCGAGAAGCGCCGCTCCAGAAACTCGGGCATCGTGTAGACGCGCGAGCGCATGAAGAAGGGGACGAATACCCAGGCCAGGATGAGCAGGCACCACGCGTGCAACTCGTAGTGCGCGAGGGCCACGCCGTCTGTCGCGCCTGATCCGGCCAGACCCACCAGGTGCTCGGAGCCGATGTTCGAGGCGAAGATCGAGGCGCCGACGATGAACCAGCCGAGGTTGCGATCGGCGAGGAAGTAGTCGTCGGGCGTGCCCTTGCGCTTCCTGAACACCCAGACGGCGAGCCCCGCCACCACACCCAGGTACGCGAGGATGATCAGCCAGTCGAGAGTGGCCATGAGATCCCTTTCGCCTGTGTCAGCCCGTCACGCCGAAGGTGAGGACGGTGCGTGTGCTGTATTCCTCTCCGGGACGGAGGATGGTTGACGGGAAGGTCGGCTGGTTGGGCGAATCCGGATAGTGCTGCGTCTCGAGGCAGAAGCCGCTCCTGTGCGCGTACACCCGGCCGCTCTTGCCGGCGATCGTGCCGTCGAGGAAGTTCCCGGAGTAGAACTGGATCCCCGGTTCCTCCGTGTGGATCTCCAGCGTGCGGCCGGTCACCGGTTCGAACACGAACGCGGCGCGATGCAGACCCACGCCGATGTTTTCCGTTAACCCTGACGCAACGTCAGGGTCCGCGTCGAGCACGTAATTGTGGTCGTAGCCCAGGCCGTGCCGGAGCTGGGGATCGTCCTCTTCGATGCGTGCCCCGATGGCCATCGACGTGCGGAAGTCGAAGGGCGTGCCCTCGACCGGCGCCAGCTCTCCCGTGGGGATCAGCGTCGAGTCCACGGGGGTGAATCGGCTCGCGTCGATCGTCAGCTCGTGGCCCAGGATGTTGTCGCTCGCGGCCCCGGCGAGGTTGAAGTAGCTGTGCTGCGTGAGGTTGACCGGCGTCGCGCGGTCGGTCGTCGCGTGGTAGTCGAAGATGAGTTCGTCCGCGTCGGTGAGCGTGTAGGTCACGCGCACGTCCAGCGTCCCGGGATAGCCTTCCTCGCCGTCGGGGCTGGTGTAGGTGAACACGACGCCCACCGCGTCGTCGCCCTCGAACGCTGTCCCCGTCCAGACGACCTTGTCGAAGCCGATGTCGCCGCCGTGCAGGTGATTCGGCGCGTTGTTGGTCGCGAGGGCGAACGTCTCTCCGTCGAGCGTGAAACGCCCCCGTGCGATCCGGTTCCCGTACCGGCCGATGATCGAGCCGAAGTAGGGCGATCCGGCGTCGTAGGGCTCCAGCGAGTCGAAGCCCAGCACGATGTCGTCCCAGCGGCCGTCGCGGTCGGGCGTCTTGATTGAAAGGATGATCCCGCCGTAGGTGATGGCCCGCACCTCGATCCCGTTCGCGTTGGCCATCGTAAAGAGTTCGACGACCTCGCCCGCCGAGGTCGTGCCGAACGGGGCGCTGGTGATGCTTCGCGTCATGGGGAATTCGCTCGGTGCGCAGCCGACCGGCACGAGCAGGGGCAGTACGGAGGTGAGGCACCTCAAGGAAAGCCGGAAACGTGTACAGACCATGCGAGGCGCTCTCTTCCGGGGGCTGCGAGGCGCGGCTCTTCTGGCCGCTTCGACTCGGCCCCCACATACTAAGGGTCATCACTCCGCTTGGCGACAGGGGTTCGCATGAAGGACGAAGCGAGCAGACACGACATCAGCCGGCGAGAGATGCTGGGCACCATGGGCAAGGCGGCGGTGGCGACCGTCGTGCTTCCTCCCCTCGCGGACAACCTGTCCCCGGGAGCACCTGCCGAGGCGGTGAGTGCACCCCTCGCCGCGGTCGCCGGACCCGACCGCGTGACGGTGCTGCCGGGTGCAACCTACATCAACGGCTGGGCCGGGCACGGGGATCCTCCCTGGCTGCGGCGCATGCGTCGCGAGGCTCCGGACCCGGCCCCTTCGCCGGCGGAACCCGAGGTGGCCGTGACCTGGTCCGTGGAATCCGGGCCGGGCGATGTCACCTTCGCCGATGCGGCGGCCGTCGTCACCACCGCTTCCTTCTCGGCTCCCGGCGCGTACGTGCTGAAGCTGAACGCGCGCAGCGGCGAGGAAGAGGTCACGTCGTCGTTCCATGTGACGGTGGAAGAGCCGCCGCCGCCCGAGTACCTCGACGTAGTCCACACCAAGGGATACCGGATCGACAACCGGCTCTGGGGCGAGAAGGCCAGGGTGCTCATGGTCAACTGGATCCCCTGGTGCATCGATCAGATCAACCGCTCGGACCTGGAGCTGGGTCCGGGAGGCATGGACAACTTCGACGAGGCGGCCAGAGCCCTGGCCGGCGAGCCCCACGGCGGGCACAAGGGCTACGTCTTCTCGAACGCCTGGGTCCACCAGACGGTGGAGGCCATGTGCATCGCGCTCATGGTCGATCCCCAGGGCGATCCCGAGATTCTCGCCGCTCACGGAACGATGAGGGCGACGCTCGAGGACTGGATCCCCAGGATCCTGGCGGCGCGGGAACCCGACGGATACCTGCACACGGCGTTCACGCTGCGCGATCGCGACGACTGGGCCGAGCGCTGGACACCCGAGGGCAGACGCCATCACGAGGGGTATGTGGCCGGCTATTTCATCGAGTCGGCGATCAACCACTACGTCATGACCGAGGGACGGGACACCCGGCTGTACGACGCTGCGAAGCAGCTAGCGGACACCTGGTGCGAGCACATCGGCCCTCCGCCCAAACAGGAGTGGTTCGACGGCCATCAGGAGATGGAGCAGGCGCTGGTGCGCTTCGGCCGCTTCGTCAATGACGTTGAGGGAGAGGGTCGCGGAGACAGTTACGTGGAGCTCGCGAAGTTCCTCCTCGACTGTCGCGGCGGTGGGCGCGAGTACGACCAGAGCCACCTGCCGGCGGTGCAGCAGTACGAGGCCGTAGGGCACGCCGTGCGCGCCGTCTACAGCTACTCGGCCATGGCCGACGTGGCGCTCGAGACCGGGGACACCGACTACCTCAGCGCGGTGCGCTCGCTCTGGGACGGCATCGTCCACAGGAAGTACTACGTGACCGGAGGGGTGGGGAGCGGCGAGACGTCGGAGGGCTTCGGCCCGGAGTATTCCCTGAGGAACAACTCCTACTGCGAGTCCTGCTCGAGCTGCGGCGAGCTCTTCTTCCAGTCGAAGATGAACCGTCTCTACGGCGAAGCGAAGTACGCCGATCTCATCGAGGAGACGATGTACAACGCGCTCCTGGGGTCCACCGACCTCGAGGGGCGGCACTACTACTACGACAATCCCCTCGACGCCAACGTGCCGCGATACGCCTGGCACACCTGCCCGTGCTGCGTCGGCAACATCCCCAGAACGCTCCTCATGCTGCCCACCTGGATGTATGCGAAGGACGCGGGCGGGCTCTACGTGAACCTCTTCATCGGCAGTACGGTGACCGTGGAGGGTGTGGCGGGCACCGACGTTGAGATCGTTCAGGAGACCGAGTATCCGTGGGACGGGAAGGTGTCGATCACCGTCAACCCCGCAGCCGACAGATCCTTCAGCGTCCGGGTGCGGGTGCCCGACCGCGCGGTGAGCAGCCTTTACGAAGCGACGCCCGATGCGAACGGCATCACGTCCATCGCGGTGAACGGCACGGCCGTCGATCCGACGATCAGGAACGGGTATGCGGTGATCGAGCGAGCCTGGAAGACCGGGGACCGGATCGACCTGGTGCTTCCTCTGCGGGTGCAGCGCGTGCACGCCGACGAGAGGATCGAGGCGAACCGGGGCAGGGTGGCGCTGAAGTACGGCCCGCTGGTCTACAACATCGAGCAGGAAGATCAGGACATCCACCAGGCGTTGAGGCCGGGCTCCCGTCTGACCCCGAGGTGGCGGGAGGACTTTCTCGGAGGGGTGACGGTTATCGAGGGCACGTTCGCGCACGGTGCGCCCTTGCTGGCGATCCCGAACTACGCGCGGGACAATCGCGTGGACGGCACCTACGGGCCCCGGCGCCCCGAGCGGCTAGCGGACGGCTCGCGGCCGGAGCCGTTCCCGGCGACGTCGATTGTGTGGATCGAGGAGGGTTGAATAGACCGACGACGGGGCGAAGGCGTTCGTCACCAGGCGAGCCGTACGCCATGAAGATCGCCGCGATGAGGAGACCGACCACCCTATTGGGGGCGGCCACCCTGTTCAGCGCCCTCATCGCTTGCGGAACGGACGCCGACTTGGGCGGGCCGGAGCCGGATACAAGGCCGGCCCTCCAATACCAGATCCGTGACAGCGCCGGCATAAGAATCATCGAGAACGGCCGCCCCGCGGAGGGTTCTCGACTCGGTTGGGAGATCGGCGCTGAACCCGCCGTCTCCATCGGCTCGGTGGAGGCAAACGCCGACTTCCAACTGTTCCAGGTGGACGACGCACTCGAGCTCGGCGACGGGCGGCTGGTGGTTGCGAACGGCGGTTCGCACCAACTGCTCGTGTTCGACGAGGCCGGCAACTATCTGACGGCCTGGGGACAGAAGGGTGACGGGCCTGGCGATCTTGGCGGTGTGTGGGGCGGAAACGCGTTTGGATTCAGACTCTTCTGGGCGGAGCCATGGCCGGGTGACTCCATCGCGGTTTGTCACGGAACCTATTCGCTGGGGCTGGAGCTGCTCTCCGTCTTCGACTCGAATGGCAAGCATGGGCGTCAGGTCAATCTCGGGCGGGCCGGCTCGCGCACGGTGTGCCGCGACGTGCTGCCGGACGGAACGATCCTCGCCAGCCGCTCACCGGAGTGGTCGGGGTATCCGCCTACCGGCATCGACCGTCCGGAGATCGACTTCTTCCTCCTGGAGGGGGATGGCTCGCTCCGAGCCGAGCTCGGCACCCATCCCGGTGCCGTGGAGTTCCAATACAACGACGAAGTGGGCTTCCCCCCGTTCAACTTCTGGATGCACGATCCGCCGTTTCAGCAATCCATCGTCTGGGGTGCGTGGGACGGGCTGGCCATTGTCAGCAACACGGACCGCTACGAGATCAGGGCGTATGGTGCCGACGGCACCCTTGCCCGTATCGTGCGGCGGGATCACCAGGTGCGGACCCCGGCCGAGGCCGACCTCGAACGGTTCAAGGCCGGCCGCCTGGACGGGATCACGGACGCCGACTTCAGGCAAAGGATGACCCCGGTCCTCGACGCGCTGCCGCTCCCGTCGTCTTTTCCCGCCTTTTTGCCCATCGAGATGGACGTGCTCGGCATCCAGGTCGATGCGCTCGACTACCTCTGGGTCCGGGAATACAGGCTGCCGGGTGAAGAAGACGATCCCCCGCTCTGGACCGTCTTCGACCCCGACGGGATCGTGCAGGGCTTCATCGAAACACCCGCCGGTCTGGTCATCTACGAGATCGGCGAAGACTACATCCTCGGCAAGGTGCTCGATGAGCTGCGGGTGGAGTACGTGCAACTCTGGCCGCTCGACCGGTCCGGCTGATTGGCGGCGGCCAATTGGCTGACGTAGCTAGTCCCGCCTTCCATCCCCCCACCGCAGCTCTCGGCGAAACCTCCTCAACTCCGTATCCCCATCAATAAACAGGCACTCCACCCCCGCCATGGCGGCGAAGTCCTCGAAATGCTCGGCCGTCAGCGCAAGCGAAAACCCCGTGTGATGGCTGCCTCCCGCGTGGATCCAGGCTGCAGCCGCCGTCTCCAGATCCGGAAGCGGCTTCCATAACGCCCGCGCTACGGGGAGCCTGGGCAGCGCTGCCAACGGCTCGACCACGTCCACCTCGTTCACCACCATGCGAAAGCGGTCGCCCAGGTCCACCAGCGTCGCCTTCACCGCCGGCCCGGCGGCCGCATCGAACACGAGGCGCACCGGGTCCTCGCGGCCCCCGATCCCGAGCGGGTGCACCTCGCACGACGGCGTGTCCGCGGCGATCGTCGGGCAGATCTCCAGCATGTGGGCGCCCAGTACCGCCTGGCCCCCGGAATCGAGGTGGTAGGTGTAGTCCTCCATGAAGCTGGTGCCGCCCGGGAGACCGTGGGCCATGACCTTCATGGACCGCACGAGGGCTGCGGTCTTCCAGTCCCCTTCGGCGCCGAACCCGTAGCCGTCGGCCATGAGGCGCTGCGCGGCGATGCCCGGGAGCTGCCTGAGGCCGTGCAGGTTCTCGAAGGTGTCGGTGAAGGCGTGGAAGCCGCCTTCCTCCAGGAAGTAGCGCAAGCCGAGCTCGATCCGGGCGGCGTCTCTCAGTGAGGCATGGCGCGCCCCGCCGGGCAGCAGCGACTCCATCATCGTGTACGACGCGGCGTACTCCTCGCACAGCGCGTCGACGGCGGCCTTCCGCACGGCCTCGACATGCGCCACAACATCCCCGAGTCCGTACCCGTTGACGGCAACCCCGAAGCGCAACTCGGCCTCGACCTTGTCCCCCTCGGTCACGGCGACCTGCCGCATGTTGTCCCCGATGCGCGCGATCCTCATCCCCCGGCTGTCGTGCCACGCCGCCGCGGCGCGCAGCCAGGTCGCCACCCGCTCCTGGACGGTCGGCTCCTTCCAGTGCCCGACGACGACCTTCCGCTCGATCCCCAGCCGGGTGCAGATATACCCGAACTCGCGCCCGCCGTGCGCCGACTGGTTCAGGTTCATGAAGTCCATGTCGATGGTGGACCAGGGGATGCCCTTGCCCGTCTGCGTATGCAGGTGGCACAGCGGCCGCCGCAGCCTGCTCAGCCCGCCGATCCACATCTTGCCAGGGCTGAAGGTGTGCATCCACGCGATGACACCGAGGCAGTTCGGCGCGGCGTCCGCTTCACGCAGCGCCGCCGAGATCTCCTCCGGCGTCGTGACCACGGCCTTGAAGACGACCCGGACCGGCAAAACGCCCGATCCGTTGAGGCCCGCCACAACCGCCTCGGAGTTGGCGCGCACCCGCTCGAGCGCCTCCGGCCCGTACAGGTGCTGGCTGCCGGTGACGAACCACGCCTCGAAGGGAGCGTAGTCGATCAAGCCCCGCTCACCGCAGCTCGTCCGCGCGCACCATCCGAAGCCCGAAGACCGTGGCGATCTGGTTGTCCGGCTGCGCCTGCAGACGCACGGTCACGCTTTCCTTGCCCTCGACCACCTCTGCCGGGATCGGATACTCGACATCGAAGAAGCGCGGCGGCTCGCTGCGGTCGACCTCGGCTTCGGCCACGCGGGTCCCGTCGACGATGATCTCGAACGACGCCGGCGTGCCCCGGCGGTCATCGCTGTAGTAGGTCGCGATGAGGGTCATGGGGTGATCGGGCGCCACCGGGACTTCGAAGGAGAACCAGCTCCCACCCCTTCGCCCGGGGCGGCCCAGCATGCGCTGCGTCACCGCGTCCTCGGCGCCCTGGTAGTTGAACTCGTCCTCGAAGACGCGCTCGCCGGGTTCCAGATAGGCGACGGTTGCCCCCTCCAGCCTGCGCAGGCGCTCGGCTTCAGCGGCGTACTCCGCCTTTTGCTCCTCCCACTCGTCCGGTGTGAAAAGGTCCCAGTACGTGGAATATGTCCGCCGGTGGAGGCGGAAGAAGGGCTGGAGGTCCATGTCCGTGGCGCTACCCGCGGCGTCGGGCTCGCGGCCCACGCCGTCCGTGCGGAAGTGGCCGGCGCGGCCAGCGACCGGCTGGACCCACGATTCCAAAGGCTCCTCAGCCGCGACGAAGACCGGCACCTTCGGGCGCTCTCGTCGCTCATCGCCATCGCGCGCGGCTTCGGGCCCCAGGTCTCCGGCCAGCACGAGTGGCCCCCACATGATCGATGCCCGCCGCGGATTGTCCGGTAGCCCCTCCAGCCGGACCGATTTCGGCAGGGCGACCTCGACCACGTCCCCGGTCCTCCAGGTGCGTTTGAGCTCCCTGAACGAACTTGCCTCATAGGAGAGTCGTCCGTACTGGCTGCGGCCGTTGAACTCGAGGCCATCGGGCCGGACCTCCGCCGCGACCACCTCGCCGTTCACACTCACCGAGAACCCCTCGCCCGCCCAGTACGGCTGGCGAAGCATCAGCGTGAACTCGCGCGGCGCCCGCGTCTCCACCCGGAGCGTCGCGGTCTCCCCCTCGGGGAACCCGGTCTCCATCGCCAGTTGAACCCCGGCTTCCGCCCAGTCAGCGGTCGAAGGCGCGTACAGGTTCACCCACATCCCGTCCCCGTCTTCGTAGTAGATCCCGTCGCCGTGGAGTGCGTGGCTCTCCATCCCCGACCCCACGCAGCAGGTGAAGCTGCGCTGCATGTCCTGGTACTCGCGCTGCACGGCGCGGCCCACCGGAACCATGTAGCAGGTGCGCCCGTCCTCCGGGTCGATCGACGCCATGATGTGGTTGAAGAGGGCGCGCTCGTGGAAGTCGGCGTAGTGTGCGTCGGGCCGGAGCGAGAAGAGCTGCCGGGTGAGCTTGAGCATGTTGTAGATGTTGCACGTCTCGGCCGTGCGCCCGTCGATGCGATCATTGAGCTGCCCGGGCGGGCCGAAGTACTCGTCCTTGCCGTGGCCGCCGCTGGAGAAGGTGTGGTACTGGACCACACGGTCCCAGAAGAAGCTCGCCCCCATAAGGTCGGCGGGATTGCCGGTCAGGGCGAAGCGGTCCGCCGAACCGATGAGCTTGGGCACGGCGGTGTTCCCGTGCTTGCCGGCGAGGATGTCCTGGTGGCGCTGGAGCGGCTCGATGAAGGCGCGGTGCTCGAACTTGTACGAGAGGTCGAGCCAGCGCTCGTCGCCCGTGTCTGCGAAGAGGTCGACCATGATCTCGTTCATGCCGCCGAATTCCGTGTTCATCATGTGCTGGAGCTGGGCGTCGGAGAGCCCCGAGAGGATCCCCTCGGCCCACGTTGCGAAGGTGATCTCCATATCCAGCGCGGTTTCGTTGCCGGTGAGCCGATAGGCGTCGCGAAGACCGCCGAAGGTCTTGTGGAGGGTGTACCAGGGCGCCCACTCACCGTTCAGGTCGAAGGAGGCCGAGCGGATCCGGCCGCGGGCCAGCTCGCCGAATGCCCGCCGCAGGCCGGCCAGCGCGCTGAGGTAGCCGTCGCCGTGGGCATCCTGCACCTCCTTGAGTTCCGTGACCAGGTAGTCGGCGCGCTCCTTGAAGCGCTCGTCGCCGGTCCCGGCCCACATGAGGCTCACCGCGGTCAGATAGTGGCCAGCGATGTGACCCGTCAGGTTCCGGCCGTCCCCGTCCCAGCCTCCGTACGGCTCGCCCTTCGGGGTCAGGCCGGCCCGGTCGCGATAGTACGCGAGCATCCGGTCGGGCTCGAGTTCGAGCAGATAGCGGCCGTTGAGGTCCTGTGCGTGCTTGAGCGGCCCGCCGGTGAGGCGGACGGCGCTCAGAGGGATCGGTCTGGCCTGGACGAGGTCGCCGGTCGAGACGTCGGGAGACGGAGCGTCCTGCCGGGCTGCGAGGGGTGAGCGCCCCAGCAACGGCAGCGCGCCAGCTCCGACGCCGAGTTTCAATGCAGTGCGACGAGAGAGATTCATTGGGGCCTCCTGCCCTCGGAGTGCGGATTCCACCGGGTACACATTACGTCCATGGGCGGCGGTCGGACAGTCGGCGGGCACCGACGTGTTGGTCATTTCGAGAGACTCCACGAGACCCGGGCCTGTCGGCGGAACGCGCCGTGTGATATTTCTGGTGGTCCAAACCCGCGTCAGTGTCGGGCGGGTGGGTCCGTAGATGGATGAGAGTGGCATGACGAGTTCCCGGCGAGGCTTCCTCGAGCAGGCCGGCTTGGGCGCGATGGCGCTTGCGCTTGTGCGATGTGTGCCCGAAGGCCCCCCGCCCTCCGAGGGCGACGCCGGAAGAGCAAGCCGCCAGCCCGTCGACCGCCCTAATGTCCTGCTGATCACGACGGACTACCAGAGCGGCATGGATGTCCCCGCGATCGGCCATCGTTTCCTGGAAATGCCCACACTCGACCGCCTGTCCCGCGAGGGAGCGGTCTTTCGACGACACTATTCGACGGGGCCCATCTGCATCCCGGCGCGCAACACCTGGATCACCGGCCAGTATCCTCACACCCACGGCAAGTGGGAAAACGTCGGCGGGTGGGTGCCGGAGACGAGTCCCGTGCTCATGGAAGAACTTGCCGGCCGAGGCTATCAGACCACGGCGGTGGGCAAGCTTCACCTCGGCTTCCCCGACGACAGACCGCTGGGCGGCTTCGACCGCTGGGTGTCTGCCGACCGGAAGGGCAACTTCGGGGCCGCCGGGCAACAGGACGACTACGCCGCCTTTCTGGCGGAGCGGGGACTCGAGCGCGACGACTATCTGCGGATGGGAGTCGAGGCGCCCATGCCCCACGTCTACGACTGGCCGTGGGACGAGTCCTGGCACATCGACGCCTACGTGGGAGCGCGCGCGCTCGAGATCGTCGAGCGGAGCGAGCTAAAGGAACCGTGGTTCTTCTGGGTGTCGTTCAACGGTCCCCACAATCCCTGGGATCCGCCGGCCCGCTGCTCGGCTCCGTACAAGGAGATGGACCTGCCGCTGGGGCACACCTTCCCGGGCGAACTCGCCACCAAGCCCACCGATCACACCCGGCTGCGCTTCAACTACACGGGGGAGATCGCACGGCGGATCGACTCCGACTACCCGCGCCGGGACCAGATCATCCATGCCATCCGCGCCGGCCACTACGGGAATCTGACCTTTATCGACGAGCAGGTCGGCCGTGTCATCCAGGCCCTGGAGCGGCGCGGCGAGCTGGACGAGACGGTCATCCTCTGGACCAGTGATCACGGCTCCCACCTGGGCGATCACGATCTGATCCACAAGGGCACCCACTACGATGCTTCGGCAAGGGTGCCGCTCGTCGTGCGCCATCCCGATCGTGTCGAGCCGGGGGTGCGGAACGGATTTACCGCCCACGTCGATCTCATGCCGACGATCCTCTCTCTGGCCGGAGCGCCCCTTCCCGACGAGATGGAGGGCCGCGACCTCACGCCGCTCCTCGAGGAAGCGGAGGGGTCGGTGCAGGATGAGGTCTTCATCGAGGTCCGCGGCAACGTTTCGATCGTGACGGACCGGTGGAAGCTGGGGCTCTACCCCCACGACGGCGAGGGCGATCTGTACGACCTGGAGGACGACCCCTACGAGCTGATCAACCGCTTCGGAGACGGTGACTACCTTGGCGTGCGCGAGGAGCTCTCCGAGCAAATTCGGGTGTTTTCGCCCGAGTGGCCGCCAGCGTTCTCGGTGGTGGACCGCTGATCGGACGATGATGAAACGATGATGAAGCAATGACGGCACACGGATGAGCCTCCTCCTCCTTCACCGCTGGTCGCCCGCGGCGGCGGCGCTGGTCCTCCTGCTGGCGAGCCATGCCTGCGTAAGCCCCGACGAGCGCGCGCCGGGCGAAGAAGCGGACCGGCCCGACGTCCTCTTCATCGCCATCGACGACATGAACGACTGGATCACGCCGCTGGGCGGGTACCCTGGGACGGTTCACACGCCCAGCCTGGAGCGTCTGGCCGAGCAGGGGATGACCTTCACGAACGCGCACGTGCCCGCCGTCTCGTGCAACCCTTCCCGGATCGCGGTGCTGACGGGGGTGCGGCCGTCGACCTCGGGCGTCTACGACCTCAGGACGCTCTGGTACGAAGCGCCGGCCCTCCAGGGTGTGGCTACGCTCCCCGCGCACTTCCGGGCCAACGGCTACCGCACGCTGGGGACGGGGAAGATCTTCCACGCGCTGTCCTGGCTGAACGGCGACTACGGGGTGGACCAGAACGACGTGAACGCCTGGGACGAGTTCCATCCTTCGCTCGACCAGCAGATGCCCGATGCGCGCTTCCCCGAGGGAACGGTGCGGACGGTGGATGAGCAGGGATTCTGGCTGTACGAGTGGGAGAGGATCGCGGCGGGGGCCGGGGAGCTGTCCGAGATCGATGTGCCGTACTACATGGACTGGGCGCCCTTCCCGGCCGGCGAGCCCTTCCCGGATGAACAGGTCACCGACTGGGCGGTGGACCAGCTGGGCCGAGAGCACGAGCAGCCGTTGTTTCTGGCCGTGGGGATCTTCAGACCGCACATCCCGTGGTTCGTGCCGGAGGAGTTCTTCGACCTGTACCCTCTGAGCGACATCCGGTTGCCCGAGCCGGGGGACTGGCGCGAGGGCCTGCCGGACGCCGGGCAAAGGATGGGGGCGGAGCGCAGGGAATGGCACCGCTGGATCGAGGCCAACGGCGAGTGGGCCCGGGCGGTGCAGGGGTACATGGCGTCGATCAGCTTCGCCGACGCCCAGGTCGGACGTCTCCTTGATGCGCTGGAGGCGAGCGGCCGCGCGGACAACACGATCATCGTGCTCTGGTCCGACCACGGCTTCCATCTCGGCGAGCGCGAGACGTGGGAGAAGTTCACCCTCTGGGAGGAATCCACACGGGTGCCGTTCATGGTCGTGGCGCCTGGTCGGGTGCAGCCCGGCACGCGGTCGGCGCGCGCGGTCGACCTGCTGGATATCTATCCCACACTCGTGGAGCTGGCCGGCGTGCCCGCCCCGGGCCACGAATTCGAAGGCGGAAGTTTGGCACCCTGGTTCCTGGATCCCGCGCGGCCCAGGGACCGCCCGGCGATCTCGACGGCGGCCAGCGGTCAGCACACGGTTCGTACGGATCGGTGGCGCTACATCCGGTATCGGGACGGGAGCGGTGAGCTCTACGATCACGCCGTCGACCCGGAAGAGCGGGTCAATCTCGTGGGGGACCGGGTCTACGCCGACACGTTGGCGATGCTCGCCCGCTGGCTGGAGCCGATTCTGGCGGCTGAGGCAGCGAGGGATCGGGACGGTTCAGGGGACCGGGACGGCTCAGGGGACGCAGTTGGCTCCACGGCCTCCAGCGGCGCCAGGGAGCCGGGCGGCCTCTGATCGCGCCGGCCATGGCCGTCAGCGGTCCAGCTCCGCGATCAGAGCCGGACCCGCCGGGTCGTGGGGGTGGGCCTCCACCAGCGCTCGCGCGTACTGCAGCGCCTCTTCGCTTCTGCCCGCGTCGCGATGGAGCACGGCCAGGGCGACCAACAGGTCCCGGTCGCGAGGGTGTCGGTCCAGCGCCAGCTCCAGCACGGTCCGGGCTGTCGCCGTATCACCTGCCGACTGGAGCGCCACCGCGTACACGTAGGTATGACGGGTACCCCGGGAATCCAGCTCCGCGGCGCGCCGTAGCGACGCCATTGCCTCGCCGGCACGACCGCTGCGAACGAGGTGGAGCCCCAGCGCGTGATGTGCGTCCGCCGATCGAGGGGAGAGGTCGAGCGCGGACCGAAGAAGCGGTTCGCCCTCGGGGTCGCGTCCGGTGCGTTGGTAGAGGTCCGCGAGGGTGACGTATGCGGGCACGAAGGTGGGGTCCAGGACGATCGCCCTCCGCAGGGCCCCCTCCGCGTCGTCGTATGCGCCTTCGAGCGTCGCCAGCCACGCCAGATTCAATTGCGCCTCCGGGCGCTCCTGGTGGGCGAGTTGGGCGTCGCGGTACGCGGTCAGACCCTCGGCGAGCGCGGAATCGAGCTGCGGTCCGAGCGACGGACCTTCGAACGCAGGGGGTCCGGCAAAGGGAGCCACCGCCTCGACGGCTGCCAGACGCACCGCACGCACGGGATCCTCCAGGAGAGGCGCCGCCAAAGCCGCGAGTTCACGAGTGGGGGACAGCCGGATGCCCCGCAGGGCCCCCAGGCGCACGATCGGGTCGGGATCGCTCGTGCCTCGCCGCACCGCGGCTGCGCGTTCCGGGCTCGGGTCCGACCCCAGGAGCGTCAGCGCCGTCGCCTTGGTGATGGAGGGAGTCTGCGGATCGCGCAGCAGAGTGTACAAGCCGGGCAGGCTCTGCGGATCTCCTCTCCGGGCGGCTGCGATCGCCTCGGCGTGGTGCCGCGTGCGCCTGATCGAGACACCTTCCAGCCGCTCGGCGATTTCGATGGCCGCCGCCGCGCCCGTCATTCCGGTATGGCAGCTCGTGCACGGGTCCGGCGCACCCACGGCCTCCGAGACCTCGGGATCCGGGACGCGGAAGGAATGGTCGCGCCTCGGGTCGACAACCATGTAGGTGCGCGCGGGCATATGGCAGGAGACGCAGAGGGCTCCCTCCGTCCCCGCCTCGTGGAAGTGGTGGTTGACGGTGTCGAACGAGGACGGGGCGTGACACTGCGCGCAGACGGCGTTCCCTTCGCCCCGGAGGCGCAACGAGTGCGCATCGTGACAGTCGTTGCAGGTGACGCCCGCGCGGTACATGGCGCTCTGCACGAACGAGCCCCAGACGTAGACCTCGTCCCGAATCTGCCCGTCCGCGAAGTAGAGTCCCTCTTCCAGCAGCGCGGGTTGGTGCGAGTCGGGGAGTGCTGGGCCGTGCCGGTACCGCGTGGAGATGGTGGAGCGGCGAGCGTGACAGCGGCCGCAGGCGTCCAGTTGTCCGTCGGGATCGGGCCTCGTGAGGGGACGGGCGGTTCCCGTCCCGGGGTCCAGCCTCCAGATGCCCGGATCGTGCGGCTCGAATCGAACGAGGAGCCGGGGATTCGTGTCGGCCGACGGCGCGGCGGGCCGGGGAGGGCCGCGGTCGAGGGTCACGGCCCAGGCCACATGGTCCGACCCGGGCCCGTGGCACGCCTCGCAGGCTACGTCCAGCTCAGCCCACTCGGTCGAGAAGCGATCCGATGCCGGCGAGTAGTTCTTGCGCACTCCCGTCGAGTGGCACTCGGCGCACATCGAGTTCCAGTTCAGCTCGCGCCCGGTCCAATGCGGGGCGTCGGAAGGGGCGGACCTGTCCGCGGCTTGTGCGGGGGTGCTCCCCGCGGCCTGGACGGTGGTGTTCCCCGCGTCCCGTGCGGCGGTCGCGTCCTCGGTCCGCATGTCGAACCAGCGCTGTCCGCCCTCGTCGGCCGGGCGCGAGTCCCACGCGATTGGAAGCACCTGGTACCGCCCCCCCGGGAACTCGACAAGGTATTGCTGGAGGGGGATGGCCCCAAAGGTGTACGCGACGCGGTACTCCCCCGGCGTCTCCTCGAGAGCCTCCATCCGAGCAAGAAACACCTCGTCGCTGCGTGAGAACATCCAGGTCGACTCGGCACCATCGAAGCGCGCTCCCGCGAAGTCGCCCAGGACGGTCTCGGGGGTGGCCTCCTGCATCGCGAGGTCGTGATGCGACCCGGTCCACAGCTCCGCCTGGGCCGAATGGCAGGACACGCAGGCACCGCTTCCCGTGAAGGCCGGGTCGGAGGGAGCACCCTCGGCGTCCCTCTCGGCGCCGCATGCAAGAAGCGACACCGCGGCGCAGATGCGGAGCCGGGTCATGGCGCAGGTTGGCACTATTCTCCCTCGGCGCGCCTTGCCGGCACGGCGCCTTGCCGCCCTCGGTGCTGACGCGGGGTTTGTCCACGGACTGTTAGGGCCGGGGGTGGGGGCCGGCAAGAGATGCGAGCCGAGGGCGCACTTGTCCGTGGATCCCGCTGGACCTATATCGGACGCAGCGGCGTGCGACCCCTTACGCGTGATGCCGTCGGGGACGGCGCCTCACCGGGCTGGAGCGCCCCATGGGAAAATGAGACGCCCTCGCATGGTCACAATCTGTGTGGCCGCTGCCGCCGCGACAACGGCGTGCGCGCGGGGCCAGCCGGCGCCGGCAGGCGTCGAGGCCACGACCGAGGTGCGGTCCGAGCGGTGGCCGGCGCTGGGGATCGAAGTCCAGGAACTGGTGCTCGGCAACGGGTTCCGGATCGTCGTCGTCGAGGACCATCGCGTGCCGCGTGTGGCAGCCTCCCTCTGGTACCGCGTCGGCGCGCTTCAGGAGAACCTGGGGGAACACGGGTCCACGCACTTCCTCGAGCACGTCATCCACCAGGGCACGACCACGATCGGCGTCAGGGATCCGGTGCGTGACCGGCAGCTGCTCGAAGAGATCCATGAGGCCGAGCAAGCGCTGCTGGCGGAACGGAACGCACAGCGCAACCTGGTGCGCGAGCGCCGGATCTTCTTCGACGAGGCCGAGTGGCCGACGACCGACACCATGGACCGGCTGCGGCAAAGGCTCTACGAGCTGGAAGACCTGCAGTCCGCGAATCGCATCTTCTGGCAGGAGTACAACTGGTATCGTCAGCACGGCGGCCTCATGCGCCACACGGACCCGGTCCCCGCCAACACCGGCAACGAACTCATGAGGATCGAGGTCGATCTGCCGAAGAACCGTCTGGAGATGTATTTCCGACTCGAGGCGGACCGCATGGTCAACGCGATTCTGCGGGGGTTCGAAGCGCAGCGGTACACGGTGCTGGAGCAGTTCCTCAACTTCAATCGCACCGAAACGGGCCGCTTCCAGGAGGCGCTCAACGGCGCATCGGGCGTGCTGCACCCGATCTACCTGCACCCGGGTGGCCACATGCGCGACCACGACTACTGGAGCCGCGCGGGCGTGCTCCGCATGTACGACGCGTACATCGTGCCGAACAACGCGATCCTGACGCTCGTGGGCGCGGTGACCGTGGATGAGGTGCGGCTCCTCGCCGAGGAGTACTTCGGACGCGTGCCGCGGGCGCCCGAGCCGCCGGCCGGAATGGACTTCGCGGCCGAGCCGCCGCCGGGGGGCGCGGTAAGATTCGATTGGCTCGAACCGCTCGACCCGCGGGTCGTCGTGCGGCATCGGATCCCTGGCGTCGGCCACCCCGATCGTCCCGCGTTCGACGTGATCGCACGGCTCCTGAGCGGCCCCGATGGCCTCCTGGCCACGGAGCAGCGCGCGTCAGGAGCCCCCCCGGCCAGTTGGGGGGCGAGCGCCTCGCGGACGGGCTCGCCCTCCAGGCTGAGCATGCAGGCCGGTGCCGCGCGCGACGAGGACCTTCCAGCACTGGAAGAGGTCGCGCTGCGGGCGGTCGAGCGGCTTCGGCGGAGCGACGTTGCGGAGGAGAGCCTGGCGCGCGCGAAGCGGGAGCTCCGCTTCCAGTGGGAGCAGATCAGGTCGCACCGTGGAGACCTGGCTTCGCTGGTCGGCGACTTCTTCGTGGGCGACGACTGGCGTACCCTGCGGACCTTTTTCGAGGCGCGACAAGGGACCACGGTCGAGGAGATTCGGCGCGTGGCCGAGCGATACCTCGTTCCCTGGAACCGGGTCGTCGGCACGACGCGCCGCAGTCCACCCTCGCCGGCCCGTGACAACCTGGTCTCGACCCCCGGCGCGGCGGGGCGATGAGGGCCCCCTCGGCCACCGCCACGGCGATGCTCGCCACCCTGGCGTGCGTGTCCTGTGCTCCGGAGGGACGGGCGCCGGAGATGCTCCCCGGCCATTCGCGCCCGGTGCTGGAGCACGACTGGCTCCATCCTGACGAGTTGGAGTTCGAGGACAGCGGGTTCCGGGCCGTCGACCCCGGGTCGGCCCGGCTGACGACACCGTCCGGGGCGCGCGCCTATGTCATCGCCGACCCGGCCGACCCTCTGGTGACGATTGTCGCCGCGGTGCCGCTCGGGAGCCATTTCGAGGAGGACGGCGAGATCGGCGCGGCGCAGGCGGTCTCGAGAGGCCTGGACGGGACATTGAGGGAACGGCTCGGGCCCGGCCTCGTCGCCAGCACGGCGGTCTCGCAGGAACGCGACGTGACGGTCCTGAGCGTCGAGGTGATGGCCGAGGACTGGCACGCGGCGCTCACGGCGGTCGTGGGCACGGTGCGGGAGCCCGCTCCGGGAGCGTCTGGCGGCTCCGCCGGCCGCGTCGGTGGGCGGGGTGGGGGCGGGGGCCGAGCGCGAGCGGTGGCCGAACTGACGACGTTGGTGGCGCGACATCCCATCGCGCCGCCGGATCCGGAGGTCCGCGTCCGGGCCGATGCCGTGCAGGCCCTCGGGCGGCGGGCGCTGCGGCCCGCGGCGGTCGTGTTCGGTGTCGGCGGCGGCGTCACTCGCGACGAGGTGGAAGCCGCGCTGGTGGAGCTGACCGCGGGGTGGGCGGCAGATCCGGGCACCGGGCCCGTGGCAGCCGCACGCCCTCCAACGGCCGCTGCGGCGCGGACGCAGCCGCAGCCTCTTCACACGATCGATCGGCCGGGGTTCATGTCGTGGACCGCGCTGGGGCACGCCATGCCCGCGATCTCCCCGGAGGACGAAGCGGCGGTGGCGGTGCTGGAAGAGGTCGTCAACATCCGCCTCAACATCGCCACGCGCGAAATCCGGGGGCTGACCAACCGGGCCATGCTCGTCCTTCCGAAAGCCACGGACGGAGCCGGAGTGCTGCATGTATGGACCGGCAGCCGTGCGGAGTCCGTGGGCCCGCTGATCCGCTACTCGGTCGCGGAGTTGACGCGAATCCGCACGGCCGCCGGCGCGCCCAGCCGTGAGGAGCTCGATCAGGCCAAAGGCGGCCTCGCGTTGGGGCGGTGGCAGGAGTCGCTCGACGGGGCCCGCCGCACGGCGGCGACGTACGCGGTTGAGACCGTGCGGCGCGGATCGCTGGATTACCTCATTGCATGGCCAGCCGCCGTCCTCGCCGTGACGGCGGAAGAGGTGACCGCGGCGGCGGTGGAGTACATCGATCCGGGCGCCATGACCGCGGTGGTCGTGGGACAGATCGACGACGTGCGGGCGGCGCGGCACCCGCGCTGGCCCGTGGCGTTGGACGAGGTGCCGTCCCAGCTGCGGCCGATGGGGCGCGTATCCGGACAACAGTATGAGGAGGAGTGATGAGATTCGAGCGCACGTTGTTGATGGGGTTGACCGTCCTGGCGGGCCTGAGCGGATCCCCCGGGGCCGACGCGCAGAGCCGGAGCCGCTTCGACGAGGAGTTCGTTCGCGCGTTCGCGTACAGGAACATCGGCCCGTTCAGGATGGGTGCGAGGACCTCCGACCTGGCGGTTCCCGCGTCTCCGGCGCGGGAACACCTCTACACATTCTACCTGGGTTTCTGGAACGGTGGGCTGTGGAAGACGACCGACAACGGTACGACGTTCCGGCCCGTCTTCGACGACCAGAGCAAGCTCTCGATCGGCGACGTCGCGATCGCCCGGTCGAACCCGGACATCGTGTGGGTGGGAACCGGAGACGGCTTCACGTCGCGCAGCTCGTACGCGGGAGACGGCGTCTACAGGTCCACCGACGCCGGCGAGACGTGGACCAACATGGGTCTGACCGACTCGCATCACATCCCCAGGATCGTCATCCATCCCACCGATCCCGAAGTCGTCTACGTGGCGTCGATGGGCCACCTCTACTCTGAGAACGAGGAGAGAGGTGTCTTCAAGACCACCGACGGAGGAGAGAGCTGGGAGAAGGTCCTCTACATCGACGAGCGGATCGGCGTGATCGACCTGGTCCTCAATCCGCAGGACCCCGAGATCCTCTACGCCGCCACGTACGACAAGGTCAGGTTGCCGTGGCAGTATGTGAACGGCGGGCCCGGGAGCGGCATCTACAAGACGTCCGACGGCGGGTCGACGTGGGCGCGGCTGAGGGGTGGGCTTCCCGAGCACCGGATCGGCCGGATCGGGCTCGACATCTTCCTGCGTGATCCCGAGATCGTGTACGCGGTTGTCGAGAACGCCAACCCGCCACCGGACTGGACGCCGGACGAAGGAGCGGAGCCGGGAGCGCGCGTACCGACGATCGGCGGCGAGGTCTACCGCACCGACGACGGCGGCCGCGCGTGGACCAGGATGAACTCCGACGAGGACAACGTCAGCGGCAAGGGTCCCTACTACTTCAGCCAGATCCGGGTCGACCCCAACGACGACCGGAAGCTCTTCGTGACGGGTGTGGCGGTGGCCAACTCGACGGACGGGGGGAGGACCTGGCATGACCTCGACTGGCCCCCCAGGAGACTCTTCGCCGGGATCTTCGGAGACACGAGGACCCTGTGGATCGACCCCGAGGACTCACAGCGCGTGATCATGGGAAGCGACGCGAGCTTCCACGTCTCCTACGACGGAGGCAGGACCGTCGACCACATCGACCACATACCGGTGGGAGAGGTCTACTTCGTCGGCGTGGACATGCAGGACCCCTACAACGTCTACGCGGGCCTGCAGGACCACGACAACTGGAAGGGGCCCTCGGCCGGCCCGACCGGTGAGGTCTCGATGCTGGACTGGAGGGAGGTGGCCGGTGGAGACGGCATGTACACGCTGGTCGATCCCGAAGAGGGTCGATGGGCGTACGCAACGCGGCACTACGGGGGGCATTCGCGGTTCGATATGAAGCTCGGATATCGCACGAACATCCAGCCCCGCAGGGAAGAGGGCCTTCCGCCCTACCGGTACATCTGGGCGACCCCGATCCACCTCTCCCCCCACGACAGCGACGTCATCTACACGGGTGGCCAGTACCTCCTCAAGTCGACGGATCGTGGGGACACCTGGACGGAGATCAGCCCGGACCTGAGCACAAACCCGAGCGACAGGATCATGCCGCTGTCGGAGGGTGGGGTTCCTGGAGGAATCACCTGGTTCGCGATGTCGTCCATCGCGGAGTCACCGATCACGCCGGGTGTGATCTGGACGGGGCTCAGCGACGGGAAGGTCCACGTCACGAGGGACGGAGGCGGGAGCTGGACGGACCTCACGTCCGCGATCGCGGAGGCGGGTGGGCGGGAGGACGCGTACGTCAGCCGGGTTCGAGCGTCCCGGCACGCACCCGGGCGGGCCTACGTGTCCAAGCGCGGCTACAAGTTCGACGACTTCCGGCCGTTCCTGTACCGCACGGACGATTACGGCGCGACATGGACGTCGATCGTCGGGGGCCTCCCCCAGGAGCCGATCAATGTCGTCTTCGAGGACGGGGTGAATCCGGACCTTCTCTTCGTCGGGAACGACACGGGGGTGTTCGTCTCGATCGACGGCGGCAACAGCTGGGTGAAGATGAACAACAACATCCCCAACGTCCCCGTGCACGATCTGCTCGTGCATCCGCGGGAAGGGGACCTGGTGGTCGGCACCTACGGCCGGGGCATCTTCATCACGAACGTGTCTCCGCTTCAGGAGATCGACGAGGGGGTTCTGGCCAGGGACGTTCACTTCTTGCGGATCAGGCCGGCAACCCAGAGGATCACATGGCAGATGGGGAACGACTACCTGTTCGGGAGCGAGCACATCGTCACGCCCAACGAGCCGAGCGGGATGGCCATCCGCTACTATCTCATGCGCGCGGCGAGCGACTCGGCCAACATCTCCATCACGGACTCCGGGGGAGCGGAGGTTGCCCGGCTCAGGGGCCAGGCTTCGGCCGGCATCAACACGGTCTACTGGGACATGCGCGCACCCAGGGGGCAGGAGGAGGCCCGCGGCGGAGGAGGCATCGTGGTTGGTCCGCTCGATCAGTGGATGCCACTGGGCGACTACGAGGTCACGCTGGAGGTCGCGGGCGAACGCCTGACGCAGCGTGCAACCATAGCCAGAACCCAGGGCTGGACTCTGGGCCCGACGCCGGTGGTCATCCGGTGAGCCGCGCTCGGCACAGAAGTGGAGAAAGGTCCATGATTCGAGAGATCTTCCGTGCATCCGGCAAGCTTATCGCGGTCTTCGCCTTCGTGGCACAGGCTGCCACGGCCCAGGAGTCGCTTTTGGTCCGCGGCGAGCCGTCGCAGCTCGATATCCGCGTAGCCGGCGAGCACAGCGTCCGCGTCACGCTCAAGCCGGTCAGCTTCCAGGCGGAGCTGCCCTTCTCGCCGTCGCTCGCCGCTGGGCGAGCCTATCCGCCACCGATCATCTCCGTGCGCGAGATCGGCGACCCCGTCACGCGGCACGTCGGCAACCTCCAGGTGACCGTCAGCGCACAGCCTCTTTCGGTCGAGGTGCGCACCGCCGCCGGCGAGCCGGTCCAGACGCTGGTGTTTGCGGACGACGGGACGGTCTCCTTCGACGTCGGGCCGCACCCCGTGCTCGGCATGGGCGAGGGGGGCCCGGAACCGGGCGACGACTGGCGCACCGACCATGTGGTGGAGTTCGACCGGCGCGGCCGCTTCCACCAGATGCGCCCGCGCTGGCAATCCAACGCCTACGGCTCGCGCAACCCGGTCGCGCTCCTCGTGGGCACCGAGGGCTGGGGGCTGTACGTCGCCACGCCATGGGTCCAGGTCGATCTCCGGGAGCCGGGCAGGGGAACCTTCACCGCATGGGAGCGTCCGTCGCCTCCCGCCGAGGGCGAGGAACGGGAGGGCGAGTCGTACGAACGGCAGGTGCAGGGCCGCCCGCCCCCGTCCCAGCCGACCGACGTCTTCGACGCATTCGTTTTCGATGCCCGCGACCCCGCCGCCTTCATGCGGGATGTCTCCTACATCTCCGGGGCCGCGGTCATGCCTCCGAAGTGGGCGCTCGGCTACATGCAGTCACACCGGGAGCTCCGGGACGACGAGCGCGATTCGGAGGCGCTGCTCACGTGGGTGGTCGACACCTTCCGCGAGAAACGGATGCCGGTCGACGCGGTCATCTACCTGGGTACCGGTTTCACGCCGACGGGGTGGAACACACCGCAGCCCTCGTTCGACTTCAATCCACGGGTCTTCCAGCGGGAGCCGCCGGAGGTCCTCGCGGACCTGCACGCGCGCAACGTCAAGATCATCACCCACATCGTGCCGTGGCGCCGCGACCGGCTCGCCACGCTCCACGGGACGGTTCCGCCGGCGATGGGCGAGGCTCTCGACCGCTCCCACGTCTTCTCCTACTGGCAGGAGCACATCCCGCTGGTGCACGCGGGGGTGGACGCCTGGTGGCCCGACGAAGGCGACTGGCTCGACCTCTTCGAGCGCGTCAAGCGCCATCAGCTCTACTACCAGGGTCCTCTCTGGTCGACACCGAACGTCCGGCCCTGGAGCCTGCATCGCAACGGGCACCTCGGTGTCGCCCAGTGGGGTGGCTGGGTCTGGTCGGGAGATCCACAGGCCACCTGGAAGACGCTCGAGGCCCAGGTCTCGGTGGGTATCAACCACTCTCTGAGCCTGAGCCCGTACTGGGGCTCCGACACGGGTGGCTTCTATACGACCTCGGAGCTCACCGGCGAGCTCTACGCCCGATGGTTCCAGTTCTCCGCGTTCACGCCGTCGTTCCGCTCCCACGGCCGCATCTGGCGGTTGCGCCTGCCGTGGGGCTGGGGGCTCAGCGACATGGGATTCCCGGAGGGACAGACGGAGCGTCCTCCCCAGTCGGAGATGAACAACCAGGCGATCGAGCCGATCACGAGGAGGTACGCCGAGCTGCGCTACCAGCTGATCCCCTACACCTACACGCTGGCCCGCGAAGCTCGCGACACCGGCATGCCGCTAATGCGCGCGCTCTGGCTCCACTACCCGGAGGACGAGCGAGCCCGGGGGATCGGCAGCGAATACCTATGGGGCCGCGATCTGCTTGTCGCTCCGGTCTTCCAACAGGGCCTCGAGACCCGGGAGGTCTACCTGCCGGCGGGCGACTGGTACGACTGGTGGAGCAACGAGCGGCATGCGGGCGGACAGACCGTCACGCGCGAAGTGGATCTCTCGATCATGCCGATCTACGCGCGGGCCGGAGCCATCATCCCGTTCGACCCCGTGCGGCAGTACATGGAGCAGGAGGTTGACGAGCCGACCACGATCAAGGTGTTCGGGGGCGCCGACGGCGAGTTCACGATGTACGAAGACGATGGCAAGAGCCTCGACTACCTCCAGGGACGCGGCACCTGGACGCGCATGAGCTGGGACGACGACCAGCGGCGCCTGACGATCGAGCCCGGCGCGCCGCCCGGGGCCGTCAACCTCCTGCCGGAGGGACGCACCTTTGTAGTCGAGCTGCTTCCGGGTGGGGAGACGAGGACGGTGCGCTATGCGGGGTCGCGGGTTGAGGTGGTGTTCTGAGCACAACTCCAGCCCCGCCGCCTCACACCGCTGGCAATATGCAAAGACAAGCAATATGTAACGACAAGTTTACAAAATGTCATGTTGTCTTTACAATTCGTGGACCCCTACCCGGCGCCCGGCCGCGGAAACACCCGCACCCGGTTCGCCCAGTCCTCCCACATCGCCGTCAGCCGATCCAACTCAACGGGTTGGCGCGTAGCCAGATCCCGTGTCTCGGTCCGGTCGAGCTGCGTGTCGTACAGTTCCCACGGGCCGGTGCTCCCTCGCGCCACCGCCTTCCAACTGCCGTCCATCACGGCCCGGCTCCATTCGTGCTCGACGTAGATCGCGCCCCGGTCCAGGGGCCGGTCGTCCGCGAACGCCGGTTACCAGGCTCACGCCTTCCATGGGTTGGATCTCTTCGCCGGCCACCCCAGCTTCCGGGCACGGCATGCGTTGCCACAGTAATCACCTGACAGCAGGCCTGAAGAAAGGACGGTGGCCAGACCGTCCCAAGCGGTGGAGACCCACGGCGCCACCTTGGCGAGGCCGGGTGTCAGGTGATTGCCGTTTACGTGTACACACGGAAGGAGACCGCGGCGCCGCGGTCCTCATACTCCATAGACCGCGACCTTGGCCCGCGCAGAACCGGACAGATTATGTGTTTAGGGACCGGACAGATTATTTGCTAGAAATCAAGCCCCTTGACACGTGACAAGGAAGAGCGTTCAACTATGTCTGTAACCCTGTTCACCGCTTCAATCGAATCACCCGGGATCACAGTGCCTTCCACTGAAAGGGGAACACGAATGGCCAGCATTTTCGACTCTCTCCTCTCCCGCACGCGGAGCTTCTTCATGGTCGCCGCGCCTGCCTCTCCACGCACCCCCAGGACGCGGATTATCCCATCGGGATGGCTCTTCCTCCTCGCTGCGTCCGCGAGTATCCTCCTTATTGCGAGCAACCCTGAGCCGGCAAAGGCCTGGGGGTGCGGCAGGTACACGGAATGCGTGAGCAACTGTCCAACACAAGATGCAATCAACAGGATCTGTCTGGAGCATTTGGGGCCTTGTATACCCGGCAGTGGTAGCTGCGGACGGTGGGGTTGTGGCTGGGGGAATTCAAAGATAACTTGTGTCTACGAAGAGGGTGGTGGCCCACCACCGCCGCCAATCTAAAGGCTTCGAGCCGACCTTGCCCATTCTCCAAGTTCAACTCTCTCTCACGGAGCGGTTCCGACATGGCAGCACGCGACAGGATAATGGATGGCGCCGCCTTGATCGCTGTAGTCTGCCTTATGATTCTGGTAGCACGTGAGTTGACCAGCGAACACGGCCGTCCGGTGGGGAATCTTGTCGAGTCCCCAGAACAGGTAGAAGGTTGGGAAGCTCTCGGGACCCGCGGTCACCAGTGGGGTGATTCAGCAGCTCCCGTAACCGTCATCACGTTCATTGACTTCGAGTGCCCTGCGTGCCGTGACTTTGCTCTGGGGCCAGAACATGAGATACGTGCGTTGTACCCGAAGGAAGTGCGCTTCATTGTCCGGCACCTTCCGCTCTCTTACCACAGACTTGCGTTTCACGCAGCCAAGGCGTCCGAATGTGCCGCGCAACAAGATCGTTTTCATGCAATGTACTGGACACTGTTCTCTAAGCAAGATTCATTGGGAATAAAAGATCTTGCGAGCTATGCGGTGGAGAGTGACGTCACAGACTTAGGTACCTTTCGGCAGTGTATGTCATCGAATGAGGTCGAAGCTCAGATTACCTCGGATATCAAGGCAGCCGAAAGTGCGCGGGCCCAAGGTACTCCCACAATAATCGTCAATGGTCTTCGTCTGGCGGGGGTACCCACTGTCGACGAGTTCGAGGAGCTGATCCTAGTCGCTCTCGACCAATCGCGTTCAACCGCAAAGTGAATCCTGGGCGGGTGTTATTTGAGTACGGTAGGGTTTGTTTGCACAACGGCGCCTCCAGCCGCCTCCGCGTTGCCTCCGCCCGTTTCCGTTGCCGCCGGGACAGATTGGCTATCAGGCTCTTCGGTATCTGCATTGCATCTGCTGCTTGTGCCGCGGATCCGCCACTTCACTCCGAAGCGACACTGGCGGACACTCTCTCGGACGGCTCGATCCTTGTGATCAACTCATCGTCTGGGGCGTGGAGTCCTGATGCAGGGTCCAGGTGGAAGGTCGTTGAGAGCGTACGGATTGGGATGGTTGAGGGAGACGGACCTCAGCAGTTTGGAGACGTCAGATCCGTCGTGGTGGACGACTTGAACCGGATGTGGGTGGTTGACGCGTTGGCGAGCGAGTTGAGGGTGTTCGAAGGAGACGGCACGTTTGTTCGCGCCATTGGACGCCGGGGTGAGGGTCCATCGGAATTCCGACGAATCGGCGATGCTTTCCGCGGTCCCGGAGGTCAGATCTGGGTGGAGGATCTTGCACTTCGGAGGTGGGAGGTTTTCGACACTGCGGGAACGAGAATCGAAGGCCATGCGGTCGTCTCCACCGTCGGCAACTCGCCACGTGCGTGGACTCGGCAAGGGCTTCTCGCAGTTCTGGACGAGGATGTCATCAAGTTCTACGAGCGCATTGATGGCAGGCTGCGCGCCAAAGACCGAAGTTTCCCGCTACCACAACCGCGGATGCCACAAATGGTTTCCATTGAGTCCGGCGAGGGGAGCGGCACCATGCAGGTGCCGCCTCCGTTTGTAGCCCTTCCCTGGATGGTTCTCGGCTCAGACCTCGATCTCTGGCTTGGCGACAGCAGCGGTGAGGATGGGCACTATGACATTCGCCGAATCGGGCTTGACATGGGCCGCGCAACTCTCACGATTCGCCGTCGATATCGTGCGACCGACATTCCCGACTCGATTCGGATCGCCGCACTGGAGTCGTTTCGGCAACAGTACATGACAGGAGATGTCTTGCCCGCGAGTATTGGACTCGGGATAATCCCGCGCCAGTATCCGCCCTTCGTCGATTTCCATGTATCGACGGATGGCTATTTGTGGGTCCGCCGGACTCTTGCCGATGGCGTAAGCGGATTTGATGTTTTTGGACCGGATGGGCGCTACGTGGGACAGCCGGAAATGCCTGTCGGCCTACGGGCGGCTACCATGGAGATAGAATCGATTACGGACCATTCCATCTACGGGATCGATACCGACCGCTTGGGCGTAGATTATGTGGTCCGGCTGGATATCGTTAGGTAGCCTGCCCCCTGGGGATCAACACTTTGTCTGACGTAGTCGTGGCTTGGGGACGCATGGAAGCGCGCGGCGTAAGGCAGAGGAGGTCCAGCCCGCCGTCCCGCGCGGCCTAACCGGCGCCCGGCCGCGGAAACACCCGCACCCGATTCGCCCAGTCCTCCCACATCGCCGTCAGCCGAGCCAACTCACCGGGTTGGCTCGCAGCCAGATCCCGCGTCTCGGTCCGGTCGAGCTGCGTGTCGTACAGTTCCCACGGGCCGGCGCTCCCCCGCGCCACCGCCTTCCAGCTGCCTTCCATTGCGGCCCGGCTCCCTTCGTGCTCGACGTAGATCGCGCCCCGGTCCAGGGGCCGGTCGTCCGCAAACACCGGCACCAGGCTCACGCCTTCCATGGGTTGGATCTCTTCGCCGGCGTTGTCGGTGGGATAGTCGGTCCCGGCGAGCTCCACGAGCGTTGGCATGATGTCGATGAGATGGCCCGGCTGGTCCCTCCGTTCGCCCGCGGCGGGAATGCCCGCCGGCCAGTGGGCGATCAGCGGCGTCGCGACGCCGCCGGTGTGAGTCAGGGCCTTGTAGAGCCGGAAGGGTGTGTTCGAGACGTTGGCCCACGGCAGGCCGTAGCTCTGGTACGTGTCGTCGGGGCCGGGCATTGCGGCCGGGTCGTTGCCCACCTGGATCGGCCTGCCGTCCAGCGTGAACTCCCGGCTCACGCGCTCGCCTCCGCGGAGGATGTAGTCGTACCAGCCCGGCGTGTTGATCTCCTCCGCGCACCCGCCGTTGTCGGAGAGGAACAGGATCAGCGTGTCGTCCAGCACACCCCGCCGCCGCAGCATCTCGAGCAGCCGCCCGATCGCCCGGTCCATCGACTCGACCTGTGCCGCGTAGACCTCCATGCGGCGGAGATGCCAGGCCCGGTTCTCCGCCTCCTCCCAGGGGGGCGCCCCGGCCTCCCGCTCCGGCAGCGCCCAGCGGGGGTCGACGATCGACGACGCCAGCATCCGCTCGTGACGCTCCTGCCGCAGACGGTCCCAGCCGGCGTCGAAACGCCCCCTTGCCAGGGCGATGTCCTCCTCGGGAGCGTGGAGCGGCCAGTGGGGCGCCGTGAACGACTGGTACAGGAAGAACGGTGCGCCGGGGGTCCGGTCCAGGTGGTCTTCGAGGAACCGCACCGAACGGTCACCGATGGCGTCGGTGTAGTAGAACCCTTCGCCCAGCTCCTCGACGGGGTCGTTGTCCAGGGTCAGCGTCTGGGGTTCGAAGTAGCTGCCCGCACCCGTGATCGTTCCGAAGTAGCGGTCGAACCCGCGCTGAAGCGGCCAGTTGTGCTTCGGCCCGTCAGCCTCGATGAAGCGCGTGACGTGCCACTTGCCGGTGGCGTACGTCCCGTAGCCGGCATCCTTCAACACCTCTGCCAGCGTGACGCTGTCGCGGCTGAGATCTCCCCGGTAGCCTGGCACGCCGCGGTCGTTCATCATCCCGCCGACCCCGGCCTGGTGCGGGTAGAGACCGGTGAGAATGCACGCCCTGGAGGGGCAGCAGCGGGCCGCGTTGATGAAGTTGGTGAAGCGCAGCCCGCCCAGCCCCAGGAAGTCGATGTTGGGGGTGCGCAGCTCTCCGCCGTAGCAGCCGATGTCGGAATAGCCCAGGTCGTCTGCGTAGATCAGGACGACGTTGGGCCTCTGGATGTCTTGAAGGGAAGGTTGTCCGCAACCGGCCAGGCTTCCAAGCACGGAGGGGCCCGCGAGCGCGGCCGAGCCGGCGGAGACCCGGCGGACGAACTCCCGGCGGTCCATGGCCTCAGCCGGCGGAGACCCGGCGGACGAACTCCCGGCGGTCCATGGCCTCAGCCGCCGGTCTCACCGCTCATGCGGTAGGCCGCCTCGACGATCGCGAGGGTCTCGAGGTTGTCCGTGGGTGAGGTCTCGAACATGTCACCATCCGCCAGCCGGTCGAGGAAGTGGGAGATCGCTCCAAGGTAGGACGCCTTGTAGTCGGCCGCGAGGTCGAGGGTCAGCAACTCCTGGCAGGGTCCCGAAAGCTGCAACTCCGTGCCGCGCAGGGTCACGGCGCCATCCGTTCCCCGGATCTCCAGCCGATCCGACAGCGCTGGGGGACGGCCGTGCGCCATGAAGTCCCCAATCAGCGACACGATGGCTCCGCCGGGGCCACGGAGAAGGAGTGTGGCCTGGTCCTCGCCGCGGATCTTCGTGCACCGCTTGCCGAGACGCGCACCCTCGAGAACCAGCGGACCGAGGAGGAAGCGGAGCACATCCACATGGTGGATCATCACCTCCATCAGCAGCATCCGCTCCAGACCGGCCAACATGGGCTGGCGCACCAGGGCCGGCAGGGCGCCGTGCTCATCGGGCAGCAGCCCGGAGGTCAGGACCTCGAGCCTGGCCGTGTGCACTGCGCCGACGCGCCCATCGTCGATCCAGGAGCGGATCCGCCTGTAGTGCGGCCTGAACCGCCAGTTCTCGTGCACCATCAGGCGAATGCGCCCACCGATCTCGTCCACCAGGTCGCGCGCCTCCTCGAAGGTGGGTGCCAACGGCTTCTGGCAGAGGACGGCGAGCCCGCGGGCGGCCGCCTTGCGACAGATGGGAACGTGTTGCTCCCGGGGCGCCGCGACGTCCACCACATCGAGCCCGGTCTCGTCGAACATCCGCTCAACCGATGTGTAGACGGCCGAAATGCCGTACCTCGCCGCCCGTTCCTCGGCCGCCTGGCCGCGCGGATCGGCCACGGCGACAACGGTGGCGCGATCCTTCAGCGTCTTCCACGCGTCCATGTGGTGCTCGGCGACCCATCCGGCCCCGGCCAACCCGACGCGGATCGGCTCGTCGCTCACGGGGCCATTCCCCCGACGACGCCCGGCATGGCCTCCCTCGGGATCCAGAGGATCAGCTCGGGGAGCAGCACCGCCACCGCGAGAACGCCCAGCGAGATCAGGTAGAAGGGCACGAGCGCGCGCATGGCGGAAGCGACCGAGATCCGGCCCAGGTCCGAGGCGATCAGCAGGCAGAGACCGTACGGCGGCGTGATGAGGCCGATCGCCAGGGTGAGGACGACGACGATCCCCATGTGGTAGGGATCGATGCCGCCGGCGGCTCCGATCTCGCCGATGATCGGCTGCAGGATGATGATCGCGGGGATCGCGTCCATGAACGCGCCGACGACGAGGAAGATGAGGATGACGAAGACGAAGATGGAGTAGCGCGAGACCAGCAGGCCGGCGCCGTCGAGCCAATTCACGACGCCCTGCGGCACGGAGTAGAAGGCGAGTATCCATCCCCACAGGGAAGCGGCGGCTACGCACAGCAGCGAGAGCGAGAAGAGACCGATGCTGTCCTCCGAGAGCCGGAAGAGGCGCCGGAGGCCGAACCGCCGATCGGGGATGGCGAGGATCAGCAGGTAGACCACGGCCACGACCGAGGCCTCCGTGGCCGTGAAGACGCCGCCCATGATGCCGCCGATGACGATGACCGGGATCAGGAGTGCGAGCCAGGCGGACCGGCTGGTGGAGAGCATCCGGCGCGCGGAGAAGACAGCGGTCTCGCCGATTCCGTGACGGCGGGCGACCCGCCACGACCAGGTCATCTGGCTCATGCCGATCAGGATGCCGGGGACGATGCCCGCGAGGAACATGGCCCCGACGGAGACGCCGGCGGTGGCGGAGTAGATGATCATCATGAGGCTGGGCGGGATGATGTTGCCCAGCGTCGAGGAGGCAGCCGTCACGCCCACCGCGAAGCCGCCCGGGTATCCCTCGCGCTTCATCGCGGGGATCATGACCGAGCCGACACCCATCGTGTCCGCGGAGGAGACGCCCGAGATGCCGGCGAAGATCATCGAGACCCCCACGTTCACGTGGGCCAGACCCCCGCGCAGGTGACCGACCAGCGAGCGGGTGAAGTCGATGAGCCGGGCCGATGTGCCGGTATCGTTCATGGCCTGGCCGACGAAGAGGAAGAACGGCACCGCCAGGAGGGGAAAGTTGTTGAGACCCACCCAGATGCGCTGGGGCACGATGGAAAGCGGCACGTCGCCCTGCACCCCGATGGCGAGCGTCGATGAGATCAGCATCGCGAACGCGATCGGGACGCGTAGCAGGCACAGCGCCGCGAACGACCCGAACAGGAGCCAGAGGATCATTCGGCGCCCGGCGGCGGTCGCGGTTCGGGGGCCTCTCCACTCGAGAATGCGGCGTAGTCGAGCAGGAGGTTCGAGACGGAATAGACGACCGAAAGGGCAGCGAATGCCGGAATCGCCGCATACACGTAGACCATGTTGATCCCGGAGTTCGTGGCGACGCGGAGGAGCCCGACCTCGGCGTAGGCGATCCCCTGCACGAGGAGAAACCCGGAGAAGGCGAGCACGCAAAGGTCCGGGACGACATCGAACAGGAACCGCCCCGTCGGACCGAATCGGCGCCGGCGCCCCATCGTGACGTCGATGACGAAGTGGCGGCGGCTCCTCACGCTCATGGCGGCTCCCAGCAGCACGACCCAGAAGAAGAGGAAGCGCGCGACCTCCTCGGACCAGATCAGCGGTGCGTGGAGGACGAAGCGCGTGATCACCTGGAGGAGGACCACCACCGTGAGTCCCCCGAACAGCACGGTAGCCACGATGCTGTTCACGGCGGCCAGGCGGTCCGGGAAGGTGCGCGTCTCGCTCGCTCGGGTCTCCACCGGCGTCAGTGCGCCGCGGTGCGGACCATTTCCAGAAGGTCCCGAAGGTCGAGGTTCTCGGCGACCTCGTCCTGGATTGCGGTGCTCCGCTCGAGCAGTTCCCCCTGACCAATACTCGACACCTGGACGCCGTGTCGCTCCTGCATCTCGGCGAGCGCCCGGGCGTTCTGCTCGCGCATGAAATCCCTTTGCCACACCGCCGCCTCCCGGGCCTCCTCGCGCAGGATGGGACGGTACTCCTCCGGCAGCCCCTCCAGGCCCTGCTGGGAGATGAACAGCCCCATGGGCAGCACGAGGTGGTTCGTAGGCGCGAAGTACGGCGCCGCCTCATAGAACTTGTTGGACAGGATCGAGATCGGTTCGTTCTCCGCTCCGTCTATGACCCCGGCCTGCAGCGCCGAGTACACCTCCGAATAGGGCATCGGCACCGGAAGCGCGCCGAAGACCTGCCAGGTCAGAGCGTCCGCCTCACCGCCCATCACACGTATGGTCAGGCCCTCGAGGTCGGACGCCTCCGTGACGGGGCGCCTGCCGTTGAAGAGCACACGGTATCCGGATGTCAGCGTCGCCAACAGCCGCACGGAGTACCGTTCGCGGCAGGCCTCGTCCAGGAGCTCGCCGATCTCTTCGTCGAACACGGTGGCGAAGTGCGCCTCGTCCTCAAAGAGGAAGGGGGCGCCGAACAGGCCGAATTCGGGGCAGAATTGGCTGACGTGGCTGAAGGCCGCCAGCGCGACATCGAGAGTGCCGAGCCGCAGACCTTCGATCTGCTCGGGCGAGTCCCCCAACTGGGCTGCGGGGAAGACCTGGATTCGCACCGCGCCGCCGGTGGCTTCGGCGGTCCGGTTGGCGAACCGCTCGGCGGCCAGATGATAGGGATGCCCGACGGTCTGGTCGTGGCCCAGGCGCAGAACGTGCTCGGCACCCTCACCGGCACACGCGGACATCGCCAACGCGACGACCAGGACCCACACCCGGAAAGGGTCAGAACTCATCAGATGCTCCGATCTGGAAAACGTGTTCCCACAATGATTGCCGACAACGCGGGTGTCAAAGAACCGGTTGCTGCCGCGGGGACCTCAAGCGCCCGGGGTGTCCCGGCCCACACTTGTCGAGCCACGCCAGGAGACCTATCGTGCGCCGGATGAACGCCGACTTCTGGAGGCGGATCGCAGCCGTCGGGCGGGATGCGACGCCGTACACGATCGAATGACGGGCTGCCCGACCCGGTCGGCCTGGACAGCGACATGAGCGGGGAGCGCGAAGGACCGCGCGGACTGGCCCGGCGGCTGACCCGATACGGCGACGCAGAGTTCGCGCTCTTCCTGCGAAAGGCCTTCCTCCAGGCTCAGGGCCTCACCGGTGAGGCGATCGACCGTCCCGTCGTGGGTATCGCCCAAACGGCCAGCGACTTCAATCCGTGCCACGCTTCCGCTCCCAGGCTGGTCTCCGCGATCAAGCGGGGCGTGACCATGGCCGGCGGGCTCCCCTTCACCTTCCCGACCATCTCGCTGCACGAGTCGTTCGCCTTCCCGAGCAGCATGCTGCTCCGGAACCTGATGGCGATGGACACGGAGGAGATGCTCCGCGCCTTGCCGCTGGACGCGGCCGTCCTGGTGGGAGGGTGTGACAAGACGCTGCCCGCGCAGATCATGGGTGCGGTGAGCGCCGGAGTGCCCGCCTTCGTCGCCCCGGTGGGGCCGATGCTCGCAGGGAATCATGAGGGAGAGCGGCTCGGCGCGTCGACGGATTGCCGCAGGCTATGGGCGGCGTGGCGGGCCGGGGAGATCGACGAGACGCGGCTTGAAGAGGCCCACGAGCACCTTATGCCGTCACATGGCACCTGCATGGTGATGGGCACCGCCAGCACGATGGCCTGTCTCGCGGAGACTTTCGGGTTCGTCCTTCCCGGTGGGAGCTCGATCCCCGCCGTGCTCGCCGAGCGGCTCCGCTTCGGGGAGAGGACCGGTCGGCAAGCGGTCGAGGTGGCGCGAGCGGGGATGCCGGCCCCGGAGTCCCGGATCACACCGGCGTCGCTGCGGAACGCGGTTACGGTGCTGCAGGCGCTCGGCGGGTCGACCAATGCGCTGATCCACCTCGCCGCGATCGCCGGGCGGGCCGGTTTGCCCCTCGATCTGGACGAGGTGGACCGCATCGGTCGCGAGACGCCGGTGCTCGCGGACCTGAAACCGGTCGGCCGAGGCTTCATGGAGGATTTTCATCGCGCCGGTGGACTTCCCGCCCTCATGCGGCGCCTGGGCTCGCGTCTCGACCTCTCGGCGCTGGCCGCCGATGGCCGCACGCTCGCTGAGGTCGTCGATTCGTGGCCCGATTGGACGGACGAGACGGTCATTCGCCCCTTGGACGAACCCGTGGCCCCGGGCGAGGCGCTTGCCGTGCTCCGTGGTTCGCTGGCCCCCGACGGGGCTGTCCTGAAGCGCGCGGCGGCAGGCTCCGGACTTCTGCAGCACGAGGGGCCGGCGCTCGTCTTCAAGGGGCTCGACGACCTCGCGGCCCGCATTGACGACCCCGACCTGCCGGTAACGCCGGAGCACGTCCTCGTCCTGCGCGGGGCCGGCCCGATCGGTGGCCCGGGCATGCCCGAAGCGGGGTCCCTTCCGATCCCGCGGAAGCTCGCGCGCTCGGGCGTGACGGACATGGTGCGCATCTCCGATGCCCGAATGAGCGGTACGGCGTACGGCACCGTGGTCGTCCACGTGTCCCCCGAGGCCGCGGCGGGTGGCGCGCTGGCGTCGGTCCGTGACGGAGATCGCATCCGCCTCGACTTCACGGGCCGGCGGCTCGATGTCCTGGTTTCGGACGAGGAGATGGCGGCGCGCCACGAGTCATACCATCCGCCACCAGCACCCGAGCGGGGCTATGCCCAGCTCTTCGCAAGGCACGTGACGCAGGCCGACCGCGGCTGCGACTTCGACTTCCTGACCAGCCCGGACTCGCGATGAGTGTGTCGCGCGCCGCCAGTTGGCCGCCGAGGCGCTCTCGGCGGTTGCTCAGAAGGCCCTGATCGCCCTGACCCTGCGGGGGAAGTCCTTGTCGTCGCCGTGCACCCGGCCCAAGTCGGGGAGGTCGACGTGGGCGGCCATGTCGGCGCTCAGCTGGGAAGAGGCCCAGTAGGTGAAATTGTCGGGGATGCCCGTATCCCTGAAGTTGCCGATGTCGTGCGCCCTGAGGTTCTCGTACATGAGAACCAACTCGTCCGTCGACGGCAGGAACCAGCCCCCGATGCCGTTGAGCACGAAGTTGGCGCACAGATACGCAGCCGAGCCGGGATCGTCGCACGCTGCCAGGATGTCGGCCGTATTCTGCCTGCCCGTCCCAACGGCGGTGCCGCGTGCGCCCGGAACCTCTCGCCGGAAGCACCCCCACTTCGCTCCCCCGCTCTGATCGAACGGGGCAGCCTCGAGGTAGCGCCACCCGTCGGTCGCGTAGTTCGGGTTCACATGGAATACGAAACCGCCAGCGGGACCCGTGTCGCCTGCGGCGAGCTCCTCCCGGGCAAGCCAGACGGACATCTCTCCGGCCCCGCGGTTGGCCCACAGGTGGTATGGGACCAGCGTCACGGGCATCGCCGGGGACGACGGGTCCGTGAGGCTCCGGGCCCGCGTGTCGATGACCGGGTGGCCGCCGAGAAGGTCGGGGTCGGAGCGAAGCTGCATTGCCTCGTCATCGTCGAAGAGCAACTCCAGGACATTTCCGTCCTGGACCTCCGGCCACTCGCAGCAGTACACGATCGGACCGCGCTCGACCGCGAAGCGGCTCTGGTTTTCCCTGACGCGCGGGTCGGCGGCTACCCTGCGGACGGCCATGGGCAGCGCCACCTCGATCACGTCTCCGTCCTGCCACAGCCGGGGAAGGGACACATAGCCCATGCGGTCGGGCTCAGCGTCCACGGCATCGCCGTTCACGGAGACCGTCGCCCGGCTCTCAAGCCGGTCCATGTACGTATACAGCCCTTCCGGGGTCGGCATGTTCCGGGCCCACCCGGGGATACGCAGCTTGATGGTGCCCTCCACGCCCCCTTCTGCCGACACAGTGATCGCCGACCTTCCTCCCCACGGCACCTCGCTCTCCACCGAAAGGCCGAGAGTGCCCCCGTCCACCTCGAACCCGGCCTCGCTGGAAACGTAGAGATTCACGAAGACCACCCCGTCGGTGTCCTGTGCGTAGACGTAGCCCGGCATGCGCGCCATGAAGCGCACGATGTTGGGCGGGCAGCACTCAAGCGACGCATGTTGCCAACGGAGATCGCGGCCGTCTCCGGCGCTGGCCAGCCGATTCACGTAGAAGTAGTGGTCCCCCGAGACCGAGACGCCGCAGGTGGCATTGTTGTACATGCCGCGTTCCATGACGTCGAGGTAGCGGCCATCTCCCGTCGCCATGAAGAGATTGTGGCTCAGGGTCATCAGCATCAGCACCGCACAGGTCTCCGAGTAGGCGTCGATGTTCGGCAGGGAATGGGGCTCGCCGAAGCCTTCGTTGCCGGTCGTCCCGACACCGCCCGTGATGTACATCTTTCGGCTCACGGCGTCGTGCCACATGCGCTGTGCAGCCTGTAGGTATTCGTCCATGCCCGTCAGGATGCCCACGTCGGCCATCGAGACCATGAGAGTCACGCAGTTGACCGCGTGGCCCACGGCCTCGGTCTGCTCCAGGACGTGCCGGTAGGACTGGTTGTGGCGGCTCCGGCCCACGGAATCTTCCCGGCCCCGGATGTCCAGATAGTGCCTGGCCAGATCGAGGTGCCTCGGGTCCCCGGTGACCCGGTAGAGCCGGGAGCAGTTGAGGGAGTCCCGCTCTCCGCCGGAAAACGGGGGATCGTTGGCCTCGAAGTCGTCGTAGAGCAATTCCGCCGATCGAATCGCCCTGTCCAGGAGATCCCGCCGGCCCGTCGTGCGGTACCATGTGGCCGCGATTCCGAAATCGCGGTTGCTGGCCGGCGCCTCCCCGCTGGCCATCTCCCCGACCCTCCGCTCCACCCATCCTTGCAGCCGCGGATCGGGACGGATCTCGAGCGACAACATCGCAGCCTCGAGGACGCCGCCCCGCGTGCGCCGCGCCGAACCCTCCAGCTTCTGGACCTCGAAGGGAATCGTGACCTCCGCGTTCATTTGGACCCGGGGCCACCAGAAATCGTCGGCCAGCGTGACCTCGGAATGGCGCTTGGGGCGTATCGGATAGTCCTCCGCGGGCGGGCGCTTCGACCTCCACAGTTCGACATCCGGCGGGGGATCGTTGAACGCGGCGGCCCTCTCGGGTGCACGGGCGCGACCCGGCGCGACGTACGCCAACGCACCCGCCGCGGGAGCGGTCCGGAGGAACTGTCGGCGAGGGATGTGCCCGCTCATGTCCGTTCCTTTCAGCCTGTCTGCCACTCGATGACTCCGAACTCCCGCCACTGGACGTCTTCGTCGATGAACATGGCCGCCGGAGGCCCGATCTGTCCGGCCTCGTACAAGACGGTCCGGGGTTCGACCTCGAGCCTGAGCGCGCGGGTGACGACCGGCTCGAATTCCACGGTGCTCCAGGCGTCCTGCTCGACGGTGAAAGCCCCGCCGGTGTCCACGGGTCTCCACTCCTCACCGTCGCGGTAGAG
Source organism: Gemmatimonadetes bacterium bin94 (assembly GCA_002238865.1). Lineage (GTDB taxonomy): Bacteria > Gemmatimonadota > Gemmatimonadetes > Longimicrobiales > Gaopeijiaceae > Bin94. The sequence goes on along the minus strand of MPNE01000008.1, from coordinate 44,633 downwards.
CAGCCGCCCCGACTCGGGCAGGTTGCAGAAGCGCTTGTCGGCGAAGAAGTAGACGCGCGAGGAAGACACTCGTGTGGGGCCTTCGAACTCGTACTCCAGCCATGCCCGTTCGCCCACCGGCGGCCTCATGCGGAAGAAGCGGTGCGACTGGTCGGCGGAGTTGAGCGGCTCGCGTCCGTCGTGGATCGCGGCGAGGTCGTCGTTCTGGTCGTTGTATCCCGTCCAGCTCTTCTCGACGCCGCCCGATGTGCGCACGGCGGTGATCGGGGGCGGTGGCTCGGGCGGGAGCCATGCCTTGCCGGGCTCCCGCGCCATCCACACCGCCATCTCGCCCATGCCGCGATTGGCCCAGGCGAAGTACGGAATCGCGGTGAGCCGGTGTGGGGCGGTGGGGGCGCTCTCGCCGCGGCTGTCTTCCCGGATTGCCTCCACATCACCCCGGATCACCTGCACTCCCTCCAGCAGGTCGGGCCGGAACCCGGACTCGAAGGACGCGCCGTCCGGCACGACGATGTTGAGCGCGCGCCCGCCGTTGTCCGGCCACTCGGCGCAGTAGACCAGCGGCCCTCGCTGGAGCGCGACCCGCCCGCGGTCGTCCTCCACCGCCCGGTGGGCCAGCACTCTCTGGACCGGCATCGGGAGGTCCAACTCGACCACGTCCCCGGGGCGCCACGTGCGCTCGATCCGAGCGTACCCACGCACCATGTCAAGTGGTACTGCGCGGCCGCCCACCTGCAGGGTCGGTGGCTCCGGGTCCTCGTCCGCGAAGCGGTACAGCCCTCCCGGCATGACCTCGCCGCGCGCCCACCCCGGAATCCGCACGTACAACGGGAACGCGACCTCGCGCTCCGGCTCGACCACGAGACGGACACGCCCCTCCCAGGGGTAGCGCGTCTCCTGGCGCAGACGTGCGGGGACGCCGGCGACCTCGACGCGGGCGTCACTGCTTGTGAAAAGATTCACATACAGGGCACCCGACGGATCGGTCGCGTACAGGTAGCTGCCGATGGACGCGACCATGCGAACCACATTCGGCGGACAACACGGCACGTTGATCCATTCGAAGCGGGAGTAGTCCCCGAAAGACTTGAGCGGGTTCTGGTAGAAAAACCGGTCCCCCCGGAGAGATACGCCCACGAGCAGGGCATTGTAGAGCACGCGCTCCATCACGTCCACGTAGCGCGCGTCCCGGTCGAGAAGGGCCAGCCGATGGCACCAGACCGCGCTGCCGTACGCCGCGCACGTCTCGTTCCAGGCGCTCAGATTCGGCAGCTCGGATGGGTCGCCGTACTTCTCATGGAACCGCGTCGAGCCGATCCCTCCGGTCAGGTACGTCTTGAGGTGGGTCTGGTCCTCCCAGATGCGGTGCACCGCCTCCACATACGCCGCGTCCCCGGAGAGCGCCGCCACGTCGGTCATTGCGATGTAGAGGAAGGTCGCGCGCACTGCGTGTCCGACGGCCTCGAATTGCTCAACGACCGGCTTGTGGTCCTGGGCGTAGGTCCGGTCCAGCGCGTACTCTCCGGCGCGAGGGTAGTCGTCCTTGCCCCGCTCGTCGGCGAAAAACCTGGCCAGCTTCCAGTAGCGGTCGTCGCCGGTGGCCCGGTAGAGCGCGACCAGACCGATCTTCAGCCCCTCGTGGCCCGAGATGTACGTCGCCTTGCCGGGCCCGTAGACCGAGTCCATCTGGTCGGCCACCCGCACCACGGCGTCGAGGAGCCTCGACTTGCCGGTTACGGCGGCGTATGCCGTCGCCGCCTCCAGCACGTGGCCCGAGACGCGGACCGACTGCTCCGGTGTCGCGATGCGCTCCTCCAGGCCCGCCAGCAACCCGTCGATGCGCTGGTCGACGTACGCCTCGAGTTCGGGGTCCGGCCGCTCCTCGAGCATGTAGGCCGCCGCCTCGATCAGCTTCGAGAGGCTGAAGCCGCCATCCCCGAACCTGTCGAAGCAGTAGCGCAGCGAGACGTCGCGGTTGGCGTCCATGCGGGGCCGCCAGAACGTGTCCTGGATGTTGACCCGGTCGAAGCGGACCGCCTGGAGAGGGTAGTCGTCGTCGGAGGGCGGGAGCGGGGGAGCGTCGAACCCGGTGGGCACGCCGGGGGTGGAGCCCGACGTTCCCGCAAGGCGTTCGAGGACGGAGGGGAGCGGGATCAGGCCCGCGCCGGTCGCCGCCCTCAGGAAGTCACGCCGGTCTATCGAGCACATCCTGGTCCTCCCTCGTCGCGCCTGTGCGGCGCCTCACGTCCGGACCCCGCCTCACGGCCCGGCGGGTCCGATCTTCCGCAGCAGCTCGGCCACCGGCCCCTCCAGGATCGGCTCGAGCATCGCCGCGTACTCCTCGACCTGGTGGGCGTAACGCTCGATCCACTCGGACTGGGCGGCCGTAGGAGGGCCGCTGTAGTTGCCGACCTGAATCGTGAACCAGTTCAGCCGCCCCCCGAGGTTCACGTGCCCGGGATCCCGCACGTCGCCCGCGAACCCCAACAGCACCGGCCGCAATTCGCGGCGCACTGCGGCGGCCTCGGCTCGCAGCGATGGGTCTTCGGAAGTCTGCTCCAGCTGCTCCAGGCGGGTGTCCAGAGGTCGCAGACGGGCAAGCGCGACGCGGACCGTGCACTCGGCATGCTCGATGGTGCTGGCCGCGCGGTACCACGTCTCCATGTCGCCCGCCGACGCGTGCACGCGCGGGTCCATGCGCACAACGACCGGTCGCTGGCTGGTCTCGTCGCCCAGGGTGAGGCGCGCCGTATACGTCCCGGGGATCGCGCGCACCCAGGTGCCTCCGCCTCCCCGACCCCCGGGTCCACGTCGAACAACTGCGGCCGCGCCACCAGCGTCTCCCTCAGCCTCGCACGACGAGCGCTCCGCCAGGTTCCACACGACCCGGTTGATCCCGGCCTCTGCCGGGCCCGTCAGCGATCGCACCGCCCGCCCGCCCGAATCGGCGATGTCGACCTGCACCCGCTGCCCCGCACCCGGACCGGGCTCGACCCAGTACGTCAGCAGGGCTCCGTACGGCTGGTTCGGAGCCACCCAGACCCGGTTGCCGAGTGAGCTCACATCGGAGGCCCGCGTGTAGCGCACGGCCGGCATCGGATCGAAGAGCTCGAGCGGGCCGAGTCCGTTGCCGTCTGCTTCGGCCTGTGCGAGTCGCTGAAGGGCGGTCACGTCGTCCAGAATGTAAAATCCCCGGGAATGGGTGCCGAGGACGAGGTCGTTGTCGCGGGGATGCAGCTCCAGGTCGCGCACCGCCACGGGCGGTAGACCCAGACGCAGGTCGATCCAGTGATCGCCCCGGTCGAAGGAGGCGAAGATACCGAGCTCGGTGCCCGCGTAGAGAAGGTTCGGCGAGCGGAGGTCCTCGTCGACGACGTGCACGTAGCCGTGGAGCCCCTCGCTGATGCGCCGCCAGGTGACGCCGAAATCATCGGTCGTGAAGATGTACGAATCGAAGTCGTTCATCCGGTGCTGGTCGATCGCGACGTACGCCCTTCCCGGTTCGACTCTGGACGCCTGGACACCGCTCACCCACGAGTGCGGCGGAGCACCCTCGATGTTCGGCGCCACGTTGGTCCAGGTGGCGCCTCCGTCCCGGGTGACCTGGACGTTGCCGTCGTCGGTCCCCACCCAGATCACCTCGGCGTCGAGAGCGCTCTCGGAGACGGACAGGATCGTGCTGTGGTACTCCGCCCTGGTGTTGTCGGGGGTGATCGGGCCCCCGGAAAGCCGCTGCTTCTCCGGGTCGTCGGTCGTGAGGTCGGGGCTGATGATGTCCCACGTCTCGCCGCCGTCCCGCGTGCGGAAGAGGACATTGCCTCCGAAGTACACGACGTCGGGGTCGGTGGGCGACATGTGGACCGGCGCGTTCCAGTTGAAGCGGTAGTCCTCCAGTTCGGCGCCTCCGCCCGCCGGGCCAGGAGGATGGGGCTGGATGTAACGCTCCTCCCGGGTGCGCATGTCGATGCGCGTGATGTCTCCGAAGTGACCGTTGTAGTAGATGATCTCCGGATCGCGCGGATCGGCGATCGTGTACATGCCGTCGGCCATGTAGCGCAGCCGTACCCAGTCGCCCTCGCGCACGCCCACACGGTTCCACTTCTCGTTCGGTCCGCGCCAGATCTCGTGGTCCTGAAAGCCTCCCAGAACGTTGTACGGCTCGGCCATGTCCAGTCCCACATGGTACGCCTGGCCCATGGACATGTTGTTCAGGAAGTCCCAGTTCGACCCGTAGTCGTTGGAGATCCAGAAACCGCCGTCCGTGCCCGAGAGGAGCCGCGCCGGGTCCGTGGGATCGATCCACAGCGCGTGGTGATCGCCGAACATGCTGCCGCCGTGGCCGCCGAAGGTAATTCCCCCGTCGGTCGAGACGCTGAACGAGCCCGCCAGCGTGTAGACGCGGTCGGGGTCCACCGGGTCGGCGCGCACCTGCGTGTAGTAGAAGGGCCGGTTGTTGAGGCGGCGGTCGGCGTTGACCATCTGCCACGTCAGCCCCCTGTCGTCCGAGCGCCACAGTTGCCCGTCCTCCTGGGACTCGATCAGCGCGTAGACGCGATTCGGATCCGCGGCGTGCACGCTGACCCCCACCCGGCCCACCAGCCCGGCACCGGGGAGCCCGTTGCCCAGAGCGGGATCCGTGAGGCGCGTCCAGCTGTCACCGCCGTCGGTCGACCTGAAGAGGCCGCTGCCCGGGCCCCCGCTGCGAAAGTGCCATGGCCGGCGCAGGTAGTCGTACATCCCGGCGTAGACGATGTCCGGATCGAACGGATCGACCGCCACGTCGCTGGCGCCCGTCGTTTCGTTGATGTAGAGGACACGCGTCCAGCTATCGCCCCTGTCGGTGCTGCGAAAGAGGCCGCGCTCCTCGTTAGGTCCCCATGCGTGGCCCATCGCCGCCGCGAAGACGATCTCGGGGTTCCCGGGATCGATGACGATGCGGGAGAAGCGCTCGGTGTCGCTCAGGCCGAGATGGGTCCACGTCTCGCCGCCGTCGCTGGTCCTGTAGATGCCGTCGCCGATGGAGATGCTGTTGCGGACGGCGCCCTCCCCGGTCCCCGCGTAGACCACTTCCGGATTCTCCGGGTGTAGTGCGATCGCACCGATGGACAGGGTGCCGCCGTCCTCGAAGACCGGATCGAATGTGATTCCGCCGTTTGTGGACTTGAACAGCCCCGATGTCGCGGCGCCGACGTACAGAATGTTCCGGTTCCCGGGCACGCCCGCGACGTCCGCGACCCGTCCCGCGAACATGGCGGGGCCGATTTCACGCCAGGACAGGCCGGAAAGGAGCGCTCCGTCGACGACGAGCGGGCTCGGGGCCGAGGTGTTCCCGGCGGTGCCGGCGGGTGCATCGGGGGCGGGTTGGCAGTGCGCGGTCGCAAGGGCCAAGGCCGCCGCCAGAAGCACTTCGGGCCTATATTTCCTTCGCATGTCGAACTCCTTCGGCCGGATCGCGTAGGCTATCCCGTACACGGCGGTTCTCCGACTTCGCTGAGCTCGCTCGAGATGTGCCTGCGGCGGGCACGGTTAGCATGGGGCCGGCGCAGTTTCCCGGCAAGGCCGGTCAGTGCGTGACGATTCGGGGGACGACGCCGAAGTACGCAGGTGCCGACGCCGTCCCGACGAGGCTACCTCTTCGTCGCACCCTCCCCGCCGAGTTTCGGGGCCGGCAGGGGCTCGCGGGTGTGCCAGGCATCCACGACTTCAGCATGGGGGTACGCTTCGGCGGAGTCGTACGGGTATCGGGTCATTGCGTGGAAGGGGAGGGGATCGACCTTCCACCCGGTCGCGGTATTGAGATCGGCGTCCTTCAACCAACCCTCCGTATAAATCAGGAAGTCGCGCGTCCATCCCTCGGGGGGCCGGGGGAGCCGGGTGGCGTCGAAACGGAGCGCGAGTTCGTCGCCGGGGGCCATGATCGGGTAGAGGTCGTCGGCCTCTTCGACAAGTGCGAGCACGTCGCCATACCGGGTGAAGCTCCCTGCAAGAGGACGCCATCGCGGCTGGTCCGACACCGATCCATAGTCGAACCAGGGGGGGCCGTAGCGCCCGCCCTTGAGGAATTCCCTGGAAAAGCCCCGGTAGCGCAGATCGGCGGCGGCGGGCTCCAGCACGGTGAGACGCACCGGTGCCTCGGCCGCACCCACGGAGAAGAACGCCTCGTCCCAGTAGATGTTCATGTTGGTCCGGATCCGCACGCGGTGGTCGGCGGTCGGAAAGAGCCCGGTCAGTTCCTGCACGATCGTCTTGTTCTTTCCCGACGGAAAACTGAGCTGCGGAACCACCGTCTCCCACTCGCCGCCTTCTCCGATCACCTGCAGAGAGGGCGCCACGGTTGCGAGCGCCCGGGACTGCGAGAGGGCGACGTTGATGCTCGCGTCGGTAGGAAAGATCCACCCGCGCAGGAACAGCCGGACCGGCTGGTCGGGCGCGAAGTCACCGAGATCGAGCACCAGATCGTGCATTTCGCTCATGCCTTGGTAGCGGAGTGGCTCGAAGCCGCCGACGTACACGTCGTCCAATGCCGAGAGGGCCGGAAGCGCGTCGCGGCCGGCGTGGTCGATGGCTGAGCGCGGCCGTCGGTGGTCCGAGACCTGATGGAGTTCGAGCCGGAAATCCGGCCCGGGGGGGACGAAGCGCTCGTCGACGAAGACATCCACGGAATCGGGATGGTCGACCACGACCAGATCGACTTCGTCGACGTAGAAGATCTCCCAGAGCTCATCGGTGATGCGCAGCTCGTAGCTCCCGTCCCGCTCGCGGAGCGCGTCGCCCGGAATGCGGAGGTACTCCCGGGAAGCGGCCGGCGGCGCGTAGCTGGCGTCTCCCCTCGCCATGAGCCCGACGGGCATCCCCAGGGCGCTCTTCCACATGACGTCGGTCACGAATTCGAAGCGCTCTCCATTCCAGGCGAAGAGCGTTGGGCACGAGCCCTTGAGGATCTGTTCTTCGACGATCGACTGGTTGGCGCCGCTGTAGAGGATGTTCTGGGGCACCCCGTTGGGCCATCGCACCCGCACGACATCGGCGCCCGGACGTTGGCCGAGGCCGATGTGGACTTCCGGCCCGGTGACGACCAGCGTCCGATGGAGGGCTCCCGCCCGGACTTCGACCTTCGCTCCAAGGCCGAAGTGGTTGTTCTTGCCGCTGCCGATGGAAAGCCCTACGAGCTGCATCTTGAGGTAGCGGTTTCCGTTGCCGCCGTCGTTGCGCAGCAGCCTCACCGATCCGTCGCTGGTCGAGGCGAAGAGGTCGAGGTCGCCGTCGGCGCCGAAGTCGGCGGCCGCGATGCGGCGCAAGGGGGGAACCGGCGGCAGCATGTGCGAGACATCGTCGAAGCGCCCGGCAGCGGCGTTGTGGTAGAGCCTGACGGTCCCTTCACCCGGCGAGGACTCGCCGGCGAGCGCGATGTCGAGCCAGCCGTCGTTGTCGAAGTCGAGGAAGATGCCGTCATGGACGGCGAAGCGGGCCGCGCCCGCGAGGAGAGCGTCCGGCCGTTCGTCGGCCGCGAAGCTGCCGCCCCCCTGGTTCAGCCACAGGGTGACTCCGGTGCCGCCGCTCGGCGCGGTCAGGAGGTCGAGCAGGCCATCGTTGTTGTAGTCGCCGACCGAGACGACGCCCTGGCCCCGGGCCGCCAGGCCGCGCTCGGTGGCGCGCTCCGCGAGACGGCCGCCGCGCTCGTTGTCGTAAAGTCTGAGCGCACCGCCGGGATCCGCGACCACGAAATCGAGGTCGTCGTCGTCGTCGAAGTCGCCGAAGGCAGCCGATCCCCCGAAGGCCGCCGGAGACCCGGTGCCCGCCAACTCGGTCACGTCGACGAAGGTGCCGTCGAGGTTGTTGCGGAGCATCCCGCCGGAGGTCGGTGCCGCAAGTGCCAGGTCGAGGTCGCCGTCGTGGTCATAATCCAGGAAGAGCGGCACTCCGGCCGGAAGTGCGACTCCGAGGGATGCCGTCACCTCGGTGAAGGAGCCGTCACCCCGGCCGCGAAAGAGCGCGCCGTCCGCGCCGCGGGCCAGGTAGAGGTCGAGCGCTCCGTCGTTGTCGTAGTCGGCGAAGGCTGCGGCGTCGGACACCGGCCCGGCGAGACCGGCATCCTCCGTCACGTCGGCGAAGCCGGCCAAATCGTTGCGCAGCAGTCGGCCGCCCGCGTAGATGTCGTGATCGCCGTCACCGTCGAAGTCGGCCACCGCAAACCCGTCTCCACTGGCCAACGCTCCGGCGGGCGGGATACCGGCGTCCTCGGTCACGTCGGTGAAGCGGAGCGCCGCAAGCACGGTTTCGGCATCGCGCTCGCCGGCCCCGATCATTTCGCTGAAGGTGACCACCGGGAAGCCAGTAAGGACGCCACCGGGTCCGCGCAGCTCGCGCAAGCCTCGCTGGTAGCCCGGTGTGGTGCGCATGACGTTGTGAAAGGGCAGCACCGCCGCGAGCGACTGCGCGGCATCGCCGCCCCTGGCCGCCTGCAGGGCTGCGGCGAAGAGGTCCTGGCCCTCGACGGGGAACGTCGGCACAAGCTGGCGGAGCGCTTCGAGGCCGGCGGCAGCGGGGTCGGTGCTGCCGGCCACCAACAGCGACTGTACGTGCTCGACGCGCGCGGCAACGTTGCCGGGTTGCAGCCCGGCCAGGATGCCCAGCGTGGAGACACGCCGGGCGATGGCCGCGGTACCAGTCGAATCGGCGTCGAGAGACGCGAGCGCATACAGCGTCCGGGCATGCCCTGCGTCCGCCGAAAGTGATCGCTCCAGTTCCGTGCGGGCGTCGCCCACGCGTTCGGCGGCAAGCAGAATGTTCGCCAGGATCAAGCGCACATCCGGATCGTCCGGGTCGAGATCGAGGGCTTGGCGCACCGCTGTCTCTGCGTCGCCCAGGCGTCCCATCCGCAGATACGTCAGCCCCAGATTGGCGAAACCAGCCGACTCACGCGGGGCCATTTGCACGAGTCGCCCAAACTCGGCGGCGGCCTCGTCGAGTCGGTTTTCCTCCAGGTGGGCGAGCCCGACCGTCCGGATCGTCAGGAGCTCTGCGGCGTCGGGCGGCACGTCCTGGCACGCCGTCAATCCGGCAGCTGCGAGCGCAATGGCAGTGGATTTCAACAGCGTCATGCAAGCTTCCTCATAGCGACTATCTCGACGTTTCCTGGACAGTCACGATCGCGCCCGCCACCACCGGCCCCATATGCGTGATCCTCCCACCACGTGGCCAGCGCACCATCAGGCTGTCGGCGACGGATGCGTCTCCGAGCCCGAATAGCAGCGGCGCAAGCGCCGACTGGGAAAGATACGACGAACCCGTCGCGACAAAACGCCGTTGTGCACGCCCGTCAGCGTAAACGGTTACCAGCGCCCCCAGCGCATCCCGGTTGGGTGCCGCTCCCGCGAGGCGGATGCCAATCCCGGTCGCCACAGGCAGTTCGTTGCGAAACAGCCTTGGCGTCCCCCCGTTCTCCGTGACGAGCAAGTCGAGGTCGCCATCGCCGTCGATGTCGGCTGTAGCGACACCGCGCCCGACCAGGGCCTCTCTGAAGCCAGCACCCACCAGATCGCTCGCATCGATGAACCCGCCCGAGCCGTCCCCCAGAAAAAGTTGCGGGCGCTGCGGGAAGGTCTGCTCCCCTCGGACCGCGTTGATGGCGGGCTCGATGTGGCCGTTGGCAGCCACGATGTCGAGCGCGCCGTCGAGGTCGAAGTCGGCGAAGGCGACGCCGAAGGTGAGCGGGATCAAGGTAGGACGAGAGAGGCCCGCGGCACCCGCCCGGTCCTGGAAGAGATCGTCCCCGATCCGGGTGAAAAGGGCCAGCGGTTCGTGCGCGAAGTTGCCGATCACGATCGACCACTTTCCCTCGCCGTCGAGGTCGGCGACGTCGATGCCCATCCCCGCACGGGCGCGCCCGGCCTCGTCGAAGGCCACTCCGGCGCGCACCGCGATGTCGACGAAGGTGCCATCCCCTTCGTTGCGGTAGAGGAAGTTGCGCTGCGTGTCGTTGGCGACCACGAGATCGGGCCAACCATCGCTGTTGAAGTCGGTTACCGCGACGCCCAGCGACTTCCCGTTCGGGTTGAGGACTCCCGCGGCCTCGGAAATGTCGGCGAAGCGACCCCCGCTGCCCGCGTTCCGGTACAGCCGACACGACTCTCCCTCGTAGTGCTGCGGCGTCGCGTACGACTTCGTCATTCCGTCGAGGGTGGTGAAGAGATCGGTCTCAGGCGTCCAGCGCACATAGTTGCACACGTAGAGGTCGAGCCAGCCGTCGAGATCGACATCGACCCAGGCTGCCCCTGTCGACCACGCCGGAGGCCCCTCCGGCAGATCGCCGTCCACTCCGGTGATGGCGGTGACGTCGGTGAAGGTGCCCCCGTCGTTTCGCAACAGTCGGTTCGGCCCCACCGCGGTCAGGTAGATGTCAGGGTCGCCGTCACCGTCGTAGTCCGCCACGGCCGCGCCCATCCCGTAGAACGACAGTGCGAGGCCCGCCGCAGCCGTCCTGTCCTCGAACCGCCCATCCCCGAGGTTGCGGTAGAGGCGCTGGGTAGGGCGCTCGCCGGAGCCCTCATGGCGGGGCCACCAGTCCGAATTGACCAGGAGCAGGTCCGGCGAGCCGTCGCCGTCGTAGTCGAGAAACGCTGCCCCGCTGCCGAGCGTCTCGGGCATCCACTTCTCACCGAAGGCGCCCGTCGCGTGCTCGAAGTCGATGCCGGCCTCGGCGGCGATCTCGGTGAAGCGCACTCGGGTAGCGACCGTGCCACCGGGGCTCGTCGCATAGGACGGCTCCGAATAGGTCGGCGCGCTCTCCGCCGGTGGCTCCTCGCGGGCACACGCGGCGCACGCCAACATGAGCATGCTCGACAGCAACGGGGCGAGGCTGCGCCGGCAGGGCCGAACCCCGTCCAACCTCACCTGATGACCTCCAGCCGGTGGACCGGGATCTGTTGCGCCATGATGTTGGCGCCCGGGTCGCGGGATCGATACGTCCTGGTCATCTCTTGCGCAGCCTCATCAATCCCATGGAAGAGGTATGCCGCCTCGGCCCTCGCAGCCTCCTCGTCACGCCCCAACGCACGTAGCGACAGCATGCGATGATAGTGGGCGACACGGTCCTCGGGATCGATTTCGAGGACTTGGGCCAGCGCCTCGAGTGCATCCTGGTAGCGGTCGCCCAGGAAGAGCGTTCTGCCAAGCGCGCGCCAGGCGGCGCGGTCGCCCGGGAAGACTTCCAGGACGCGGCGGTACGCGAGCGCGGCGTCCTCGTAGCGGCCATCTTCCTGAAGCACCTGTCCCCAAACCCAGGCAGCCCTCGGGTTTCCGACATCGATCGCTTCAGAGCGTTCGAGCGCCGCAAGGGCCAGCACGAGGTTCCCTTCCGCGAAGGCGGTGCGCGCGAGGTTCAGCGGACCGTCGATGCGGCCGGGTGCCAGCGCCTCCACGCGGGCGAAGGCCTGAGCGGCGCGCCGCAGGTCACCCTCCATCAGAAGCGCGATCCCGTAGTCGTTGTTGTGGATCCAGTCGGACGCGTCCTCCGCCGGCGCACCCGCACCACGAGTGCCTGGCGCGGTCACCAGGATCCGCACGGAGTCGGCGGCGATTTCGGTGACCGGCAACTCGGGCGGCGAATCGAAGTTGCGAAAGCCAGCGGGGTTCGTCTCGAACGCGAAGTCACTGTACGCTCGATCAAACTTCCGCCACAGCAGGCGCGCGCTCACCGTTAGCGTCGCCCCGGCCAACGCAGCCGGCAAGGTGAACTCGTAGTGCGCGAGATCGGCGGTTCCGGGTCCGATGACGTTCGCGTAGACCGTAGTGCGGATGTCCTGGGCGTTGCGCTTGTGAATCGCGTTCCCGTCCCGGTCGATCAGAACGGCCTTGAAGGCGTGTGCGAGCGGGTCCAGGTGCCCGTCAGCTCCCACGAGACCGCTCGCTAGGACGCGCCGCCCCAGTGAGTCGGTGACAGTGAACTCGATCCAGCCCTCGTTGGAGTCGTTTGTGCCTCCCGGGAAGGCGTGTCCGACCCCCAGGTTCCTGACCACGATATCGAAGGTGACCGGTATGCCCGCCGGAACCGACGACCCTCGGGCCGCGAGTAGCAGCAGCGAGCGCGGATCCGGAACTCGAACCGCGAAGATGTCGATGCGCAGCCTCTCGGCCTGCAGGAAATCCTCGATGCGCCGCTGGGTCGCGGTGTCGCCTCTCAGGAAGGGAAGCGCGGTGTTGGCCGCGAGGAACCGATGCGAGCGCACCATCCCGTTTTCCGCCGCGAGGTCCCCCTGGGGGGCTGGCTCCAGTGGCATGTGGCAGTCCTGGCAGACTCGCCTCGCCGCGGGCAGGTAGAAGGTCCGCGCCGCGTTCAACGACACGCCGCTGTCGTCCCAGCCGTCGAAGTCGTTCTGGCCGCGCAGCCAGCGGTAGCCGTTCACCGGCTCGGTCAGGCCGACCTTGTGGCAGGTCGCGCAATACGTACTTTCGCGAAAAAACGGCTTGAGCATGCGGGCGGCATGCACTCCGGGCCGCGCCTTGAGCGCGGCATCGTGCAGGAAACGGCCGACCGATCCTGGAGGCGATGACGCAAAGACGTAGGGGTCCGTTGAGTCGTCCTCGATGTTGTAGTTGCCGTTTCCGGTCCGGTCGTGGATGCTGTTGATCGCGTGGCATGCCAGGCACGTGAGTCCCGCCTGTGCCTCGACCGAACTCCGGTCGATCTCCCGTCCCATCGACCCGGCAAACAGGAGCACAGGGTCGTGGCAGCCGCTGCACCACTTGCTTTTGGCGCGTCCAACGCCATCAGTGGCAGTGCCGGGAGACGCCAGGTGGCGTTCGATCCAGCGATTGGGCTCCAGCGCTTCCGAGCGCATCGCAACGATCGTCGCTTCGTAGAACGGATTGTTGAACGATGCGAACCGGTGCGCCGACGTGGCCCATTGGTCGACGACATCCGCGTGGCACCTCTCGCAGTTTTCGGCGCCGATGCGCGCGTTCACGACGAAACCCCGGGCTTCGGCCTCGGCTCGGATCGCCTCCGGCCTCATGCCCGGCTCCTCCTGCGTGAGGATGCGCGCGTCGAAGAATCCCCCGGTCGTGGTCGTCGCCGGCGAGGGGAAGAACGGACTCTCGGGCGGCACGGCTCCGGTGGGCACCCACCCGGACGGCCCGAAGTCCCCGCGCAGCATCGCTTCCGCGTCGCGGTTGACCCCACCCGGGCCTTCTGCCCCCGGGTTCCCCAGGACCTCCCGGGATGCGCCCCCGCCGCCCATCGCGTTGGCCCCGTGAACGACAAAGAGCGCCAGGCTCGCCGCGGCGGCCGCCCCCAGAAAGCGGGCGAAGCGAACTGCGGGTGGCCGCGTGTGGCTCACCGCGCGATGTGCCGCGTAACCGGCGACAGTCAGCATTGCCGCTCCGGTGTGCAGCCACCAGGCCCACCTGTTCTCCTCACTTGCCGCCGCCGAAAGGATGAAAAGTCCGGTCACGGTAAGTGTCATTCCAAGGGCGGCGTAGGGCACGCCGGTCCAGGCGGCTTCGTTGTGGTATCGCCGCCACACCGCGGGAAGGTGCCAAACCAGAAAAGCCGTCATCAACGCGGCCAGGAGCAGACCCGCGGCTGTGTGGGCGAGGAGTAGAGCCTGATAGAAACGGGGCAGGCTTGCCGCCCCCAACGCGAATGGATCGAGCCCGACACGGTCCGCGAGGCGCACCAGCAGAAGATAGAGTGTGTCAGCGAGCATGAAGCCCGCCAGGACGAGCGCGAGCACCAGGAGTCGCTTCAGGGCCGGTGACAGCAGTGTGGGTAGCTGCCGCGGCCGCGTGGCGTTCCCGGCTCTAGCAACCACGAGGGTCCCCCGTGAGTCCGCCCGGTGTCGTGACGTCCTGTAGCACTCTCCCCACCATCGTTTCGGCTGCGAGGTCTTCCAGCGTGGGTACAGTACCCGACACACGGATGTCTAGCTAGCCGTCGTTGCACATTGACTCCCGCACCCGCCGAGTCCAGATTTTGTGGCTGAACCATCCATTCCCGCGTAGCTCAGCTGGTAGAGCAGACGGCTGTTAACCGTCTTGTCGCAGGTTCGAGTCCTGCCGCGGGAGCTGTTCTCCGGGGTGGTGCTCCTTGCATCCCGTGACGGTGCGTCACCCGGCAGCGACAAGGGCACCCCGGTCAAGTTGGGGGCGTCGGCCATCGAAGTGCCGGGCAGCTCCGACCTCGATTCGGGTGGACTGGCCGGCGGTCCGGCGCGTTGATCGTCCGGGCCACGCCGAAGGGCCGTGCCGACTGACGACGGCATGGGGTCTATTCCGCGGGAGCCGCGCACTCTATTCTGACGGGACCGCACCCTTCCTCCCGAATCCCGGAGGCACCCATGCAGCGCCCGTCCGCCCCTGGCCCCCTCGCCGCGCTCCTGCTTGCGGCCGCCGCCACCGCCGCCCTTCCCTCGCCCGCCCTCGCGCAGCAGGACGACGACGCCACCGATTGGGACGTCACCCTCGCGCGGGGCGAGACCCGCGAGATCGACTTCGAGACCGACGAGGGCACGTGGATGTCCGTCGACATCTCGCCCGACGGCCGGTGGATCGTCTTCGACCTTCTTGCGCACGTCTACCGCGTCCCGGCGGAGGGCGGCAACGCCGAAAGCCTGACCCAGGAGAGCGGTGTCGCGATCAACTACCACCCCAGCTACTCGCCGGACGGCAGCACGATCGCATTCGTCTCCGACCGCGGCGGCCAGAACAACCTCTGGGTGATGGACGCGGACGGGTCGAACCCGCGCCAGGTGCAGTCCAGCCTGGATACACGCGTGACGATGCCCGAATGGACCGCCGACGGCGAATACATCCTGGTCGCCCAGGGCGGGGGCATCTGGATGTACCATCGGGACGGCGGCACGGGGATCGAGGTCGTGACGAGCGACGGGGGCTCGGCGTCGTGGCCTTCGGTGTCGGAAGACGGCCGCTACGTCTTCTACCATGTGCGCACCCCGGGGCAGACCGTGCCGTGGGCGGTGGATCACATCGAGGGCGAGCTGGTGCGGGACGCCTTGCAGGGCACATTGAACGTGCGCCGCATGGAGCTGAAGACCGGAGACGTCACGAAGGTGACGAGCGGAGTTCCGTCGCGGCAGTACCGCCTTTCGGGCGGTGGCGGATTCGCCGCCGAGGTCTCTCCAGACGGGCGGCACATCGCCTTCGCGCGTCGCCTTCCCGACGCGACCATCGAGTGGAAGGGACACGAGTTCGGGCCCAGCACGGCGCTCTGGCTGCGCGATCTGGACACCGGCGCGGAGCGAATCGCAATGGACCCGATCACGCAGGACATGAGCGAGGGGATGAAGACGATTCGCATGCTCCCCGGGTACGCGTGGGCACCCGACGGCGGGTCCATCGTGATCGCGCAGGGAGGGAAGCTCAGGCGACTCGACGTGGCCAGCGGGGCAGTCGCGACCATTCCGTTCACGGCACGGGTCCAGCGCACGATCTCGGAGCAGGCATACCAGGCCTTCCGGATCGACGACGGCGCGGTTCCCATCACCTACACCCGCTGGCAGACGGGGTCTCCCGACGGGGCGCGGCTCGCCTTCACCGCGGCTGGCCGGGTCTGGGTCATGGATCTGCCCGACGGGACGCCTCGCCGCCTCACCTCCGACATGGGCAAGGTCTTCGAGTACTCCCCCTCCTGGTCGCCCGACAGCCGGTCGATCGCCTATACCACGGTGGACGAGAACGGGGCCGGGCACGTCATGGCGATCAACGCCGATGGAGGCAGTCCTCGCCAGGTGAGCGCCGAGCCCGCGGAATACGCTCACACCCAGTGGAGCCCGGACGGCTCGGAGATCCTGGTCAGCCGGGGATCGGGTGCCACGGCGCGCTACCGCACGATGGCGCACAACCCGTGGTACGACCTCGTCCTCTTCCCGGCTGCAGGGCCCGGAGGCGGCGCGGAGACCGGTGACGGGGACGGCGCTGCCGGCCACCGGGTCGTGCGCGTCTCCGGCAACACCCTGTCCACCCGGACGCAGTTCGTGCGCGGCTCGTTCGGCCCGGAAGGGCGCATCTACTACCGGACGATGGGCGATTCCACCCGCCTGCGCTCGGTTGCCCGCGACGGGAGCGATCCGCGCACCCACCTGGTCCTCCCCTTCGCCGACGAAATCACGATCTCTCCCGATGGCCGCCACGCGGCCTTCAACGAAGGGGACAACGCGTACCTGGTGCCGGTGCCGCGGGTGACCGGTGGCGAGTCCGTCCCGATCAACAAGAAGAGCGGCAAGCTCCCCGTGCGGCAGTTGAGCACGCGGGGCGGCATCTTCCCCGGCTGGCGCGACGCCAACACGGTCGAATTCGGCAGCGCGGCGAGCTACTACACCCATGACGTCGCCGCCGAGACCACCGACACCTTCACTGTCGCACTCGAGGTCCCGCGCGGCTCGCTCGGCATGGGCACCGTCGCCGTCACCGGCGCGCGCATCGTCACCCTCGAGGACCGGCAGGTCATCGAGAACGGCGCCCTGGTCGTGACCGACGGCCGCATCACCTGCCTCGGCGCGGCGGCCGATTGTGACACGTCGGCGGCCGATCACACCATTGACGGCACCGGCAAGACCGTGATCCCCGGCTTCATCGACATGCATTCGCACTTCTTCCGCGAATACAGGGGCATCATCCCGCCCAACGCCTTCGAGATGGCGGTCGCGCTGGCGTACGGAGTCACCACCAACCTCGACAACTCGCAGTGGTCGCAGGACATCTTCCCGGCGGTGCACATGATCGAGGCCGGCGTGCTGGTCGGACCGCGCACATACACCACGGGCGATCCGCTCTACCGGGGCGATGCGGTTCGTCAGAACGAGCTGACCAGCTACGAGGTCACCGAGGACAACATCGCGCGGTTGCAGTCCTGGGGCGCCGTGTCCCTCAAGCAGTACATGCAGCCCCGCCGCGACCAGCGCCAGTGGGTGTCGGACATCGCGCGCAAGCGGGGACTCATGGTGACCTCCGAGGGGAGCGATCTCGGCTACAACCTCGGCATGATCATGGACGGCCAGACGGCGTGGGAGCACCCGATCAGCTACGTGCCGATGTACTCCGACGCGGCGCGTTTCTTCGGACGCGCGGAAACCGTCTACTCGCCGACGTTCGTGGTGGGCGGCCCCGGTCCCTGGAACGACGAGTGGTTCTTCCAGGAGACTGAAGTCTGGCGGGATCCGAAGCTCCGGCTATGGATGCCGTGGAAGCAGCTCGTCCCGCACTCGCGTCGCGTCTTCAAGCGGCCGCGCACGGACTACAGCTTCCCCATGCTGGCACAGGTTCTGGCCGACTGGATGGCGGAAGGCGCCCACGGAGCCATTGGCGCGCACGGCCAGCAGCATGGTCTGGCGTCGCACTGGGAGGTGTGGATAGCGGCGGAGGCGATGGGACCAATGGGCGCCCTCGAGCTCGCCAGCAACGAGGGGGCCTACTTCCTCGGCGCGGAGGACGACGTGGGATCTCTGGCCGTCGGCAAGCTGGCCGACCTGATGATTCTCAACTCGAACCCGCTCGACAACATTCGGAGTACCACGGACATCATGCTCGTCATGAAGGGCGGGATCCTGTATGACGGGATGACCCTTGACGAACTCTGGCCCAACGAGCGCCCCTACGGCGCTCGCCCGTGGCTGCACGAGGAGGTGTGGAGGGCGGGTCCGCGGCCGGTGAACCGGTAGGAGATGAAAACGAGCACACGATGGAGGACGACCCGGACACCATCACGACCGCCAGCAACCTTCGCCAGACACCCGAAGCGATGCTTCAGGGGCCGCAGCGCTTCACCCGAAGTCACGCATCCATGCGGCGGCGGGATCTGCGGCGGAGGCTCTCGGGGTTCCGTTCGCCTGGGCGGCTCGACACCGTTCCCGGCGCAGGACGCAGCAACGCACTCATGGCGCCGCGAGCGGCCGAGATCTTGGCGCAGTAGCGCGTTGTCGGCCACTTCCGGCGCCAAATGGCGGACAAACTGTGGTGAATGGCGTGGTCGCTACCGCCCTGGGCCGCGCGCGCAGTCGATCGAGGAGTGTCTCCCCGACCGCTTGACATCGCTCGTGATCAGGCACCGTGTGGAGCGCACAGTTGCACATTTCCGGGTTGGCGGCTGTTAACAAGGGCAAGAGCGATGCTCACGGGCCCGAACGCGAGGGGGTGGGGATGGAGGTGCCACCGGACTCCCTGACTTCCTGGAAACCCTGTCCAATGGGCTTCAAGTGGTGTCTTGTCGGAAAATGACCCCACAAAACCGGGTCCCCTCGTCGTTTAAGTAGGTAGGGCTGGGGAATCAGTAGTCTTCACGCCTCTCGAATCAGCGTCACTCGGGGCACGGGACATACCAAAGGGGGAAGGGCGTCCATGAACCAATCAGAACAGGACTACACGACGGCAATCCGTTTCTTCCTGAACGCGTGCCCGGGGCCTCCGATGCTGGGGGCCGCCCTGCGCATTGTCGCGCTCCAGGATGTGGAGGGAGTTTCCGGTTTGACTTCCTCGGCCTTGGTTCGCACGGGACACCCTGGTCGCTCGAGTCCCCGGTATGGTCTCCCAAACCGCAACGGTGAGTACCTGAGGAGCGTGGCCAGCACGGCAAGGGTGCTCGACTGCCGTCCGGAGTACCTTTCGGAGACGGCACTAAGACACGGTTTTTCGATGTCCGTCGCACTGCGGTGGATCCGATTCAGCCACGGAATGGCGCTTCGGGACGCGGGCGTCGGGGTCAACGAGACCGCTTGGCGCTTGGGATTCAACGACCGTGCTGGATGGCATAGGTTCACTCTCAACCTTGTCGGCAAGACACCAGCACAGCTTCCTGCGGTCCCTCTTTCCTTCTGGATTCGGGAAGCCGTCAGGGCGACATTCCTCGCCGCTCGGGGACCACGTGGGGTGCCTGCGGCGGTAGGAAACATGCGAAGCGACAACGGATAGCCATGAAACGACATAGGAGATTGGCCGGAACGGGGCGATTTTGCTAGTGCAAGGGATCGTCAAGTCCCACATGGGTGCCTCAGAGGAGAATCATCATGACCAAGACACTTTTGGCCCTCACGCGCTTGCTCGCCGCTGTCATCATCTTCGCAGCGGCCCTGGCTTTCGAGAACCCGCAACCGTTGAGAGCCGACGGTGGGGGCTGCGAGCGGCAAGCGGGGTCTCGGTGCATTACCGCAACACAGGACGCGTCGGGGTACAGGTGCGCCACAGAGGACGAGTGCACGACCTGCCGACGTAGGACGAATAGCATTTGTTTCCATGGTGGTGGGCCAATGCATCGTGGTTGGCGCGACGTTGACGCCAGCTGAGCCACTCGTCTACTGCTGACGACGGTGCGAACGTCATTCTCAGGTTGGAGTGGAATTGCCACTTTCCTGGTGATGCACTGTTCCGCGTGCGGTGCTCCCGATACGTCTACCGTAAAGCTCGATGTAGCTGTCGAATCGCTCTATGCGGAACTCTTGAACCGGGGTCCCGCGATCGGAAGTCCGGCCGTGATTCAGGCTGTCGGAAACCGACTTTTTGTCGGGGATGCTGCAGGGGACCCGGATCTTCACATTCTGGACGCGTACGGTGGTGATTTGATCGTGTCTCTCGGGCGCCGAGGCGAGGGGCCTGGAGAGTTTGCCGGACCCATCGTGGGTCTCGCAGTGGTTCGGCCCGACACGATGGCCGTCTGGGTCTATGATGGCTTCAAGTTCATGCGGGTTGATGAGTCCAGGACTCTCAATGCGGAGACTCCCACCATCACACCGCAGGAAGCTCCTTTTCTTGCCCGTGCGACGTGGCTGGACTCGCTTACGATTGTGGGCGTCCGGAGAGAACTGGAGGAGCGTTTCGTGTTCTTCGACATCGCGGGCGAACGCATAGCGACGGTGCCTGGCGCACTCCTCGGCGGTGACACGATCCCGATGACCGAGCGGGTGAGGGCAAGCATCAACTTCGCGCTGTGCGCACGGATGGAAGCGCCTGGATTTGCCCTGGCTTATTGGGACGCTGGGCGTGTGGAATTGTACGATCACAAGGCAGGCCGACCAGTGGTGGCCGATGTGCCTTATCCCAGTGAACCAGACTTCACTCGCGTGAGGGGAGAGATGCGCTTCAGGATGGGACGGCACCACTACACGGAATGCTCTGCCTCCAACGACTACGTGTATGCACTTTACTCGGGGCAGACATCCCTTGGCCAAACGACGGATGCGGATGAGGTCAGTCACGGCCAAGAGGTGCACGTCTTCGACTGGGAAGGGCAATACGTAGGCAAACTGCACCTCGATACGCCGATGTTTGGCCTGAGCGTGGATGAGCAGGCGGGCTGGCTGTACGGCACCTCGCTTCTCGACGCCGGTGTCTACCGCTTTAGGCTTCCAACACCCGGTATGCCATGATCGATCGAATCGTGAACGTGGCTGCTGTTCTGGTCGTGGCGGCCGCAGCTCTCTTCTTCGCTAAGGCTTGGTTCGCTTCCGACGGAGTTCCAGGCGTCGGGCTCGTGAACTTGGGAGAGGAAGAATTCGGCCTACCAGCAGAATTCGTGCGGGCTGCGAGTACGGGCCACCGGTTGGGGCCCGAGGACGCGCCCGTCGTGCTTCTGCTGTACTCGGACTATGCCTGTGGCTTTTGCCGAGAGTTCGATCGGACGCTACGTGTCGTAAGGAGGCGTTACCCTCAGCATTTGGCGGTAGCGGTAAAGCCCTTCGTACCATTGGAGATGAACGAGTCAACAAGGCTGTTCCTGGGTGCCGAATGCGCAGCCGAGCAGGGAGTTTTCGGGGCGTTTCACACGGCTGCTCTCCGTCTTGGCGAAGGCCAAGGCCGGGCTCCCCTTTGGGAGGATGTGGCAGATTCGGTAGGTGGCCTCCTGAGCCGCCCGGCTTTTGACCACTGCGTAACTTCCGGCGAGTACGCTGACCGTGTGGAAAGCGCGTACAGAGAGGGAGCGGATCTTGGTGTGCGGATGGTGCCCACGTTCTTCGTCAATGGCCGGATGTACATGGGGGCCATGGATGCAGTCACCTTGGATTCCGCTGTGGCGGCGGCTCTGCCACGAGCGAGATAGGTGGCCGTGACTGCACCATCTGAGAAGGCGAACAGGGGTTATCGATGTCCTGCGCCCCCCTACCGCCCCGGCCCCAGCAACACGGCGTTCATGAACAGGAGCTGCGTCGCCTCCGTGTAGGCCCGGTAGTTCGGGTCTTCGGCGAAGGCCACCACCTGTCCGCGTCCGACGGGCTGATGAATCAGGAAGGCCTTGCTGGCCAACTGCGGCCGTGATTCCTCCCAGACGATCCCGCCGAGGATGAGACTGTCGAGGTCGGCGTAGCGGCCGACGTTCGTGCCCTGGTCGAGCGTGATCGGCCGGAAGACGCGCGAGCCTTGCACGAGGACGCCGATCTCGCCGTCGGTGCCGGCCGCGAGCCAGTGCTCGGTGTCGAGCAGCGTGCGCAGAATCGCACCCGGCACGCCCTCGGGCGATTACTCCTCCGGCGAGCTCGCGGCAAGGTATTCGATGGGCTGGTCCGGCGTGCCGGGCTCCGGCGGATCGTCGCCTTCGGCCCGTCCGCCCCGGCGCTCCGTCTCGGTTGCCAGCAGCCCTTCCCGCACCGCCCAGCGTGAGGACTCGGCCATCGTGATTACGGTGCCGCCGTCGCGCATCCACGCCCGCAGGCGATCGAGCAACCCGTCGCCGACGGTCTGGCCGTAGTTGCCGCTCGGAAAGACGACCACGTCGTAGTCGGCCAGCCGCGCGCGGCCGAGGCTGGATGCCCGCACCGCGGTCGTGCGCTGGCCGTACCGCCGTTCAAGGACGTAGCGGGCCCAGCCCACGGAGTAGCCCTGGCCGGGGGCATCGTAGACGAGAAGCACCCGGGGCTCGATCAGGGCCCGTACGTCCCGGCTTCCCAGCGACATGCCTTCGCGGACGTACGAATCATCGATCGGGACGACCTCGGCGCGGTGCCGGGCGGCGATCTCTGCCAGGCGCTGGCGAAGATCCTGTCCGTTCTCGGCCGTGCGGACGATCGCGGTACCGACCCCGTAGCGGCGGCCGCCCAGGGTGAACTCCGCGCCTGCCGCCCGGACGCGAATGCCTTCGCGCAGCGCCTCGGCGACCGTTGCGGCCCCGTTGGTGCCCCACGGGATCAGGTAGCCGACGAGCGCTTCGGGCAGCGGGGCCACGTCCGCCGCGGGCAGCGCCGCCACCGGCTCCGCCCCAGACACGCTCCCATCCGCTGTCACGGCCTCGCCGCGTACCCCTGTCGCCGACGTCTCGATCGCCTCCACGTCCCACAGCAGCGACTGACTCCAGGCCGTCAGGTCGTAGATTTCGTCCGGTTGCCGGTTCGCGCGGCGCTCGATCTGCCGCCTCACGAAGTCCTCCTCCATCGGAACATTTGCGTCGAGGAGGTTGTGGATGAAGCCGTGCGTCGGCTGGTCCAGCGGCACGATGAAGCTCGATCCGGCGGAAAGCGTCCGATCGCCGACCGCCACCGGCCCTGAAGCGCGGAACACCTCGATCCCGTTCTCGACGAGCATCACGGCGAGCCGCTCCGCCATCCCCGGGTCGTGCGCCGAGTGGAGGACGATTTCCGCCGGGCCATCTCTCCCCCGCGCGACGCCCTCCCGCCGGAACGCGAGATAGTCGCGCAGGATACCCTCGCGGTGACGCGCCGCGGTGAGGGCCGTCTCCAGCGCCGCCGTGAAGTGGTGCAACACGCCGTCACCGTACGTCAGCAGGTCCCCGTCCGACCGCCTCAGCATGAGCGCACGGGCGCTCGCCTGCTCGTAGGTCATGCCGAGCGCGCCGTGTCCCATCGGCCACATGTCGACGTAGCCGGGATAGAAGAGGTCGTAGACGTCCCGGTTGAAGTACGCGAAGCCGCGTTGGTCGAAGCGCGCCGCGATCGCTTCCCCGAACACGTCCATGAGCGCGATCTGGCGCTCCCCGTACCACGGGTTGGAGGGTGGCGCGGTGGGCGGGAAGAAGTAGGTGGCATCCCCTCCCATCTCGTGCAGATCCGCCACGATCTGGGGCCGGTATTCGAGGAATACGTCCACCTTGCCGCGCGTCTCGGGCTGGCTCTGGATAAAGAGGTCGCGGTTCAGGTCGAAGAGGTAGTGATTCCCGCGCCCCCCCGGCCAGGGCTCGTCGTGCTCCGCGGAGATCGCCGCCTCGTCCGGCCAACGGGCCTGCGCGATCCCGTTCTGGTACACGAAGCGGTTCCGCCCGTCGGGATTCTCCATTGGATCGATGAGTACCAGCGACTCGGACAGGATGAGATCGACATCCGCGTCTCCGGTCGCCGCGAGCAGGTGATAGGCTTCCGCCATGGCGGCGCCGCTCGAGCTGATCTCGTTGCCGTGGACCCCGTGCATGAGCGCGGTGACGACCGGCACTTCGGCCAGCAACGCTTCGGCATCGGCTTCGGAGAGCCCGCGCGGGTCGGCGAGGCGCGCGATGTCCGCCTTCACCTCGTCAAGGCGCGCAATGCGCTCGGGCGACCCGATCACGAGGACGACGAGCGGTCGACCCTCCCAGCTCTCCGCGTAGCGTATGAGGTGCGTCCGGTCGGGAGCCGCGTCGGACAGCGCCTCCATGTAGCGGATCACATCGTCCGGCGGCGTGACGGCCTCCCTGAAGTCGTGCCCCGCCACCTCTTCGAGGGTGGGGATGGCCGGGTCGTAGCGGGTCCCCGGCACCAGCTCCTGCGGCTGGGCGGAAAGCTGGACCATCGTGGCGAGCGCGAGCGTGGATAGCACGGAGAGGGTCTCCCGGTTCGAGGATCAGGCGGAACGCTAAAACTATTGCACGATCGTCGCGACTCTGCACCATCCGGCGGTGTTTGTCGGCCATTTGTGCCCGGAAATGGCGGACAACGATGGTTTAGCCCGGCCCCCACCAACCGGCGTCGCCCTCACACCGTCTCGCTGAGTGCCTCCACAAACTCGTCCACCTCGTCCGCCGTGTTGTAGAAGTGCGGACTTGCCCGCACCACACCCGGCCGATTGTCCACAATGATCCCACGTTCGGCCAGGTGGCCCACCGCCGCTCCGGGCTCGTCGTGGCGCACCAGGACGATCGCCGAGCGGGTGTCCGGATGGTCGCTCACCCGAAGCGAAAACCCTGCTGCCGTGCAGCCGTCCACCAACCGCTCGGTCAGCATCGTGTTGCGCGCCCGGATCTCCGCCATCCCGACCTCGTCCACGATCTCCTGGCCGCCCAGAGCGGTGTGAACCACGGCGAGTGCCGGGGTGCCCAGCTCGAAGCGTCGGGCGTCGTCGTGGTAGCGGAAGTCGCCGGCGTTGAAGAGGAACTGATCCTCGGTGGCGAACCAGCTGGTGATGCGGGGCCGCAGGTTGGCGATCAGGTCGTCGCGGACGTACAGGTACGCGAGGCCCGGGCCGCCGCATAGCCACTTGAGCGGGCCGGAAGTGTAGAAGTCGACGCCGGTGGCGGGGAGGTCGACCGGGATCTGCCCGGCCCCCTGATAGCCGTCGATCAGGCTGTACGCGCCCGCCCGCTGCGCGATGTCGGCGATGGCTTCCAGGTCCTGGATCGTGCCGGTCGTGAAGAAGACGTGGCTGGTGGCGACCGCCAGGGTTCGATCGTCGACCGCGTCCGCGAACTGCTGCGGGTCGATGTGGACGCCGTCGGGGCTCTCCAGCACGACCATCTCCGCCTCGGGGCGCACCTTCCACTGGTAGAGCAGGGTGGGGAAGTCCAGCTCGGTCGTGACGATGCGGTTGCGCTTCGTCCAGTCGAAGCTGGTCGTGATCGCGGCCAGGCAGGCCGAGGTGGACGGCATGAGCGCGACCGTGCCCGCCGGGGCGCCGAAAAGGTGCTCCACCCGCCCGCGAAGGTCGGCCAGCCGTCCCCACCAGTGCTCGTACCATGCCGACGCGCCGTAGTCGTGCCATTTGGCGACAAAATCGTGCAACTGGTCCACTGCCGGCGTGGACAGGGCACCCAGCGAGCAGGAGTTGAGGTAGTTGCGGCGCTGAAGGATGGGGAAGGCGTCGCGGACCTGTTGGAGGGTCATGCGTGCGAGGTGTGGGAGTGACGTGTACCGGGGCGGCTCTTGCTCGTCCAAGCATAGCCGATTTGAGCGTGGGACGCGCACCCTGCGTCATTCCGGCATGTTGCTGTCCCATTCGGCCATGGGTGTCTCCCTCCCCAGGTGCGATCTTCCATTCTCTCCTTGCCCGCGAGGGTAGCAGGGATTACAAGTGACAATGACGAAAGACCCGGGAGGAAGGGGGTGGTGGGCCGTGCTCACGAACGAGTGGATCGGATTCGCAGCCGAAATGGTGGTGTTGATCGGCGGCTTGACTGCCATCAGCATCTGGATGGGCAAGCGGTTCGACGACATGAAGGCGTGGATGGAGATGAGATTCGAACTGGTCGACGAGCGGTTCAAGTCGGTTGACGAGCGGTTCAAGTCGATGGACGAGCGGTTCAAGTCGATTGACGAGCGGTTCAAGTCGATGGACACGCGGTTCGATTCCACCGACAAGCGATTCGACGACATGCAGCGCTCCATGGACCGGCGGTTCGGTGAAGTGCGGGCCGAGCTGGGGCTGGTGCGCACCGAGATCGGGTTGGTCCGCACCGAGAGCCGAGACGCCCACGCGGAGATAGGGCAGAACATCCGGGACGTCGAACAACGAATAGGGGCGCGCTTCGACGACCTGAAGGACATCCTGGCCAACTGACAGCCGGGTCCTGGCATGACCATCAACACCGACCGCGCCGTCGCGGAAGCCCGCGCCCTCGGCTTCGATATGGCCGGTGTCGTCACACGGGGCGTCAGCGCGCACATGGCCCACTTTCGCGAATGGGTCGACTCCGGACTGCACGGCACGATGGCCTACCTCGCCCGCCCCGACGCGCGGCAACGCCGCGGCGACCTCGACCGCACCCTGCCCGGCTTCCGCAGCGCACTGGTCGTCGCCCATTCGTACGCGGACAGCGATCCCGCCACCTCACCCGGCGACTCCTCCCGCGCGATCATCGCCCGCTACGCCCGGGGCCGCGACTACCACCACGTCGTCAGCGACAGGCTGGACCTCCTCGCGAGCCGCCTGGAGGATATCGCGGGCCGTCCTTTCCGGCACCGAGCCTACGTCGACACGGGTCCGATCCTGGAACGGGAGCTGGCCATGCGCGCCGGCCTCGGCTGGTTCGGCAAGAACACCATGCTCATCCACCCGCGCCGGGGCTCCTGGTTCTTCCTGGGCGCACTGCTCACCGATCTGCCGCTGGAACCATCCACGCCCTTCCAGGAGGACCATTGCGGCAGCTGCCGGCGCTGCCTCGACGCGTGCCCCACCGGCGCGCTCCTCGGCCGGGACGAGTCCGGCGCACCCGTGATGGACGCCACACGTTGCATCTCCTATCTGACCATCGAGCTGAAGGGGCCGATCCCGCGCGAACTGCGCCCCGCAATCGGCAACCGCGTGTACGGCTGCGACATCTGCCAGGAAGTCTGCCCCTGGAACGAGAAGTTCTCGGCACCCACCGACGAGATCGCCTACTCGCCCCGCACCGAGCTGGACAACCCCTCGCTGATCGACCTCGCCACTCGCCTTCTGGACATGTCGGGCAAGGCTTTCCTGCGGGAATTCCGCGACTCGCCGGTCTCCCGGGCGCGGCGGAACGGGCTGCTGCGGAACGTCTGCGTGGCGTTGGGCAACTGGGGTGCGAAAGAAGCTGTCCCGGTGCTCGAGCGGGCGTCCGGGGACCGCTCGGAGCTGGTGCGGGAGCACGCGAGATGGGCGCTGGAGCGGATTGAGGCAGGCGGCCGGAGCTGAGCGCCACCAGGTTTGTTGCGAGTCGGTGCCGTTTGATCATGTACAAGTAGTTAGCTATCTTCATGTCCATGACAAGGATCAACATTGCCGACGCGAGAGCGAGTCTGTCCCGGTACCTGGCACGGGTTGAAGCCGGGGAGACGATCACGCTGTGCCGCCGCAATGTGCCCATCGCCGAGATCCGGCCGATAGACTCTGCACCCATGAAGCAGCGGCCCATCGGGATCGACCGGGGCATGACCCTGCCGAGCAGCTTCTTCGAGCCGCTTCCCGACGAGGTGCTGCGGGGCTTCGGGAGAACCCGGGGCGGCAAGCGGCTCGGTGGCGACGAAGAATGAGGCTCCTGGTGGATACCTGCACATTCCTGTGGCTGGCCGCTGCGGACCCGCAACTCACGGCGGAAGCCCGATCCGCCTGTCGCGACCCGGGCAACGTCGTCTATTTCAGCGCGCTCTCTGCGTGGGAAAT
The DNA here is from genome assembly GCA_002238865.1 of Gemmatimonadetes bacterium bin94. Classification (GTDB taxonomy): domain Bacteria; phylum Gemmatimonadota; class Gemmatimonadetes; order Longimicrobiales; family Gaopeijiaceae; genus Bin94. The sequence continues at coordinate 17,372 of MPNE01000008.1, read as the reverse complement.
CGCCATCAAGCACGGCCTCGGGAGGTTGCCATTGCCGGAGCCGCCGATCAACTATGTGAGCAGTCGCCGCCATTGGTTGGGACTCGAGCCACTCGCGTTCGATGAACGTGCGGCGGCTCACGACGCCCTTCTACCCGCATTTCACAGCGACCCCTTCGACCGGGGATTGGTCTCACAGGCCATCCTGAACGGATTGACGATCGTGACGCCGGACGAGGCGATCGCACGCTATTCGGCTCCGGTCCTGTGGTAGCCGACTGCCGTTGACAACCGCGCTCCAGGATCCCGGAGGACCATGACTACCTGCCGGCATGCTTCCGCCGTTCGCGCCATGCGCACGGCCCTCCTCGCCCTCGCCCTCACCCTCCTCCCCAACCCCGTCACCGCCCAGCACTTCGACGTCCTCATCCGGGGAGGTCAGGTGCTCGACGGCTCGGGGAGCCCCGCATTCACCGCCGACATCGGCATCGATGACGACCGGATCGTCGCCATCGGCCGGCTTCCCGGCGCCACCGCCACCCGCGAGATCGACGCGGCGGGGAAGTACGTCGTGCCAGGCTTCATCGACATGCACTCGCACGCCGACCGGATCTTCGCGTCCGACAACGTCGAGGGACGGCGTGCGCACAACCTCGTCATGCAGGGGATCACGACCTCGGTCTTCGGACCGGACGGACGCAACCCGGTGTGGCCGATCGCCGACGAGATGGGCGCGTACCGCGTGCCGGGCGTCGCCACGAACGTCGTCCCCATGGTCGGCCACGCCACCGTGCGCGGCATGGTCATGGGGGACGACTACGAGCGCGCGGCCACCGAGGCCGAGATCGCCGAGATGGCGGAATTGGTGCGTAGCGGCATGGAGGACGGCGCGTGGGGACTCGGCGCCGGCCCCGAGTACAGACCCGGCCGCTTCAGCACCACCGGGGAGCTCATCGCGCTGGCTCGCGAAGTCGCCCCGTACGACGGGTTCTACTACTCCCACCAGCGCAGCCAGTCGCCGCTTCCGCTGTGGCAGGTTCCGTCGATCGTCGACGGACAGCCCCTCACCGGCACCGACGGGATGCGCGAGACCATCGAGATCGGCCGCGCCACCGGGATACGGGTGGTCGGCACGCACATCAAGGCCAAGGGCACCGACACCTGGGGCCACTCGGCGACCGACGTGCTCCTCATCGAGGCCGCGCGGCGCGAGGGCGTGCAGGTGTACCTCGACCAGTACCCGTACGAGACCTTCGGCGGCGGCCCCGTCGACGTGATCCCCGACTGGGGCTACGCGCCCCCCGGAACCGACCGCTCCGGTGGCCTCGACGCGCCGATATGGCGGGACGCCGACCTCATGAGCGACCCGAAGGGGAACCTGCGTGCCAACCTGGCCGATCCGGTCACGGCCGCGGAACTCGAGCGGGACACCGAATACATCCTGCGGCTTCAGGGCGGCGCGGACCGCCACATCGTCGTCGAAGCGCCCGACTACCCGGAGACCGTGGGCCGCCACCTGGCCGAGGTCGCGGCCGAAGCCGGCCGGACGCCGTTCGAGCAACTCGTCGTCTTCGCGCTGGAATCCACACGGCTACAGCCTGCCGGTGTACGCTTCCGGCCCGTCGCCGGCCACCGCTTCGACGTCGAGAACTACATGCGCCAGGAGTACACGGCCACGTCGACCGACGGCTTCGTCTCTCTCCAGACCCGCCCCGGACAGCACCCCCGCTCGTACGGCGCCTTCACCCGCAAGATCGCTCACTACGTGAAGGAGCGCGGCATCATCACACTCCCCTTCGCCATCCGCTCCTCCACCGGTCTCCCCGCCCAGATCGTCGGCCTCAGGGACCGGGGGTATCTCCGCGAGGGGTACAAGGCGGACATCGTCGTCTTCGACTACGACGACATCACCTCTCCGGCGACGATCATGGAACCGGACCTCTACCCGGACGGTATTGAGTACGTGATGGTCAACGGCCGCTTCACCGTGGACGGGGGCGCGCTCACCGGCGCTCTGCCCGGAGCGGTTCTCGACCGGCGGGAACGAGACGCAAGGACGAGGGGAGTCAGCGAATGAAGACACACCTTTCCGGGTCGGTATCGAGGACGATCATGTTGGCGGGTGCCATCGCCGTGGCCGGGCTGGTGTTGCCGGCGAGCGCCATGGGCCAGCACAGACCCATCCGGGGCGAGTTCCTCCTGTACGCAGATGTCGCGGTCCCGGTCGGCGAGTTCAGCGACCATGTGAACCTGGGCGGCGGCGGCGGAATCGGCGGAGTGCTCTATCTGAACGCCCAGCGTACCGCAGCGCTCAGAGCAGAAGGGAACTTCGTCATCTACGGCTCTGACTCCTACAGGGCGCCTCTGAGCCCCACCGTCCCCTTCGTCGACGTCGACGTCCGAACCACCAACTCCATCCTGTCCGCCGGCCTGGGCCCCCAGGTCTACCTGGGGAGCGGATCGCTCAGGCCGTACTTCTTCGGCACCGTCGGCTTCTCCTACTTCGTCACCGAGACCGGAGTCAGCGGCACGAACCATGACGAGGAGTTCGCCTCCACGACCAACTTCGACGACTTCAACCTGGCCCTCGCGGGCGGCGGTGGCCTGTCCGTCGAAGTGCGGGGGGGCGAGAATCCGGTGTCCATGGACCTGTCGGCGTCGTACCAGCACAACGGGCTGACCGAGTACCTGACCGGCGGAAACGAGAACCTGCGGCGGCTGCCCCGTGGGGGCTGGTCGGCCAGCCCCATTCTGAGCGACGCGAACCTGATGACCTACCGGGCAGGGGTTTCGATCGCGCTGCGCTAGGCTACCCCTCCGCCGCCAGCCGACGCACCGCGTCTACAAGCTTCGCGGCCTTGTCCGGATCCGCCGCGCCGGCGGCCTGTTCACTCAGCATGTCGGCGAGTGAATTCAGCCCGTCCCGGCGCACCGACGATGGTGCGCTTTCCGCCGCTGCCAGCGCATCTCGCGCGCCCGCGATCTCTGGCGCGGTCATCCCGTGCCAGCGTTCCAGCTGATCCAGGTAGGCGCGCGCGAGCGCGAAGGTGGCAGGCCACTCGAAGATCGGCTGGCCCTGGGAGTTGAGCTGCGTCAGATGGACCGAGTTGGCCGCGTCGATCTCGTTCTGCGTGATGACGTCGCTGGGCACGAGTTCGAAGATGTCGAGCCCGCGCGAGATCTCCGAGTTGACGATCACGCCGTTGTACCAGTACACGGACCAGCTGCCGCCACTGCCCTGCCGGGTCCCGTCCGACGGGCCGCGGTCGTGGAAGGCGATCTCGACCGGGTTCGCGGGGTCGGTCCAGTCGATCAGCGAAATGCCGCCCTGGTACCAGCCCTGGATCATGATGTCGCGGCCCGGGATCGGAATCAGCGACCCGTTGTGCGCGACGCAGTTCTCCAGGCTCGTCTGCGGCGCGGGCATCTTGTAGTAGCTCTGGAAGACCATCTCGCCGTCTTCGATCGTGAAGATGGCGTTTGCGCCCCATTCCATCGGGTCCGATGCCCGGCACTTGGGCGCGCCGCCGCCACCCCACTCGTCGGTGAACATGATCGTGGTGCCGTCGTTGTTGAAGGTTGCGGAGTGCCAGTACGAGAAGTTCGAGTCCGCGACCGCTGCCAGGCGCGTTGGATTGGCGGGATCGTTGATGTCGAGCAGGAGTCCGTAGCCGCCACACGCGCCGCCCGCCAGGCCGATGGCCGGATAGACGGTGATGTCGTGGCACTGCGTGGGACCCGGGCCGGGTTCGTCGGCCTCCTGTGCGGCCCGCTCGGCCTGCATGCGGCCCTGCTCGTCAAGAGCGGCCTGGAGTGCCGCACGGTCGGCGGCGGTGGGCTCTCCTTCGCCCCCGCGCGCGGCAACAACGCTGTCCAGCATGGGAGCGACCATGCCTGGGCGCAGGACCCGCGGCGTTCCACCCCTGTAGCCGATGATGGCTCCCGCGGCGCGGGCGGCTTCGATTTCCTCGATGTCCGCCGGCGACAGGCCGTGCGTGGGGGGCGCGACCAGATCCTGAAAGATCCGCGGCGAGCTCACGATCGCGGCGGCCCCGGGGTCGGCGAGCGGAACGCGGATCACCTCGATCCGGAAGAGGGCCGAGTTGGGGTCTTCCTCGGGAGACAGCCCCGAACAGCCGGGCAACTCCTCGGGGGGCCGTACACGCGACGAGCCGGAGACGTAGATGTACACGTTCTCGTCGTCGGCCGGGTGCTTGAGGACCGTGTGGGTGTGGGATCCGCGGCAGGTCTGCACGTTCGCAACGTACTCCGGGTTGGAGATGTCGGAGATGTCGAAGATGCGGATGCCGCGCAGACGATCGTGGCTGACCGCTTCCTGGATGCCCTGGTCGCCGCAATCCAGCCGCCCTCCGAGCCCCTCGCCGGACACGAACAGCAGGTTGTCGTACACCGACACGTCGCTCTGTGAGGCCGGGCAACGATAGGTGATGGTCGACGTCGGATTCGCCGGGTCGGAGATGTCCCAGACCTGTACGCCGTCGTAGTTGCCCTGGATCGCGTAGTTGCCGGTGAAGGCGAGGTCGGAATTCGTCCGTCCGACGAAGAGTTCCGTCGGAGGCGTGGTCGACAACATGCGGAGGTTCCAGATGGCCTCCTCTGCGTCGAACAGCCCCGGCGCGAGCCCGACCCGCGGGTCGGGTGTGGGCGCGTTGACGCGGAGCCCGGGGGGGTGGGCGAAGGTTGCGGCCGGTGGGGGCGGCATGTCGACGGTCATGGCGGTCATGGGATCTTCCGCCATCGGTTGAGAGGCACAGCCCGCCAGGCCGGCCGCAAGGGCTGTGATCGAGAGCAGCGCCGCGAGGCGCACGAGGGTCCGGGAACGGGAGTTCGCGGTGGCGATCGGGGTCATGTCGGTGTCCTAATCAGTTGTGCGGGTCGTTGGAGGTCAGTGCCTCCAGCATCAGCTCCATGCGGGTAACCTCTGAGGTCTGGTCCGCCTGAATATCGGAAGCAAGCTTGAAGACGAAGTCGTCCTGGGCGGCTCCGTCGGTCGAGAACAGTTCGTGTACCATGGTAACGGCGCCGTTGTGGTGCATGATCATGTACTTCAGGAAGAGCCGGTCGAAGTCCTGCCCGTGCGTTTCGCCCAGCTCGGCGAGCTGCTCCGGGGTCAGCATCCCGGGCATGTGCATGGCGTGCTCGGGCCCGTGGATCATCAGCTGGCCGTCGGCGATGTGGACCTCGGGGACCACCTCACCACGGTCGCGGAGCCAGGCCTGCATGACGTTGATCTCGTCCTGCTGCGCGTTGATGATCCTTGCGCAGAGTACCTGGATCGTGGGGCTGGCGCCGTTTTCGGGCGCGAACCCCGACATGACCAGCGCCTGGGCGTGGTGCCCGATCATGCCGGTCATGAAGTGGACGTCGGCGGGGTGGTAGCGTTCGCGCTCAGCCTCGAGCCGTGCCTCGTAGATCGCTTCCAGCTCGGCGATCGTTGCCGCATCGGGGCGGGTCGGGGGCGGGGCGGGATCGGTTGCGGGCGAGTCGCCTGGCCCGCCCGCACACCCATGGGCTGCCGCGGTAACGATCGTGAGCAGTGCGATGTGCCGGGTTTTCATTCTGCGTTCCTCCTTATCCCCCGTCCGTCAGGCGCTCAACGGCGTCGACGAGCTTGCCGACCTTCGCCGGATCCGCTGCGCCGGAAGCCTGGTCGCCGAGCGTGTCGGCAAGCGAGCGCAACGCGTCCCGGCGGGCCGAACCGGATGCGGCCTCGGCTGCCGCCAGAGCTGAGCGCGCCGAGGCGATCTGCGAAGCGGTCATGCCGTGCCAGCGCTCCAGCTGGTCAAGGTATGCCCTGGCCAGCGAGAAGGTCGCGGGCCATTCGTAGACGGGCTGACCCTGCGAGTTCAGGTGCGTCAACTGCACCGAATTGGCCGCGTCGATCTCGTTCTGCGTGAGGATGTCGCTGGGCGTGAGTTCGAAGATGTCCAGACCGCGCGCGATCTCGGAATTGACGATCAGGCCGTTGTACCAGTACACGGACCAGCTTCCGCCCATCTGCATCTGGTCGGGGTTGACCGGACCGCGGTCGTGGAACGCGATCTCTACCGGGTTCATGGTGTCGGTCCAGTCGATCAGCGAGATCCCGCCCTGGTACCAGCCCTGAATCATGATGTCGCGTCCCGGGATCGGAATGAGCGATCCGTTGTGCGCGACGCAGTTTTCCAGGCTCGTCTGCGCCGCGGGCAGCTTGTAGTAGCTCTGGAAGATCATCTCCCCGTCTTCGATGGTGAAGATGGCGTTGGCGCCCCACTCCATCGGGTCGGCGGCGCGGCACTTCGGACCGCCGCCCCCGCCCCATTCGTCGGTGAACATGATCGTGGTGCCGTCGTTGTTGAAGGTCGCCGAGTGCCAGTACGCGAAGTTGGAGTCGGCAACGGCAGCAAGGCGCGTCGGGTTGGCGGGATCGCTGATGTCGAGCAGAAGTCCGTAGCCGCCGCAGGCGCCGCCGGCCAGGCCGATGTCGGGGTAGACGGTGATGTCGTGGCACTGCGTGGGCCCCGGGGCCGGACCGTCGCCGTCACCCGCTCCCCCGCCCATCATCTGAGCGACCATCTCGCTGAAATACTCACGCAGGGCCGTGCTGTCGGCAGCGGTGGGCGGGCCTTCGCCGCCCCGTGCCCTGACGATGCTGTCAAGCTGCATGTTCACGAATTGGTCCGGGAGTACGATCGCTTGACCCGGCACTTCAACCACGAATTCCCCACGCGCGCGGGCCGCTTCGATTTCCGCCAGATCCGCCGGCGAGGGGCCGTGCGTGGGCGGTGCGACCAGGTCCTGGAAGATCCTTGGCGAGCTGACGACCACGGCGGCCTGGGGGTTGGCGAGCGGAACCCGGATGACCTCGATCCGGAAGAGCGACGAGTTCGGGTCCTCGCTCGGCATGGCGCTCGAGCAACCGGCCAATTCCTCGGCGGGCCGCACCGGGGCCGATCCGGACACGTAGATGTAGACGTTGTCGTCGTCGTCGGGGTGCTTGAGCACGGTATGCGTGTGCGACCCGCGGCACGTTTGCACGTTGGCGACGTACTCCGGGTTGGCGATGTCCGAGATGTCGAAGATGCGAATGCCCCGCAGCCGATGATGGCTCACCGCTTCCTCGATGCCCTCGTCACCGCAGTCCAGCCGCCCGCCGAAACCCTCGCCCGACACGAACAGCAGCTTATCGTACACCGACACATCACTCTGTGACGCCGGGCATCTGTGTGTTACCACCGAAACCGGGTTCGCCGGATCGGAGATGTCCCACACCTGGACGCCGTCGTAGTTGCCCTGGATGGCGTAGTTGCCGGTGAAGGCGAGGTCCGAGTTGGTCTTGCCCACGAAGGGTCCGGCCGGAGGTGTGGTCGACAACATGCGGAGGTTCCAGATGGCCTCCCCCGCGTCGAACAGTCCGGGCGCCAGGCCCACCCGCGGATCGGGCGAGGGCGGGTTGACGTGAAGCCCTGCGGGCTGCGAGAAGGTGGCGGCCGGCTCTGGAGCCATGTCGGCGGCCATGCCGGCGCTGCCCGGCTGCGACGCACAGCCCGAAAGAGTGACCGACGCAGCCGTGAGCGAGAGCAGCGCCACGAGGCGCGGAAGGGTCCGGGAACGGTCGTCCGCGGATGGAGTCGGGGTCATTGCGTTGTCCTGTGTGTGGCGAGTATGGGCAAACCTATAGACAAGTCGGCGGCGCACTTCGTTGGGAGACCGCCGTTTCCTGATTCATACTAGGTGTCGCGGCGGCTGGTTTCCAGTCGGCGGGGTTGCGCAGGGCGTCGGGCCGGGTCTTGACCCGATGGAACGTTTTCGGGAAGCTCACTCGATGTTCGTACATCGAAGAAGATTGCCCCGACTCTGAAGACCCTTGACGCCCCCGCGCCGAGCGCCGCCGTGCACGGCACGGTAACCCCCGACGCCCGCGCCGCAGGCGCGCCCGCGGTGCGCATCGCCGTCTTTATCGCGCTGGCGCACGGCATCAACGACGCATACGCCTCGTTCGTTCCTCCCCTGCTGCCGCGGATCATGGACGGGATGGGCATCTCGATCGCGCTGGCCGCGACACTGGGGGTGTCTTTCGCCATCGCGACCGCCCTTCCGCAGCCCTTCTTCGGCTACATCGCGGACCGTTTCGGGCGCAGGGCGCTCGCGGTCGGCGGGATGGTTGTGAGCGCGGTGTTCGTGTCGCTCATGGGCTTCGCGTCGTCCTACTGGGGGCTCCTGCTGCTGCTCGTGCTGGGGGGCCTGGGCGGAGCAGCATTCCACCCGCCCGGGGCGTCGTACGCCGTGCGACTGACCGGCGGAAGGGGGAGCGGCGGACGCTATTCGATCTTCTCCTTCGGCGGCGCGATCGGGTACTCGGCGGGGCCGCTGGTGGCGGTGGGCCTGGTCGCATGGGGCGGCATGGAAGGACTCTGGGTGGCGATGATACCGGCGGTCCTGTTCGCGCCCGTGTTTTTTCTCGGCCTTCCCCGGAGGCGGGGGGAGCCCGGAGACGTGCTGCCAGCACCGCCGCCAACCGCCGTGATCCGGGAGCTTGCCGGCCCCCTGGGGATCATCTTCGGGGTGAGCTCGGCGATGGCCTTCGTCCAACGCGCGTTCCTCACAATGGAGCCGATCATCGTCGCCGAAATGGGCGGCTCCGAGACATTGGGCGCGGCGGCGCTGTCGGTCTACCTGGGGGCGCAGGCATTCGGGACCCTGACCGGCGGCTTCCTCTCGGACCGTATCGACCGCCGTCTGTTGCTGTTCATGCTGTGCGCGCTGTCGCTTCCCGCGCACCTGCTGGCGACCTGGCTCGGGCCGTGGAGCGGTCCCGGCTTTGTGGCCATCGCCATGGCCGGGTTTCTCGGGATGGCGACGCTTCCCCCGATTGTCGTCATGGCGCAGGAGATGCTGCCCCGGGCGCCGGGCGCCAGCTCCGGCATCGTGATGGGGCTCGCATGGACGGTCGGGGCGGTCGGAGTGATGGGCACCGGCGCCGTGGCCGACGCTACCGGACCACAGGTCGCCACCTTGCTGTCGATGCCGGTTGCCGGGATCGCCGCGCTGCTTGCCCTCCATCCCGGGCTCAAATGGATGAAGACGGGCAAGCCGCGCTGATCCGATGAGCGCCCTTGCCCGCATGGGGTGGCGGCGGCAGGATTCGGGGCGGATGGCTGGCAATTCCGTACAGCTGGCAGACAACGACAGGCGAGAGTGAGCAAGACGATGAGCAAGGGCTCTGGGAGCGGCGGTTACTCCGGCGGACTCGACCGGCGGGACTTCCTCAAGGCTGGCGCCCTGGGCGTCGCGGCGGGGGCCATCTACGGCTGCGGTGAACCGGGATCCGGCCAGGCCTCGCTGGCTGGCGCGGCGTCCGTTCCCGGCGGACTCGGCAGCGCCCCGGCCCAGCCCTTCGCCGCTCCGCCCATCGACCAGGTGCGGATCGGCTTCGTGGGCGTGGGCGGGATGGGAACGGCGCACGTGCGCAACCTGGTTCGCATCGACGGCTGCGTGGTCAGCGCCGTCTGCGACATCCGCGAGGAGCATGCCGAGCGGGCAGCCGACATCATCGAGGAGGCCGGTCACCCCCGGCCCGCCCTGTATACCGGGGGCGAGACGGACTTCGAGCGCCTCACGGCCGAGGCCGACGTCGACCTGGTCTACACGGCCACCCCCTGGCGCTGGCACGTGCCCGTGTGCGTCGCGGCCATGGAGAACGGCAAGCATTCGGCCACGGAAGTCCCCGCCGCGTACACCCTGGAAGACTGTTGGCGGCTCGTCGAGACCGCCGAGCGGACGAACCGGCACTGCCTCATGATGGAGAACGTCAACTACGGGCGCGCCGAACTTCTCTGCCTGAACCTCGTGCGTCAGGGACTGCTGGGCGAAATCCTTCACGCCGAGTGCGGGTACCTGCACGACCTGCGTGGGATCAAGTTTGCCGACGACGGCGAGGGACTCTGGCGACGCGACCACGCCTGGACCCGGGACGGCAACCTGTATCCCACGCACGGACTGGGCCCCGTCGCCAACTGCATGGACATCAACCGGGGCGACAAGTTCGACTACCTGGTCTCGATGAGCAGTCCTTCGCGCGGGCTGCAGGAGTGGGCCGCCGAACACTACCCGGAAGGGCACCCCAAGCGTGCCGAGACCTTCGCCCTGGGCGACGTGAACGGCAGCCTCATCAAGACGGCGCGCGGCGGGACCATCTACGTGTCCCACGACACGAACCTGCCGCGTCCCTACAGCCGCATCAACCAGGTACAGGGGACGAAGGGCATCTTCCAGGGCTACCCGGACCGGGTGTACATCGAGGGCCGCAGCCCTTCGCATCGGTGGGAGGAAGCGGAGACCTACTACGAGGAGTTCGAGCACCCGCTGTGGACGGCGCTCCAGGAAGCCTCGATAGGGGCCGGCCACGGCGGGATGGACTTCATGGAAGACTACCGGCTGATCAAATGCCTGCGCGAAGGGCTGCCCACCGACATGAACGTATACGACGCAGCGGCTCTGAGTGCGGTGTGCGAGCTGTCGGAGATCAGTGTTGCGAACGGGAGCGCGCCGGTGGAGTTCCCGGACTTTACGCGCGGACAGTGGAAGGACTGGGCGCCCTGGCCGGTGGTGGGGGCGTAGCCGCAGAGCCCGGGTTCGCCCGCATCACTCCCGCAGGCCGAGCCTTAATTGCCGGGCGCCCTGCGTCGTCGCCCCGGGTCGCGAAGTCCGGTCGCGCCCGAGCGCGAGGGACCCGTTGCGCCCGTTCGCCGGCTCCGGGTATCGTCCAGATCCCTACGGCATCGACCAAAAGGCGCGCGGCGCGGCGACGGACACACGTTCGCGAGCCAACCCTCGCCAGCGCGAGAAAGAGTGACCTGCATGAGCATCGCCCGGCCCACGCCCGCCCTCGCCCTTGCGGCGGCCATCGCCCTCGCCCCCACACCCCTCGGGGCCCAGGTCCCCACCCCCGAGTCCGTGCTCGGCCACCAGGTCGGCGCCGACTTCCACCTGGCCACCTTCGAGGAGTCGATCGACTACTTCGAGCGCCTCGCCGCGGCGACCGACCGCCTTGAGCTGCGCGAAGTCGGGCACAGCTCGTTCGGGCGGCCGGTCTACATCGCGCTCATCTCCAGCGGCGAGAACCTGCGCAACCTGGACCGGCACCGTGAAATCGCGATGCGGCTTGCCCACCCGGAGGGCCTGACCGACGCCGATGCCCGCGCTCTGGCCGACGAGGGCCGCGCACTGGTCCACATCGACGGCGGGCTGCACGCCACCGAGGTCGCGCACGCGCAGCACACCATCCAGCTGGCGTACGACTTGGTCACGGGCGACGACGACCCGGAGATCCAGGCCATCCTGGACAACGTGATCCTCATGCTGTGGCCGTCGATCAACCCCGACGGACAGACGATGGTCGCCGAGTGGTACCGGTCCAACGTGGGCACGCCGTACGAAGTCGCCTCGACGCCCTTCCTGTACCAGAAGTACATCGGCCACGACAACAACCGCGACGGCTACATGATCAACCAGATCGAGTCGCGGATGGTGACCCGGGTGGCGCGGGATTGGGAGCCGCAGATCCTCTACAACCACCACCAGAGCTCGCCGTTCCCGACGCGGATCTGGATCCCGCCGTTCGCCGAGCCGATTTCGCCGCACGTCCACCCGCTCATGTGGCGCACCGTGAACCTGATCGGCATGGCGATGTCGCAGGCGCTGGAGGAACGCGGCCAGAAGGGCGCGACGCACATGGGCACGGGGTTCGACAACTGGTATCCCGGCTTCATGGATCACGCGAACAACTTCCACAACGTGGCGTCGTTCCTGACCGAGACCGGGCTGTACCGCTACGCCACGCCCCACTTCTACACCATTCAGGACTTCCCCGCGCGCACCCGCGACCTGAGGCCGCTGTCCCTGTACAGCAGTCCGTGGGAGGGCGGCTGGTGGCGGCTGCGCGACGCGGTGGACTACATGCTGACCGCGTCCGTATCCGTGTTGGACTTCGCCGCGAAGTACCGGCGCGACATCCTCTACAACCGCTACCAGGCCGGACGCGACGTGATCGCGCAGTACACGGACGGGCCGCCGTACGCGTACTTCGTGCCGGCCGAACAGGACGACCCGGTGGCGGCTGTGGAGATGCTGCGCCGTCTGGCCTTCAACGGGATCGAGGTTCACCAGCTCGACGAGGCCGTCACCTTCGAAGGGATCTCCCACCCGGCCGGGACCTGGGTGATCCTGATGGACCAGCCCTTCGCGAACTTCGTGCGACAGCTCTTCGCCGTGCAGGACTACCCGGATCTGCGCCAGTACCCGGAGGGGCCGCCGGACCAGCCGTACGATGTGTCGGGCTGGACGTTGCCGTACCTGATGGGCGTGCACGTGGTGGAGGCGGCGTCGCCGCTGGGTGACGAGGTCCGGGGCGCGATGCGCGAGCTGGGCGGGGCGGGTGAGGGCGCTGATCCCGGCGGTGGGGGAGCTTCTCCCCGGAGCGCGGGCGCCGCCATGCTCGCCTGGGACGCCGAGGTTGACGACGCGGCCCCCTTCGATTCGCCCCGGGGAGTCGGGTTCAACAGCCACCCCGTGGCCGCCGCGATCGTGCCCCCGCAGGGAAGCGACGCGGGCGGCGGCGCTCTCGTCGTCGATCCGGCGCAGAACAACGCCTTCAAGGCGCTCAATCAGTCGTGGGGCGAGGGTGGCCAGGTCCGCTTTGTCCCGGGTGCGGCGGGCGAGGACGGCGCCGGCGGCACGTCCGGGAGCTATGCGATTACCGGGCTGTCGGGGAGTGCCAGGAGTGCGCTGGTGTCCCGCCTGCACATCCAGTCGCCCACGGGGACCACGGCGGTGGCACGAGGAGAGGGCGGGGTTCGCCTGTCGCGGCCCCGTGTCGCGCTCTACCGCCCCTGGAATCCCTCCATGGACGAGGGTTGGACGCGCTGGCTTCTGGAGCGGTACGACTTCGAATTCACCAGCCTCTACAATGCGGACGTGCTGGCCGGTGGCCTCGGGGACCGGTACGACGTGATCATCGTGGCCGATATGGGCGCCGACCAGATCCTGAACGGTTTCGCCAGGGGATCGGTTCCGCCGCGCTACGAAGGGGGAATCGGCGCCATGGGTGTACGGGCGCTGGACGCCTTCGTGCGTGGCGGCGGCACCCTCGTCACCCTCAACAATGCCAGCATGTTCGCCATCTCACAGCTTCATCTGCCCGTCCGGAACGTCGTCGCGGACCTGGATCCGGCCGACTACTTCATGAGTGGTTCGATCGTCGAGATGGCGGTGGACCCGTCCCATCCGGTCATGTCCGGCATGCCCGCCCGCGCCGGGGTCGTCGTTGAGCGCAGCCCGGTCTTCACCACCGAAGACGGCTTCGAAGGGGCGGTTCTCGCCAGGTACCCCGAGGACGGCTCGCCCCTGATGTCCGGCTACCTCCTCGGCGAGGAGCACCTGCAGGGCTACGCCGCCGCGCTGGATGTCGAGCACGGGGAGGGACATGTCGTCCTCCTGGGGATGAAGCCGCAGTGGCGAGGCCAGCCTTTCGGGAACTTCCGGATCGTCTTCAACGCAGCGATGTACACCGCTGAAGTCGCCGCCTCCGCGCCCGAAAACCCGGACTTCTGGGAAGCGCCGGAGGCAGACGAGGATGGGGAAGGGAGGGTGGGAAGCTAACGGAGTCGGCCCGGGAGGTGTCTCACGAAGACACGGGGTCGCAACATGTGTGCGACCTCGGGTGCCCTTGTTTCGATGAGACCAGACCCGAGCAGTAGAGGGACCCGATGCTGAACCGACTTGCCCTGCCACTCTGGCTTATGCTTCCCGCGGCCGCTGCCGCGCAGCAGGGAACCATTACCTACACCTACTCCGTTAAGAACGGATTCGAGATCCCGGAGCGCTGGAGCGATCGGATTCCTTCCTCCCGCTCCGGCACGATGCTCCTCCACTTCGGCCCGTCGGGTTCGCTCATGACGCCGCCTCCGGAAGACCGGAAGGAAGCGGCCCCGGCCGTCGTCACCGACCGCCCGATACTATCCGACCGCGCCATCGGAATGGCCATGAGGATGAAGATGGGCTCGACGTCGAGGAGCGATCAGGAGGAACTCCGCGAAGCCTATGTCAGCTATGACGAGGGTGCCATCGTGGAGACTCGCGAGTTCATGGGACGCACGTTCCGATTCACCGGCCACCGGCCCGCCTTCGAGTGGAGGCTGACCGGCGAGCAGGCCGAGCATTTGGGCCGCCTGGTCATCAAGGCGACCGCGGAGCACGAGGAAAGGGCCATTGAGGCCTGGTTCACTCCCGAGATCCCGGTCCAGGGCGGCCCGGCGTCGTTCGGAGGTCTGCCGGGGATGATTCTGGTGCTCTCCGTGGACGGCGGGGACACCAAGTACTTCGCGACGGAGATCGATCTGGAGGGCGGCGAAGAGGGTCTGATCCGGATGCCCGAGGACGGCGACGAGGTCTCGCGCGACGAATACGAGCTGATCGTGGCGGAGAAGCTGGAGGAGCTCGAAAAGCTGAGGCGGCGCGGGCCCGGAGGTGGACAATGAGTGCGCCGCGGCGTTTTCTGCGGCTGGCGCTCCCGGTCGTGGCTCTCCTTGCCTTCGCGACGCCCGCGTACGCGCAGGACGAAGGTCGGCAGTACGAGGTTCAGGGCGTCGTCGTCGACTCGGCCGGCGTATCGCTGCGGAATGCCATGGTCGTGGCCCTGACCGTGCCCGATTCCGTGCTCGCGAAGTATGCCCTGACCGACGGCGACGGGCGTTTCACGCTTCGCGATCTCCCGCCTGCGCAGTACGTCCTTCAGGTGACGCTCATCGGTTTTCAGACCCTGCGCCGCGACCTGGAGGTGACCGATTCCGACATTGACGCGGGTACCGTCAATCTGTCCGTCATGGCTGTGGAGATGGACTCGCTGGTGGTCTCCGTCGAGCAGGTCCCGTTCATCAACCGGCGTGACACGCTCAGCTACAACGTCCTCGCCTTCGAAACGCCGCCGAACTCGATGGTGGAGGACTTGCTCCGCCGCCTTCCAGGGATCGAGGTGGACGAAACCGGCGCGATTACAGCTCAGGGGGAGGAGGTTCAGAACGTTCTCGTGGACGGGAAGGAGTTCTTCGGGACGGATCCGACCATTGCAACGCGCAACCTGCCCGCGGACGCGATCCAGCAGGTCGACGTGTACGACAAACAGTCCGACATGGCCGAGTTCACCGGCATCCCGGATGGGGAGGACGAACGCACGATCGACCTCAGGCTCCGGGAGGACGCCAGGCGCGGCTACTTCGGTCGCATGACGGGAGGCTTCGGGGGAGACGCCAATACTCAGGCCCGGATCGGCACACTGCTCGAAAACGATGTGCGCTACGACGGGAGGCTCAACCTGAACCGCTTTTCGCCGACCTCCCAGCTTGCGCTGACGGCCAACACGAACAACGTGAACCAGGCGGGGTTTTCGTGGGGTGACGGAGGTCGCGGAGGCGAAGGAGGACGGGGTGGAGGTGACGACGGCTTCACCGAGACGTTTGGGGCTGGCCTCAACGCGAGTCACGATTTCGGGGAAGACAGCTGGTTGCGATCGAGCTACTTCCTCAGCGAACTCGACAACCTTCGGAGCCAGACCTTGCAGCAACAGGCCGTCTTCGGCTCGAACGTGGCGTCCCTGGTCGACGAGACCAGCAACCGGGAAATGGGCAACCTGAACCAGCGTCTCAACCTGAACGGGCAGTACACGATCGCCCCGGGACACGATCTCAGGGTCAGAGCGAACTTCAACGCGGGCTCATCGTCTCTCACATCGTTCGCGCGCCGCGAGACCCAGACCCTGCTGGGCGACCAGTTGAACACCGCGTCGACGGACTACCTCGTTGACGGGAGCGATTGGCGAGGGGACGCGCGGCTGACGTGGCGCAAGCGCCTGGGAGAGGGAGGCCGGAGTCTCGTGGCGGAGCTCCGTAGCGGGCTCGACGACTCGGATGAGCGCGCCGACCTCACGTCGACGATCACGGGGCAGGTCAGCCGGGACAGCGACAGGAGCGGCCGGGGCGGGCCGGAGGACATCCTCCAGGAACAGATCAGCGCGGGTCGCACCTGGAGCAATTCGGCGCGGGTTTCCATGACGCAGCCACTGGGAAGCCGGTACGTGGTGGAAGTCTTCGGCGAGCGCAACGCGGTGGACGAGGATCAGAAAAAGTCGGTGTACGATCTCGCGGGTGGCGAACGTCTGTTCAACTCCGGGCTCAGCTCGGGGTTCGAGCGCACCTACACCTATCTGCGTGGCGGGGCCCGTTTCAACCGCAACACCGAAACCTCTTGGATCACGCTCGACCTGCGAGCGCAGAGATCGCAGCTTGACGGGGTCGTTCTGGAGCGGCCGGACGCGATTACCAACGGGTACACGCACCTGCTGCCCAACCTGAACGCCAAGTGGCAGGTGAAGGATGGCCAGACGCTGAACTTCCGCTACAGGACATCCACGCGCGAGCCGTCCATGAGGGAGTTGCAGCCCTTCGCCGACAACACGGATCCTCTGAACGTCTACGTCGGCAACCCCGAGTTGCAGCCCGAATACACGCACCGGTTGAACGCCGACTACCGTTTCTTCGACCAGTTCAGCTTTGTGAACGTGTTCACATTCGGGGGCTTCACATACACGGGCAACGACATTGCCCGGTCCCGCAACTTCGACGAGCGGGGATTCCAGAGCTTCACCCCGATCAATACGGACGCGTCCTGGTCGGTCAACGGCGGCATCAACTTCGGGAGGCCGATCAGGAAGTTGGGCGTCGACCTCGACCTGGAGTATCGGGCCACCTATTCCGGGGGAACCGAAGTGGTCAACCTGGCCGCGAACGAGAGTCGCATCCTGCGCAACAGCCTGGAAGCCAGCCTGGAGAACAGGGTGAAGGACCGGTTCGAGTTGCGTGCGGGAGCGCGGTTCGACTTCAATGACGTGGACTACTCGCTCAACGAGTCGCTGAACCGCAGTTATGTGAACAGCCGGTACTTTGCGAACGGGACATGGTACATGACCGGTGCATGGCGGCTCGGATCGACGTTCAACTTCCGTGTGTACGACGAGGGGCTGTATATCTCCGGGCCTTCGAGGGCTACGAACGACGGGCGCGACAACAGCACGGGTGGCACGGGACGCAATGTGGCGCGGTGGGATGCCCAGGTAACGCGCCTGGTCATGGACGACCGCGCCGAAATCGAACTGCGCGCCTACGACCTGCTGAACCAGAACCAGGGCGTGAGCATTTCCAATTCGGCCAGCTTCATCGAGGAGTCGCGCACCGAGTCGCTGGGTCAGTACTTCATGCTGCGCGTGATGTACCGGCTGGGCTCGAGGCGGGGCGGGCGCGGTGGTGGCGACAGGGGGGGGCGCGGTCGGGGACGGTAGGCGG
>MPNE01000029.1 GCA_002238865.1 Gemmatimonadetes bacterium bin94 | reverse complement strand
CCGAGTTCAAAGAGGTCGTCGTTCATGGGGTTGTCGTTCATGGGGTCGTGCTCCTAACGTCAGATACGGCAATGAGTTACCCCTGAAAGATAACGGCGGCATTCGGGACCTCCCGTAGCGGCCCGGGGCGCGAAAGCCCGTGTCGGGACGGCTTCAAGGGGTACTTGGGCCGCGTTCGCCCCGCAGCGGCCCGCGTACGGCTTCCAGCAGCCTCCCAGCACGGCATCCCGCACGTCGCCGAAGCCGCGGTCTCAGACCTGTCCATGGCTGGTTGGGACTGCTGTTCGGCGATTTGGGACAACGAGGGGTCGGGCGCAGCACAGCGCACGGGTGGCGCAGCGCACGATGGCGGGGACAGCCGCGTGGCGTTGAACGTTGCTCGCCCCTGCCGGAACCACTGCTCGCCCTGCCGGAACCACTGCTCGCCCTGCCGGAACCACTGCCCGCCCCTGTCGGAACCACTGCCCGCCCCTGTCGAACCGGCTCGCGCCAAACAACCGGCGGGGCCGTCCCTACCCCCGACCGTGCCTCGCCCCTTTCCCCCCAAGTTTCCGCGGCAAAACCAGGGACACCGGTATGCTCCGTTGGGACACTGGCCAAGCGCGCGCAACCCGCTGTGCATGCGGACGCTGTTGCCGAAAACCGTCCGTTAGCTGCTGCGGGGGCTACTCGGCCGCCTCATTCATTCCGGTACAAATCGCCATACCCGTTGATCTGCATTGACGACCTTGAGCGCCGGCGACCATGATTCAGGGATCATCCACTTCGGGAGGGAGTTCATGGAGATGACAACCGGCAGTACCACGCGTGCCGGGCGGATCGTGGCAGCCGCCGCGCAGATCGCCACCGCCGCGCAGATCGCCACCGCCGCGCAGATCGCCACCGCCGCGCAGATCGCCACCGGCGGGCGGATCGCCACCGGCGGTCGGCGGATGGCAGCCGGCGTTGTAACCTTCGCCGGACTATGTCTCGCTTGTAGCAGCGAGTCGGACACCGGAACGGCCTCCGGGGAAGCGTCGGGAAGCGGCGCGGCCCCCGCATCGGCCATTGTCCTCCGCCCCGACCGCATCCTCGACGGGCGCGGGGACGCGCGCGACGGTGGCGAAGTGGTCATCCGCGGCGGTCGGATCGAGGCGGTGACGGATGTGGGGTCCACGGAAGCAGCCACCGTGTACGACCTGTCGGGCGCCACCCTGCTCCCCGGACTGATCGACACGCACGTGCATCTGGGTTGGCACTTCGATCGCGAGACCGGCCGGCTGCACAGCAACGCATCGACCGACGGGCCGAGGGAACAGATGTTGTACGCGGCCGAGAACGCCTGGAACATGCTGCACAGCGGCGTCACCACCGTGCAGAGCGTGGGCGGCCCCGAGGACATCCCGCTCCGCAACGCCATCGCGGGCGGTTCCCTGCCCGGTCCGCGGGTGCTGACCTCGGTCCGTCCGGTGATGGAGGGTACGGGGGGCCCCGCCGAGATCCGGGCCCACGTGGACGCGATGGCCGCGGCGGGGGCCGACGTGATCAAGATCTTCGCGTCGGCCAGCATCCGCGTCGGGGGCACCCCGACCCTTTCCCGGGAACAGCTCGACGCCGCGTGCGGACAGGCGGCCGAGCACGGACTGCGCGCGGTGGTGCACGCCCACGGCCCCGAAAGTGCCCGCCGGGCGGCCCTGGCGCACTGCTCCCAGATCGAGCACGGCGCGCTCCTCGACCGCCCCACGCTGGAGCTCCTGGCCGAGCGCGGCCTGTACTACGATCCGCACATCCACGTCATCTTCGACAACTACTTCGCCAACGCAGACCGCTATCTGGGCATCGGCAGCTATACGGCGGAGGGGTTCGAGCAGATGCGCGCGGCGGTGCCCGTGGCACTGGACGTCTTCCGCGACGCGCTCACCGTGCCGGACCTGAACATCGTCTTCGGGACGGACGCGGTGGCGGGCGCGCACGGACACAACTGGAAGGAACTGGTCTACCGCGTGGAGGAGGGCGGCCAGGATCCGATGCAGGCCATCGTCTCGGCGACGAGTCTGGCGGCCGAGTCGCTCCGCCTCGGGGAATCGCTGGGTGCGGTCGAGCCCGGCTTCGCGGCGGACCTGATCGCGGTCGACGGTGACCCGTCCGAGGACATCACGGCCCTCTCGCGCGTCGTCTTCGTGATGCGCGGGGGGAAGGTCTACCGCAACGATCCGGCCAGCGGAGCGCGCCGATGATCCTGCGCGTTCAGCACATCGGAATGGTGGTCCACGACCTGCGCGACGCCTGCACCCGCTTCGAGCGGGTCCTCGGCCTCCCGGCGATCGACTTCCGCGACGACCAGGGCCAGGGGATGCAGCTGGACGCGCGGATCCTTCTGGGCAACGAGTGCTGGCTCCACCTGGTGCAGAACTGGAACCCGGAGTCGCGGGTCAACCGCTTTCTGCGCGAGCGCGGTGAGGGTCTGGAACACATCGCGCTGGAGACGGACACCATCGAGGCCGATGTCGCCCATCTCCGCGAGATCGGCATCGGCGTGTGGGAGGACCGCATTCTCGACGCCAACGACGGCTACGAGGCATTCGTCTTTCCGGACAAGCTGCCGGGGCTGACGGTGGAACTCATCGAGTCGCACGAGCGCAGCTGGTACTATCCGCCCGAAGCCGTGGGCGAACCGGTGAGCAAATCGATGCAACTGACCCGTCTGGACCACATCGGCCTCTGCGTCAATGACATGGACGATGCATGCAGCCGCTTCGAGCGCTACTTCGGGCTGGTTGCGCGGGACTTCGCCGGTGACGAGAGCCTTGCGATCCGCGAGGCGCACATCCCCTTCCGCAATCGGTGCACACTCCAGTTCCTCGAAAGCCGGGACCCCTCGACGCGGGCGGGCCGGTTTCTGCGGGAGCGCGGCGAGGGTCTGGAACACATCGCCATGCAGACCCGCGACCTCGAGCGCGATGTCGCCGCCTTGCGCGACCGCGGCGTGCGGATCCTCGATGACAGGGTCCACAGGTTCGACGACGGGCTCGCGGCGTTCGTGCATCCCGACGAGTTGCCGGGGATGACGGTGCAGCTGGTGGAGTTCGGGTAGTCGAAGGAATCACTGCCGCATTCGAGCGGCGACGCATCCTGACTGGACGCCAGGCTCCCCGTCGCTCCGACGGCGGGGCGTGGCCGGGCCCGACGCAGTACATTTACGACGGTCACGCTTGACGCTGGAACCGTAGTCCCGATACACGACCTGGAGGTACCCGTGCGAATCCCGCAGTCCGCTTTTCAATCGCACCGCCCAGGCGCCTGGCCGACCGTGCTGGCCAGCCTCGCCGCTCTTGGCCTGATCGTCTTCGCCCCCATGCCCCTTGCGGGTCAGGCTTTCGGCGGCGCGGTCCTGGCGGCCGACGGGTGGCTGCTGGTCGGGGAGGCCGCGCACGAGCGGGAGCCTGGTTCCGTGCGGGTATACGACTACGACGGCGAGTGGTCGGAAGTGGCCACATTGAATGCCCCCGAACCAGCGGTGCGCGACGGCTTCGGCTCGGCGCTCGCGCGGGCGGGCGACTTTCTGTTCGTGGGCGCCGACGGAACGGACGGAGGGATGGTCTACGTGTACCGGCTTGAGGATGTTCCAGGCGAGGACGTACGCCCCCTCCAGACGCTGGCGGATCCCGCACTCTCGGACATGGGCGAAACGCTTCTGGCGTCGGGGACCGAGCTGATGACCGCGGCCCGGAATCAGGACGGTGAAGGGGTGCTGGCGACGTTTCGGCTCGGTGAGGACGGGCGATGGGCACCCGGGGGGACGGTCGGTGTTCCAGCGGATGCCGGCGGGCTGGGTACCCAGGGGTTCGACCTCGCCGAGGACCTCCTCATCGTCGGGGATCCGGATGCCGGCACCGTCCAGGTATTCGAACGCGGTTCCGGCCCTGTGGCGTGGGAAGCAACGGAAGTCGTCGACCTGCCCGATTCCGAAAACCCTGGTGGCCGGCCATTCGGCACCAGCGTGGCGCTGTTCCAGGACGAGATCCTCGTGGGGCGAACGGAGATCGCTCTTGACGAAGATGGTGGAATCTCCGTTGAGGGAATCGTGCACCGCTTCGCGCGGGTCGACGGAGCATGGACAGCGGTTGGCACGCTTCAGCCGGAGGACGACGCCGAGCGACAGGGCTTCGGAATGTCCCTGGCCGTGGACGGCCCATCACTATTGGTCGGCGCCCTGGGGCGGATCTTCGTCTACGGTCGCGGCAGCGACGACGCGGGCGCCCCGGCTGCTCCGTTCGAGCTCCAGGGCGCCGTGGAGTTGTTCGATGAAGGTGACGGCGGGGTCATCACGGTGTCGAGGCAGATTCTGGCGTTCGGAAGCGACATCGCGGCCTTCGGAAACCCCGCCGCCGACTTCGGACTTGGCTCCGTATCGGTGGTCACCAGAGAAGCGGGCGACTGGGTTCGCTCAGGCACGCTCACGGTCGACCATGCTCCGCTCCCCGCCATCAACGGCGGCGAGATCTCCTGCGACGACGGGACCGCGAGCGGCTACGACTGCAACCGGGTCGATCTGCTGTCCTTCCTGCCGCGCGAGGAGATGGGCGCGAGCAGAGGTGCCAGGCTCAACGACGTGTGGGGCTGGACCGATCCGTTGACCGGACGCGAGTTCGCCCTGGTAGGCCGCATGGACGGCACGTCGTTCGTGGACGTGACCGATCCCTACAACCCTCGCTACCTGGGCAACCTTGCGCGGACGGAAGGCAGCCCGCCCAGCACCTGGCGGGACATCAAGGTCTTCAGGGACTACGCCTACATCGTGGCGGACGGCGCGGGCGAGCACGGGATGCAGGTCTTCGACCTCGCACAGCTGCGCGACGTGACGGAGCCGCAGGAGTTCGAAGCGACCGCGATGTACACGGGGATCGCATCGTCGCACAACATCGCCATCAACGAGGAGACGGGATTCGCCTACCTTGTCGGCTCTTCGGACGGTGGCGAGACGTGCGGGGGCGGCTCTCACATGATTGACATCAACGATCCCCTCAACCCCGTCTTCGCGGGCTGCTTCGCCCACCCCAACACGGGGCGGCGCAACACGGGTAACTCGCACGACGCGCAGTGCGTGATCTACCACGGTCCGGACGAGGATTACATCGGCCGCGAGATCTGCGTGAACTCCAACGAGACCGCGGTGTCGATTGCCGACGTGACCGACAAGGACAACCCGGTCGCCGTGGCGGCCGCGGACTACCCCAACGTCGCCTACGCGCATCAGGGGTGGCTCACCGAAGACCACCGCTACTTCTACTCGAACGACGAGCTCGACGAGGTGGGCGGCCTCGTCGACGCCACGCGCACGCTGATCTGGGACCTGCAAGATCTGGACGACCCGCTCCTGCTGACGGAGTACATGAACCCGACGAAGGCCACCGACCACAACCTGTACGTCCGCGGCGACCGGCTCTACATGTCCAACAACCGCGCGGGCCTGCGTGTGCTGGACATCAGCGATCCGGAGAATCCGTTCGAGATCGGCCACTTCGACACGACGCCGTGGAGCGCCGACGAGGCCGGCTTTGACGGCACCTGGAGCGTCTACCCCTACTTCGAGAGCGGGACGGTGCTTCTGTCGAGCCGGCGTGAGGGGCTGTTCATCGTGCGGCCGCGGGCGCGACGGCTGATCCCGTAGGAGGGGACGGATCACATACCGCCTCGACGACCGGGTCGCGGTCGACCGCTTCAGCGAACCCTCCGTGCGGGGCTTCGCCGAGACCGTGCTGCGGGCGCTCGGGGCGACCGGCGAGGAGGCGCGGATCAACGCCGACGGCGTGGTGACGGCGTCGCTCTGGTGGCATCCGGGTCAGGGTCAGGGGCTGGAGAAGCTGTTCCGGTACGCCCGCCGCATGCGAAACGGCGGGATCAAGCCGAATGCGTCGATGCGGTGGGTGCGGGAGACGGCCGCGACCGCGCTGCTGGATGCCGACATGGGGCTGGGGTACGTGGCCGCGCGGCGAGCCATGGACCGCGCGGTCGAGAAAGCACGCGACACGGGCGTGGCCATGGTGGCCGTGCGGCACAGCAACCACTTCGGCATCGCGGGCTACCACGCCAGGCGGGCCGCCGACGCGAGGCTGATCGGGGTCGCGATGACCAACGCGGGCGCGGAAATGGCGCCCTGGGGGGCGACGAGGCCCGTGCTTGGCACGAACCCGTGGGGGATCGCGGTGCCGCGGGGCCAGGGGCGCGACCCGATCATGCTCGACATGGCACTCACCCAGTCGGGCAAGGGAATGATGCGGTGGCTGCAGCGTGCCGGGCTGCCCATGCCGGAGCACTGGGCGCTTACCCCGGACGGCGCATGCACGACCGATCCGGCCGCCGCGATGGACGGCCCCCTTCTTCCTGTCGGCGACTACAAGGGCTACGGTCTCAGCCTTGTGACCGACATCCTTACCGGCGTCTTGACGGGCTCGCTCTTCGGCGGGCAGGTGTTCCAGGATGATCTCGACTACGACGTGGCCCACACGATGATCGCGATCGACCCGGACGCGTTCATGTCGCGGCCCCGGTTCGAGGAGCGCCTCGAGCGGCTCGTCGGCGAGGTGCTGGCCGCGCCGCCCATTGAGCCGAACCGCCCGGTGCAGCTCCCCGGAGAGGCCGAGCAGTTGCGCGCGCGTGAGCGGCTGCGGCGCGGGGTTCCGGTCGACCGGAGGACGGCGGTCGGACTCGGCGAGCTCGCAGCCGAATTGAACGTTCCGTTCTCGCTGGAGACGGCTACGGCGTGCGCGGAGCGGCAAGACGCGCCCCAGGAGTGCGGCCACGAACCATCCCCAAACTCGGAGTCATGATGCCGGACATGTTTTCGGTCGGGACAGCCAGTGCGGCCAGCGGTACGATCGCGAGAGGCGCGATCCCGGTGGGCCTCGACGCGTCCGGGCGGATGCGCGAGATCCCGGTCCTGATCTGCCGGGGCGACGCGGACGGCCCCGTCCTCTGGATCAACGGAGCCACCCACGGCGACGAGCCCGAGGGCGCGCTCTCGATCTTCAAGATGCTCGCGACCCTCGATCCTGCGAATGTGCGCGGGACGGTTGTCGGCGTCCCGGCGATCAACGTGCCGGCATTCGAAGCCGGCAAGCGCGGCGACCCCCTCGACACGTTCTCCCACGACATGAACCGGATCTACCCGGGACGCGTCGACGGCTATCCCACCGAGCGGGCGGCATGGGCGCACTGGGAGGCGATGAAGGACGCGTGCGACCTGCAGATCGCGGTGCACTCGGGGGGCGAGCACTCCTATCTCGCACACATGATCTTCGCGGCGGACAATCCACCCAGCCTGGAGCTCGCGGCGGCGATGGGGCCGCAGTGGGACCTGGTCTTCCGGAGCGGTGTAGGCGGCGCCAATCCGTCGTCGAAGATCGCCGAGTTGGGCAAGGCGGGGATCACCGTCGAACTCGGGGGCAACTGCCGGACGCTGACCTCCGACTTCCACGCCGTAGCCGAGGATCTGGCAAACAGCTACCTCAACGTCATGCGGCACTACGGCATGCTCGAGGGGGACGCTCGGCATGCGCCCCGCTGGCGCATGGGCCACCAAAAGGCGCTGCTGGCGCCGACGTCGGGGATGTGGGTCGGGAGCGCGGACCTGCCGTTCGAGACGGAGATTCCCGCCGGAACGCCACTCGGGCGCGTCTACGATCTCTACGGGGAAGTCCGGGCAGAGGTTGTCGCACCGTCGGATGGGGTGGTCTTCGGACTGCGGTTCCGGCCCGCGGTCCTCGAGGGAGAATGGTGCTGTTTCTTCGGCATCATCGAGGAGGCACGGACGGATCTCGCCTCGGGAGAACGGCCATGACGCGCTCCACCATGCTCCTCGGTTTGGCACTGTCGAGTTGTCTTTCGCTCGGCCCCGCTGCCTGTCAGACCGACAATCGCGCTCCCGACGCGCAGCTCGAGACCCGGTCAGACACGCGGTCCGTGCCCTCGCTGTCCCCCGAGGCGACCGCCACGCTCGTCGAGCGTTTTCAGACCGAGCTGGACGCGGCCTGGACGCAGGCGCAGGACACCGACGAGAATTTCCCCGGCGCGACGGCCGCTTTCATCCTGCCGGACGGGCGCGTCTTCGGCTTCGCCACGGGCGAGTCGAACGTGGACGACGACATCCCGATGACACCGGACCTGCGCATGGGCTCGGGCAGCATCGGAAAGACGTACGTTGCGGCTGTAGCCCTGAAGCTGGCGATGAACGGAGAACTGGACCTCGACGCGCCGGTCTCGACCTGGCTGGGCGACGAGGAGTGGTTCTCCCGGGTCCCCAACCACACGGACCTGACCGTGCGCAACCTGTTGAATCACACGGCGGGGATGATCCAGCCGTACTTCGAAGACCCCGATTTCGCGTCGCGATTGGGTGAGGTGTTCAGCGATCCCGACGGCTACATGACCCCGGAGCAGTTTGTGGCCGAAGCGGTGCTGGACGATGAGCCCCTTTTCCCCGCCGGCCAGGGATATCACTACAGCGATGTCCACTACACGCTCGCGGGCCTGGCTATCGAGGAGGCGACGGGTCGCGAGTACTACGACCTTCTCGACGAGTTCTTCCTGGATCCGTTCGAGCTCGATCTGACCCTGCCGGCCGACCGGCGCGATCTGCCCGGGCTGGCGCAGGGGTATGCGCACGCCAGCTCCGAGCTGTTCGGGACTCCCCTCGAAATCGTGGCCGATGGCCAGATGGTGGTCCACCCTCTCCAGGAGTGGACGGGGGGCGGCCTCGTCAACAATCCCCAGGCGCTGGTGCGCTGGGCGAAGCTGCTCTACGAGGGTGAAGCGATCGCCGGGGACGATCTCCCCCAGTTGTTCGATATCGGCTTTCCGACCGATAGCACGAAGCCTCATCTGGGATACGGCCTCGGGGTTCTTGTCGAGGAAGGCGAACACGGGTTGACCTACGGCCACGGCGGCTTCTTTCCGGGCTACAATTCGCTGGTCGCCTACTACAACGACCACGGTGTTGCCGTCGCGATACAGATCAACTCCGACGATTCGCAGATGGGCAACCATCTGCCGAAGCTGGCCGATGTGGTGCTCGAGGCGCTGGCGGATACCGGGCGCGCATCCGGGCCCTGCTAGACGCCTACGGCAACATGCCCGGATCGATCACCCCGCGGGGGGCCAGCCGCCCCCTTCCACGCCCGGCCGCAGGCTCGCCACGCTCCACGATCACCTCGCCGCGCGAAATCGTCCACGTCGGAAAGCCCGCCACCTTCATGCCCTGGTAGGGGCTGTAGTCGACCGCTGAATGGAGCCGGGCGGCGTCGATCTCGACCTCGGCGTCCGGATCCACGACGATCAGGTCGGCGTCCGCGCCAACGTCGAGCGTCCCCTTGCGCGGGTGCAGACCAAAGATGCGCGCCGGGTTGGTCGCGGTGAGTTCGACGAAGCGCTCGGGCGATAGCCGGCCGGTCTTCACGCCGCCCGCGAACACCAGCGGCAGCCGCGTCTCGATCCCGGGCAGACCGTTCGGGATACGCGTGAAGTTGTCCCGCCCGGCGGTCTTCTGGTCGTGGTACCGGAAGGGGGCGTGGTCGGACGACACCTGCTGGATCGACCCCGCGGCCAGTGCGCGCCACAACGCGTCCCGGTGCTGGCTCGCGCGCATCGGCGGGCTGCACACGAACTTCGCGACTTCGAAGCCGGCGTCCGGATCGTACACGGAATCATCCAGCACCAGGTACTGGGGACACGTCTCGGACACGATCGGTTCGCCGCGCTCGCGCGCGTCCGCGACGTGCCGCGCGGCTCCGCCCGACGTCACATGCGCGATGCACAGTGGCGCGCCCGCCAGACCGGCCAGCATGATGGCGCGGTGGGTCGCCTCCGCCTCGACTGCGGGAGGGCGGCTCGGCGCATGGTATGCCGGGCCGGTCCTGCCGGACTCGAGGTGGCGCGCAATCAGGTGGTTGACCGCGCAGTCGTTCTCACAGTGCGCGTAGACGAGCCCGCCGTGCGCGGCGGTGGCCTCCAGCATGCGAAGGAGGCCTCCGTCGTCGACGATCTTGTCCCCATAAGTCATGTAAACCTTGAAGGACGGGAAGCCATCTTCAATCATGACAGGGATTTCAGCCAACACATCGGAACGAACATCTGTGACGATGGCGTGGAATCCGTAGTCGATGACGGCGTCCGGCTCGATCTCGGCGAGACGGCGGTCGCGCGCTTCGAACAGGGATTCGCCGCGGCGCTGGAGCGAGAAGTCGACGATCGTGGTGACCCCGCCGCACGCACCCGCGAGCGTACCCGTGTAGAAGTCGTCCGCCGTGGTGATGCCGAGGCGGTCGATGGGGTGCGCGAGGTGCGTGTGCGTGTCGATGCCACCCGGCATGACCCAGTGGCCGGTTGCGTCGAGGATGCGGGCGGCGCCATGGCCCGTTCCCACGGCGGCGATGCGCCCATCGCGGACGAGCACGTCCGCCCGCTCCATGCGGTCGGCGGTGACGACCGTGGCGCCCTGGATCAGGAGCTCGCTCATGAGCCTGACGTTACGTCAGGGTTGACGTGGACGGGCCCGTCGATGGTGTCGACGAACCCCCCAATCCGGTCCATCGCCTCGCGGATCTGCGCCTCGGGGGCCAGCAGCGAGACGCGCACCCAGCTGCGCCAGCGGTCTCCGAACGAGTTCCCGGGAAACATGAGGACGCCCGCCTCGTCGAGCAGGCGGTAGCAGAACGTCTCCGCGTCCATTCCGAAGCGCGACACGTCGGCCCACATGAAGAGCCCGCCGCCGTGCGGACCGTGCGGAATGCCCAGCCGGGTGAAGCCGTCGATGAGGGCACGGCGGCGGCGGCGGTACACGCCGAGGTAGGCCTGGCGCGGGTCGGGACGCGCGTCGAGCGCGGCAAGCGCCGTGTACTGCGAGAACGCGGGGCACGGGCCGGAGGTCGTGCTCTTGAGTGCCTCGACCGCGTCGATGAAGGCGGGAGGCCCGATCAGGTAGCCGACGCGGAAGCCGGTCATCGCGTACGCCTTCGAGAAGCCGGACAGGACAACCGTGCGCTCCCGCGAACTGTCCGCGGCAAGGAAAGACAGGAAGGGAGCTTCGCCGAACACGATGTCCTCGTAGATCTCGTCGGCGAGGACGACCAGGCCCAGCTCGCGGGCGGCGCTGGCCAGGCCGCGCACCCCCTCCGGGCCGACGCAGGAGCCCGTAGGATTGGAAGGGTTGACGAAGACAAGAACCTTTGCGCCCCGGGCGTGTGTGCGAAGGTCGTCCGCACCGAGGTGGAAGGGGCGGTCGCCGCCGGTGGGAATCGGCACAATATCGCCGCCTGCTATTCCGATCGCCTGATCGTACGAGCTGTAGCGGGGATCCTGGCAGGCGACCCGGTCACCCGGATCCACAAGTGCCAACATGGCCAGGAACAGTCCCTCCTGTGCCCCGTTGGTGATGGCAATCTCGGTGGCGGGGTCGATGGTGACGCCCCGCTCCGAAGCGTAGCGGCGGGCAATGCCCTCGCGCAGGGAGAGCAGTCCGCGCACGGGGTCGGTGGCGAGGCCGGCAAAACGGTCCAGGCCGCCTTCGATGATTCCCGCGGGGGTGTCCAGATCGGGGTCGCCGCGTCCGAGCGAGATGACGTTCTCGCGGGTGCGCGCGAGCGCCATCATCCGGTAGCGCAGCGAGGTGGCGCGCTCTCCCTTGCGGACCGAGGCGGAGCCCGCCGGCCGACCAGGTTGCCGCGCGGTGGTCACGGGAGGACTCCGCCGCGTGGCTGCGCCGCCGTCATGGCCGTACCCCCAGCCCCCAGAGCGCCGCCCGTTGCGAGGGCGCGGGCGAGCAGATCGACGACGCCTGCTTCCATTTCGTGATGCCGGCCAGCACGTCGGGCGGCGCGGCCACGAAGCCGAGACGGAAGGGCCGCATGTCGGCGACCCCGTCCAGCGAGCCGATCACGATGGAGGCGGGCAGGCCTGCGCGCGCGTCGGGCATGGATGTTCCGGCGTCGTCCGGCTGAGCGCGCCCACCAGCGTCTTCGCGGGCGCCGGCAGCGCGGAAGAGCCGGTCGCCGATCAGGTGGATTACCGGGCCGGTCGCGCTGTCGCCGTCCCGTGAGACCGGCTCGACGGCGCGCACGCCCATCCACTGCAAGAGATTCCCGTGACGGCGCGCCCCCGTCCCGGACAGGCAAATCTCCCGCGGCGTGTCCAGGCCGAGCAGCGTGACGAAGAGCGACTCGCCCTCGCCGGCCGTGATCAATACGCCGTCCGGGCCGCGTTCGGGGTATCCGCGCCCGCGAAGCGCCCCGCCCACCCGGCGGCGCAGCTCCGCCATCCCCGGGCGCTCGGGGTAGTGGGTCTCGCCGCCAAGGAGGTGATGGCGCAGGCAGGCCAGCAGTGCTGCCGAGGGGACTGGACGGGGGACGGCGGGGTGCTGAAGGGCGCCCTCCATGGCCACACGGGCCCGTCGTGAAACCACCCCCCTCACGGCACCCTCTCCTGCACATGCTCGGCAACCTCGTCCACCCGGTCCGTCACCCCCTGCGGCCCCCACTTCGCCAGGGCCCGGGTCAGCGTGCGCGCATCGAATCGGCACCCGCTGACCTCCCCTCGCAGCCCCGCCAGGTACACGAACGCGGGCCCGAGCTGCACGGGGTCCTCCCAGCGTGCCCTCGTGCCGGCGTCCGCGGCCTCCGCCTCACGCCGCGTCAGCGATGTCGGCTTGAGGAAGATCCCGGGCGTCACCGCGTTCACGCTCACTCCCGAGCCGGCGAGCTCCAGGGCCAGACACCGCGTGAACGCCTCGATCCCGAACTTGGAGGCGCAGTACGCGGTCTGCGCGGGAAAGCCCCCCACACCTGCTCGCGACGATACGTTCACCACCGACCCGCCGTCGCCGAGCAGCGTCGGCAGCAGGTCACGGGTCAGAAAGACGGGCGCCTCGAGGTTGACGCTCATGGTGCGATTCCAGTGCTCCCGGTCGAGCGCTTCGGCACGCCGCCGTTCGAGCACGCCCGCGTTGTTGATCACGACCCGCAGCCGCTCGGCCCGACCACGAATCCCCCGTGCCAGCCGCTCCCGCTCGCGGTCCCGGCTCAGGTCCGCCGGAAAGACCTCAACACGCCCGCCCGCTCCCCGAATGCGCGACGCCGTCCATTCAAGCTCATCGATCATCTCCGAAACCAGCCAGACGCGCGCGCCCGCGCCGGCCAGCGCCATCGCGATCCCGCGCCCTAGCCCCCGGCCCGCCCCCGTAACGAGCACATCGACCCCTTCGATGCCGGCCACGGGAGCTTTTTTCATCCAACTAATGCAAGTACGATCCGCGCGCAAGCAAACCCGAGGTAGTTGCCCAGCGCGTACCCGAAAATGCCCACGATCACAGCCGGCGCAACCAGCCGGTGCCACTTCATGGCCATGCCGATGGCGAGCGCGGAACCCGGCCCTCCTATGGCCGCCTGGCTCGCGATCGATACGGTGGGAAGGTCGATCCGCGCCAGCCATCCGACCCCGTAGGCGATCACGACATGGACCGCGATGATCGCGATCATGAAGCCGAAGATGGGGAGGCCGGCCTCGAAGACCATCCCGAGTTCGGACGCCGCGCCGAGCACGATGAAGAAGATGTGCAGCGCGAAGTAGGACAGCATCTCGGCGCCCCGCAGCTTCCTGACCCAGGGGAGCTGGGCCACGATCAGCGCAATCGTCGTCAGGCACAGGACGTCCGGGACCATCGGATACCTGACGTTCACGATCCGAGCGAGCCAGAGGGCGACCAGCGGCAGCGCTCCCAGGATGGCCATGTCGGTGATGTTGATGTCCGCGTCGGTCCAGCGGCGGCGCATGGCGTCTTCGTCGGCTTCGGCCCCGACTTCGTCCACGTCGGCTTCCCAGGCCCCTTCGCCTTCCCAGGCCGCGGCACCGCCCAGCCTCGTCCGGCGCAGGAACATCGTGGCCAGCATGCCGGCCAGCCACACTTGCAGAAGCAGGTACGGGACGGTCGACAGGTTGTCGGCCAGAGCCGCGGCGGCGAAGGTGCTCGTGTCGATCTCGAGCCCCTGTCCGACGGCGGCGAAGTTCATCCCGCCGCCCGCGAACGCGGCCGAGAACGCCCCGGAGAGCTTCCACGTCTCCGGGCCGACCCATCCAGCCATTGTGGCACCCGCCACCACACCACCCACCAGGCTCCCGAAACACGCCGCAAGGTAGGCGATCAGGAGAGGCCGCCCCGCGCTGGCGAGCTCGCGCAGGTTCGTGCCCATGATGACGAGCACGATGGCGTACGGGATCGCGAAGGTGAAGACGGATTGGTGAACGGGTCCCGTGTGTTCGATCACCCCCACGTTGGCCAGCGTGATGCCGAGCAGCGTGCAAACCACCGCGGAGCTGATCTTCTTGACGGGTTCGTAGCGCTGCTCCAGCCAGCGGGTGAACGCCACCACGGCCAGCATGAAGGCCAGTACCAGAATCGGTTCCCGGATCATCGGGCTCCGTCTCCTGCCTCGGCGACTGCGATCAGCTTCTCGACCACATCCCGGACCATCCCGACTTGCCCACCCCCCGTGCCGCCCCCGACATGGGGAGACAGGAGGACATTCGGCGCACCGATCAGCGGGCTGTTCGCCGGCAGCGGTTCGTCCACGAACACATCCAGCCCCGCGCCCGCGATCCGGCCTTCAGAGAGCGCCCTTGCGAGCGCGGCCTCGTCCACGAGCCCGCCACGGGCCGTATTCACCAGAATCGCGTCCCTTTTCATGGTTTTGAGCGCTGCCTCCCCGATCATCCCCTCGGTGGCGCCGGTGTGCGGCGCGTGCAGGCTGACCACGTCGCTCGCGGCGAGCAACTCCTCCAGCGGAAGGTGCCGCACGCACGCCATCGCCTCGTGAGCCCGGGGCAGCGGCGAACGTTTGTGATACACGACCTCCATGTCGAATGCCTGCGCCCGCCGGGCGACCTCGAGTCCGATGCCGCCCAGCCCGACCAGGCCGAGTGTGCGCCCATGAAGCTGCCGCACATCGTCGTAGCTGAGCCAGTTGAAGGCGATCTTGCGTTCGGTCGTGCGAATGGGCTCGACGCCGAAGCGCTTGTACTCGGCGTCCCTGGTGCCGAGGTGGCCCGGGACGACCTTGCGGTAGAGACCGAGCACGAGCGCAATCGTCTGCTCGGCGACCGCGATCGCGCCCCGGTGCGGCAGCGTTGCGACGCGCACTCCGGCCGCGGCCGCGGCTTCCCGGTCGACCGCCCACGGCGCCCTCCCCTGCACCACCACCAGGCGCAGCCCGGCTCCAGCGCGGATCAGTTCGGCGCCGATGCGCCTCTGCCCGGTGACCAGCGCGTGCGCGCCGGCGGCCGCGTCGACGAGGTCATCCCCCTCGAGCGCGCCGCCCCGGACCATCTCGATCCCGGCCTCGTCCGCCGCCTTCCGGAAGAGGCCGCGAATCCACTCCGGCATGGGTTCGATGTGAAGTGCTCGCAATGTGGTGGCGGTCCGGGTTATGGTGGGGGCGATGGGGCGCGACGAAGGTACGGGGCACGGCCGGAACACGCGAGTGCCGGGCCGTCACCAGCACAGGCCAGGGAGTCCAATCGAATGACCATGAACCGCCGACAGTTCGCGACGGCCGCCGGCGCGGGGGCGATGGCCCTGGCGTGGCAACAGGCCTGCACCGAGGTCGCCGACACCGGCGAGGTCTCGGCCGCGACCGCCGAGACGCTGCTGGACCACCAGGGCCCCCGGGGCATCTACCAGGAGGCCGAGGAGTTGGAGCGGCTGCGTGCGGCGCTCGCCAACATGATCAATGTGCAGCGGACCCTGCGGGAGTTTCCGCTGGATCCCGACGAGCCGCCGCTGGTCGTCTTCTGGAGGGGCTGAGCGATGGGCACATCGGCCGCGCAGGAATCGACCCTCTTCCTCACGGTGCGCGAGTTGGCCGACCTGCTGGCGAGCGGCGCGGTCACCTCGGTGGACCTCACCCAGGCCTACCTCGACCGCGCGGAAGCCCTCGACGTGCCGCCATTCGAACTCCCCAGCGAGCCGCGCACCGACCACGACGGCAAGCTCGCCACGATGGTCACCATCGCCCGCGACCAGGCGCTCGAAGCCGCCGAACGGGCCGACCGGGAGCTTGTGACCGGTAGTCGGCGCAGCATCTTACACGGCCTGCCCTACGGTGTCAAGGATCTGCTCGACACGCGCGGCATCCGCACCACGTGGGGGTCCCGGATCTTCGCGGACCGGGTGCCGGACCGGAACGCGGCGGTCATCGACCGTCTCGAAGACGCAGGCGCGGTGCTGATGGCCAAGATGTCGCTCGGGGAGTTTGCCGGGGGCAACACGAGCTCCGCGCTCAACCCGTGGAAGCTCGACCGCACCAGCTTCGGGTCGTCGAGCGGCACCGTGTCCGCCGCCGTCGCCGGGCTGATCGGCTTCGGCATCGGCACCGAAACGGGCGGCTCGATCGTCTTCCCGGCCTCCGCCGTGGGCGCGTCGGGCCTGCGTCCCACATTCGGCCGCGTGAGCCGCTTCGGCTGCATGGCGCTGTCGTGGAGCCTGGACAAGATCGGCCCCGTGGGGCGCTCGGCCGAGGACTGCGGCCACATCCTCGAGCAGATCGCCGGGCGGGATCCGCGCGACAACTGCACGGTGGACCGCCCCTTCGTCTTCCGTGCGGACCCGGGGGCCATGCGCGGGCGCCGTCTCGGCGTCCACCGCGCCGAGTTCGAGCTGTCGGGGTCCGAGGCCACCCGGCGCGTCTTCCAGGAGGCGCTGGACGTGTTCGCCCAAATGGGGGTCGAGGTCGAGGACATCGAGCTGCCGCTTCGCCCCACGGGCGCGCTCTTCACGACGATCGTCACCGTCGAGAGCGGGACCAACTTCAGGGCGCTCTTCGACGACGGCAGCGCAGCCAACATGTTCTCCTTCAACGAGGACCGCCGCGCGGGGTGGATGGCCGGCCGCATGATGCCCGCCGCCGACTACCTCACCGCGCAGCGGATCCGCAATCAGCTGGTGCGCGAGGCCGACGAGATCGTGTCGCGCTACGACGCGGTGATCGCGCCGACGTGGCCGAACGGCGCCGCCATGCGCGAGGTCCGCGACGGGTGGCCGATCCCGGCGCGCAACGAGTGGGAGCCACCGGGGGAGATCAGCTCGCGTACCCCGCGTCTCAACTACATCGCGAATCTGGTCGGCCACCCCGGATTGGCGATCCCGTGCGGGTTCGACGAGGACGGGCTGCCGTTGTCGCTGCAGATCGTGGGCTCTCCGATGGACGACCAGAGCGTCCTGGATCTCGGAATGGCGTATCAGCGGGAGACGGACTGGCACCTGAGGCGGCCGCCGTATCCGTGGAGGGAGTAGGGGCGGCCGCCAAGGCTAGCCGTCCGGGATCCCCCGGCTGAACAACACCTGCAGACGCGGCCCGGGCAGCCCGACAGCGTCCGCAGCCACGCCAATCAGGTCCGTCGCGTCCTCACCGCGCAGGATGCCCCGCACCTCGCCACTGACCGTATCGCGAAGGATGGCCATGGGCTGATCGGTCGTCCGGTCCGTGGTGGTCGATCCGCCGGGGCCGGACAGCGTAATGCTCTCCGGCATGCCCGCCCACTCGGTCCGCAGGGGCAGCGCGATGACGAAGATCGACCTCCCATCCGCGTCAGCCAATTCCGCCATGCCGAAGCTGAGGGAAAACAGTTCGTCGCCACTGGCGCTTCGGCCGACAAGCTCGTAGTCGCCGCTCGATTGGGGAAGGCTGGGCGAGGCGTCCGCCACGAAAGCGGGCTCCAGGAACGGACTTCCCTCGTCGTCCACACCGCCCCACAAGATCAGGCTCCGCGTGGGAGCGTATGGGGCGGTCGGCGCGAACGGACCCTGGCTTCCATCACCCTCAAGCCGATGGTTCAGAGCTTTGGTGAAACTGAACTCGCTGACCCACTTCGGAGGACCGCAGTAGGACATCAGGTCCCTGGCCCGCGGCGATACCAGGCTGCCGCCGGCGCGAAAGTCGTATCCCCAGGAGCCGATTGAAGCGTCTGTTTGGGGGAACGCCGGGTCCGGACCGCCGGCACCACCGCACGGTGCATGATATAGACCCATGTTGTGTCCGAGTTCGTGCGCGATCACAAAGGGATCGGCCACCGAATAGCTGATTCGGAAACCAAGGAACGCAACCCCTACCGGGGCACCGACCACGTGCTCGGGGAGGACACCCATGTAGTAGCGCGTACCGCTCTCCAACGTCCGAATCAGGTGCGTCTCGCCAAGCAGATCGAGAGAATTGACGGTCGAGGTCAGGACGGCTTCGTGGACTTCAACATCGATGTCGGCGACCGGGAGCATGGCGCGCACATCGCCAAGCATTTCGTGCGTGTGCGGACTTGCGGCCATGCCCTCGGCGATATCCACAATCCACGAATTGGGTTTCGGCGCCCATTGGAACGGGATCACCGTCATATCCAGGCCGGGCAGCGACTCCACCTGCACCGGTGCCCTGCCCTCCGCGGGAATCCGCTTCGTCACGCCCAGTTCGGGATCCAGCGTTCCGTCCGGGTCGATCTCGACCACCAACTCCAGTCCGGGTTGGATAACCGATCCGGGGATCGTGACATTGGCCGACCTCTGCAACGAACTCTGCGCGTGTTCGATCTCGGTTGGGATGGGGGTCACCGACCCCGGAATGTCGACCGCGTGACTTTCCACTCCGTCGAGGTAGAAGCTCGCCCGGACCTCCGGGATGCCTTCGTTGCCCGGACGCGAGGCGATCGCGAACACCCTGAGCAGGGCCTCCCTGCCGGCGATCAGTGGAACCGGGAAGTCCAGCGACTGCACCGCCTGGGTCAGGTAGGCCGACGACCCCGCGTCCACTTCACAATCCCGCACGCGCGCCACTTCCACTTCGGACAGCCAGTTCTGGAAGGTGGTGTCCGCGGGGGCGCACAGACCGGTACCCGTCAGAATCAGTTCCTCGAGTTCGCCCAGGGCGGTCAGGCCCGAAGGCAGGATCCCGGACACGTCGGCATTGTCGGTCAGGTGGAGCCGCTCCAGACGGGTGAGTCCGCCCAGGACGGGCGGGAGTGCACCGGACAACCGGTTCCCCGCTATCGACAGTGACTGCAACCTTGACAGATCACCGAAATCGGGGGGAATCCGCCCGGCCAGCTCATTCCCGCTGAGGTTGAGACGCTCCAGGCTGGACAGGGCTCCCAATTGCGACGGTATCGTTCCCGTCAGCCTGTTCCGGCTGAGGTCCAGGTGTGTCAATGCGGAGAGGCTGGCCAGTCTCGAAGGAACCGGCCCCGTCAACCAGTTGCGACCGAGGATCAGCTCAGTCAGGCTGGGCAGGTTGCCCAACTCGGGCGGGATCGACCCGGTCAGCCCATTGTGGCCGAGGCCGAGACGCGTCAGGTTCGGCAGGCTGCCCAGCCATGGAGGAATCGATCCCGTCAACCAATTACGATCCAGGATCAGCTCAGACAAGCGGGACAGGTTGCCGAGCTGCGACGGGATTGGTCCCGACAGGCGATTTCCATCCAGGTACAGATAGAAAAGGTTGACAAGGTCGCCCAACTGCGGCGGGATCGGTCCCTCCAGCTCGTTTATGCCGAGTCCCAGCACGAGCAGGTTGGTCAGCCTCCCCAGCTCCGGCGGGATCGGTCCCTCCAGCTCGTTCGCCCAGAGGAGCAACTGTGACAGGCTGGTCAGATCGCCCAACTGCGGGGGGATCGGTCCCTCCAGCTCGTTCTGGCCCAGATTCATCAGCGTGAGGCTGGACAGATCGCCCAACTGGGACGGGATTGGTCCCTCCAGCTGATTGCCGGACAGGTCCAGCTCGCCGAGCTGTTCCAGGTAGCCCAGCTGGGGTGGAATGCGGCCCGCCAGGTCGTTGCGCGGGAGTCGCAGGGCAACCACTCTGCCGACATCGTCGGTCTCCACACCGTTCCAGTCACCGAGAGGTTGCCCGGAAAGCCAGTTCTCGTCGTCCTTCCATTCGGCGCCACCGACGGCACCGTACAGGAGTTCGAGGACTTCCTGGTCCGAGAGGGGCGAGCACTCGGCGTCCGTACCCTCGTGCGAGGGGATAGCAGCGAGCCATCCGGCGAAGGCTTCGCCGGGGGGAACACAAAGGCCGGTGTTCCGGTATCTCAACGCTTCGAGCGAGAGCATTGACAGCGTCAACGGCAAGGGACCGTACAGTCCCTCGTTTCCGTCCAGCCGAAGAGAAGTCATGCTCGCGAGCGGTGCCAACAACTCCGGCAATCGGCCCGCAAGCCCGTTGCTGGACAGGTCGACGTCGAGGACGCGCCCCACCGAATCGGTGCTGACACCATGCCATTCGCTCACTGGCACATCATCATCGAGCCAGCCATCGGAACGAGTCCATTCACTTCCTCCGGTGGCCTCGTAGAGCGACACGAGTGCTTCCCTGTCGTCCTCGTTGCAAACGGGTCCGAGCGCAACGTCAAGCTGCACCAGCCACCGTATGAAATCGGCTTCATCGGGGATACAGAGATCCTCGTTGTCCCTGAAGTGGAAAAGCCGAAGCCGTTCGAATCGCACAAAACTGGAAGGAACCAGACCGGTCAGGTCGCTTCCGTGGATGCTCAGCCTCGTGAGGTTGGGCAGGTTGCTCAAGTCGGGCGGGATTCGGCCGGTCAGGAAGGTGTGGTTCAGGCGCAGATCCTCGATGTTGACCAGGTTGGCCAACTCGGCCGGGATCTCGCCGGTCAGGCCATTAACACCAAGGCGCAGACTCCTGAGGTTGTGCAGCGTGGTCAGTTCAAGGGGAATCGGGCCCCACAACCGATTCCACTGCAGATGCAGGGTCTCAAGGTGTGACAAGCGCCCCAATTCGGTTGGAATCATCCCGGTCAGATTGCTCGAAGCGAGATCCAGCGCGGTGACGTGACCATCCGGCCTGGTTGTCACTCCGTGCCATTGGCCGATCGGTCGATCCGACATCCAGCCGTCGTCCTCTATCCATCCCGGACCCTGCGTAGCCTGGTAGAACGCCGCGAGTGGGGCCCAGTCCTGGTGGGCCACCGTGACGGGCGCCTCGCCCGACACGCCTGCCGTAGTGGCCGTTATGAATGCGACGCCCTCGACAATGCCATGGACCAGGCCCGACTCATCCACGGTGGCGACGGCAGTATCGCTCGAAGACCATGTGAATTCGCTGCCCGGCACCGAAAATCCGTTCGGGTCCCAGGCGTCCGCCGTCAGGCGCAGGGTATCGCCGCCCGCTGACACCTTGCCGGGGGCGGGCAACACCTCGATACCCCTTACCTGCTGAGCCACGGTTACCTCGGCGCTCCCCGACGCCACCCCGACCGTCGCGGTGATCGTGGAGGCCCCGTTGCCCACCGACGTGACGAGTCCTGCCGCGTCCACCCGCGCCACTCCGGTGCTGGTGCTCACCCACGTCACGGCGGCCCCGGCCATGACCCGGCCGTTCCGGTCACGGACCTCGGCACTCAACTGGACGGTCGCGCCTACTGCATTCAGCTCGGCCGTTTCAGGGCTGACCGTGATCGTCGCCGGCACGGGCGGGTCAGGCAACGCAGGATCCGTCGTGCTGTCGCCACAGCCGACGAACCAGGCGACACCCGCCAGAATTCCCCATGGACGCATGGACTTGCGGGAGTGGCTCATGTCATTGGTTCTAGCAAGGCCGGAGGTCCCGCGTCAAATGCTATTCGGCCGTCACGAAGCCCGCCCCGTCCGCCGAGGGACCGCCGCCAGGAGCGTCCGCGTGTACCGATGTTTGGGCGCCCGGAAGAGCACCTCCGCCGTCGCCGTCTCCACGATCTTCCCCTGGTACATGACCGCGACCCGGTCGCATAGATGCCTGATCATCCTCAGGTCATGCGAGATAAAGAGGTAGGTGAGTCCGAATTGCTCCTGGATGTCCGCGAGAAGGTCTACGATCCGGGCCTGGATGGAGATGTCGAGCGAAGAGATGGGCTCGTCGCAGACGATCAGATCGGGCTTCAGGGCCAGGGCACGCGCGATGCCGACGCGCTGCCGCTGACCGCCCGAGAACTCGTGCGGCATGCGTGCGGCGAGCTTCGGATCCAGTCCGACGACGGTCATGAGTTCGGCGACCTTCTTACCTCGTTCGGCGCGGTTCATCGTCGCGTGCTCGAGAAGCGGTTCCGCGATGGAGCGACCCACGCTGAGGCGTGGATTGAGCGACGAATACGAGTCCTGGAAGATCATCTGCATGCGCGGGCGCAACACGCGCACTTCCGCCGCAGTTGCGCGGGTGAGATCGGTGCCGTTGAAGATGACGCGGCCGGCCGTGGGCGCCGTGAGGCCGAGGACGGTGCGGGCCACGGTGGTCTTGCCGCAGCCGCTCTCTCCCACGAGCCCCAGTGTCTCTCCGCGATGCAGCTGGAAGCTCACGCCGTCGACGGCTCTTACCGCTCCGGTGGGCCGCTGCATCAGTCCCCTGTGCACCGGGAAGTGCTTCTTCAGGTCGTGGACTTCGAGGAGCGGGCCCCGCTTCGCGGCATCGGCGCCATCGCCGTCCGCGACCGGAGCGGGGAGGGACGCGAGCAGACTGCGGGTATAGGGATGCTCCGGCGACTCGAAGAGGCGCCTGACCGGCGCGGTCTCGACGATGGAACCCGCGTACATCACCGCCACCCGGTCG
This sequence comes from Gemmatimonadetes bacterium bin94, assembly GCA_002238865.1. Lineage (GTDB taxonomy): Bacteria > Gemmatimonadota > Gemmatimonadetes > Longimicrobiales > Gaopeijiaceae > Bin94. The sequence goes on along the minus strand of MPNE01000029.1, from coordinate 28,117 downwards.
GCCAGACTCGACACGACGCTCAGGTCGTGACTGATCCAGATCATCGCCATGCGCCGCATGGCCCTCAGTTCGGAGACCAGATCCAGAATCTGCGACTGGATGGTCGCATCGAGGGCCGTTGTGGGCTCGTCGGCAATGAGGAGGCCGGGATCGCAGGACAGCGCCGTGGCGATCATCACCCTCTGGCACATGCCGCCCGAAAACTGGTGCGGGTAGTCGTCGAACCGCGTGGCCGGCGCCGGGATGCCCACCGAATGCAGCAGTTCGATCGCGCGGTCGCGCGCTTCACGGCGGCCCAGGCCCAGGTGGATTTCCAGGCTCTCGGTGAGCTGGCGGCCGATGGTGAGCACGGGATTCAGGGCATTGCGGGGGTCCTGGAAGATCATCGCGATCTCCGCGCCGCGCATCCGCCTCATGCCCTCGTCGTCGAGCGAGAGAAGGTCGCGGCCGCGAAAGCTCACCTCGTCGGCTTCGACGCGGGTTCGGTTGGGCGGCAGCAGGCGCAGCACGGAGAGCATCGCAGCCGTCTTCCCGCAACCGCTCTCGCCCACCAGCGCGAGGGTCTCCCCGCGCCGGACGGAGAAGCTCACGCCGTTGACTGCGTGGACAGCGCCCTGATCGGTGAGGAACCGTGTGCGCAGGCCGCGGACGCGGAGGAGGCCGGGGGAAGGGTCACGCGCCGCGGGGCCGGTTTGGCCGCTCCCGGTCACGGGGCCGAGGCGGTTGGGGCGTCGGTGCCGAGGGGTTGCGCCGCCTTGGTTCCCGGGACGAAGCGTTCCCGCAGGTCCCGCAGCGCCACCCGGTCCCCACCTTCGAGCGACTCGATGCAGGCCCGCACCACGAGCAGGCTTTCCAGGTGATCGGCGGCGGTGGTGACCGGCTGCGCCTCGCCCCGTCCGGCCCGCAGAAATTCGCTCAGCAGCTCGCGGGTGTCGTCAACGAAGGGGATGCACGGCTCGAGTCGCTCTTCGACCGGCGTCTCGGCGTCGGCGTCCACCTTGAACCTGGGCCCGCTCAGGCCCAGACCGCGATCGAAGTCGACCCGCGCCAGATCCCCGAATTGCTCGCGCTGGATGAGTGCCCCTCTCTCGAAGTCGCTCCGCCAACGGAAATCCATCCGGTTCCAGGCCGCCGTCCAGGTGCCCAGATAGTTGACGCGCACCCCGTTTTCAAAGCGGAAGAGCACGGATACGCAGCAATCGCCCTCGTAGGTGCTCCACGATGGCCGCCAGCTGTCGCACACCAGCGACTCCACCTCGGTGTCGTAGCAATAGCGCAGAAGGTCGAAGTGATGGATGCTCTGCTCCAGCAGCATCGGGTGGGCCATCGTCATCACGTAGTCGTTCAGGTCGTCGCGGTTGCCGTCGCGCTGCCGGTGGTACGTGAAGTGGGCGTAGCTCAGGGCGCCGAGTTCGCCGCTCCGGACGTAGTGACGGATCCGCTGCGACGAGGGCAGGTAGCGGAAGTTCATGCCGACGAGGAGGTGGCGCCCGGCTGCCCTGGCCCGCGCGATCAGGTCGATTACCTCCTCGAGTTCCTCCGAGAGCGGCTTCTCGCAGAGGACGTCGAGGCCGCGTCCCAGAGCACGGCTCGCGAGGGAGTGATGGCTGGCGGGAGGGGTCGCGACGACCGCGGCGTCGGCCCCCGCCCGGGCGAGAGCGGCGGCGAAGTCGCGCGCCACGAGGGCGCCCGGAGCGTGGTCGTCGCGGGCGCGGCGGGCGCGGGTTTCGTCCCGGTCAACGATGCACGCCAGCGTCGCACCGGGGGCCCCGGCGATGACCCGGGCCCAGATTTCCCCGCGCACGCCGGCGCCGACCAGGATGATCCGGGTGTCGCGGCTCCCGGTACGTCGCCCGTCGCCCATCACGACACGCGCACTCGCTCGACGAACCCCTTCATCCTTGTCAGCGCTTCGCCGATCGCCTCATGGGGCGACAGCAGCGTGATGCGGATGTGCCGGTTGGCAGGGTCCGCGAACATGGTGCCGGGGAAGACCATCACGCGCTCCCGGCGCAGCAGTTCGAGGCAGAAGGTCTCGGCGTCCAGTCCCGTGCTCGAGATGTTGGCGTAGACGTACATCCCCCCACCTGGCCGCCCGTACGAAATCCCCATCCCGTCAAGGTGGCGCACGACGAGAGCGAGCCGCCGCTCGTATTCGGCAAGCATCGAGGCGACCGCGGCCTCGCCGCTCTCCAGAGCCGCGAGCGCGCCACGCTGCAGCGCCGGCGGCGTGCAGATGCTCAGCGTGTGCTTGATCTCGACGGCCGCTTCCATCATCCAGGCCGGCGCGGCGAGGTAGCCCACGCGCCAGCCGGTCATGGCGTAGGCCTTGGAGAAACCGTTCACCGTGACGGTGCGGTCGCTCATGCCGTCGAGAGCCGCGAGGCTGACGTGCTCCGCCCCGCCGAAGATCAGCTTGTCGTAGATCTCGTCGGAGATGACCATGAGGTCGTGCTCCACGGCCAGCCCGGCGATCCGCTCCAGCTCCGCCCGCGGTGTCAGTCCGCCCGTGGGGTTGTTCGGGTTCGCGATCACGAGGAGCTTCGAACGTTCGGTCAGCGCGGCCCGGATCGCGTCGGCCCTGAGGGCGTAGTCGTCCTCTTCGAGCGTCGCCACGTCCACCACGCGGCCGCCCGCCAGGTTCACCATGTGGTCGAAGGCGTTGAAGCGCGGCGCCTGCAGCACGACCTCGTCGCCGGGATCGACCAGCGCGAGGATGGAGATCAGGAGTGCTTCCTGGGCGCCGTTGGTGACGATGATCTGATTGTCCGAATAGTAAACATTATTGTTTAGTTTCAGCTGAAACGCGATCCCCTGGCGCAGCTCCTGGAGGCCGGGCGGCGCGGTGTAGTGGGTGTAGCCGCCGGCCAGAGCCTCCGCGCCCGCGGCGACGATGGCGGGCGGCGTCTCGAAGTCGGGATCGCCCCGGCCAAGCGCGATGATGTCGTCCAGCCCGGCGGCGAGCTCGAGCATCCGGGTACGAAAGCTTGACTTCACGCTCACGGCGCGCGCCGCGAGGTAGGAGGTCGGTGCCGCCCGCGTCATCGGGTTCACGCCGCCGGCCGCGCGTACAGGCAACACCCCCGCACGAACGTCATCCGCACCCGCTCCAGGTCGCGAAGATCATTGAGCGGATTCCCGTCCACCACGATCACGTCACCCTCCTTGCCGGCCTCGAGCGTGCCGATCCGGTCGTCCATCCGGTTCATGACCGCCGCTTCGCGGGTCGCGCTCATGATCGCCGCGTGACTGTCCGCCACGACCCCGACTTCGATCATGAACTCCATCTCGGGAACCACCACCCCGTGACGCACAGCCGGGCTCCCCGCGTCCGTCCCGAACACGATCCGCACGCCCGCGCGCGCCGCCCGCAGCAGGCCGTCGTAGCGGCCCCTGTCGGCGACCATCCGCTGGCGCTCCCTGATCTTCCACTCCGGGATGTTGTACTTGCGGGCAATCTCCGGCTTCGACTGGATCACCACGGGCGAGAAGGTGGTGATGATCGGCACGCTGCCCGCGACCAGCTTCGCGATGGTCTCGTCCGACATGCTGCCGCCGTGCTCGACGGTGTCGACGCCGAAGTCGACGGCGCGCGCGATCGCTGCGTCGAAGGTGGCGTGAGCGGTGACGGGAAGCCCGCTGCGATGGGTCTCGTCGACGATGGCGTGCAGCTCCTCGTCGGTGAACTCCAGCAAGTCGTGGCACATCATGATCTTGATCAGATCGGCGCCGGCCTTGACCTGGTCGCGAACCGCGCGACGCATTTCGTCCGCGCCGGTGGCTTCCCGGCAGCACCAGTAGGTGTGCCCGCCGGTCTGGACGATCGCCTCGGCGCAGATCAGCAGGCGGGGGCCCGCAACCACGCCCTGCTCCACCGCCTGCTTGGCGAACACACCGCTCCGGTTCATCCCCAGGTCGCGCACCGTCGTGATCCCGGCGCGCAGGCACGCCAGCATGTTGCTCGCGGCCTTGTAGGCGCCGATCTCGGGGGCGTCGCTCAGCGACTGGGCCGCGAGGTCGTGAATCCCGTCCCAGGCCAGGTGGGCGTGGCTGTTGACCAGGCCGGCCATAATCGTTCCACCGGTCGCGACCACCGCCCGACCATCCCCCCTCCCCCCGCCACCCTCTCCGACCGCCACGATCCGGCCTCCTTCCAGGCTGACATGGCCGTCCTCGATCACCTCGTCACCCACCCCGGTGATCACGCGGCCCCGCAACGTCACCGACGCGGGCTCCTTTTGAGCCAGGTCCTGCAGGACCGTCTGGAACTTCCAGGCTGGTGCTTCGGGCATCGTTGGCTCCCTTCAGATCCCGCGTTCGGCCAGCGCCCTCGCGCCGCCGTCGAGGTTGGTGAGCTTCATGCTGGCGTAGCTGGGCGCGTAGATCACCCCGGCCGCGCCGGCGTCGTAGGCCGCGTGCACGCTTTCGTAGACGATCTCCGGCGTGCAGACCGCCTGATCCGGGCTGGTCCGCGGCGCGTCGACGCCGATCCCCATCAGCACCGGAAGCTCGCCGTCCAGCGCCTCGATCGTCGCCCGGCACTGCCCGCCAACATAGCTGGCCGGAGCCATCCCCACACCGATGAGATCGTCCCACGGGGCCTCGTCGAGCCCCAGAATGCGGTACATCAGCGGCGTCATCTCCGCGGGCGCCAGATCCCGCAACAGGTTCGCATGCAGCTGGGTCATCTCCTTCGTGTAGGTCCCGCCGGCCTGGTGCTGGTATGTGATCGGCTTGACCCAGTCGGCGTAGTCCTTCGTCTCGGCCCACGGCCACTGCGCCTTGCGCAGGGGGTTGAAGTGGTTCCGGTTCCAGACGTTGAGCCCGAACTGCAGCTCCGGATCGCACCGTTTGGTGACCCCGTGAAGCTCACGGTCGAGGTCCTTGTTGCGCCTCACCCAATGCCGCTCGAACAGCAGGAACTCGGGGTTGTCGAGCAGAACCCGGAGCCCCGTGATGAAGGCGCCGTCCGTGAAGCGGGCTCCCGCGCGCGCCTCGCGGAAGTAGCGATGGAGCGCCGCCGACGCTTGCCGGACCTCCTCGGGGTCGATGCCCGCGCCGCGCAGGCTCGCCAGGCAGTGCCGGCAGAAGCACCCCGGCGCCAGCCCGGACACAAGCTGGTCCAGAGGGCTCAGCCGCTCGTTGCACCACATGATGCCGTCGATATCGTAGCTTCGGCAGTGGTCCTCGATGAGCGCGTGCCACCAGTTCCGGTAGTCGGGGTTCTCCAGACAGGGCACGTCGCTGCGCCCTCCCAGGTAGTCCACCTCCATGAGGCGGTCCCGGTCGGGGATCTGCACGGTGTCGGCCGACCCGTGGCCCGCGTAGTTGAACAGCGGCTCCATCAGCTCCGGGATCACCTTCATCCCCCTGGCGCGGGCACCGGGGATGACCATCTCCAGAATGTCCCGTCCGCGCATGCCCTCGTCCGGGGCGCGAAAGTTCGTGACGCCGGTGTTGCGGTAGAATTCGGGATGATGAGCCAGGTAGGACCCTCCCTGCACGTCGGCCGGTTCGGGGACGCCGTGGTCGGGCCATCCGTCGATCTTCCACGAGATGCTGCGCCCGATCTTGAGCCCGAGCCAGCTCACCGTGCCCAGCATGATCGCGTTGACGCCCACGCGCTGCCGGAGTGTGTCGAGCACCGCGTCGACCCCTTCGTCCACAAAGCTGGCTGGTCCGATCTGGACGCCTACGAACCTGTCGTTCAACAGCGGAGCCCTCCTCTCCTCACCTCGATTTCAACCTGGGGTCCAGCATCTCCTGCAGGCTGTCGCCCAGGAGATTCGTCGCCATCACCACGGTGAATATGGCGAGCCCGGGGAAGGTGGAAATCCACCACGCCCGACCCAGCACGTCTCGCCCCACCGCCACCATCAGCCCCCACTCCGGCGTCGGCGGCTGCGCGCCAAGGCCCAGAAAGCTGAGCCCGGCGCCGATAGAAATGGCTTGCCCGAACTCGAGGGTCGAGAGCACGAGCAGCGGGATTGCCGTGTTCGGAAGCACATGCCGCAGCATGATCTTCACGTCGGGCACCCCCACAAGCCGGGCCGCGTCGATGTAGTCCTGTTCGCGGATCGTGAGCACGGAACTCCGCACCAGGCGCGCATAGCGGGGGATCGTCGAGACGCCGACCGCCACCATGACGTTCGTGATGCTGGGGCCGAGCGCGGCGATGACCACCAGGGCGAGAAGGATGTCGGGGAAGGCCAGCATCGCATCCACGATGCGCATGGCCACCGTGTCCACGGCGCCCCGGTAGTAGCCGGAAACGAGGCCCAGCGCGGAGCCGAGCACGGCACCGATGGCGACGCTGATGAAGCCGAGGACCAGCGACACGCGGGCCCCGTGGATCACCCGGCTGAAGACATCCCTGCCGAGACGGTCGGTGCCGAACCAGAAGTCCGGCGACGGCGCTTCGCGTGCTCCGGAGACGGTGGCGAGGGGATCGTGGGGCGCGGCGGCGGGCGCCAGGAGCGCCAGCAGCACCCAGACCGCGAGGATGGACGTGCCCACGATGAATCCGGGGCTGAGCGTCCGGCCCCCGACGGTGATGCCCCTGACCGCCGTGTCCGCGGCCGTCATGCCGGAGCCCCGTCGCGAATGCGCGGATCGAGCCATGCGGCCAGCAGATCCACGAGCAGGTTGACGACGACGTACATCGCGGCCATGAACAGCACGATCCCCTGCACCAGCGGGTAGTCCTTCCAGAGGATCGCGCTGACGACAAGGCGGCCGAGCCCGGGCCGGCTGAAGACCGTCTCGGTGACGACCGCGCCCGCCAGCATGGCGCCGAACTGGAGGCCGAGCATGGTCAGCACCGGCAACAGGGCGTTCCGGAGCGCGTGCCGCAGGTAGACGATGCGCTTCGGCAGCCCCTTGGCCCACGCGGCACGGATGTAGTCCTCGACGAGAACTTCGCGGAGCGACGCCCGCGTCAGCCGCGCGATCACGCCCGCGGACACGAGTCCCAGCGACAGGCTGGGAAGAACCAGCGACCGCCACCCTTCCGATCCCGCCGGCGGAAACCAGGGCAGCCAGAACGAGAACATCAGTATGAGCAGAAGACCGAGCCAGAAGAGGGGCATCGATACGCCGGCGTAGGCAAGCAGCCGGCTGAAGCCGTCGATCCACGAGCCTTGCCTGAGCGCGGCCAGCACGCCGGTGGTTACGCCGATGACGACGGCGAAGAGGATGCCGCCGAGGCTCAGGGCGAGCGTGGACCCCAGCCGGTCCAGGATGAGGTCGAGCACGGGCTGGCGCAGCCGGACGGAGGTGCCCAGATCGCCGGTGGCGGCTCCGCTGAGAAAGCGGCCATACTGGACCGGCAGCGGGTCGTTCAACCCCATCTCCTCGCGCAGCTCCTCCTGCCGTTCCGGGGTGACGGACCCGCTCTCGGCGCCGGAGAGCATGAGCTGCACCGGGTCGCCGGGAAGGGCGTGCATGATGGAGAAGACCGCCACGGAGACGAGGAGGAGGACGACGCCGAGCTGGGTGAGGCGGCGGGCGAGGTAGTGGGCGAGCATGGGTGGGCGGCCGCCTGGGGTGCGAGTCGCGGTTTTCGGGCGGGAAGGTACCGGTTGGGATCAGTGTGTGCGAGGCAACTCCACGTTGTGCACGAAGTAGAACTGCCCCTCCGATGCCAGCTCAAAGCCCAGCACCTCGTCCGACACCGCATAGAAGATCGGCTCGCTCAGCGTAGGGAGCATGAGCGCATTCTCCATGATGATCCGCTGCGCCTCCCGCGCCAGCTCGCACCGCATCTCCTGATCCGGAATCTCCCTGAGCCGGCTCACCATCCCGTCCAGCTCCTCGTCCACAAACCCCGTCCACGCCCACCCGCCGACCACGTCGTGGGCCGAATTCCAAAGCATGTCCATCAGCATGGGATCCGGGCTTCTCTGGCGCTCGTAGATGAGGTCGAAGTCGCGCGCGTTGACCATCTCGAGCTGCACCGGGCCGGGTACGATCTCGATGGCGACGTCGATGCCGAGCGGGCGCCACTGGGCCTGAATCGCCTCGCCCATCTCCTCGCGGTCGAGGATGGTCCAGCGGACGCGCAGCGGGGTGCCGTCGTCCACGCCCGGAACCCCGTACGCCTCGCGGATCCCGTCGCCGTCCCGGTCCGTGTACCCGGCCTCCTCCAGAAGCCGCCGCGCCGTCTCCGGCTCGTGGGGATAGGTGTCCGCGCTTCCCTCCCGGTAGCACCGGTGCACCGTGTTCAGGGGGCCGTCGGAGACCAGAAAATGCCCGTCGTACAACAGGTCGTTGATGGCCTGCTGGTCGGTCCCGTACAGCAGCGCCCGCCGCACCCGGAGGTCGCTGAAGGGCGGCCGCCGCACGTTCATGACCATCTGCAGGCCGGTCCCCGCCTGATAGCCCGTCAGCAGCGAGAACCCCTCCGCATCGCGGTAGTCGTCGATGTACGCGGTGGGCAGATTCATGGCGATGTGGGCGTTGCCGGTCCTGACGACGTTCCCCAGAACGGCTTCCTCGCCGATGAAGCGGATCGTCACCCGCTCGACCCTGGCCGGGCCGGCCTCCCTGGCGATCGAGTTCCAGCCGCCGTAGCCGTCCCACCGCCGCACGGTGACGTGATCGTTCGGGACCCACTCTTCCAGAAGGAACGGCCCCGCGCCCACCAGGTGGCGGTCGAACTCCTCGATGCCCCACTGCTCCGCCGCCGCCGGGGACCAGATCGGGACGCGTCGAAAGGCGTCGAGGACAGTGACCCACGGGGCCGCGTAGTGAAGCGTGACGGTGGTGTCGTCGACGACCTCGACGCGCTCGACCGGCCCGACGTGCGCCGCCATCTCGCCGGACCGCGTGGCCGGATCGAGGATGCGCTCGACGTTGTACCGGACGGCAGCCGCGTCGAAGGGGGTGCCGTCCTGGAAGACCACGCCGCTCCGCAGGACGAAGGTCCACTCGTCCGCCACCTCGTTGGACGACCAGGCCGTGGCGAGAGCCGGGTGGAACTCGCCGTCGGGGCCGATGATCAGCAGGGGATCGGCGATCATGTAGTCGATGAGCCACGCCGTCTGGTACGGTTCGATGTGGCCGTCCAGCGAAGCGGGCTCGCGCGACGCGGGCCACGCGATGATGAGTTCGTCGTCGGCTTCGCCGCGGTTGTCCGGGGAGCCGCAACCGACGAGGACCGACAGCGACAGGGCGATTGTTCGCGCAGGAACCGGTGGACTCATCCCCGTAGCGCCTTCGTCCCGTCCTTCAATGCATAAGCCTCGTAACCCACTGTCTGCAAAAGGTTTGCGAACTGTCCCGACTGGACGCCGTTGTCGCAAAACAAAACATACTCAACATCTTTGTTTAGTATTTCGACCAGGTCGGGGAAATCGCCGGGCAGCACGCGCTTGGAGCCGGGATGACGCCATCCGTCGTCCTGCTGCCTCGGCCGGCAATCGATCACGCGGGCTCCCGCCGGGAGGGAATCGACCCACAGGTAGTCGCGTTGCAGATCGGAGTCGGCGATTTTCCGCACGTCCAGCACCTTGCGCGCGGCGACGGCGCGGTCGACGAGGCCGGGGTCGAGTGGCGCCTCCTCTCGGTCCACCGCCAAAACCTTCGCTGCAGTGACAGGCTTCCCCGACAGAATCGCGCAGTACTCCTTGACGCGCGCGGATAGAGCGGCGGTCCCGATCCGCTCGGCGATGCGAATGATCTCCTGCTTGTCGAAGCCGACCAGGGGACGCAGCACGGGACGGGTCGCGGCGGCTTCGATCGCGCGCAGGTTTCGCAGCGTCTGGGACGACACCTGGCCCAGCGACTCGCCGGTGACCAGCGCGTCGGCATCGATGTCGGCGGCCACCTGTTCGGCGGCGCGGTACATCAGGCGCTTGAGGACGACCTGCCAGTAGCGGGGGGTGACACGTTCCTGCAGCTGACCCACCGCCTCGCCGAAGTCCACCACATGTATCCGCGGGCGGTTGCCGTAGCTCCAGCGGTCGGCGAGGACCCTGGTGACCTGGATGACCGAGCGCTCGAAGGCGGGGCCGGCCAGGTTGCAGAAGACGTAGTCGAGCGGAACGCCGCGCTTGAGCAGGAGCCAGGCCGCGACGGCCGAGTCGAATCCGCCGGAGATCAGGCAGACGGCCCTGGCCTGGACGCCCACCGGCAAGCCGCCGGGTCCCTCGGTGCGGCTGCTGAAGAGGTAGGCGCGATGGTCGCGGACCTCGACGTGGACGGTGACTTCGGGTGTGGTGAGGTCGACGGTGCCGTAAGGGTTGAGCGCGGCGCCGAGCTCGACGGCGACGTCGCGCGATGAGAAGGAGTGGCGGCCGGTGCGGCGGGGCGCGACGGCGTAGCGGTGGCCGGTGACGGCGTCGCGGTAGAGGTCGTGCCCGACGCGAACGATCTCGTCGAGGTCGGCGTCGATGACGGCGTCAACCCTGGAGTAGGAGCTGAGGCCGAAGACGCGGGTCGCGGCTTCCATCGCCTCGTCGGCCGTCGATGCCCCACCCGGCTCTGCCAGCGTGATGAACAGGCGGCTCCAGCGGTCGCGGATCCGGGGATTGGCGCCGGTGGGGCGGAGGGCGTCGTTCAGGTTGCGGACCAACTGCTGGTGGAAGCGCCGGCGCGTGCGGTTGGACTTGCTGGCGACTTCCGCGGCGATGCGAACGAGGTAGTGGGCGTCTCGGGAGTCGGACTGGGGGTCCATATGCGGGCGGGACGGGACTGGGCGGGACTCCTTGGAGGCACTGCCAGCGTCAGCGCGCATTGGCCCTCGACTCGATTGTTGCGCACCGATTCATGACGTCCTCGAAGCTCTCGGCATCCTCCAGTAGCATCCCCGACCCCTGCATCTGACGATAGTCCTCGGCCAGGATGTCACGCAGCGGTTGTTCCGGGATCAACTGAAGGTGCCCGGATACGGCCGCCATGTAATCGATCCAGTCTCCCGCGACATCCTTTTCCCGGAAGAATATCGCCTTATGGCGGGGGGCGGGGGGGGGGGGCGAGGGGGGGGGCCGGGGCCGCCTGTCGGCGACGGCAGCGCGCGGGCCTATCGGGGGGGGGCTGCGGGGGGCGGGGGCGGGCGGGCGGCGGCGCGGGCAAGCGAGCGGTCGCCCAGGGCTTTCTCGACGTAGCCGCCGTCGTCGAGTCGAACAGGTCGTGCCAGCGGCGGGATAGACGGGCACCGCGGTGGCGCGCGCGACGGCAGAATACGTGTATGGCAGTGGCCTTCTCCCAGAAGGTGCGCTCCGGAAGCATTACGGAGGGCCGGGCGGTGGGGAAGCGGATGTCGGGCAGGAATCTGGCCGCGTCGCATTCTGTCAAACGCGGTTCGTGAGGCTCGCCCGTCGAGCGAGCGCCAAATTCGACCAGGACTTCGGGTTGGACGAGACCGTAGCCTTTGAACAATGGCTCGTAGCGCACGCGGATTCTGTACTCGTCGGCATGAAGGTGGGCGGGCCATCCGGCACGCAGTAGTCCGTCTCGGAGTTCCGGCACTGCCTCGTCACGTGTCCACTCCGCGAGACGGCTACGGATCGCCTTGGTCCAGCGCTGCTCCTGACTCCTTGTGGGCGGGAGCGCCTCGTGGCCTGCATCGGCCGTGAGTTCAGGCACGAAGCGCCGGATGTCGTAGGTCACATCGACATCTTCTGAGAACCGGCGGATGGCCCGATAGGCCTTGGACAACGATGTGCCCCCCTTGAACACCAGGTCCTGGCCGAAGGGTGCTCCGAATAGTACCGACAGGGTCTGAACAACCCAGATATCCTTTTCGAGCAGGTAGGCCCTTGGCCCTCCCAGCCTCGCAGCAACCCCCAGCGCATTGCGCTTCCTTTCGGCCGAAAGGGAATGAAACGGAGGCCTATCCACAGGAAACCAGCCCGCTTATCGGCTCGGCCAGCCACGACGGCAGTATTGCCCGGGTCGCGGCGAGTTCGTCAAGGTCTCGTTGTGTGAGCGACTGCCTGATCGCGCCCAGGCCGTCCTCGACTTCGTTCGGGCCCAAAAACGCCATCGCTCGCACAGCGAGACCGGCTGGCCTTCCGGGCGCAACCAACTGCCATCGCGGAGCGTGCCGAAGCCGGATGACTTGAGCGAACAGCGTTAGGGTGCGCGTCGGTCCCGATGTCAGGTAGACCGACTGTATTGGTACCTGTGTGGTAAGTCGAAGCACATTGGCCGCAGCTCCCCCTGAGGGAACGATTGTCTCACCCCAAAGGGCTGACAGCGCCGCGATAACCTTGTCAACGGACGGTGCGCGGACACCGAACTCGGTTTCGATCGGGCGTACATAGACGCCTCGGCATACTCGCAGGAGTTGCTCCCGGCGGGCTAGACGCGACAATGCCTGGTCGATCGCCGCACGATTCCCCATGTGAAGCAGAGCGCTCGGGCAGATCGGTGCGCCTTCAGGCAATGTTTCGGCGTACGCCATGATTTGGCGCGGCAAACTGGACAACGGTCTTCTCCTCGTTAGTCTTGAGTGTCAGAAACAGTATATCGTATCTGACACTAAATTCTCAAGCCCCGCATGACTAGTCACGCCCCAACGCATCTCAATTCCAGGACATTCCCCGCAGCTTCTTCACATCGAGATTCCCACCACTGAGCACACACACCGTCTTCGTCCCCGCGGGCGCGTCCACCAGCCCCTGCAGAAGCGCACCGACCGGCGACGCGGCCGCGCCCTCGGTCACCAGCTTGGCCCGCGTCATCAGCCATAGCACGGCCTCGAAGATCTGCTCGTCGGGGAGGGTCACGATCTCGTCCACGAAGCGCGAGACAACGGAACAGGTGTTCCCGCCCACCCGTTTCACGACGAGCCCGTCGATGACGCAGTCGACGGTGTCCAGCGTCACGCGCGACCCGTGTGCCACGCTGCGCTTCATGGCCGGCGCCCCGGAGGACTCGACGCCGATCACGCGCACCCCCGGGTTGAACGATTTCACCGCCATGGAGATCCCGGAGATCAGCCCGCCGCCGCCGATCGGCACCACCACCAGCTCCACCTCGGGGAACTGCTCCATGATCTCGAGCCCCAGCGTCCCCTGTCCCGCGATCAGGTCGGGATCGTCGAACGGGTGGATGTAGGTGTAGCCCTCCGTTTCGACGAGTTCCAGCGCCTTCTCGTTGGCCTCGTCCCAGATGCCGCCCTGCAGGACGACGCTCGCGCCGTAACCCCTGGTGGCCGCGACCTTGGCAGGCGTTGCGTTTTCCGCCATGCACACCACGGCTTTCACCCCGTAGTGCCGCGCCGCGATCGCCACGCCCTGCGCGTGGTTGCCCGCCGACGAGCAGATCACGCCCCGAGCCCGTTCCTCGTCGGTCAGCCTGGCGATCTTGTTGAGCGGCCCGCGCACCTTGTACGAGCCGCCGCGCTGGAAGAGTTCGGCCTTGAGCCGCACATCGAGGCCGCACGCCTCGCTCAGCGACCGGCTGGTGAGCAGTGGGGTCTTGTAGACATGGGGCCCGACGTTCTTGTAGGCCGCTTCGAAGTCCGCCCGGGTAAGGGTCAGGCCCGGTATGCCGGGGCGCGTGCCGGCGCTCACGAGCTGATCCCCGGCAGACGGAGTGGGCCGCCGAGCCAGCCGCGCACCTCGTGGGGTCGATAGGGCGCCTCGAGTTCGGCGCATTCCTCTTCGGTGAGGACCAGGTCGACCGAGGCGGCGGCCGCGTCCATCTGCTCGACCCTGGTGAAGCCGACGACCGGCGCCGCGACCGCCGGCCGCGACAGCAGCCACGCGAGCGCGACCTGCACCGGTTCGACGCCCCGCCGCTCCGCGACACGCAGGGTCGCGTCGACCACGTCCCAGTCCGACTCGTGGTCGTAGAGCTCGTCGGCCAGAGGGGCGTCGTGTTCGTCCCGCGCCGAGGCCTCGTGCGTCCCCCGGGCGCGCTTACCCGTGAGCAGGCCACGCGCCAGGGGCGACCAGGGAATGACACCCAACCCTTGATCCACACACAATGGCATCATTTCACGCTCCTCTTCCCGGTACACGAGGTTGTAGTGGTTCTGCATGGACACGAACCGCGCCCATCCGTTCCGTTCCGAGATCGAGAGCATCTTCATCAGCTCCCAGGCGAACATCGAGCTGGCTCCCAGGTAGAGAACCTTGCCGTCCTGGACGAGGCGGTCGAGCGCGGCCAGGGTCTCCTCGACGGGCGTGTTCGGGTCGGCCCGGTGGATCTGGTAGAGGTCGATCCGGTCCACCCCGAGACGCCGCAGCGAGGCCTCGCACGACTGGATGATGTGCTTCGCCGAGAGTCCGCCGCGATTCGGCCCCGTGCCCATCCGCATGCGGCACTTGGTCGCCACCACCGCCTCGTCCCGGACGGCGAACTCACGGACCGCCTTGCCGGTGATCTCCTCGCTCACGCCGAGCGAATAGACGTCGGCGGTGTCGAAGAAGTTGATGCCGAGTTCAACGGCGCGGCGGAAGAAAGGCATGGCCTCGTCCTCTTCGAGCATCCATGGGCGCCACTTGCGGCTGCCGAAGCTCATGCAACCGAGCGCGATGCGGGAGACGACGAGGCCGCTGTTTCCGAGGAGGGAGTATTGCAAGGGGGGCGGGCTCCGGGGTTTGGGGGTGAACCTGATGCGCGTGGACTATACCGCAGGGCGGTGATGCGGCGCACCCCCCCTTTCGCCCGGAGTCCCCGCCGAGAACAGTCAGCCGATCACTTCAGAACAGCCGGGGATCCCAGCCGACATCCACGACTTCCGCAACACGGACCCGGCCGAAATCCGCGTGACGCGGGTTCAGGAGTAGATTTCGGCCCCAGGGCTGCGCGACATGGGAGGGCACTTGAAGGGCCAGGGAACGCTGCGATTCGACCCAGTTGCGCCCGATGTCCCTGGAAGCCTTCCGGTCGGACCAATCCGGGTAGTCGGCCTCGTCAAGGACCCGCACGGTGCAACCATTCGGTAGCACGATGCGGGATGCCACATGTCCCTTCGGGATGTGGCTCGCTTCCGCATGTGCGAGTGCTTCGAGCAACGTGCCTTCGTACGCGGGCGAGGTGTAGACGACGGGTACGCCGCGGGGGTTCCATCGCCCGCCTCTTACTCCGGCCCCGAACCCGCTGAGGGCATCGAAGCGATGGTCGTGAATTCGGTAGACGTCCACGGAAGGTGTCTTCGTCGCGGCCTGTTATGCGGGAAGGCCGTAGTGAAGGCCCCACAGGATGTCTTCCACGTGCCTCGCACCGACCTCCGACAGGGCCATCTCGATGGGTATGGCGCCTCCGAGCATCCGGTGCGGGTGGACCAAAAACGTCGCCGCCCCCTCCTCTTCTCCCCAGACGTAGACAGCCAGTGCCATCACCGCCGCCACCCGCAGCACCACTTCGCTCTCTTCTCTGTTCAACCGGTTTCGTCGTTGCCGGGTTGCCCGCGAGATGATTCCGTTCACGAAGTCGGATGGCCGCTGCACTCCGAATCGCTTCAACTCCGCCTGGAGCACCTTGACGGCGTCGACCGGAAGGCCAGTCTCCGCAGCCTGGCGCAGCCGTTCAAGTTGGTCCGGCTCACCATACACCGGACGTGCTTCACGAACCAGCTGTGCCGGAAGATCGGAATCGTTCATATGAACTCCATGAGTATTTCATATGAACATAACCAGCGCACCCCGACCGCGCCAGGCTCGTGCACCTGGCGGGCCGGGGCGCTGCCCCCGAGTCAAATGGTGCTCCTCGAAGCCCTCCTACGGGTTCCTGTCCAGGCAGGTGAATCCCTCGGGGTTCGACTGCTCCGAGAGCGTCAGGATGAACACCACGTCGGTCCCGTAGTTCTGCGGCCCCTTGTAGTGGCCCACTGGATAGGTGTCGTTCTGTGACCGCCCGTACTGGCGCAGGAGCCTCCGCAGGTCGCCCATGCGGTGACCCGTCCCGAAAAGCCAGAACGCGCGCTCGCGGAACACGAGATCCACTCGGGCGTCGGGCGATCCCGGATCCATCAGGGGCTCCATGGGCGGATCGATGGCCGTCGCCCTCAGGTCGTTCAGGATCGAGAGCCAGTTGCCCCCGCCAGCTTGCAGGGCCGCTTCGGCCTCGATCAGCCGTGCCTCGATCCCGGATGCCATTACGATCGGGTCATACTGACCGGTGTATTTCATGAACTGGTGGACTTCGGTCACACCATCCGTCCCCGTACCGACCAATTCAGTCGGAACGCGGGGGTCGTTGGCGCTGACAAAGTCGAGACCGTTGGTCCCCTCACGATTCGCAACGGTTGCATTGAGACCGTTGTTGGCATTGTAAATCACGTTCCGCAAGCCATTCCCCGACGAGTTCAACTCGGCTTCGTAGACGTAGTCGGTAGGCACGCCCGCTACCGCGGCAGCAGCATCACTAAAAAGACCCCGATTGGTCAACGCCCGGCCGCGAGCGACCTTGGCGAGATTCAGGATGCGCGCGTCCCCGGACGCATACTCCAGCGCCTGGTCGAGTTCCGCCACGGCCCGCGCGGTCATGCTGTCGCTGGTGATCGGCCCGCCGAACTGCGCCTTCAGGTCTTCCACCTCGCTGAGGGGGGTTCCGTTACAGTTCACCTCTCCCAGGAACAATGCCGCGAGGCCGCGGACGGTGTAGAGCTGTCCGATCGCGGCGCGCTCTTCCGGCGCGTGCTCGAGGTACAGGTCGATGCCCAACTTTGCGAAGGTTCGTCCCCGGCCCAGGTTGACCGGTCCCCACTCGGTGTAGGTCAGAGCCTGTTCCCGGTAGTCGACGGCGGCAAAGGCGTTGTAGGCGCTGGCGAGGTACAGCTCGTCCGAGAATCGGCCGGTGGTATAGGTGAGCCCGGAGAACTGCCCGTACAGGTTGTCGATCGCGGCCGATCCGAAAGCCGCCGCACCCTCGGCATTGTCGACATCCTTCGGCTGCACGACATCCGGTGCGTAGACATCCGTGAGAGCGTCGCAGCCCATCAGGAGCATGCACAGAGTGGCCCCGAGGAGGCCGGATCTCTTCTTTCTCATATTCATCGGTCGCTCCTCCTAGAAGTTGAGCGCAAAGCGCAGAATGATGTAGCGCGCCGGCGGCGCGGTGGGGTTGTCGTAGCCCAGATCCCACCGGGTTCCGAAGTTCCCGCCGAGGGACGGGTTGGCGGTCACCTCCGGGTCGGGACCGGTATAGTCCGACCAGAGCATCAGGTTCCTGGCGCTGAGCGATATCGTGGCGCCGCTGGCTCCGAGGCCGAACCTCTGGAGGTGCCCCGGTTGGATGTTGTAGGACACCGAAGCTTCCGCCCACCTGGTGAAGGTCCCGTCTTCCTGGTATCCCGCGTAGGTCAGCCCGGGCTTGGTGAACGCGATGTACTGGGCCTGGGAGTGAAGCGATGCTTCGGGATCGTTCCGCGCCCGGCAGGCGCCGAAGTTGCACTTGTTGAGCTCGCTGAAGTTCGTCTGAACCCACCCGCCGCGGTACACGAACAGCGAGCTCAGGTGCAGCGTTCCGTTGAACAGGGAGATCATCGGCGTAAAGTTCAGCATCCTGGTCGGGTTCGTGTTGCCGATGAAGATGATCGAATCGCCCACCTGCACCTCGTCGGCCTGAAGCACGCCGTCGCCGTTGGTGTCGCTCCAGCCGAGGACCGGACGATCCCACTGTCCGTAGAGCGGGTAGCCCTCCACGAACTTGATGAAGCGATCTTCCGGCGGGCGGAGTCCTTCGGCGAGTTCAAGCAGCTCGTTGGAGTTTACGGAACCGTTGACATTGAGGCTGAAGTTGACCCCTCCCATGCTGAACACATCGGCCTGCACGTCGGCTTCGATCCCCATGTTCCGAACCGAGCCCACGTTGTCCAGCTGACCCGTGCCGGTAATGCCGATCGATCTCGGCATCGCCCGCCGCACCAGAGCGTCCACACTCTTGCGATAGTAGGCGGTGGCTTCCAACTGAACCCGGCTGTCGAAGAGCTCCATGTCCAGCCCGGTCTCGTATTCGGTCACCCGCTCGGGCCCGAGGTCGGGGTTTCCGAGCGCGTTCAGCGTTGCGCCGGTTCGCGACTGGCCATTCGCGAAGACGCTGCCGAAGTTGACGGCCGCGAGAGCGTCGGTCGCCGCCGGCTGGATGCCGGAAGCTCCATAGGCGAACCGATACCGCAGGCTGTTGATGAACGACCCCCGTGGGAAGAACCCTTCTTCCGAAAGCAGCCAGGAGAACCCTCCCTTCGGGTACCAGGCGGTATTGAAATCCCGCCCGAAGTTGCTGGCCCCGTCCGCCCGCATCGCGGCGGTGAGGAAGAAACGGCCGTCAAAGTCGAAATTCTGTTCGACATAGGCGCCCGCAACCACCGATTGAACGTTGGACTCCGAGGCCCGGTAGTTGGCGGCACCGTTCACCGTCTGGGCCCCGGGCGGCAAGTCGGTACCCCTTGCCTGGGCCACCCCCTGGTGGCGGCGGTTGTACTGGACACCCGTCGAAGTCCTCGACTTGATCGAGGGAGTGATGTCGAATTCCGTGGTAGTCCCCAGGTCGATGGTATAGAGGGCGATTTCGGAGCGGATATGGTTCCGGAACCCCGGATTGAAGGCGCCCGAGGTGTCCTCCCCGCGCCTCAGCAGGTTGTCGGAAAACTGACTCGAATGGTCGAGGCCGACCGTGCCACGCAACGTCAGCCATCGCCGTGGAATCCAGTTCCCGTTGATTCCGGTCGTGAAGCGGGTAATGTTGGATCCGGCACGGACGGCAAAGAGATCGCCGGGACGATCCCCAAGCCACCACCCTTCGTTGTCGTCGTTGTAGCCGGGCCCCCAGGAGCCTCTCCAGAAGACGCCGTTGCTCGGGATCTGGCTTTGCTGGAGGGTCACCCCGGTCGAGACATTGATGTCCGCGGTCTCGTTGAGACGCGCAGTGACGTTCCCGCGCATGGCCACTCGCTTGAGGTAGTTCGGGCGCCTCTGCCAATCCGGAATCTCGACGCCTCCGCGCTCCGCCTGCTTGCGCGCGATCTCGGACTCGGAAAGCTCGAGGTATCCCGTCTCGTTCTCGAGCTCGGTGGACAGGAAATAGCGGAACCGCTCGACGCCGCCCGATACCTGGATGCCCAGCTGCTCTCTGTGTCCCATCCCGAGCGGGGCGGCGGGGGAGTCACGGAATGCGCTCCACGACGTCAGGCTGTCCAGAGTGCAGCCGCCTGCGACGCGCACGCGGTTCTCACAGCGGATGGATACCCCGTCGGCGTCCCTTCCCCATGCGAAATACCCGGTGTGCACATCCGACGCCTGCTCTATGATGCCGCCCTCCGTGTAGACGGTCCACCTCGTATCCCCGGGCCGTCCCCGCTTGGTCCGGATGAGGATCACGCCGTTGGCCGCGTCGGTTCCGTACAGCGTCGCCGCCGACGGGCCCTTCACGACATCGATCGACTCGATTTCCTCGGGATTCAGGTCCGTTATCGCGCCGGCCGTCCATCCGGAGCTGTACTGTCCGGGGCCGATCTGGCTGCCGCCGCCGCTGGTGTTCTCGACGCGAACCCCATCGATGATCATAAGGGGCGAGTTGTCCTGCGACAGGCTGTTGAATCCGCGGATGCGGATGCGAGCCGCCGAGCCCGTCATGCCGGCGTTGCTGAAGGTCATTACGCCGGCGACGCGGCCCTGCAGCAGATCGGTCACATTCGTGATGGGTGCCGTGGTGACGATGGAATCCGCGCCGATCGTCCCGATCACGTTCGCAATGCTCAGCTTCTGCTGCTCGCCGGTGGCGGTCACCACGATTCCGGTGAGGTCCACCGGTGCACTGGTGAGCGCGAAGTCCAGGGTGACGGCACCGCCCTCGGGGACATCGACCTCCTGGGAAACGTCGGAGTAGCCGAGGCGCTGCACGGTCACAGTGCGAGTGCCGGGTGACACGCCCGACACGAGGTAGCGTCCCTGAGCAGTGGTCGTCACCGAGATCCTGGTGCCCTCCACGAGCACCCCGGCCAGCTCGATCGGCGCGCCGGTGCCGGCGTCGGTCACCTGGCCCGTGATCGAACCGCCCTGGGCCTGCGCATCAAGCGGCGCGATACCCAGAGCGACGAGCGGGAGTAATGTGAATGCGAGTAGAACGGTGGTACATCGGTTCATACGAGGCTTGCCCATGAGTTCCTCCTGAGAAAAGTGGGCAGTAGCGGGTCCGGCTGATCCGGACGCCGGCCGGGAAAGGCGAAGATCGGGGGAAGTCGGCAGTGGCGGGCGCACGGGGGGGACGGGGACAAGCGTCAGAAAACGCTTCCGTGTCGCCATGGTGCTGCTTTCCTGCTCTGCGCGGCATCCGATTGTGCCGCGGCGAGTCCAGCCGCCCGGTAGGACGGGCCTGATCTGCATGCTGGATTGTGTACAATACGTGGCCGAGAGCCCGATCGCAAGCCGG
Source organism: Gemmatimonadetes bacterium bin94 (assembly GCA_002238865.1). GTDB lineage: Bacteria > Gemmatimonadota > Gemmatimonadetes > Longimicrobiales > Gaopeijiaceae > Bin94. The sequence goes on along the minus strand of MPNE01000029.1, from coordinate 7,792 downwards.
ACCCCCCCCCCATTTCTTGGCATCCTGGCGCGGGCCGTCTACCCCTTCCCACCCCCGCTCATCCCCCCCGCCGCCCCCCCCCCCCATTCCTTGGCCGCCGGGCGCGGCCCGTCTCCCCCTCCCCCCCCCCGATAACCCCCGCCAGCGCCTCCACCCCATCCGTCAGTGCCGCGGGTCCCGGCTGCAGGATCAGCGCCGACTTCACCTCGTACACGTGGCCGCCCGCAACTGCGGGGATCACTCCCCACCCCGGCCTCGCCACCACGCGTTCCGGCCGAAACTTGCGCCCGCACCACGACCCGACGATCACGTCGGGGGCACGGCGCACCACCTCGTCCGGGTCCGCGATGATCCGGTCCTTCGCGAGGCTGCACTCCCGGAACTCGGGAAAGCAGTCCTCCCCGCCCGCCAGTTCGATCAGCTCCGACACCCAGCGGATCCCGGAGATCAGCGGGTCGTACCACTCCTCGAAATATACGCGCGGACGGCGGGGCAGCGCCGCGGCCCGCTCGGCGATCCGGTCGAGCCCGGCCTGCAACTCGGCCACCAGCGCCTCGCCCTTCTCCGGACACCCCACCAGCCCCGCGATCGCCCGGACCGTGCGCAGGATCTCCGCCACGGACCGGTGGTTGAAGATGTGGACCTCGACCCCGCCGCGGATCAGTTCGGCGGCGATGTCGGCCTGGATGTCCGAGAAGCCGAAGACCAGATCCGGTTCCAGCTCGAGGATCCGGTCGATCTTCGCCGACGTGAACGCCGAGACCTTGGGCTTCTCCTTGCGCGCCCGCGCGGGACGCACGGTAAAACCGGAGATGCCGACGATGCGCCGGTCCTCGCCCAGGCGGTAGAGGATCTCGGTCGGTTCCTCGGTCAGGCAGACGATGCGGTGATACACGGTGGGGACACCTCGCCGGTGTTGGGTTCCATGTATCATGATACACGCCCGGACTCCGACCCGAACGCAAGGTGATCGACCCATGACCCGTCCCATCTCCCGGACCCGCGCCTGCCCGCCGGCTTTGCTCCTGATCGCGGCTGTCCTCGCTCCCGCCAGCCTCGTCCCGGCCATCCCCGCCCACTCGCAGGAGCGCCCCATCGTCACCCCCGACGACTACGGCCGGTGGGAGAATTTGGGTGGCTCCGTGCTGTCGCCCCACGGCGACTGGATTGCATACACGGTGACCCGCGTGGACGAGGACTCGGAGCTGCGCGTGCGCAAGCTGGAAGAAGACTCGACCCGTGTCTTTCCGTGGGGCTCGGCGCCGGGTTTCTCGCCGGACGGCCGCTGGCTCGCGTGGACGATCGGGCTGTCGCCAGACGAGCGGGAGCAGCTGGAGGAGTCCGGCGAGCCCGCCCGGGACAGAGCTTCGGTAATGGACCTTCGCACGGGCGAGATCCGGGAGTTCGACGCTGTCTCCCAGCGCCGATTCGACGCCTCCGGCCACTTCATCGCGCTCGGCGGCTACCCGCCCGACGAACCCGAGGGCAAGGGTGCGGATCTTCGGGTCATCACGCTGGAAAGCGGAGCCGAGACCACCTTCGGGAATGTGAGCGAGATGGCCTGGAGTCCTTTGGGCTCCCTCTTGGCACTTGCCATCGCCACCGGGAGCGACGTGGGCAACGGAGTGCAGCTCTACGACGCCGCGACCGGTACCCTGCGCTCCGCGGACGCCTCGGGCTCAAGCTACCGGAGCCTGCGCTGGCGCGACGACTCCGTCGACCTGGCCGTCCTGCGCTCGGGGGGAGACGCCTCGGAGGAGGGCACGACCTACGACGTGCTGGCGTGGCGGGGCCTGGACCGGGAAGTCGAGATGACGGTGCTGGATGGCGGCACCGCGGGAGTCCCGGATACCCTTGAGGTGGTCCGCAACCGGGCGCCGGTCTGGTCGGACGATGGCGGCATGATCTCCGTGGGGCTCAGACCGGTTGAAGCGGAGACCGCAGAGACCGACGACGAGGCAGAGCCGGCCGACGAAGGCGATCCGGCGGACGAAACCGAGGCCGACGATACCGGCCCCGACGAGGAACCCGACCTCCCCGCCCTCCAGATCTGGCACACGAAGGACGTGCGCCTCTTCCCCGAGCAGAAGGCCGCGGAGGTCCGGGACGGCAACCGCACCTTGCTGGCCGTCTGGCACCTCGACGACGACCGCGTGGTCGTGCTCGGCTCCGACCTGATGGCGAACGCCCGGCTGCTGCACGGCTGGGATGTCGCGATCGAAGAGACCAGCGAGCCGTATCCCTGGGGCACGATGTTCGGGCGGCCCTACCGGGATGTCTGGTCCATCGATGCCGGCAGCGGTGACCGCCGCCAGCTCCTCACGCGAGTGCGTCACGCATGGCCGAGCGACGGGGGCAATTGGATGATCTGGTGGGACGGCACGAACTACCACACCCTCGATATCCGCACCGGAGAGCAGCATGACGTAACGTCAGGGTTAGCGGAAGACTTCGCAGACACGGGGTACGATACGCCCACCGATCTCATCCCCCCACACGGCTTCGGTGCCCGCCCCTGGCTGGAGGACGACGAAGCGGTCCTGCTCTACGGCGAGCACGACATCTGGCGTGTGGCGCCCGACGGTTCCGGGGGCACGCGGCTCACCCGCGGTGCCGAAACGGGCACCACCCACCGCGTGGCAGGCCTTCCCGACCACGACTACACGCCCGGCATCGCCCCCGACTCCCGGCCCTACCTCACCCTCTACAACGAGAGGACCGAGCAGCGCGGCTACGCCCGCATGAGCAGCGGCTGGGATTCGGTCGAAACGCTCATCCTGGAAGACGCGTACGTGCTCGGGCTCAGCCGCGCGGACAGCGCCGACGTCGTCACCTACCGGTCCATGGCCTTCGACGATCCGCCCGACGTCTTCGTCGCGGGTCCCGACCTTGTGGACCCCACTCAGGTCACCGACATCAACCCCTTCATCGACGAGGTCGCGTGGGGGCACGCCGAGCTGGTCGACTTCGTGAGCGAGGGCGGGCGTGATCTGCAGTTCGTCCTCCTCTACCCTGCGCACTACGAGACCGGGACCGCGGTGCCCACGATCGTCTACACCTACGAGATGCTGTCCCCCCAGATGCACTTCTTCCGCGCGCCCAGCGAGCGCGACTACTACAACTTCACGGCGTGGACCCAGCACGGGTACGCCGTGCTGATGCCCGACATCGTCTACCGAGCGCGTGAACCGGGGGTGAGCGCGCTGGAATCCGTGCGCGCCGCGGTGGCGAAGGCCGTCGAAATGGGCGTCACCGATCCGGACGCGGTCGGGCTCATCGGCCACTCCTGGGGCGGGTACCAGGCGACCTACCTGCCGACCCGCACGGACATCTTCGCAGCTTCGGTCGCGGGGGCGCCCCTCACCGACTTCGTGAGCTTCATGGGCGCGCTCCACTGGAACCCGGGGATCGCCGAACTGAGCCACTGGGAGACCGGCCAGGCCCGCATGGAGGTCCCCTTCTGGGAGGACCCGGACGCACATCGGCGCAACTCCCCCATCCACGAAGTCCACACCATGGAGACGCCGCTGCTGATGGCCTTCGGGAACGAGGACGGGGTCGTGGACTGGGACCAGGGCACGGAGTTCTTCAACTTCGCGCGCCGCGCCAACAAGCAGATGGTGCTGCTCGTGTACGAGGGCGAGGATCACGGATTCCGCGAGGAGGCCAACCAGAAGGACTACCACCGGCGGATCCTGGAGTGGTTCGGGCACTACCTGAAGGGGGAGCCGGCGCCGGCGTGGATCACGGACGGGGTGAGCGTGGAGGATCTGGAAGAGGAGAAGAAGCGGGTGGCAACGCCCGGCGCATGACGTGCCGACGCAGGCCCGCCCGGCCCACTTCCACGAACCCGAGGGCCTCGAATACGGGCACCCAGCCGCAGAACAGGTAGCTGGGTGAATCGGGGTCGACCGGGTACGCTTCCACGACCTTCGCCCCGTTTCGGCGCGCGTGGGCGACCGCTTCCTCGATCAGGCGCCTCATGACGCCGCGTCTCCGTAACCCGCTCTTTACATGGAAGCAGGTGATGGACCAGACGGTGGCCGGGTCCTCGTCCGGCGGTTCGAGTCCGCCGTGGTTGACCAGCGTCTCGCGGGGAGCGACGGAGCACCACGCTACGGGCTCGTCCGTGGCATCGTAGGCCAGTAGCCCGACCCGAGTTCCGCCCTGGATCTTCGCCGCCATTGCGCGTCTGCGGTTCTCCTTGGCGCGGGGCGTGCGGCCGAACTCGTCGCGCCGGAAGAACATGCACCAGCAGCTCTTCGGTCCGCCGCGGGACTCGAACAGGGCCTCGAAGTCGGGCCAGCGGGCCGGGGTGACTTCGCGGACGTGCGTGATCGGGTTGGCGGGCGGCCCATGGTCACGACGCGGATTCGCGGGCGGCTCATCGTCGTGGCGCGGATTCGCGGGCGCCGGCATGCTTCAGCGGGCCAGGGCCAGCGCGGCGATCCCGGCGAACACCAGCGCCGCGCCCGCGGTTCGAATGCCCCCGAAGCGCTCCCCCAGCAACAGCCATCCGGCGAGCGCGCCGAAGACGATGCCGATCTCGCGAGCCGCCCCCGCGTAGCTGACCGGAGCGATCCGGAAGGCGCTGAGAACCAGCGAATACGCGGCCAGGGTCATGACGGCGATGGCAACGGTGGGTAGCCAATGCGTGCGCAGGACCTGGAACACTTGTTTACCTTCGCGTATTGTCTGCAGCGAAATGAGCGCCGCACCCGAAAGCGCGAATACCACGACAAGGTACGGGAGCGGCGACCAGTGCCGCATCGCGCCGCCGTCGATGGCGGTGTAGATGGACACGAGGAATGCGACCAGGAAGGCAAACCCGGAGCCGCGCGTGTGGGTCCGCAGTGCCCGCCAGCTGCCCATCCCCTTGCGCCGCGACCACAGCGGCGCCCCACCGAGCACGACCAGCCCCCCGAGGATCGCCAGGATCCCGAGCAGGCCCACGGGCGACGGTCGTTCTCCCAGGAAGATGATTGCCCAGACGGCGAGCATTGCCGGCGCCGTGCCACGCGCCACCGGGTAGACCAGTGAGAAGTCTCCGTGCTCATAGGCCCGAGCCAGGCAGGTGTAGTACGCGACCAGCGTCAAGGCGCTGCAGACCGCGTAGGGCCATACCCGCGCTGGGGGCGGCCAGGCCGGAAAGAGCGCCGGCGCGAAAATGATCGCCCCGATCAGCAGGCCCCACGACGTCACGAGCAGGCGTTGGCTGGTGCGCTTGAGGATCAGGTTCCAGGAGGCGTGCAGGAAGCCCGCTCCGAGCACCAGCAAGATGGCGGTCAGCGGCATGCGGTCATCGGCATGCGGTCAGCGGCATGCAGTCAGCGATGCGGAATCAGCGACGGGAACTCGACGACGGGCAATCGCCGGCATGAGGCCTGCCCTGCCAGTCGGCGGGCCGCCAGTCCGCGAACCGGTTCCCCGGCAATAGCCGTGCGCGGCTACTGCGACACCGGCACCGGCCGAGCCGATGTCCGCATGATGAACCCGTCCAGCGTCTCCTTCCACTGCGGCAGCAGCGACTGCTCTACATACATCATGTGACCGGCCGCGAAGTCGGCCCGATGGATGTTGGCGCGCAGCTCGGGCGGCAGTCCCATGTGGTCCATGGTCCACACCGCCGCGAAATAGGGCGTCGCCAGGTCGTAGATGCCGTTGACCAGGAGCACCTCGAGGCTCGGGTTGCGTTTCATGGCCGTGGCGAGGTCGGGGGCGACGTTGGGTGTGCCGCCTCCGCGAACGAACCCTCCCCCTCCCCCGAGGCGACCCCAGTTCCAGTTGCGCGTGCCGCCGCTGGGGACGTATTCGCGCTCCCCGTCGTACCCGAGTTCGTCGCGAAGGTAGCTGTTGAACGCCGAGGTGTACGCCGAGCTGATCGCTGTCGACTGCGGGTCGTGCGAAGGGCGGCCACCGAGCAGGTCGCCGGCCGGGCCGATGAAGCGGGCATCGAGTCGCCCGACGATCTTGCCCTCGTCGCGAAGCAGTTCGGCCTCGAAGGCCGGCGCGGTAACGCGCAGATCCGACTTGTCGATGAAGTCGTGGCTGAGCCCCGTGTACCGGTGCATCTGGTCGATCACGCGGGTGCGGGTGGCGTCGTCGAGGGTGCTGCCCGCGAGCAGCGCGGTGGCGTACTCGGTGAGCGACCACCCTTCCACTTCGGCCATGAACGCTTCAAGGTCGGGAGGGTTGGGGCCCGGAAGGGCCTCCAGATACCGCGCCGTAATCGCGTATGAGGGGAGGTTGACGATGTACGGCAGGTCGTCGCCAGGCGCGAACTGGATGGTGTTGAACTGCAACACCGATGAGACGAGCACGATTCCGTTCAGATCGATGTTGGCGCGCTGCAGGTGCCTCGCCAGGACGGCCGAACGGGTGGTCCCGTAGCTCTCGCCGAGCAGGTAGCGGGGCGAGTTCCAGCGGTCGTATTCGCTCAGGAAGCGCCGGATGAACTGAGCCAGCGAAGCGGCGTCCTCGTCGATCCCCCAGTAATCGGATCCGGGAGTGTCGCCCAGGGTGTGGCTGAACCCGGTGCCGATGGGGTCGACCATGACGATGTCGGCGACGTCGAGAATTGTGTAGGCGTTGTCTTCGAGCGGATACGGAGGTGCTCCCTGTGGGCCGATTTCGGGGGTGACGACCCGCCGCGGACCCATGATCCCCATGTGAAGCCAGAAGGAGGCGGATCCCGGACCCCCGTTGTACGAGAAGACGATCGGCCGCTGCCGTGACGGTGCCCCGTTGGTGCGGAAGTAGGCCGTGTAGAAAAGCTTGGCGGCCGGCTCGCCGTCGTCGTTGGCAAGGGTCGTGCCGGCCACGACCGCATCGTACTGGACGGTCTCGTCGCCGACCATGATCGAATGGCCGGTCTCCCAGCGGGTGGCGTCGGGGGCGGTATCGGATTCCTGGGAGACTACCGGGACAGGCACCAGGAACATGAAGGCGGACACCACGGCGAAGGCCAGAAGGGTCATGATGGTCGGCGGGAGGGCCGTGATGGTCGGCGGGAGGGTCAAAGCGGTCCTGGGAAATGACAGGGCTGTCACCATTGTCTCCTGTGGCATGCGGATTTCATGAGATGCGGATTGTGGGATTCGGATTGTGGGAGCGAGTCTCGTCGGATGCGCGGTCTGATGCGCCCGGATAAGCTGCGCGGAAGTGGCGGCCACCGCTAGGACCCATCCGGGGGAACCAGGCCTGTTCGAGCATGTGGGTGTCCCTGGTTTTGCCGCGGAAACGTCGGGGGGGCGAGACGCGGTCGGGGGTGGGGCGGGCCGCCGGTTGTTTGGCGCGAGCCGGTTCGGCGATGGCGCCAGCCGGTTCGGCAGGACGAGGTGCCGGTTCGGCAGGGGCGAGCAACGTTCAACGCCACGCGGTTGTCCCCGCCATCGTGCGCTGCGCCACCCGTGCGCTGTGCTGCACCCGACCCCCTGTCGTCCCAAATCGCCGAACAGCAGTCCCAACCAGCCATGGACAGGTCTGAGACCGCGACTTCGGCGAGGTGCGGGATGCCGTGCTGGAAGGCTGCTGGAAGCCGCACGCGGGCCGCTGCGGGGCGAACGCGGCCGAAGTACCCCTTGAAGCCGTCCCGACCCGGGCTTTCGCGCCCCGGGCCGCTACGGGAGGTCCCGAATGCCGCCGTTATCTTTCAGGGGTAACTCATTGCCGTATCTGACGTTAGGAGCACGACCCCATGAACGACAACCCCATGAACGACGACCTCTTTGAACTCGGCGAACGCATCGCCGACCTCGCCGCCCGGATCAACATCGCCACCTACGAGATGCTC
>MPNE01000007.1 GCA_002238865.1 Gemmatimonadetes bacterium bin94 | reverse complement strand
GAGCGACCCCCCTCTTTCGATGCCCAGTGCGGGCATCGCGGAGGGTCGGGATGTGCACATCCCGGACACCTCCGCCGTGGGGGTCGCTCCCAGTCCAGCAGTCCCTTGCGGGAAGGCGTTGGGCAGTCGTCGCCCGCGCTCGCCTCCGATGTCTCGACGCCGCCAAGGCGGCGACCGGCCGGGCAGGGACGCGCGGTGCTCTTTGCCCGTTTCGTCGTGCTCAGCCCCGCGCCGCCTCCATGATCTCGGCCACATAGTCATCCAGCTCAGCCATGACCTCTATGGTTTCCGCCTGACTCTCGGCGCGCGCGAGTTCCATGGCCAGATCGAGCAGCAGGCGGCGAACCGCAAGCGGGTCGCCCGCCCCCGCCGACGGTGCCTCCGGGGCGGCGGTCTCCTCAGCCGTTGGGACCTCCGGTTCCGGCGGTGTCTCGGGGGCGGGCGCCGCGGTCCTTGGCAGCCGCGCCCTGTCTTAGAGGGGGTACTTGGGGTGGAACTGTCGGGCCGAGAGTTCCGCGACGGAGGGGTCGATCTCGCGGGCACCGGCGAACAGGTCCGCGTTCGACACATCGGGGTCCACTTCGAGCGCCCGCTCCACGAACTCCATGACGGCGGCACCATCGCCGGATGCCGCGGGCGCGGGGTCGGGCTCCGGGTCCGCCTTCGGTTGCCGTGCGGGCCGCTCTTGCGGCGCGATCCGCCGGGTCGCCGGCAGCCGATACTTGGCGTGAAACTGTTGCAGCGTGAGTTCCCCGACCGACTCGTCGATCTCGCGGGCGCCGGCGAACAAGGCGGCGTTCTTCACGCCGGAGTCCTCCTTCAGTTCGCGTTCCACGTACTGCATGACGGCATCATGCAAGCTGCCCATGTCCGTTACCCTTTCCTGTGGCAAGTCCGCGCCCGCCGGAGGCGAACGACCAGCAAGTCGCTCAATTGTACTCACTTGAGAATACTCGACGAGTGGTCGGGCAGGGTCAATGTCTGCTCGCGTTTGCGAGGGGCTCCGCCCGTCACCTGAATAGTGCCGGTGATCGGCGGGGTAGATCTCGCCCGCCGTCCGAGGAATCGCCGACATCAGCCCCGAAGCGCGCCGAACGGGCCGTAGGCACGCCGGCGCTCAAACCAGCCTTCCTGCAAGGATAATTTTTCGAGGGGAGCGACCCCATGAGGGGGCGGGGACGGGGGTGCGCAAGCAAACTCGGCCCCGCGCCCGAACCGGGCACCTGTGCCCCTGGGGTCGCTACCCTCCACGGCCCAAGCCGCTCCCGTGTCACGGCCGACCGCGCGGCGAAGCTGCAAGACCTTGCCGCGCCAGCGGATAAGCAGGCCGGGCGGTGCGCATCACCGGAGCGCCAAAATGTGCATCGACCCCCATTGTCTCTTGCACACCTCCGGTACGGCCCAAAGACATCATCTCTCCCAGTAGAATCGAGCCCCCGCCAGCCGATCCGTCATCCATGTGTCGACGCGTTCCGTCAGCCCTCGGCCCGCACGCCTGCGCGCCCGATTCTCAAGGGCGATGGCGCGCTTCAAGGCGGCCTGCAAGCCGCCGTATTCGTCGAGGACGTGGACATCCCCCCCGAGGATGGCCTGCTCGATCCGGGCGAGGTCGCGCCGGGTCTCCTCGTCGATTTCGGACGGGCGCGGATACCGCGACCAGTTGGTCAGCACCCTGCTCGTCCTACCGTACTCCTTCCATCTCCGGGCGACCGCCACCACTTCGATCTTGAGGCCCAGGTCCCAGAGCGCCCTCCAGAGATCGCCGTGCTTCGCGCCCCAGGAACGTAGCGCCGTCGCGGTCTCGTGCCCCGGCTCGGCGTAGACGAAGACGGCGCGCTCCGTGTCCAGCGCGATGGGAAGCCCGAGCGGGAAGAAGCGCCGGAGGCCCCCGAGCGCGCCACGGTAGACCCGTTGGGGAAGGAGCCCCCGCTCGATCCCGAGCGCCTCGAAGGCGGCCACCCGGTCGGCTTCGGTCGGCAGCCACGGCAGGCGGGGATGTTCGAGCACGTAGTCGAGCGCGAGCAGGCGGCGCATCAGCATTTCCGGTGACGTGATCCGGCGGCGGCGGTGATCCCCGGCACCAAGCGCCTTGCAGATCCTGCGACCATGGATCCGGCAGATCCGGCCGATGCCGTTGATGCCGGGCGGCTTCTCCTCGATGGCCACGCCTTGCGCGACGAGCTTGCGGACGGCGCGGCCAACCTTCTCGTGGTGGCACCCGAGGAAACTCGTCCACTGCGCCCGTATGAACACGCCACCGTGGAAGCAGGCGAGCGCGATCCACTCGGCGCGGCGGCCCGTCCAGCCGAAGGGCTCCAGCGCCTCTGCACGTTCCTTGAGGCCGGGGACCGGGACCGCCCCGCCCACTGCCGGGTCGAACCGTTGCTTTGGCGTTTCCATGCCCGAAACGGTGAAGAGCCGCTCGGAGGGAAGTCAACCCGTAGGGCTACATTCCTAGTGTTCCGCAAAGCTCCAGAACGCCTTGAAACGGTGTCCGGGCCGTTGGACCCCGCTGTGCTACTCCACGTCGTGGAAGCCACCTCCGGGGTCCCTCGTGACGAAGTGTTCGCTTGGCGCGGGGCGCGTCACCGTCGACCCACCTGGCTCGGGGCGTGTGACAACCGGTCCCACCGGCCCGGGGCGAGTCTGGTACGAGGGTGGCACGTCAACCTCGGGGGGTGATGGCCTCCAAGGCACCTCACTTGGAACCTCAGGCAACGGACGCCGCCAAGGCAGCTTCGGTCGACGGGGAGGATGTACCGCGGGATGAGGTGGATGCTCGTCAATCGGTGGGGGTGAGGAGGAACTCCCATGCGACATGGGAGAGACCACGAATCGCACTGCCTCCAAATGGACATGCCGGGGATGACGCAGTGCCTGCCTGATTTCTTGGAGCACCCTTTTCTCGCTCTTCTGGCCTGCTCGGATTGCGATGGCGGCCATGCCAATGGTGAACCAGATACCCACAGGACCAAATACGAGTGCCAGTACGATCAGGATGTCATCGACGAGGGGGGAAAACATGATACAACTCCGTTTCTCTACGATTAGCTGACCCCTGAGTATCGCGCGGAGACTGCCACGTCACAAGTTCACGCCACGCCTTTCTCCCCTTCCAACACCTACCCCACCAACTTCGGGTAATCGATCCCAGCCAGCTCCCAGCCCCGGAGCGCGGACCACCCAAGGTCGCGTGTCTGCCCGCGTTTCCCGTACCTTGCCTGCTTGAGTTTCGCTCACCTCGGACCCTGAGACGCGCTGCCTGCCCCCTACGGGTCGGCCCTACAACTGCCCGGAAGGCACCCGCCAGACTTCATGGACCCGCACCCCCTGGACTTCAACGGAGATCCGGAACGCCTCTCCCTGTTCGTGGAACGGCTCCGCCTCAAGCACGGCTACCAGTTCAACCCAGCGTTCGCGAGCGAGATCTCCCGGATCCATCCACTTCCGCACCAGCGCATCGCGGTGTACGACCACATGCTGCGCGAGGATCCTCTCCGCTTTCTGCTTGCCGACGACGCTGGAGCGGGCAAGACGATCATGACCGGGCTTTGCGTTCGCGAAATGCTGATGCGGGGTCGGATAAGGCGAGTATTGATCGTCCCGCCCGCCGGGCTCGTGGGCAACTGGGAGCAGGAGCTTCGCACCCTGTTCCGTCTCCGGTTTCTCATTGTCTCCGGACCGGACGTGCGGACGGGCAATCCGTTCTCGGGAACGGACGGCGACCTCGTGATCGTGTCGGTGGACACGCTTTGGGGGGAGTCCGTCTTTGCGGCGCTGGCCGATCCCGAGACGGCTCCGTACGACCTCGTCGTCTTTGACGAGGCCCATAAGCTGAGCGCCTCCGCGGAGCGGGGACGGGTTCGCAAGACGCAACGCTACAAGCTTGCCGAAGCGCTTGCCGGGTGTCCCCCCGCCGCGGAGTACGGGACGCTCGCGTGGTCGGCGCGCCATCTCTTGCTCCTGACCGCCACACCCCACATGGGGAAGGACTCCCCATACCACCATCTGTGGCGCTTGCTCGACCACCGGGTCTTCGGGGCGGAGGAGGCGTTCAGGAAAGCCCCACGCGCCACCCGAGCCCGGCACTTCATCCGCCGCACCAAGGAAGAGATGGTCGACTTCGACGGCAAGCCCATCTTCCGCGAACGGCACTGCGACACCTTCGGGTACGATCTTACGCGCGGAGCGGACGGCGAGCGGGCGCTCTACGATCAGACCACTTCGTACCTGCTGCATACCTACAGCCTCGCCTCGGGGAACCAACAGGCGGCAAGGCTCGCGATGGGCGTGTTCCAGCGGAGGCTGGCCAGTTCAACATGGGCACTGCTCAAGTCGTTTGAGCGGCGGATCGGGAAATTGGGCCTGCTGGTTGACGACCTCGAAGCGGGTCGGGTCAACCTCGGGGACCTCCGCAGCGCGCAAGGCGCTCTGAGCGCGAAGTACAGCGCGGACTACTTCGACGAGCATGACGCGTCGGACGACCTGGACGCGGCCGCCCTCCGCGAGAAGAGCGCCGACTACGAGGATTCAGTGCTCGGAGCCGTCGTCGCCGTCACGGCCGAAGAGCTTCGCGAGGAGATTCAGACCTTGGAGGATCTGAGCGTACGCGCCCGGCGGCTCGTCGCATCGGGCCACGAGTCGAAGTTCGAGCGGTTGCGCGAAGTGCTGGAGCACCCGGGCCAACGCGGGGAGAAGTGGCTTGTCTTCAGCGAGCACCGCGACACCGTCAACTACCTGATCGAGCGCCTTGAAGGACTTGGCTACGCGGGATTGGTGGCCTCGATCCACGGTGGAATGACGTGGCAGGAGCGGGAGGAGCAGGTCGAACGGTTCCGTGACTCGACCGGAGCGCGGTTTCTTGTGGCGACCGACGCAGCCGGCGAGGGAATCAACCTCCAGTTCTGTCGTCTGATGGTGAACTACGACATTCCCTGGAACCCCGCCCGGTTGGAGCAGCGGATGGGGCGCATCCACCGCTACGGCCAGAAACACGATGTGCGGATCGTGAACCTCGTGTCCACCGACACAAGGGAGGGGCGCGTTCTCCAAGTCCTGCTCGAACGGCTGGACGCGATCCGCCAGGAGTTGCATTCGGACAAGGTCTTCGACGTAATCGGACGCCTCTTCGAGAACGAGTCCTTGGGCGAGTACATGCGGGGGGCGCTGAGCGACGAAGGCGAGCGGCGCGCTCGCGTCCGGCTTGAGGCCGGGCTTACGCGGGATGCCGTGAACGACATTGGCGCGCAGGAACGGAAGCACTACGGAAGCGGGGGCGACGTGGCCCGCCGCCTCCCCACGATGCAGGGCGAGATCGACCGCGAACGGTATCTGCATCTGCTGCCGGCGCAGGTGCGCCGGTTCGTCGAGCGGGCCTGCCCGCTCCTGGGACTCCGGGTCCAGGGACATCTGGATGAGTCGTTTTCGCTCGTACCCAGGCGCGCAGGTACGCTCGATCCGCTGTTGCAGGGTCTGGAGGCATACCCGGCGGACGCTCGCGAGCGGCTGAGGGTGCGGCGACCCGATGGAAACGAACGATGCGTCTGGCTTCATCCCGGCGAGCCGGTCTTCGACGCGATGTGCGCCCAAGTCGTGGCGCACTGCCAAGAGGATGCCCTCCGTGGGGCGGTCTTCGTCGATCCGCGCGCCGAGTCCCGGTGCCTGCTTCACCTTGGCGAGATTGGGGTGGACGAGGAAGCGGCGGACGCGGGTTCTACGGGGCCGGAAATGCGCTCCCGCGAGCTAATTGTTCTCCGGCAGGACGAGGATGGGGTGGTGTCCACGGTGTCGCCGGAGGCGTTCGCTTTTCTTCAGAGCGCGCCCCATGTCGCGCCCGGAGCCGTCTCCCTCGCTGCGCGGGCCGCGAGGCTCCGCACCGACGCAGCCACACGTCTTGAGGACGAAGCGGAGCGGCTGGCCCAAGAGTACCGCACCGCGCTCGAAGCGGAATTGCCGGAACGGCGTAAGAGGATCGGGATCAACTTCAACTTGCGGGCCGCCGAACTGGCCGCGCGCCGCAGTGCGCTGTCGAGGAGCAAGCGGGCCGCGCCGGATGACCGGGAAGAGGTCCTGCGGGACCAGAAGGCACTGGTTGAGCAGCGCAGCTTGGCCTTGGAGGCACTCGACGCCCGGCCAGGGCGCATCGTGCCGGGCGACGTGCGGTTCCTCGCGCACGCCTTGGTGCTCCCTGCGGCCGGGGATGAGGAGAGGGAAGCCTTCGACGCGGATGTCGAGAGCGCCGCGATGGCGGTTGCCGCCGAGTGGGAACGGAGCCGGGGCGCAGAGGTGAAGGACGTGTCAACGCCGCCGCTCGCCCGCGAAGCGGGGCTGGGGGACCACCCCGGCTTCGATCTTCTGGCAGTGCGTGCCGACGGTGAAAGGCGCCACATCGAAGTGAAGGGCCGGGCCGGTCAGGCCGACGTGTGGATGGAGGAGAACGAGTTCCGGGCGGCTTGCAATCTCGGCGCGGACTACTGGCTGTACGTCGTGCTGGACTGTGCCACGTCCGTTCCGCGCCTGTCGCGGGTGAGGAATCCGTTCGCAAAACTGTTGGCCAAGAAAACGACCCGGATGAGGATCTCGGCGGCGGACGTGCTGAGCGCGGCCGAGGCCGACGAACGATGACCGCTGCCGTTGCCCGAGCGGCGACCGGAGGTTGCCACGGGGCGGCGGCGGCATGAACAATTCACGGTCTCGGGCCGCTTCGCCCGAACGCCCAACGCGACTGGCGATCCGCACGGCGAGCATTTCCGTCACAGTCGCCGAACCCCACTCCAAGGTGCGATGACCCGCCTTTCCGAAACGACGATTCCGCTCCGGCAGATCTCCCTTGACTCGGTCCACGAGAAGAACGTCCGCCACGGCCACATCTCAACGCTGCACATCTGGCCCGCGCGGCGTCCTCTGGCGGCCAGCCGCTCCATGCTATTGGCGACCCTGCTGCCGGATCCCGGCGACGCGGAGGAGCGGCGACGCTTGGCCGAACTCATGGCCGGCCGTCTCGTCCCGAAAAAGCTCAAGGGCGGTGGGGAGGACCCGCACCTAAAGGAGACCGACGGGGGCATTCTCCACTGGGGCCGGGAGAACAGCTTGGAACTCGACCGTTTCCGGGAGCGCATTCGCCAAGCCTTCGGCGGCCGCGCGCCCCGCGTCCTTGATCCCTTCTCCGGTGGCGGTGCGATCCCGCTGGAGGCGATGCGGCTCGGTTGTGAGACGTTTGCGGCGGACCTGAATCCCGTCGCGTGGTTCGTGCTGCGGTGTACGCTTCACTACCCGCATCTGGTCGGTCCGAGCGAAAGGGCGCTTCCTGGCTTCGCCATCGCCGACCGGGAGTTCGCCACCGCTCTGGTGAAGGCCAGACTCAAATCCCAGGGTGTGAATCACACACCGGCCCGAATCCGAAATGCTCTTGCCGAACTCGGCCATCGCGAAGGCGGCGATGTGCAGCTCACCACCGCGCTGGCCGCCGACGCGCCCACGGACGCGAACTTCACTTGGCATGTGAGGGCGTGGGGGCTCCGGATCCGGGACCGCGTGCGCCGGAAGCTGGCCGCGCGGTATCCGGTGTATGCCTACTTCGAGCCGCGACAGCGGAAGGGGCGCAGGAGGAAGGTGGTGGGGCCGCCGATCCCGTTCAGAACCCGAGATCCCCGCCTGCTAACGCCTGATTCGCAGGGACAGGTGTCCGTCGAAGCTCTGAACCGCGAGTACGACCGGAGGTACCTCGAAGACGACCGGAACCCGCGCTGGGTCGCCAAACCGGTTGTCGCCTGCCTTTGGGCGCGCACGGCCGAGTGTGGGGGGTGCCGCTCCGAGATACCCCTGCTGAAGACACGGTGGCTGTGCAAGAAGAGCGGCCCGGTCAAGCGCGTCCTGTTGACCATGAGCGCAGACCCGGAATCCCGCCGCGTCGATTTCGGAATCGAGAAGGATGTGCCGCCGCCGACCGGCTCGGCGGCGCAGAAGCGCGCTCACGACCAGAAGCTGGGCAAGGGCACCATGAGCCGCAGTGGTGCCGCGTGCCCGTGCTGCGGGGCGGTCACCAAGATGAGGGAGTTGCGCGCGCAGGGGCGGTCGGGCCGGTTGGGTGCCCGCATGACCGCCGTGGCGATCGACGGACAGAAGGGAAAAGAGTACCGGCTGCCGACAGAGCGCGATCTTGCCGGGGCGGAGGTGGACGCGCGCGAAATCGCGAGGGTGTATTCCGCGATTCCATTCGGGCTGCCAGGTGAACAGACGCCGAAGGCGGGCATGGGAGCTTCGCGGGCGTTTTCTGTTGACGGGTACGGCTTCGACACTTGGGGCACTCTTTTTACCGACCGGCAGTTGCTCGCGCTCGGCACGTTTCTGTGCGAGATCCGAGCCGTGCGGGAGGAGATTGCTGAGCACGGCTACCCCGAGGAGTGGAGGGAGGCGCTCACTGCGTACTTGGCACTGACCGTCAGCCGTCTGGCCGACCGCGGCAGCTCCATCGCTACTTGGACCAACGATCGCGAGACACTACGGAGCACCTTCGCTCGCTTCGCCCTCCCCATGGTCTGGGACTTTGCGGAATCATCCCCTCTTGTGGACACGACGGGCGGGTTCATTCAAGCGGTTGAATGGGTCGCCAAGGTTGCCGAACACGCGCTGGCTGCCGTTTCCACCAGCCCAACGCCACAGGTCGCCGTGCGTAGCGCCCTGGCACCCCAGCCCGGCAGCCTCGACCTCGTCTGCACCGACCCGCCCTACTACGACGCCATCCCGTACTCGGACCTGATGGACTTTTTCCACGTCTGGCTGCGGCGGACGCTCCACGGCGTCTCGACGGAGATCGATGCGGCATTCGCCAACGCGCTCGGACCCAAGTGGCGGACGGAGGATGGCGATGGCGAACTCATCGACGACGCCAGCCGGTTCGAGGACGACCGCCACGCGTCAAAGACGAACTACGAGGACGGCATGGCCCGCGCATTCAGACGCTCGCACGAGGCGCTCCGGGACGACGGGCGACTCGTCGTCGTCTTCGCGAACAAGAACCCGGACGCCTGGGAGACCCTCGTCTCGGCGCTCATCCGGGCCGGGTTCGTGGTGACTGGCTCTTGGCCCATCCAGACCGAGATGCAGAACCGACAGCGTGCCATGGCATCCGCCGCGCTCGCCTCCTCCATCTGGCTCGTCTGCCGAAAGCGTCCCGCGACCCGGCCCGGTTGGGAATCCAACGTACTCGGCGAGATGCGTGAGAAGGTCACCGCCAAGCTCCGCGACTTCTGGGACGCGGGGATTCGCGGACCCGATTTCGTGTGGTCGGCCACCGGTCCCGCGCTAGAGGCATTCAGCCGGTATCCGGCGGTCAAGCGCGGTGTCGGCGAAGGGGAAATGCAGGTGGGCGAGTTCCTTGCAAGCGTCCGGCGCATGGTGGTCGGCTTCGTCGTCGGGCGGCTTCTGTCGCAGAGCGACGGCACCGCTGGCGACCTCGACGAACTCACGACCTACTACCTCCTGCACCGGCACGACTTCGGGATGGACGGGGCACCGGCGGGTGCCGTCATCCTCTACGCAATGTCGTGCAACTTCAAGGACACCGACCTGCTCGGCCGCCACGACATGCTGGTGCGGGGGAAGGCGAAGCTGAGCGACGGCGACGATGCGCCTGGGAATTCGGACAGCGAGTTCCGACTGAAGCGATGGAACGGGCGCAAGGTCAGATCCTCTGGATCAGGTGGAGGAGCAACCCCGCTCATCGACAGCCTCCATGCGGCCATGTTCCTCTGGAGGAAGGGGGATCTGGCCCGGGTCAATGAATTCTTGAACGCGCGAGGGCTACGAAAGAGCGAAGTGTTTTCGAGCGTCGCGCAGGCCGTGCTGGAGATGGCCGCGCCGGGGTCCGAAGAACGGTCCACGCTGGAGAAGCTCCAGAATCATCTCGGAAGGGGCAAGCCCTCCAGCCGGGTCCGTGAGGCTATGCTCTGGGATCAGCCGACTTGAGAGGCTTCGCGTGCATCCGGTAGATTGTTGGGCGACCAACCGAGATTTGATCGTCCGAGATGGCGGTGTAGCGCCGCAGGGAGTTGCAGATGGTAGCCAGTGAGGCCGTTCAGGCGGCAAAAGACCACATCCTGGAGCTTTTCAAGGACGAGAGAATCGCCCGTGTCGGGCTGGAGGAGCTGGAATTCAGGGCCGAGGATGGCATGTGGGAAGTAACGATCGGCTTTCAGCGCCTTTGGCAATCCGATTCGCCCGCTCGCTTGGGCACTGTCCTTCTCCCTCCGGCGTCGAAGCCCCACCGGACCTACAAGACGGTCTGCATTCGGGACGACGGGACGGTGGTCTCCCTGAAGCACCGCGATGTCTCCGTCCCGGCCTGACGGAGATCCTCCCAGCGGCGTCTTCGTGGACGCCAACCTACTGGTGCTCCTCGTCGCCGGGGCGCTGGATCCCGAGATCATCGCGAAGCACCGGCGGTTGCGGACGTTCGGCCCCGAAGACTTCGAGCGAGTGCAAGAGATGGTCGGTCGCTTCGAGCGTGTTCTGGTCACGCCCAACACGCTCACGGAGGCGTCGAATCTGCTGGGGCAGCACGGCGAGCCGGAGAGATCCCGCCTGTTGACGACTCTCCGCGTCCTGATCGGCGAGAGCCACGAGCTCGTCGTGGCGAGCGCCGAGGCGGCCGAGCACCCGTTCTTCCCCCGGCTCGGCCTGACCGATGCGGGGCTACTGCGCCTCGTGTCACGGGACACGCCCCTCGTCACCGTAGACCTTGACCTCTACCTTGCAGCATCGAAGGCGGATCCGTCGTCGGTCGTCAACTACCGACATCACCAAGAGCGATACGCTCGATCCACCTGATTCCAACCGCGCCCCCCAAATAACGTCATGGCACCCGCTCCCACCCCTTGGCACCAGGTCGTAACGCTCAAGTCCGAGTTGCGCACCGGTGAGCTATCGCTGTCGCAGTTCGCCGCCGACCTCCACGAAGTGGTGAGCCGGGCCGGTCGGCGTCCCCTGTACGAAGATCCGGAGAAGTTCTTTGCCCTGACCTATCCCACCTTCGCGCTTCGCGATTTGGCCCGTGACGTGGCCGCTCGGCTGGCGGGACGGAGCGACAAGGCGGTCCGCCAGTTGGAGATGACCTACGGCGGCGGCAAGACCCATCGCACACGCTCATCACCCTGCATCATCTCTTTCGTGATCCGAACCACCTTCCGGATCTCAAGACCGTCCGTGAATTCCGAAAGCACTCTGACGTTGAACTCCCCAAGGCCGCGACCGCAGCGCTCTGCTTCGACAAGATCGACGTGGAAAAAGGGATCACGGATGTGCGCGGACCCGGCGGCGAGACCCGTGCGCTGCGGCAACCGTGGAACATCCTCGCTTTCCAACTGGCGGGGACCGACGGACTCCGAATCCTGCATGACGACGACCCAGCAGAGGAACGCGACACGGCTCCCGCCGAACCGCTTCTGGTCGAGGTGATCGAACGCCAGCAGCGGGCCGATGGTCGCGCGACTCTGATCCTGCTCGACGAGGTGATGATGTATGCCCGCGCGAAGGCCGCCCGGGACCGGTCGTGGGTGGACCGGCTTCAGAACTTCTTTCAAGCCCTCACGCAGGCGGTCGCCAAGGTGGACCGAACCGTCTTGGTGGCGTCGCTGCTCGCGACCGACCCGGCGAAGACGGGCGACGAGCTTGGAAAGGCTGTGCTGCGCGATGTGGCCAACATCTTTCAGCGCCAGCGCGAGGAGGGGATCCAGCCGGTCCAGAAGGAGGACGTGGCGGAAGTGCTCAGTCGCCGGTTCTTCGAGCCCGACAGCATCGAAGATCGAGCTCGGTTCCGACCGCAGGTGATCGGGGTCGTGAAAGGCATCGCCAAGATCGACGAGAAGACGAAGCGCGAACAGAATCGCGCGGAGAAGCGCTTTCTGGCGAGCTTCCCCTTCCACCCCGATCTGACGGATGTGTTCTACACTCGATGGACGGAGATCGAGGGGTTCCAGCGGACGCGCGGCATTCTACGGATTCTTGCCATCGCGCTCCGCGACGCGGAGGAGCGGGGCGATCCGAGTCCGCTGATCGGGCCGTCCGTCCTGTTGAATCGGGCGGGGGCGGGCACCGTGTCCGAAGCGATCAGGGAACTGGCCGGGATCGCAACCAAGGACACGGTGAAGGGGAGAAGAACGGAATGGATCCCGCTGCTTGAGAAGGAGATGGAGAAAGCCCGCGAAGCTCAGGACGAGGTTGCTTCCCTCTGCGATTCTCGGGAGTTGGAACAGGCGGTCGCAGCCGTCTTCCTCCATTCGCAACCGGTCGGACGGAAGGCGAGGACCAGCGAGTTGCTCCGACTCGTGGGAGGTGCCGGACCCGACGCAATCGAGTTGCGAAAGGGGCTTCGGCAATGGCGCGATACATCTTGGTTCTTGGACGACGAGGACGAAGACGCCCAAGTCGAGGACGCTGACAGCCTGCCTGGGTCATGGCGTCTCGGCAACGCGCCCAATCTGCGCCAGATGCACGACCAAGCGTGCCACGACCGGGTGACCGGCGAAGCGGTGGTCGAACGCCTCAGAACGGCAATCGGCAAGACGGGAAACCTCTGGAGCGGCGCCCAGGCCGCCGGTGCGACCGTCCACAAACTGCCCCGTTCTCCCCGCGACGTGGGGGACACGGTTCAGTTCCGCTTTGTGATCCTCGGCCCGGAGGCCGCTTCATCCTCCGGCAAGCCCAGCAAGGTGGCCCGGAGCTTCCTCGACCACGCCGCCGGCCCGGACAGTCCGCGGGTGTACCGCAACGCAGTGGTGTTGGCGGTGCCGTCCCCGGAAGGGGTAGACGCCGCACGCAGCAAGACCCGAAGCCTCCTCGGCTGGGAGGACGTGCAGACGCAACTCGCCGCGCGTTCCATCGATCCCGTCCGCCGCGAGCGCCTGCGCCGCAACATCAGGCAAGCGGCGGCAGAGCTGCCCGGCGTGATCCGGCAGGCCTACGGAATCGTCGTGACCGTCAACGAACGGAACGGGGTCCATGCCTTCAAGCTACCGGGGAGCGACCAGCCCCTGTTCAAAGAGATCAAGAACCATGACAAGGCCCGGATCGAGGAGACCCGTATCAACCCCGAGGCGCTCCTGCCCGATGGACCGTACGGCCTATGGGAGGAAGGAGACGACGCTCGTCTCGCGAGCCAGTTGAGCGAAGCGTTCGCCCGCTTCCCCCGGCTCCCGAAGGTGCTCAAGCCGGAGTTGGTCACCCGCACCGTCCTCGGCGGAGTGCGGGAGGGGCTGCTCACGGCTCGACTGAGACGTCCCGATGAGAGCGTCCGGACTTGGTGGCGGGAGGATGTTGAGGCCTTGGCGGCGACCGACGACGAGCTTGAGATCGTGCTTCCTGAGAAGGCGCGTCTTGCCCGACTGGACCATCGACTTCTCAGGCCTGGTACGTTGCCGGGCCTGTGGCTCGTCGGCGACGATGATGCCTTCCAGCCCTTGGCCCTCAAGGCACTGCTGAAGTACTTCGCTGGCGACCATGTGGCGACCATTGCCAGAGAGGGCTACGAGGACCGCCTGCCGATCCCAGCCTGCCCCGACGACATCGTAATGGGAGCGGTGGCCGAGGCGGTGGGGGACGGGACGCTGTGGGCCACGAACCCACCCGCAACGGTGTGGAAGGAGCCGGTCCCCGCCGGGACGCTCAGCCCGAACGCCGAGTTGCGCCCCGCACCGGAGCCGGTGGCAGCCCAAGATCTTACCCAAGAGGCTTTGCCGGAGGCTTGGTCGGAGAACCGGACCAACGGTCTCTCGTTGACCCAAGCCCTCGGCCAGAAACGCTCTGAAACGGTCCCGTGGGGAGTCGTGCGCGAAGGAATCGCCGCCGCAGTCAATACCCGCTGGCTTCTCCGAACGGCAGACAGCGGACCCGTCGATTGCACCTACGACCAAGCCCACAAGGTGATCCTTGAGAAGCCGAAGCTCGGCAAGAGGCCCAAACCTCCGCCAAGGGCCACTCCGGTCGCGGCGGAACTGGATGCGGCGCAAATGCAGGACTTGGCTGACCGGGCACCCGACCTGCTGGCCGCAATCGGCGCGGCCGAGTTGCGGTTTGGCGTACATGTGAGAGCGAGCGACGAAGTCGCGGACGAAGACCGCAAGCGGGTCAACGAGATCCTTGGCGAAGTATCACCGGGACTCAAGCTCGCGAAGTGATTCGCGCCAGTCTGACGGCGGCGGGGATTCCCGCCAACCGACCCCGTTTTTCCCGCTATCGCGAACCGGTGACATAAAGTGCGGCCCGATGGCAGGAGTGGCAGATCGTGCAGTCCCAGTTAGACTTACGTGATCTCCTGCCGTGATATTGGCCGTTAGCAGTCCGCCTACGCGGCTGTCGGCAGTCCGTGGACCAACCCCGCAGCGCCGAGGGCCGCGTTCCGCCGGGCCGGCAAGGCTAGACCAGCGATCTTCCCTGCGCCCCGTCCACCGCGACGCACGCCCCCGTGATCAAACTGGCTCGCCGTGAGGACAGGAACGCCACGACATCCCCCACCTCCTCCCCCCGGCCGAAGCGTCCCAGCGGAAGGTTGGACCTCACAAAAGCGCGCATCCCGTCCGGATCGGCCTTCACCCGCTTGTCCCAGCTGCCTCCCGCGAACCGGATCGAGCCGGGGGCCACGCAGTTCACCCGGATACCGTCCTTCGCCAGCTCCAACGCCATGATCCCGGCCGCGGAGATCAGGGCGGACTTGGTGGTGTTGTAGATCGAGAGCCCCGGACCACCCTTCTCCCGTCCGAAGACGGAAGACACAAACACGATCGAACCGCCACCCCGCTCGCGCATCAGGGGAATCGCGGCCCGGGAGGCCCTGAACCCCGACAGGACATTGAGTTCGATGATGTCCAGCCAATCCCGGTCGGTGGTCTCTTCGAACCTGCCCCGCCGGTTGCCACCGACATTGTTGACCAGCACGTCGACGCCGCCGTATCGGTCGCGCACCGCCTCGATGAGCGACTCCGCCCCCTCGGCCTCCCCGATGTCGCACGCCACGGTCAGCACGTCCCCTCCTTGGGCCCGCAACGTCTCGGCCGCGGCCGCCAGACCGTCCTCGCCGCGTGCACAGATCGCGAGTCTGGCCCCCTCGGCCGCCAACGCTCGCGCGCTGAAGAAGCCGAGGCCACGGCTGCCGCCGGTGACCACTGCCACCTTGCCTGCAAGTCCCAGGTCCATCGTCAGCTACCGTCCCCGTCCGAGATGTTCGCGCGCAGCAGCCGCTCGAGCCGCGCCACGTGCTCTTCCAGGGCGGTGTTGAGCTGTTCGTAGCGGACGATCGCGTCCTGGCCGGGTTCCTGATCGGCGCGGGTCAGGTTGCCGTAGAGGTACTGGAGCTGGTCGACCAGCATGGGACGCGAATAGCGGCGGGGCGCGGTCACGAGCTCCTGCTCGATCGCCTCCACCTCGGCCGCCAGATTGCCGCCGCCACGGTTGCGCGCCTCGGTGATTCGGTGCACCGCCAACCGCGCCTCACTCAGCGCGTCGCGCGCCTGCAGCGCCAACTCGACCTGCCGCAGCACCACCCCCTCGCCGATGCCCTCTGCAACCACTCGCGGATCGAGCAGCACCTCGAAGGTACGGCTGGCGTTCCAGTCGCCGGCGGAGAGCCGCGCCGTGTACGTCCCGGGCGGAACCATCGGACCGCCACGGCCCGCGCGCATGGGGTTGGCGTCCCACGGTCCCGGGTGGGAAAGGTCCCAGGTGAACCGGTGCGAGCCCGCACGCGCCGGAAGACGCGGCGTGCCGAAGCGCTCGAGTTGCCACTCGCGCATCCCCGGTTCGGCCGGGATGACGAGTTCACCCGCCCCTGCGCTGGAGAAGGAACGGACCAGGGTGCCACCCGAATCCACGATGTCCAGCGTGAGCGGCCCGGTAGCATCTTCGGCGAGGTAGTAGTCGATGTTGGCGCCGGCAGCGGGGAAGACCGGTTCGTCGGGGGAGGCGGCGCCGAAGCGGAAGCCGCCGCCGTAGCGCAGCCTGTGCGTGTCGCGCACGTCGAACATGTATGCGCTAGCGCTGGCCACCCGGTCGTCCAGGGCATGCAGCGGCGCGATGTTGTCCATGATCCAGAAGCCGCGGCCCATTGTCGACAGAACCAGGTCCCCGTGCACCACCTTCATGTCCGTGATGGGCGTCACCGGAAGGTTGAGCTGGAAAGGCTGCCAGGAGCCGCCGTCGTCGAACGAAATGAACATCCCGAACTCGGTGCCGAGGTAGAGCAGCCCCTCGCGATCGGGATCCTCGCGCACGACGCGGACGGGATGATGGTTCGGCACGCCGTTGTCACCCGTGGTGATGCGCGTCCAGCTCGTGCCGTAGTCCCCGGTTCGGTAGGTGTGCGGCGAGAAGTCGCCCATCTGGTAGCGGAGAATGGCCACATAGGCCTTCGCGGGGTCGTGATGGGACACTTCGATCGTCTGCACACGCCCGTACGGACCGACACCGGGAGGCGTCACCTCGGTCCAGGTGCGGCCTCCGTCGCGGGTCAGGTGCACCGGGCCATCGTTGGCTCCCGCCCAGATCACACCGGGCTCGAGCACGGACTCCTGAATGTCGTAGAGGACCGAGAAGTGCTCCTCGCCCGTCACGTCGATGGTGATGGGCGTGCCCGAGACGACCTGGGTCTCCGGGGTGAAGGCGGTCAGATCCGGGGAGATGGTCTCCCAGAGCTGTCCCCCGTTCGTGGTCACGTGAACGAACTGCGAACCGTGGTAGACCTTGTTGGGGTCGTGGGGCGAGACGTGGATGGGCACGACGCGCTGGAAGCGAAAATCCAGATCGCGCGGGTTGTGTCCATAGAGGTTGCCAAAGCCCACATAATACTGCTGCTCCTGTCCCGTACGGCGGTTGTAGAGGCCGAAACGGCCCTTGCAGTTGGCGTACACGATGTCCGGATCACCGGGCTTGGGGACGACCGGGCCG
This sequence comes from Gemmatimonadetes bacterium bin94, assembly GCA_002238865.1. GTDB lineage: Bacteria > Gemmatimonadota > Gemmatimonadetes > Longimicrobiales > Gaopeijiaceae > Bin94. Next base: position 152,086 of record MPNE01000007.1, on the reverse strand, counting down.
GTCTCACAGCCGCCGTGCGCCTCCCATGCGGACTGGAATCCGCCGGGTTCCGAACGCTCCGGCAGGCTGGGTACCGAGATTGTCGAATTGTCCTGCTGACCGGCGTAGAGGCGGTAGGGGAAGTCGTCCGACACATCGACCTGATAGAGTTCCGCGGTGGGCTGGTTGTACTGCGTGGACCACGTCTCGCCGCCGTCCAGCGAGACGTTGGCTCCGCCGTCGTTGGATTGGATCATGATGTCCGGGTTGTCCGGGTTGATCCACAAGTCGTGATTGTCGCCGTGGGGGGTGCGCCGCGACTGCCAGCTCACGCCGCCGTCGGCGCTCATCCAGTGGCCCTCGGCCATCCCCCAGAGGATGTCGGGATCCGTCGGGTGACCCTCCAGATTGTTGTAGTAGAACGGCCGGTTGCGAATCGGCTGGAAGTCGGTGACCTGACTCCAGGTCCTGCCCCGGTCGTCCGAGCGATAGACGCCGCCGGTGTCGGCCGGAGCCTCCATAAGCACGTAGACGCGATCCGGATCGGCGGCGCTCACCGCCAGATCGGACTTGCCCCGGAGGCCGGTCGGCAGCCCGTCGATCGCCTGATCCCAGCTGTCGCCGCCGTCGCGCGAGACGTAGACGCCTCCCTCCATGCCGCCGGAGATGATGGTCCACGGCTTGCGCTCGCCCCGCCACATGGTCGCGTAGACCGTGTTCGGGTCGTCGGGCGAGAACTCCAGGTCCACGGCGCCGGTGCTGTCCGAGACGAAGAGGGCATTGTCCCAGTTGGCGCCCCCGTCGCGGCTGCGATAGACGCCCCGCTCCGGATTCGGCGCGAACGGGTTGCCGATGGCGGCCACGTACACCAGATCGGGGTTGTCCGGGTGAATGAGGATCGCCCCGCTGTTGCCGGTGCGCTCCAGCCCCACGTTCCGCCAGCTCGCCCCGGCGTCGGTCGATTTGTAGACTCCGTCGCCGATGATCACGTTGCTGCGCAGGCCGTCCGATCCGGTCGACACGTAGACGATGTCCGGGTTCGATTCCGCCACCCGGATTGCGCCGATCGAGCCGGTCCCGAAGTAACCGTCCGAGACGTTGAGCCAGTTGTGCCCGTAGTCGGTGGTCTTCCAGACGCCGCCGCCGGTGGCTCCCATGTAGAAGGTGGACGGCTGGTCCCGGTGGCCCGCCACGGCTGTGACGCGCCCGCCCCGCGAGGGGCCGGCATACCGGTAGCGAAGGCTGCCGAAGAGCTCCTCGCTGAACCGTGCCCCGGTGTCCTGTGCGACGGCGGGGGCGGGCGGGGAGAGGTTCGCCGCGATGGCCGCGGCCGCCAGGGCGATCATGGTGATGGTCCTTCTCATGTCTGGTCTTCTCCGAGGGTCGGTCGTCGTGGGAATCGGATCCGTTGGGCGGTCGCAACGACCGCGCCAAGCCGGTTCAACCTAAGATGTGGACGTGGGTCGGGACAGACTGGACCGGGGACCCGGTTGTATCGAAGGCACCGAGGCTGCCGCCGTCAGGTCCGGCCCCGGCCGCGCACCGCGTCCGATGGGGATCCCGCGCAGCGCGGTCAGCAGGACGTCCAGTTCGGCGTTCTCACGGACTCGCCACCGTCCTTCTTCCAGAACCAGCGAGAGGGTCAACACCCCTTCGATCACCGTGCCCATGTGGTCGGTGATCTCCCGGTAGACGACGTGGCGGATGGTATCGCCTTCGGGAACGGTGCCCAGTATCCTGACCTCCGTCATCACCAGGGACTCCACCAGGCCGCGGGCATAGCGCGTCATGCCCTCCATGGACCGGACAAACACCTCACGGCTCGTCCAGCCATTCCACTCCCCGCGGGAGGATTCGTAGAGCTGGACGAGGATGCTGTCCCCGGCCCGGTTCTCCACCAGTTGCCGCGAGACCAGGTGGAATTCGGTCAGGATACCGGTGTGAAGCCGGTCGGCCACGTCGTCCCAACGGAGCCGACGCAACGCGTCGAGGTATTCTTGCGCGACCGCCTCCGGGGATTGGGCGCCAATCGTGGCCGGAAAAGCCGTCAGGAACATGAGTGCGAGGAGCACGCGGGGCACTCTGTGGATGCCACCCATCGCCGCGCGCCTGTCTGGCGAGCGGCGGTGATGCATGGTACGGTCACCTGCCATGACGAATAGTCCCTGGTCGGCCGGTCCGGGGCAAGTTCGGTCCCCCGGCGCCTTCCGGACGATCACGGCTATGTTCTGGACACGGCTGCATTCGCCGTTCACGTCGAAACCGCCCCATGGAAAGGAACCCGCTAACGTGAAGACCCCCCGCGCGACAATCGTCCGAGTTCTGCTGCTCCCCGCCGTACTCACCCTGTCCGCACAACGCCTCCAGGCTCAGACTTTTCCGACCGACGACCCGGTCATCCAGGCGATGTGGGTAGAGGGGATGGGCGAGGGCAGCCGCGTACACGACCTGGCACAGGCGCTGCTGGACTCGATCGGTCCCCGGCTCATGGGCTCGCCGGCCTACTCCCGTTCGGCGGACTGGCTCCTCGCCAACTACATGCAGTGGGGCATCGATGCGGAGCGTCAGGAGTACGGAACCTGGCTTGGCTGGGACAGGGGCTTCACCCACATCGACCTCCTGGAACCACGTGTTCGTACCCTCGAGGGCACGATGATGGCCTGGAGCCCCGGGACCGACGGACCCGTGGAGGGCGAGGTGATCGCGTTGCCCGCCTTCGCCGAGGCTGGCGAGTTCGAGGCGTGGCTCCCGTCGGTGGAGGGCAAGTTCGTCGCGATCTCCTTCGCGGAGCCCACCTGCCGCGAGGACCAGTCCTGGGAGGACCATGCAACCCCGGAGGCCTTCCAGCGCATGGTCGAAGCGCGTGACCAGGCACGGCAGGAGTGGGCGAGGAGCTACGTGCCGGCATTCATGCGCAACCCGGGTGCCCGGCAGCTGGAGGAAGCCGGCGCTCTCGGGGTCCTGACCGCCAACTGGTCGGCGGGTTGGGGCGTCGACAAGATCTTCGCGGCATTGACCGAGCAGGTCCCCTCGGTCCACCTCTCCTGCGAGGACTACTCCCTGCTGCACCGCCTGGCCTCCCGCGGGCAGGGACCCCGCATCCGGGTCGACGCCCGCGCCGAATTCATGGGCGATGTGCCTGCGTTCAACGTGGTGGCCACGATCCCGGGCACGGAACTCCCCGACGAGTACGTCCTGCTGAGTGCGCACCTGGACTCGTGGGACGGGGCATCGGGCGCGACCGACAACGGTACGGGCACGATCATGATGCACGAGGCGATGCGCATCCTGAAGGCCACCTACCCGAATCCGCGCCGCACGATCATGGTGGGGCACTGGGGGGGCGAGGAGCAGGGGCTGATCGGGTCCACCGCGTTCGCGGCCGACAACCCCGAAGTCGTGGACGGCCTCCAGGCTTCGTTCAACCAGGACAACGGCACCTGGCGCATCGACTTCATCCGGATGCAGGGGTTCCTGGGCGCGGGGGCGCACTTCGCGCGCTGGTTCCAGGTGATCCCGCCCGAGATAACCGGACACATCGAGCTTGACATCCCCGGCATTCCCGAGACCGGCGGCTCGGACCACATGTCCTTCATCTGCAAGCCGGCGCCGGGATTCCGCCTCCAGTCCAACTACCCCGACTACCGCCAGTACACCTGGCACACCAACCGGGACACCTTCGACAAGATCGTCTTTGACGACCTGCGCAACAACGCGACGCTGGCGGCGATGCTCGTCTATGCCGCGTCCGAGGATCCTGACAGGGTGGTCGTGACGCCGCGAGTCCTGCCCGTCAACCCGAGGACCGGGCAACCCGGTACATGGCCCCGGTGTCGCGAACCGAGGCGGAGCCGGTAGGCCCCGCCGGCTTCACGGCGCCGATCACGCCGCCGTGGATGGATTCCACGAAGTCGCGGACCGGCGCCTCACGGCCCGGATCGTCCCGAATGACGGCCTGGACCCGGGGATCCGCGAAGATGTGCTCCGCCGGGTAGCGACGACCCTTCCCTACGTGGATTTCGCCGAACCCGGCGGCGGCCAGGTCGGCCTCGTACTCGCGCACCTGCACCGGCAGGCATCCGACCAGCGAGTCCTTCGATCCGGCGATGAAGTCCGGCACGGCCTGGTCCGAGATCAGATCCGAGATCATGATCCGGCCGCCCGGCTTCAACACCCGCATAACCTCGGCGAGGACGCGTGGGCGGTCACCGGAAAGGTTGAGCACACAGTTGGAAATGACCGCATCGACCATCGCGTCGGCTACCGGCAGCGCCTCGATCTCGCCCAGGCGAAACTCGACGTTGGCGAAGCCGCTGCCCTGCGCGTTGGCGCGGGCGCGCTCCAGCATCTCCGGCGTCATGTCCACGCCGATGACCAACCCGTCAGGCCCCACCCGCTCCGCCGCAAGAAAACAGTCGAAGCCCGCGCCGCAGCCGAGGTCGAGCACCGTCTCCCCCGGCGATAGCGAGGCCAGCGCCACGGGGTTTCCGCATCCCAGTCCGAGGTTGGCCCCGTCGGGGACGCTGTCGAGTTCGCGCTCGTCGTATCCGACCGCGCAGCTGATTTCCTCCGCGACCGAAGTGGCGGCGGTGGCCCCTCCGTTCGACGGCGTGCAGCCATCCACGGGACCGCAACATCCGGCTCCGGTGGTTGCCGCCCTTGCATAGCGATCCCGCACCGCGTTACGGCGTTCCGTTGCATCCATGTCTAAACCACCTGTCTACCGACTGAACGGCCCGCCTTCGGGTCCCTGACCCGTTGCAGCAGGACGAGCCCGATGAGGAAGAGTGCGGTCAGCACCAGGAAGCCGGGGCGCTGGTTGCCGCCCGCCCAGTAGGTGACCGTCCCGAAGAGAAGGGGACCCAGTACCGACGACGACTTGCCGCAAAGCGCGTAGAAGCCGAACATTTCGGCCTCCCTGCCGTCGGGGATGAGTGACGCGACAAATGCCCGGCTGGCCGACTGCACCGAGCCCAGGCCGAACCCCGCCACTACGGCCAGGACATAGAAGGCCGCCTGGCTCTGGATGAAGTACGCGGAAACACCCGCGGCGACCCAAAGGAGAAGGACGCCGGACAGAACCTTTTTCGGCCCCGCCCGGTCCGTTGGCCTCGCCAGGGCAAAGGCGCCCGCAAGCGCGGAGAACTGCACAATGAGGAAAAGGATAATGACGCCTTCGGTCGTGAAACCGAAGGTCACCCCCGCGATGACCCCGGCCATGGCGATGATCGTCAGAACCCCGTCGATGTAGAAGAAGAATGCGAAGAGGAAATTGCGGAGTTCCCTCAACCGCCACACCTCGCCGGCGATTCTCTTCAGGTTCGAAAAGCCCCAGACGGCGGCCTGACCCACCCCCATTGCGCCTTGTCGGTCACGGGGGAGGACCCGAAAGGCCGGGATGGCAAAAACCGCAAAGAAGACCACCACCAGCGGCCAGACCAGTTCCATCCGCCCCATGAAGACCAGGGGCAGGACGATCAACAGACCCAGCGCCGACCCGAGGTACCCCCAGCCGAAGCCTTTGCCCGAGACTTCGCCCAGCCGCTCGGTCGGCGCAATGTCCGGCAGGTACGCATTGTAGAAGACCAGCGAACTCTCGAAGCCGACGTTCGCAATCACGAAAAACACGAACCCTGCGACGACCATCCCCGGCTGGAGCGTTGTCATCATGGCCACGCCCACCAGGCACGTCGCGACGTAAAACCCGAAAAACCGCTTTCGGGCACCACTCCGGTCCGCGACCGCTCCGAGTAGCGGCGCGCTCAGTGCAACCACCAGCGCGGACAGCGACACCGCGCGGCCCCACCAGAGCTCCCCCAGACCGCTCTCGTCACCGACGATTGCGCCGACGTAGAAGAGGGGGAAGACGGCTGTGGTTACGACCGCCGGGAAGATGGAATTGGCGAAATCATAGAGGACCCACGCCCGGACGGTGCGCTTTTCGTACGTGACCGGAACGTCGTCCGCGGGCCCGTCTGCGCCGGCCTTCTCGGCCAAGCCTAGCCTCCGCGCGCCTTCTTGATACCCATCGCGACTCCGGTGCCGATCCCGGCCCCGACGACCACCGCGGGCAGGAAGGTGACCAGCGGCACCGCGGCGGCGACGAACGCGGTCGCGGCTCCCGTGGCCAGCCCAACGCCCGCCGCCGGCTTCTCGGCGATCTTGGTGTAGCGGAGCTTGCGGCTCACGAACTGTTTCGATTTCACGTGTCCGAAGACACCCATGCCGCCTGCGGCACCGAGTACGATCAACTCCAACATGGTCTATGCTCCTTTCCTGGGGACTGGCCCCGTTTTCCATTGCCTACGCCGTGCGAAGCGTCCGCGTTTCCTGCGCGTGGCGCCGCTCATGACAGCCGCCCCATTTCAGCGAAGGCGCGGCTGACATTCGTGGATACATCCTGAAGGGCGAAAAGTGACGCCGCATCCAGCTTTCTGCTGATCTTCCGTCCCACCAGCCTGCGCAAAAAGCGAAGCGGCTCGTTGAAGTCGGCATCGAACAGGGGATCGGTCGTACGATTGAGGTTTTCCAGGATTCTGAGAGCGAGATAGGTGTCGTCGAGGAGGCCGGCAAGTCCCTGTGTCATCTCCGGGATCAGGTCGACCGGATTGATGAAGTAGCGAGCGACGTGTTCCAGCACCGGATTCACCACCACGTCCAGCTGACGCTGCCGCCCCGCCTGCGCCGCCCGGGCAAGCAGCAACGGAACCGTCTCGATGACCTCGACTGCAACCTCGGCTGCTTCGACCACCTCTTCGTCGGTGGCGTTCGGCGACGTGGTGCGGATGAATTCCTCCAGCCGGCCGTTGTCCCTTACCTTGGCGCTGTCGATGACTGCCTGCACGTCCCTGAGATTCAAGTCCGGCTCCTTTATCGCGCGCGATAGACCGTGAGCCCGCCCCCGCCGCCACCCATTACCAGGTCACGGTCGCCATCTCCGTCAAGGTCGACGAAGACCGGCGTGGTGAATGTGGGGACTCGGGGCGCAAATGGCACGGTCTCCACAAAAACCGGCTCGGTCCGCGTACCCTCGTTTAGGAACAGCCGCAACCCTGAAACCTCCGACCCGACGGCGAGATCAGGGTCTCCGTCACCATCCAGATCGACGATCGTGGGTACGCTGCGACGACCGATGTCGATGTCCTGAAACTCGTCCGAGACAAGGTGGAAGTCGGGAGTCTGCGGCCCCCCGTCGTTGCGGTAGTAGTTCAGCGCGCCGGACGACTCCCCCACGAGAAGGTCGAGGTCGCCGTCGCCGTCCAGATCGGCGAGGGCCGGCGTGGTGTTGCGTCCCCGGGTGAGGGTGGCAGCTGCGGAATCGACCATCGTCCAGCGGGGAAGAACGCCACCGTCGGGGTCAGGGCCGTCGTTGCGGTAGTACGCGATTCGGTCGCGCCACTCCCCCAGGAGCATGTCGTCGTCGCCATCGCCGTCCAGATCGCCGAAGGCCGGCGCGTAGTGATACGCCTCGGGAAGTCCCGGCACGGGGCCCCGCGCGGCGAAAGCGGGAGCCGAGCGGGATCCCGTGTTCTCGAAGGCGAAGAGGCGGCCACTGCGCGTGTCGCCCGGTTCGATCTTGTTGGACACGAGGAGGTCGAGGTCGCCGTCCCGGTCCAGGTCGGTGAAGGCGGGGATGGATTCGCTGCCCACGTCGACGGTGCGGATCAGGCGGGGCGTGACGACCGTGAAGTCCCCGTCATCGTCCTGTTCGAACTGATACAGATTCTCGACGGTGGTGAGGTTTGGGTTGAAGGCTCCGCCCAGGACGCCCATGGTGAGGTCCATATCGCCGTCACGGTCCACGTCACCGAGTGCCGGCGCGTTGTACCCCGAGGTGCGGACCGGGTCGCGGAGCGGAAAGGGCCGTGGGGTCCCCCTGAGCACCGGACGCTCGCAGGTCCCGGTGTTCTCGATCAGGAGGAGCCCGGCTTCGAAGAAGTCGCCCCAGAACAGGTCGTGGTCGCCGTCCTGATCCACATCGCCCAGGGCCATGGTGTTGGCCCCGTGAAGGCTGCCCTGCATGGCCCCGACGATCTCGATGTCCTCGAAGGAGTCGGTCACGTGCCGGAAGCGGGGGATGCCATCGTCGTCGGTGCTCTCGGCCTCATAGCGCGTAATCGTGCCCGTCAGGCGTCCAATGAGGAGATCCAGGAAGCCGTCGCAATCGATGTCGGCGGCGTTGGGGATGTTCTGGCGGTCCGAGAAGATCGGCTCGCCTTCCACATCGCGCAGCGTGTCCGTGGCGAGGACGTAACTGGCCGGCCCGGCGCCCCCGTCGTTGCGGTAGTACCGGATGTAGCTGAAGGGCTCCTCGGTCAGCAGGTCGAGGTCACCGTCCAGGTCCACATCCACGAAGCGGAGCCACTCCCCCACCGACAGATCCTCGTAGGTGTCGGTGACCCACCGGTACTCGCTCTCCGGACCCGCGCCTTCGTTTCGGAAGTACATCACCCGGTCCGACTGTTCCTGCACGAAGAGATCGAGGTCGCCGTCCCCGTCCGCATCGGCCAGCTGGGGCCTCGGCAGGTTGAACCCGCCCAGGAAGGGGTGGTCGATGGGCTCGCCGGACTCGTCGCTCACCGCGATCCCGTAGACGACGCGCTCCCACGCGGACGCGGCTTGCGGCGGCACCGGGCCCGGCGGCGCGGAGGCAACCGGGGCGCACACCCATCCGGCGCCGCACAGGAGCATGGCCGCGGCAGCCGCACGGCATCCGCCCTGCCATCGGATCGGCCCTGGCCCAACACGGGGCTTCACCGCGGGCTCCGCCGGTTCACTCGCTACCCCGCCGGTCCGATCGAGATGCCGGCCGGGTAGCTGCCGACTTCGATGGTCTGGACGACCTCGAAGGTGCGCGTGTCGATCTTGACCACCGTGCCCACGTCGGCATTGTTCTCCACCGGGCGACGCGGCGTGTAGGCGCCCTTCAGGTTCCTGTTCGACACGAAGAGATATCGCCCGTCGGCACTGACCGCGCTGCCGTGCGGTTCCACGATCCCCGGCGCGGTGATTCGCCGCACGACCGTCCACGTCTCGGTCTCGACCACCACGACCGCGTCGTCGTCCTTCGCGCCGAAGTAGACCCGGGAACCGTCCGGCGAGAAAACCGGGTGCCACGGCTGGGTCCCCACATCCACCTCCGCCACCAGGCCGCTCCCGGGGGAGGCAGCGTCAAAGACGAGGAGTTTCCCGGTAAGCTGCGCGGTTGCGACGAGATGGCGCCTGTCGGGAGAGAGCGCGAACTGCACGAATGTGTGCGGGGGTCCCTCGACGTCCACCAGCTCCAGCGCATCGGAGCCGCCTTCCACTACGGCGAAACGGTTCTCGACCAGCGAGGCCGTGAAGATGCGGTTCGTGGCGGGATCCACCGCAAGGGCATGGGGGCGCGGGAAGAAGACGTCCAGCTCCTCCACGCTCATGTCGCCCCGGTCGATCGCTCCGATGCGCTGCGGGGGACTCACCGCCATCATCGATCGCCCCACGTACAGGATCTCCGACGCGGGATCCACCACCAGAAGGCCCGGCGTCTCGAAGGGCGCGCGGCCGACGAGCTCGTTGTCCATGTTGAAGCGCAGGACGTGCCCGCCCCCGATCAACGACACGTACCAGTGGGAGCCATCGGGTTCAACGGCGGTGTGGTGTGGACGGGAGTTGGGGTCGAAGCCGAACTCGGTGACGTCGACCGTGTGGACGACCTCACCCGATGCGGCATCGATCACCGAGACCGTGGCCGAGGACTGGTTCGCCACGTACACGCGCTCTCCCGCGGCCGCCGACTGGGCGCTGGCGGCCACCGGCCAGCCCGCAATGGCTGACGCAACGCACACGAAGGCGAGCCGCCGCCCCTCCGTCCGCGTTCGGCAAAAGGCCGATTGCACTCGGGAGGCGCACGAGAGCTTCCCGAGCGGGCCCCACGGCGCCGCAGCCGCGACCCCTCGCGCCGCGCGTTCGACCGTTCGCGTTCCATTCATCGTGACGCCGCCTCTCGTTGGTTGGTCGCGTCCCCCCTACGAAACGGGGGTGCGGTCCCTCTTTCTCACGAGGAAGAGCCCTTCCGACCCCGATGTCACAATGACGATCCCGGACGAGAAGAAGGGGTAGTTGCTCCACGACCCGTTCATTGACGGGAAGTCCTCGCCGGGGACCGTGTCGAAGAACGCCACCTCGCGCGGATTCTCCACATCGGAGATGTCCAGCACGCGCAGCCCGCTGTTGTAGTTCGACTGGTACATCAGGTCGCCCACAATGTACAGGTTGTGATCGCTGGACGTGTTCTCGGAGAGGTGCTCCTTGACCAGGATGGGGTCATCGAGGTCCTGCACGTCCCAGATCAGGGTGCGGGTGGCCGAGGTCAGTCCCTGCACCTCGTCCAGTTCGTCGTTCATGAAGAAGTACGCCTGGTCCTCGGTGAGCCATCCCTGGTGGGAGTAGCCGGTGTTGGGATAGGTCGCCATCGCGAGGGCAACCGGGTTGTCCTTGTCGGAGACGTCGGCAATGCTAAGTGCCGTTTCGTTGGCTCCGAAGCAGATCTCCTTGCCGGAATGTTCCTGGTCGGGTCCCTCGTAGACGACGCACTGCGCATCGTGGGAGTAGCCCGTTCCGCTACGCCCGGTGGCGGCGTCCGCGAAGCAGCCAGCGAAGGACGGGTTCCCGGGATCGCGGATGTCGATCATATGGAGGCCGCCGCCGCATGTGTCGCCCCCGCCACTGCTGCCGACGGCGTAGGCGAAGCCGGTCTCTTCGTTGATCACGATGTTGTGGACACTGTTGACAAGGTCGTAGTGAGCGTCCTCGTCAAAGGTCAGGAGGGTCCCCGTAAATTCGCGAACCCGCGTGAGGTCGAAGACCTGCATCCCGTGGTTGCGAGCCCCGTCCGAGACCACGAACACATGGTCCCTGTACACTTTCATGTCACGCCAGGTGCTCCCCGGCGCCCATTCGGGCTTCGGAAGGTTGCCCACAACCACCGGGTTGATCGGATCGCTGACGTCCACGAACGAGGTGCCATCCGTACGGCCCACGATTGCGTAGTCGCGTTCGGTCTCGGGATCGGTCCATCCCCACACATCGTTGACACGCACGCCGCGCGCCCCGCCCAGGTCCTCGACCGGAACGAAGGACACCAGGTCCACGTTGCTGCAACCGAAGAGCGTCGCCGCACCCTCGGCACATTCGACCTCGCTTCCAAGCACCGGGGCCATGCCCTCCACCTCCGAGAAGATGGAGTGGCCGTCGGTCCAGCCCTCCCCGTCCCTGGCGAAGATCATGGCCGTGCCGAGTCCGTAGTCGTCCCGCGGCATCCCGGACACGAGCACCCCATCGCCGTACGTCACGATGGTACCCACCCCGTCGCCCGCCTCCGGTTCCTGCGGGCCGAGTCTGGTCACGGAACTCCAGCCATCCGCGTTGCCGCGCGTAAACTCGTAGATGCCACCCCGGCGTCCGTTTGCTCCCGGCGCACCGACCCACAGCGTCTGCCCGTCCGCCGCCATCGAGCTGCCGAACTGGTCACCGGCGGACCCGTCGAACGCCGCCAGTCGACCCGCCTCGGTCCACTCGCCGTTCTGCCGGGTGAAGGACACCACGCTGCCAGCCTGTCCGAACGGACTGCCCACTCCGACCAGAATGCGATCCGCCATTGCCATTGCCGATACGCCGAAGAAGGACTCCGGTCCGTCAGCGATCGTCAACTCGCGGGTCATCGTCCAGCCGTCGGGTCCGCCCTCGTAGACGTACACTGCCCCGGAAGCCGAATCGGCGACGGGGGCGCCCACGATGAGCGTCTCGCCCGCCAGGGCCAGCGCCCCTCCGAATCCGGTCCGCTGCGCCGGTTCCGGAGATTCGAGCACGGCCTCCTGGGCCCACCCGCCATCCACCCTCCGGAAGATCAGCACCACGCCGTCGCCCGTTCGCGATCCCGCGTTGATCGCGGCGAGGTCTCCGCTCAGTGCCATGGAGATCCCCACGACCATCCCCTCGGGGAGACCTTCCGCAACAATCCGACCTTCGTGGACCCACTCTGATCCGTCTCTGGAAAAGGTGTGGACGCCACCGTCCTCCGGCGATCTCTGATTCAACGCTGTCACCAGCAGGCGATTCCCGGAATGGGCCATGCTGAAGCCGAATCCGTTGCCCTCGGACGGCGCCGGGTGCAGGAGTCTGCCCGTCTCGACCCACTCGTCGCCGCTCCGCGTGTAGATGTGCACGACCCCTCCGTCGGCACCCCCGGCACGCGATTCGGCCACCAGGATTTCATCCCCCGCGACCACCACGCCTGACGCGAATCCCTGTGCGAGGAGCGACCCGGGCAACAGGCCGGCGCCCACCAGCGAGAGTAGTGTACCCGTCAACACTTTGCGCATGTTCCTCTTACTGCTCATTTTTCGACCGATCCGATGGCTTGGGAAGTCTGTCCGGGATAGTAAGGCTGGCATCATCGCGGCCCCCGGACAAGACTGGGTCAGGGTGGAGATTCCCGGCCGGGATGATCGCCCGCCCGGCGTTCGCCCGGACAAACCAGGATGAGGAGACCGAAGTGCACATCACCTACTTCATTCCGGGGCCCCTGTCGCAAGGCCCTCTCGGATTTGGCGAACTGGACCGGCGCAAGGCCTATCTGGAGAAGCACGCTGCTCCCGGAACCCTGATTTCCGTGCGTGAGAGTACTGATGGGCCCCCGTCGATCGAGTCGGCGGCGGAGGAATACCTGGCCGTGCCGGGGCTGCTGGCGTCGGCTCCGGTTCTCGAGTCGGAGGGAACGAACGCGATCATAGTCGGTTGCTTCGGCGACCCGGGGCTGAGTGCTGCCCGCGAGTTGACGGGTATCCCGGTAGTCGGGCCCGGCCAGGCGAGTGGCCACCTGGCGGCGCAGCTGGGGTCGCGGTTCGGGATCGTGACGGTCGTCGACGAGGTCGTTCCCGCGATTCATCGTCAAATGCGCGGCCACGGCCTGGAAGGCTTTCTGTCAGAGGTGCGCGCCGTGGACGTGCCCGTGCTGGAACTTCGACAGCGCCGCGACGAAGTGCTCGGGACGCTCGAGCAGGTGGGACGCGAAGTGGTCGGGAACGGTGCGGACGCCCTGGTTCTGGGCTGCATGACGATGGGGTTTGTCGACGTGGCGCGGGACCTGCAGTCGCTGCTCGGCGTGCCGGTGGTCAATCCGGTCGTTGCGTCATTGAAGCTCGCGGAGGCCATGGTGTCGGCCGGAGTCGCACCGTCCGCGCGCGCCTACCCCACCCCTCGCAAGCAGGTGGACTCGGTACTGACCTGATCAGCCGACCTCCGATGTCCCGGCGAGGCGGTCGAGGAGCCACGAAGCCTCGGCGAGCCCGTGCAGCACCTTGTTGACCTGGCGGCGCAGTTCGGTCACCACGAACGGGAACAGATCCGGGTCGCCCTCGCGCATGGCGTCGAGGTCGGGTACCCTGGCAAGCTTGGGGATGGGCACACGCGGAGTGGCCGGATCATGGTCGAAGGGCGCGCCTTCCGCATATCCGATATGGACCAGGATCCGCCCGACCCTGAGCAGCAGCTCATTGGCCAGCGCCGGCTCGATGCTGCGTTCCTCGATCATGCCGTAGAAGACGTTCAATCGCTCCACCATGCCATCGAAGGCCTTGCGGACCGGCAGCAGATTGAACTGCTTCCCGAGAACCTTGTCTATCGTGGCTTCATAGCCCTTCAGGGCCTCGTCCAGTTCGGTGACGGTCTCGCGGAAGTCCAGCGGAAGAATGTCGTCCAGCAGGAATCGCGAGATCGCCGTTATGTAAACGCGCAGATCCCGCTCAAGGTTGTCACGACTGGCGACCTCGATCCGGTCACTCTCGGTGTGCCACGCGATGTTGCCACCGCACCCGCCGACCGGATAGAAGCCGAGCCTTTCCCTTTCCTCTTCCGGGATGTTCGAAAGGAGCATGAAGAACGACGTAAGTCCGATCTGGTTGAAGGAATAGTCGCCCGCCCTCAAGGGTCTCTGGTGCCCGGGCTCGACCCCGGCGACGGCCTCGATGGATGAGCGGCACACTTCCCCGGCCTCCGCCATCCACGGCACCGCATCGTACTCCGTTGCTCCCCGACAGCCCGGAGAGTCGATATTCACTGTGGCCACGCACCGCCGGGTCAGTTCAGGGCCGAAAGCATCGGCATACCACGTGGAGCCCCCGTACCGTCCGGTGGAGTGCGCGGGCCACCATGCCACCCGCAACGAACGACGCAGTTCGTCGCGCCGGTTGTGGAAAATTCGAGCGAGTTCGAGAAGCGTTGCGTCTCCCACAGCATTGTCACCGATGCCCACATCCCAGGAATCATAGTGACCGTGGGCCAACACGAACTCCTCTTCCTGGCCGTCGATGCGGGCCACGGGCAACTGACACGGAAACCACCCCTCGGTCAGCTCGGTGTGCAGCGTGATCCGGTCAACGCCGTCCACAATGGCCTGGATCACCTTGTCCCCGTCCCATCGGCTAATGGCGGCCACCGGTGTCGAGGGTCTCTTCTCGAGCTGGGATTCTCCCGGTGAGCCCCAAATCGTGGTGCAGATGCCCCAGTGGATGCGGCTGCCCGGATTGATGTAAATCTGGCCAACGGCACCGGCGGCTTCGAAAAGCGCTACCGAGACCGGCATCGGGAACCCTTCGGTCACCACGATCTTTCCGGCAACGTCGGCCAACAGATCTCCGTGCGAGGACTTGAACAGATCGGAGGCATCCTGGAAGGGGATCGCGGGGACGTGGACCGGCGGCGCGGAAAGACCCTTCGCCCGGGTCGATGCCGAAAACGACGGAGGCTTGGCGAGCAGGGTCTCGCCCGCCACTTGAACGGAAGCGGAGCGGGGCACCGACAGATACAAGTCCGGCTCGTACAGCGTGTACGGGATATCCAGAGCGTCGAGACGGGATACGATGAAATGGGCCGCTGCACGTTCGTCGGTGGAACCCGACTCCCTGACAAGGATCGCAAACCGCTCGATCAGACTCCAACCTTCGTCGAATGAAGCATCGGACAGCAGGGTTTCGACCAAACTCATGGCGTCTCCGGACATGGGCTCTACCAGGCAGCGGGCATCTTCCTCCCCTTTATTATAGCCTTGCCCACAACCGCTACCGACGCTGCGTGGAGTTTCGTGCCTTTCCGCCACCTCACCAGTCGATGGAATCGGGCTGCGGCAGGTAGTTCTCGACTGCCCGGCGTGCCAGAAGGAACGAAGCCACCAGGACGCCGGCGGTAGCCAGGATCAGGATCGCCCCGATCACGTACGGGGCCCGTTCGCTGGCCATCACGGCACGAATGAGATCGAGAGGGTGGCCAAAGAGCCTTTCGTAGATGTAGGCCGCTACGAACACCGCCGCAACGAAGATGAGCGGCCCATAGGTGACGAGCGCGCTGACGTTGAAACGGATCAGGAGTGCGATCGCCGCGCACGCAAGCGCGGATGTCGTCGCCCAGGTTACCAGAAAGGCCAAACCGGCCACTCGGACGGGCTCCACCGGTCCGAGTAGCGGTGGCAAGCCCAGGCCGGCCGCCGTACCGACAAGCACCGCCCCCGCGGCAGCGAAGAAGATTGCCGCGGTGAAACGGGCACCGACCAGGACCGACGCCGTCGTGGGCAAGGAGACGAGGAAGTCCATTGTCCCGCTCATCTTGTCCTTCAATACCGTGGCGGGCACCAACATGAAGAGCGACGTGCCCGCGGTTGCGAGGAGAAATGCCAGCCCGTTCAGCGTCGTGTTTCCGGACGCGACGAGCGCCACGGAAACGACTCCGAGCATGAGGACCAAGCTGGTTTTTCTCGGCCCGTAGCGACGGTATTCGATACTCAGCAAGTTCAGAAACGCACGCCTATTCATCCGACCCCAACGCATCGTAGAGGATTCGAGAGAGAGGGCTCCCATGATCACGCTCCTGGAGCTCCCGAGTGGTCATGTCGCCCAGCAGCCGCCCCCGCCGCATCATGATCACCCGATCGGCAATCCGTTCCACGTCTTCGAGGATGTGGCTGGAAAAGAGGACGAGGCGATCCCCACCACGCGGGACACACTCGTCGATGACCCCCAGCAATTCACCCCGCATCAGGGGGTCGATCGCGGAGGTCGGTTCGTCAAGAATCAGCAGGGGCGGGCGATGCGCCTCCGCGGCCACGAACGAGAGCTTGACCGCCATCCCCTTCGAGAGCGTCCCAAGCCTGGAGGCGGAAGGCAGCGCGACACGCCCAAGGAGTTCGTGCATGTAGTCGTCGTCCCAGGTGGGGAAGAAGGCCGACAGAAACCTGAGGTGCTCGGCTACGGTCATCCACTTGAAGCCCAACAGCTGCTCCGGGAGAAAGCCGATCCGCGCCCTGATTCCGGGGACCTGTTCCCGCACTTCCCGGCTGGCGACCTCGACCCGCCCCTCGTAGTCGTGAAGCCTCCCGGCAATCGCCTTGAGCGTCGTGCTCTTGCCCGCCCCGTTTGCACCCACCAGCGCGACCCGCTCGCCCGCGCGAAGCTCCAGATCGATCGGGTGCAGCCGGAATTGCGGGTAGCGAACGCCGAAGCCGGCCAAGCGCACGGAAAGAGCGGTAGTCGTCATCCGAGGGCAATCCAGCTACGGGCGGCGGCGAAGGAGAGGGTCACTCCCCAGAAGAAGCATGCAAGGGCGAGCGAGGGCCGCCGCTCGGGTCCTTCACAACGGCCAAGCGCCATGACGAGGAATGCGAACCACAGCAGGTGAACCACGGACAGGCCCTGCGCCACCGCAAGCAGTAACGGCTGCGAGGCCGGTACCAATGCGGCAAGCCCCAACGACACCTGAAGTTCGTCCGGCGACGACACGCTGCCGCCCGTGGTGTAGTGGAGAAAGAGGGCGAGCAGCACCCCCTGGGCCGCGAGGATGGCCTCACCGTACAACAACACTGAAAAGATCGGGCGAATGCGGCGCGAAGAGTTCGCGAGAACCAGCACGGCCCAGCCGAGCGCGGTGTACACACCCGCCTTGAGCAGCTGGATCAGCGGCGCCGCCACGGCCAGCAGCCACATCAGGGCCTCCACGCCCTGAGCCATGGCGGCCCGGTCCCCCGACAGCGAACTCAACATCAGCGGTCGCAGGGACACCGTCGAGACCAGCACCAGGATCCAGCCGATCACCAATGGTGGCACGATGGGCTGGTGCTCGCGAATCTCATCCAGGCCGGGGACGAGCATATTGAAAAAGTACTTGACCCTCAGAGCGGCACCTTTGCGACCCCGCTCCCTCCCATCCCCCACAGTCATGATCCACCCTCCCCTTGTCGCAGAGTTGCGGTGTTCTCGACGAGTTGTCTCCTGGTTGTCCGTCCGACACCGACAATTCGCACCGTATCCGTACGGTCTACCCAGAACGTGACGGGCACCGCGTTGACGCCCAGGGCGCGCGCAATACTCCCGTCGGAATCCTTAACGGTTCGCCCGCGGAGCGAAGGAGGCACCCACACCGCCCCGTCCATGACCGATCGGGGAGAAGCCACCACCCACACATCGATACCCGCCTCGTCCGCCACCACCATCCCTCCCCACAGATCCAGCTCCCCCTTGCAGTAGACGCAGCTGCGATCCACATAGACCACGGCTGCGGGACCCCCAATATACGTCCCCGACCCCCCGGCCGTATCATTGCCTGACGGCATCGCCGCCGACGGAAAGAGCCACGGCGGCTCCTTGGGGCCCGGCCCTCCCCGCTTGCCCGCCAGAAGGATGGTCGGGCCCAGGGCCGCGCCCGCTGCGCACACGGCCACCGCGATCGCAAGCACCTTGCGGGGCTTCCGTTGCTGTGCATCGTACATTTCTGTTCCTCCGTGGTTGGACCCGGACGGAGCAAGCCTCCGCCCGGGTCCTCCTTCACACGTCACGACTACGACCAGGCGACCTCACACGTCGTAGCTCCACTGATCGGCCAAGCTGCCGATCTAGGCTTCCGCGACCGCATAGCCGCACGCGAATCCACAGGCGAATCCAACTACCAACGGCCCAACCACCGGCACGGCTATACCCGCGCCAACGCATGCTACGCACACCAGCCAGGCTTTCCAGCCTCCACCGACGATGACATCCTCGGAGTCAATGACCTGCACCGCCTGCACGGTGTGAGACCCGGTCGCAGTATCCGGAATCGGGCGACCTCCCAGCATGGTGGCATTTGCCAGTGCAAGAAGCATCGCGACATTCAGAGTTCTTTTCATTGTTGCATATTTCATTGTTTTGCCCCTTTCTCACGTTTGCTCATCAATAGAGCAAGTAGTAGCAGACCATTCCACACACGGCGAGCCCACCGATCGCGGCGCCTCCGAAGGTACCCGTTGACGCGACGGCCACCGCTGAAAAGCACGCTATGCAAGCCACCTTCTCCAGCCACCCCCTGCCCTCGATATCGTCCTCCACTTGTACGACCTCGACCGATGCGCCAGATGACGACGGGATGCCGTCCGGGTTCGGACGGACACCGAGCATGCCGGTATGTGTCAACCCGAGAATCATCGGGAAAATCATGATCTGTCTCAATACTGTCGCTTTCATACTCCCACCTCCTATTGTCATGTTGTTTACACGAACAGCAGACCGCAAACGACTCCGCATGTTGGCCACAACACGACGCCGATCCCCGTGCCCATCGTCACGAGCGACACCGCAAAGCACAACACGCATGCCAGTTTGTGGCCCTCGCTTTGACCACCCATCACGGCCTGGGCCTGTACCGCCTGCACCAGCGGTGCTGCCTCCGCATCAGGGATGTTGGGCCCGGGCGCACGCCCCGGCAGGACTGCCGCCTGGGCCAGCGAGACAACGGTAAGGATTCTCAAGGCTCGTTGCGCTGTCATCGTTTTCATTGCCATCCTCCATAAGTTGACCAACGTAGTCCACAAACACGCATCACGCGTAGGCGATGGTGCAAAGAAATGCACAAGCGCCGAGCAGCTCCGGCATTGCCAGCCCCAACCCCCAGAGGCCGGCCAGTGTGGCTGCCCCGGCACCCAGGGCCAGGGACACACAGCCGATACACGCCGCCTTCTTCCAAGGCCCGAATCCGCCCATGACATTTCCGATGGACGCATCACTTGTGAGTTGGGTCGGCTGCGAGACATTGTCCGCGACCGCGCTCGAATCCTCGGATCCGGTCGGCATGGGGTCCCCGCCGATCCCGATGTTGAGAGAAGCCACGGCCAGAATGGTCCCCAGGATAACTATTGTGTTTTTCATCTTTCCTCCGGAGTTATGGAATCAGTCAAAAATTGCTGCTTTGCACGAAGCAATGCAGCCAACCACCACAAGCGTGGATCCGGGTAACGCGACTGCAGCAGCCCAGCCCCCGGTGATCGTGAGCCCTACGACTCCGGCACCGCACCCCACGCAAGCGGCGAACGTTTTCCAGCCCCGGCCGTCAACATCGGCGATCTGAACTCGTGGTGACGTTTCGGCCCGCACACTTCCGGCGTGCCGGGACCCCGACGCCGCGACGAGTCCGAGGCATAGTGCGACCACGATGCGTCGATTACGTGATCCCTTCATTCCTTCCTCCCAATGATTCGGGTGAAACGGGTCCGTGACGCACCTCGCCACGGTAGATCCGGTTGCTATCCGCGGAGCAGCAGTGCTTCCCCGGACCAGATCCTCTTGAACCCGTATTCGCTGATCGAGTAACGACCCACCTGCGGATCCACCACCGTCAGAAGGCCCGAGGGCGATCTGTCGGTCACCGTCACGAAGTGGTTGCGGTTGACCCAGGCAATGAACGGCATCGGTGTCTCCGGCAGCATCGCCAGCGGCACGCGCTCAATGGCCAGTGACAGGCCCAGGGCGTCTCCGGCCCGGATCAGGCCGCTGGCACGCGTGCCCAATGGCCCGGTGTCGGCGAGCACCATCAGCGAATCCGTCGACGGAGCCTGCATGCCCAGGTCGCGCATCAAGTTGGCGAGCGCGGCCGGACCGCAGTCGGTGAGCGTGGACTGCAGGACCACCCCATCACGGCCGAGGTAGGTAGCCTCCGTCATGCTGAGATCGACGCGCGCGACGAACCTGCCGAGACGCGGCAGATCGGTCGCCGCGAGGTTTGCCACGACAAGGGCCCCGGG
This sequence comes from Gemmatimonadetes bacterium bin94, assembly GCA_002238865.1. Taxonomy (GTDB): domain Bacteria; phylum Gemmatimonadota; class Gemmatimonadetes; order Longimicrobiales; family Gaopeijiaceae; genus Bin94. Next base: position 132,030 of record MPNE01000007.1, on the reverse strand, counting down.
AACCAGGAAGAGGATCAGGGCAGCGACCGCACGCCGGGAAGCGGATCCCGGCTGGAGTCGTCTTGCGCTGTGGTCGAGGGCTGGGGGCCTGGATGCGGACATTGGGTGGAATCCGTCGTTGGAGTGCGTCACCGCGATCATGCGGGACACACGGTACCACCCTTTGGAGTGCGCTTACATGTCTGGTTGGGACTGATTTTCCAGGTGACGCAAAACCGAGTCGAAAATGACCCCGGACGGGCAGATTTCCGCCCGACGACGCATGGAAAGCTCCTAGTTGCCCGCCGCGGCCTCCAGCGCCGCCAGGACTTCGGCGTTCGACGGCCGCACTCGGTAGTCGACCTCGACGAAGCGGTATCGCACGACACCTTCCTTGTCGATCACGTAGGTCGCCGGATGAGGGAGCGGACGGTTGGGGGGCGCGTCCTCGTTGAAGAGACCGTAGCGGTCGATCACGCTGTGATCCGGGTCGGACAGCATGATGAAATCGGGTGCCATGCCGTCGGTGGCCGTCACCCTGTCGATCATAAGCTGCATCCCGTCACGGTCGTCGACCGACACGGACACGATCTCGGTTTCGTCCTTGAGTGCGTCCGGGAGGAGGGCTCTCAGCTCCACGAGCTGACTGGCGCAGTACGGTCACCAGTGGCCCCGGTAGAAGACCAGCACCACGTTCCTGTCGCCCCGAAAGCCGGCGAGATCGACCGCACCGCCATCGTACGACTCCAGGGTGAAGAGCGGTGCCTCGTCGCCGACGCCGACGCGCTCCAGGTCGGCAGGCGGAAGGTCATGCCCGTCGGCCGGGCCGAGGGTCTGACCCCAGGCGGCCGGAGCCAGGGCGAGGACACCGGCAAGGGCGACGAGGGCGACGTAGCGCACCCTTGCAAGGGATCGAATGGTGGTTGTCATGGGTCTGGCCGTCTTCAGGTAGTGGGAGGGTACAGTACCGCTGCGGCGTACAGTCACGGTATCTTAACGCAATGTGTTCCGTCCTCGCCATCCTCGACCTCGATCCCGCCGACCCGCCTTCCAGGGACCGTGTGCTGGCTCTGTCCAGACTCCAGCGGCATCGCGGACCCGACTGGTCCGGTGTCTTCGCCCATGAACGGGCGATCCTTGCCCACAACCGCCTGGCGATCGTGGATGTGGAGCATGGGTCACAGCCACTCCTCGGCGCGGACGGAACCGTGGCGCTGGCTGTCAACGGCGAGATCTACAACCACCGGGCGCTGGAGGCCGGCCTGGCGCACCCGTTCCGGTTCCGGACCCGGAGTGATTGCGAGGTTATCCTTGCGCTGTACGCCGAAGAGGGATCCGGCTTCCTCGACAGACTGAACGGCATCTTCGCCTTCGTCCTCTACGACGCCATGCAGGACCGGTACCTCATCGCGCGCGACCATCTGGGAATCGTCCCCCTGTACACAGGTCACGACGATGAGGGCCGCTTCCATGTGGCGTCCGAGATGAAGGCGCTCACCCCCGTCTGCCGAAGCGTCACCGAGTTTCCTCCCGGGCACTTCCTGGATTCGCTCGAAGGACGCGCCAGGCCATACTACCACAGGGAATGGAGGAGCCACGCTGCCGCCAACGCCGACCCCGACCCTGCGGCGATTCGCGAGGCCCTGCAGGCGGCGGTGCACCGGCAGCTCATGTCCGATGTGCCCTATGGCGTCCTGCTGTCCGGCGGGCTGGACTCCTCGATCATCTCCGCAGTGGCCCAGATGTACGCCCGTAACCGGATCGAGGACGACGACAGGACCGAGGCGTGGTGGCCACGTCTCCACTCGTTCTGTATCGGCCTTGAAGGCTCACCGGACATGGCCAGCGCCAGGCTCGTGGCCGACCACATCGGCACCGTCCACCACGAGTTCCACTTCACCGTGCAGGAGGGACTCGACGCGCTGTCCGACGTCATCCATCACCTGGAGACCTTCGACGTGACCACGGTGCGCGCGGCCACGCCCATGTACCTTATGGCCCGTCGCATCCGCACCCTGGGGATCAAGATGGTGCTGTCGGGCGAGGGGGCGGACGAGGTGTTCGGCGGCGACCTGTACTTCCACCGGGCGCCCGACGCGCGCGCCTTCCACGAGGAAACCGTCCGCAAGCTCGACCGACTTCACCAGTTCGACTGCCTGCGGGCCAACAAGGCAATGGCGGCGTGGGGGGTCGAAGCCCGGGTCCCCTTCCTCGACAAGGAATTCCTGGATGTGGCCATGTCGATGGACCCGGCCGGGAAGATGCCCGCCGGCGGCATCGAGAAGCGGATCCTGCGAGAGGCCTTTGCCGGCTGCCTGCCGGACGAGGTGCTGTGGCGCCAGAAGGAGCAGTTTTCCGATGGTGTGGGCTACTCGTGGATCGATTCACTGAAAGACCACGCGGATCGGACCGTCAGCGACCGCGAAATGGCGAGCGCACCCCATCGCTTCACGCACAATCCGCCCACGGACAAGGAATCCTGCCTGTACAGGCGGATCTTCGAATCCCATTTCCCCCTGCCCGCCGCGGCACACTGCGTTCCCGGAGGCCCCAGCGTGGCCTGCTCGACCCCCGAGGCGCTCGCCTGGGACGAAGCGCTGTCCAGGACCGTCGACCCATCGGGCCGCGCGGTCGCCGGGGTGCATCGGGACGCCTACTGAGCCGGGCTACTCCGTCGCCGGCCTCCCCGATTGCCAGCCCGCGGCAGAACCCTCGCTGCTTACGCGGGGGTTCGCCGCGGCTTCCTTCAGGTAGTCGAGCAACAGGTTGGTCATCGCGCGGATGCCCACCGGCACGGCCGAGTTGTCGGCCTGGAAGTCGGGCGTGTGGTGCCCCCCCGAGGTTCCGCCCGGCTTGACCTGACCCAGCCGGAAGAAGAACCCGGGGACCTCGTTGGCAAAGTAGGCGAAGTCCTCGCCGCCCATTGTGGGATCGAGCGCCACGACGTTCTCGGCGCCCACCACCCGCTCCAGCGTGGGCAGCATCCGCACGCCCAGCTCGGGGTCGTTGATCGTCGCAGGCGTGCCGCGATCGTAGTCCAGCTCGAAGGTGCCGCCACCCGCCCCGGTGATCCCGGCGAGGATTTCGCCCATGCGACGCTCGACCGCATCGCGCACGTCGGGGTTGTAGGTCCGCACCGTGCCCTCCATCTCGACCACATCGGGGATGATGTTGAAGCGGGTCCCGCCCCGAACGATCCCCACCGTGATCACGCTGGGCTCGAGCGGGTTGAGATTGCGCGACCGGATGGTCTGGAACGCGGTGACCGCCTGCGACGCCATCACGATGGGATCCACGCCGAGGTGGGGCGCGGCCCCGTGCGACTGTTTCCCCGTCACGCGGATCTTGAAGTGATCCACCGCGGCGAGCGCGGGCCCGGAGGTGAAGCCCACCTTGCCCACCTCCATCTCGGCGAAGCTGTGGAGGCCGAAGATCGCGCTGGGGGCGGGATCTTCCAGCACGCCCTCGGCCACCATCAGGTCCGCGCCACCCTCTTCGCCGGGCGGGGGGCCCTCCTCCGCGGGCTGAAAGATGAACTTGACCGTACCGGGGAGCTCATCGCGCATCGAGGCCAGGATGGCCGCCACGCCGAGCTGAACCGCCACATGAATGTCGTGGCCGCACGCGTGCGACACCCCCACCTCCTGGCCGAGATAGGTCGTGCGCACGGTCGACTTGAAGGGGTACGGGGTGTCCTCGGTGACCGGCAGCGCGTCCATGTCGGCCCGCACTGCCACCACCGGACCGGGAAGACCGCCACGCAGGATCCCCACCACGCCCGTGTGCGCGATCCCCGTCCGGACCTCGTCGAAGCCGAGCGCGCGGAGGTGGTCGGCGACGAGCACCGCCGTCTTGAACTCGCGGTTCCCGAGCTCAGGGTTTTGGTGGATCGTCTCCCGAAGCCGAATGATGGAGTCCTGTACTCCGGCAAGCACTTCGTCGACCCTTGCATCCTGCGTGTCCTGGGCAACGAGCGGAGTGAGCGGCACGGCGGCCGCCAACACCGGGAGGGCGGCAATGCCGGCGAGCCCGGCCTGACGGGGGCGTCGGGCCGACCGACGTGAACGGATCCCCCACATGGTGCGAAGTCTGCTGATCATCTTGTCATCCCTTGCTCAGGTTCCCGAAAGGCTCTTGTACACGGCCCGGACGAAGCGCTCGGGGTTGTCGCCCCAAACGCCATCCAGATCCGACGTGGGTGCGGCGGCGACGACCTGATCCTCGGTCCGGCCATTGGCCACGAGGCTGGCCACGCGCATGCGCACCGTCTCCAGCATGTCCCGGTAGGCGCGCAGGTGTTCGGGCGCAGCCAGGTCGCCGTGGCCCGGGATGATCCGCGTTCCCCCGCTCGACCGCTCCAGCACCAGGTTGGCCGCGGCAATCACTCCGTCGACTCCTCCCCCGCTGTCGACGTCGATGAACGGATAGCGGCCCCGGAAGAAGGTGTCCCCCATGTGGAAGACGTTGGCACGTGGAAAATGCACGATCACGTCGCCATCCGTGTGGGCCTCGCCGACATGGGTTACGTCGATGTGCCGCCCGTTCCAATGGAAGGTGACACCGTCGGCGAAGGTCACGACGGGCAACGCGGCCCTCGCGGCCTGATCCGAACGACCCACCACATCGGCGAACTCGGCCGGATTCATGCGGCGGTATACGTTCCGGTGAGCGACGATCATCGCCCCGGCGCCGCCCAGGTTCTCGTTGCCGCCCGTGTGATCGCCGTGCCAGTGGGTGTTGAGCACCCAGCGCACGGGCTGATCCGTCACCTCCGCGACGGCCGCGAGGATCTTGCCGGTCAGGGGCGCAAACTGGTCATCGATGAGAAAGGCGCCGTCGTCGCCCACCGACAGGCCGATGTTCCCGCCCCTTCCCATCAGCATGAAGAGGTCACCCTCGAGCTGCACGGTTTCGATCTCCACCTGCGACATGTCCTGCTGGCCGGCGACCGGTCCTGCCGCGGCACCCCCGGCCAGCACCACCGCGGCGGCTACCCCGGCGATGCGGTTCCTTCGGCTCCACAACGGATTCCTCATTCTCTGTCTCCCGCCTGTTCGGCGTATGCGCGAGCGACCCGCAACCGGCCCCGAAAAGGTTTGACGGCGGCCGGTGCCCCGCTCCTATTGATCCCTGTGACCCTCACGTCGGATGATCACCAATGAAGGAGAATACGTCCATGCGCCGACTTATTTCCACTGGCCCGCTCTTTCTGTTCGCCGTCGCCTGCAGCGACCCCCCTCCCCCCGACGACCCCGGCACGAGTGCCGAACTGCCCCCCGCAATCATGGGCGAAGGCGGCTCCCTGGAGGGCACGGACCTCCAATACGTCGACGGCGACACACGCACAACCGGCTACCTTGCCGTGCCGGGGGGTGAAGGCCCGTTCCCCGCGCTGGTCATCATCCACGAGTGGAACGGCCTTCAGGACCGGGTGCGTCAGCTCGCCGACGACTTCGCCGACGAGGGGTACGTCACGCTCGCGGCAGACCTCTTCCAGGGACGCACCGGCGCGAACCGTGACGAGAACATCGCGCTGGTACAGGAAGCGCAGGCCAACTCCGATGCGATGATCGCCAACCTGAACGCGGCGGTGGCCTACCTGAAGGGACGCTCCGACGTGACCGGCCGGGTCGGCGCGATGGGGTGGTGCTTCGGCGGGGGCGTCGCCCTGTCGTTCGGTCTCGATGGCGTGAATCACGAGGCCACGGCCATCTTCTACGGCCGCCTGGTGGACGACCCGGAGGTGGTCGCCGGCCTGGACCATGAGGTGTACGGGACCTTCGCCGCGCTCGATGGCGGCCCGTCGCCGGAGTCGGTGGCCGCCTTCGAAGCCGCGTTGCGCGCCGCGGGCGTGGAGCACGACCTGCACATCTACGACGACGTCAACCACGGGTTCTGGCTCCGCGTGGACGAGGACCCCGATGTGCGCGCCGCGCCCGCCGCCGATGCGTGGCAGCGCCTGAAGGACTACCTGGAGCGCACGCTTGTCCCCTGACAGTGACACACGGTGTCCCCTCGCGAGGCTTGTCCGCCGGGACGAGATCCGGCCTTCGACGTCCCCTCCCGCGTCGAAATGGCCCGTTTTCCCTGGTCCGGAGCGGTTTCCCAGGCAGGCACGGATCTTGCGGAAAGGGTAGCCAACCCCCAAAACAGGAGCGTTCAATGTTCCGTCACTCGACGATGTTTCCCCTCCGTGGGAAGGTCCGCCGCCCGGGAAAGCCGGGACTCCGGCGGTCGCTGGCGCTTTTCGCCGGCATGGTGGTGCTGGGCATGGCGGGAGCCGTGGGATTGCAGGCCCAGGACCGTGGCTTCCTTCTCGGCATGCCCCGGGTCTCCCTGACCGTCAAGGCCGGCTATCACATGCCGCGCGCGGGCGGAGGAAGCGACATCCAGAGCCTGTGGGATCTGACGCGCGAAGAGCTGACGGTGGAATCGCGCGATCTGGCCGGGATGTCGATCGGCGGCGAATTGGGGATCCGTACCACGCCGCGGATGGACATCACCGTGGCAGTCGGCTACAACGCCTCCGAGACCCGGTCCGAGTTTCGTGACTGGGTGGATACGGACGATCTCCCCATCGAGCAGACCACCGCGTTTTCGACCGTGCCCGTCACGGTCGGGGTCAAGGCCTACCTTTGGGAACGGGGCCGGTCGGTGGGCAGGTTCGCCTGGATCCCGCGGACCTGGAATCTCTATGGGGCGGTCGCCGGCGGGTTGGTAACCTACCGCTTCGAGCAGTGGGGAGATTTCGTGGACTACGAAACGCTGGACATATTCAACGAGCGTTTCTACGCGACCGAAAGAGGAGCGACCGTGCATTTCGCGGGTGGCATGGACGTGAATGTCAACGGCCGGCTGGTTTTCACGGGCGAAGCACGGTATGGTATTGCCAGCGCGCCCATCGACTCGCCGGATTTTACGGGGTTTCCGGACCTTGATCTGAACGGGCTGCAGATCACGGGCGGGATTGGGATCAGGTTCTAGAGATGAGCACGCCAACCAGGCCAGTGCCGGAAGCGGAGGAGTTGAACATGCGGATTGCCAAGTCAACAACCACGGTCGTCAGGATGAAGAGCATCGGATTGGTCGCCGGTGTGGGAGCTGTCGTCGCCCTTGCAGGTGCCCCGGCCGCCCTGAACGGGCAGGAGCGGGAGACGAAGACGGGCTGGCAGCCCTACCTGGGATGCTGGCAACCCCAGTTGGCCGCCAGCGGCGACTGGATGCTCTCGGGCAACGAAGTGGACGAGGGCATGCTCTGCTTCGTCCCAAGTGGTGCCGATGTGGAGATGCTCACGATCGTGGAGGGTTCCATCTCGTACCGCGAGACCTTCCGGACCGACGGACTGCCAAGAGAAATTGCGCAGGAGGGGTGCAGCGGACGCGAGTCCGCCAGCTTCTCCGATGACCAGCGTCGCATCTACACGATCTCCGAGCTGAGTTGCGACGGGGAAGCTCCCCGCCGGAGCACCGGGATCATCTCCATGCCGTCGCCCGGCGAATGGCTTGACGTCCGGGCCATCGAGATGAACGGCGTATCGACGGCGTGGTCCCAGTGGTATCAACGGACCGACGGCAGCGTCCTGAGGGAGCTGGGGTTCGCGAACCTCGACATGCCGAGTCCTTTCTCGGTGAGGGGCGCCGTGGCGTATGCCAACACCGTCATCAGCATCGACGACGTCATCGACGCCTCCGCCAACGTGGCGCCCGAAGCCGTGGAGGGCTGGATCGCGGCAGTGCGGCAGGAGTTCATCAACCTGGACGCCGATGATCTTCTCCGGCTGGAGGAAGCAGGCGTATCCATGAGGGTCATCGATGTCGTGGTAGCCGTTTCCTTCCCCGCCCGCTTCGCTTTCGGACAACAGGGAGCCGCTCCGGAGGAAGGTGAGTACGAGGGCGCCCGCGCGGCCAGGAGAATCTACGCGGACCCCTACTACAACCCCTTCTACTCTCGCTACGGCTTCGGGTATCGTAGTTATGGCTACGGCTACGGCTACGGCTATGGTGGCTACGGCTATGGCTACGGTGGCTACGGCGGCTACGTGCCCGTCGTCGTGAACGTGAACCGCACGCGGCCCTCCACCGTAGGCGGGCGGGTGGTTGCCGGCAGGGGATACAGAGGCCCGCGGTCCATATCCGGTGGCTCCAGCGGCGGCCGTTCCTGGGTGGGCAGTAGCGGCGGAAGCCGGGGTTCGGCGTCCTCCGGAGGGAGCAGCGGCGGCACCCGCAAGGCCAAACCGCGTGGCGGCAGCAGTTCCATGTCCAGCGGAGGCAGCAGCCCCATTCGCAGCATCCCCTCGACATCCAGCCGCAGTTCCGGCAGCAGCAGTTCCGGCAGCAGCACGGGCCGGACTGCCAAACGCCGTGGCGGCCGCTAGTAGCAAATCGATCGAACCGGGGCCGGCCATTCCCGTTGGCCGGCCCCGGTCATGATCTCCTTTCTGCCACAGGAGGCAGCTGGCGGGCTGTCGGAGGCCCTCGCCTCCAGTCCGCTTCTCGCCCTTGTGGTCCTCTTCGGCGCGGGTGTGGCGACCAGCCTGACCCCGTGCGTGTACCCGATGATCCCCATCACCGCCTCGGTGATCTCGGGCACGGCGCAGGACGATCAGCCCTGGAGCAGGACCTTGGCTCTCACGCTGACCTACGTGGTCGGAATGGCGTTGCTGTATGCCCTCCTGGGGCTGATCGCGGGCATGACCGGCACCCTTTTCGGCACAGTGAGCGCCAGCCCCTGGGCGCTGTTCGCCATCGGCAACCTTCTTCTCCTTTTCGCGCTGGCCATGCTGGACGTGATCCCCGTGCGCGTACCACAGCGCCTCCTGACGTGGGCCGGGGGACGCGGGGGCGGTTCGTACGGCGCCGTGTTCGTTCTGGGCGCCACCTCCGGGGTCGTGGCCGCCCCGTGCGGGGCCCCCGCCTTCGCCGCCGTCCTGGCGTGGGTCGCGGCGACCCGAGCGGGAGCCATGGGATTCGTCTACCTTTTCGTGTTCTCACTGGGGATGACCGCGCTGCTGGTCGCGGTCGGCCTCTTCTCGGGAACCATTTCCCGCCTCCCGAAGTCCGGGAAGTGGATGGTCACCGTGAAACGGGTCGCCGCGCTGATCATGCTGGGAGTCGCGCAGTACTACTTCATACAAGTCGGATACAACCTGTAAGGACGTCGATCGTGAGCATCTGGAAGAGACTGCCGAAGCTCGGCGCGCCGGGTATCCTCGCCGCCGCGTCGATTCCCGTGATCGTGGCGGGAGCCCTTGCTGCCCCGAATCGCGCATCCGCCCAGGCGCAGGACACCCAGCTGGGGTTGCCGCCCGGAACCCTCGCTCCGGACGCTCAGGTCGAAGACCTCGACGGCAACACCGTCTCGCTGCTCGACATCGTGGGCGGCGGCCCCGCTCTGCTCGAATTCTGGGCATCGTGGTGCGAGCAGTGCGAAGCGCTGCAGCCACAGATCGACGAGGTCCAGGCACGGTTCGGGGCCGAGGTCACGGTCGTCGCGGTGGCGGTCGCGGTCGCGCAGTCGCAGCGCCGGGTGCGGCGCCACGTGGAGCAGCACGACCCCGGGTACACCTACGTCTACGACGCAAAAGGCGAGGCCGTGAGAGCCTACGAAGCCCTCACGACCTCGATTGTGGTCCTCGTTGACGGCGAGGGGCGCATCGTCTCCACCGGCGTGGGACCGGACCAGGAACTGGTCGAGGCGGTGAAGGGGATGCTGGGAGACGCGACCCGTTAGCGCCACCGCCGGGCCCTTGCGCCTGACCCGCTTGTCCTACCCCTCCTCCGGCTCCGGCGTCACCTCGTCGATCACGGCGGCCAGCTCCTCGTAGGCCGCCGGGTCCACCTGGTTGAAGCTGGGGATCACCTTGGCCACGCGGCCGTCGGGACCGACCACGATCACCGCGCGGCTGTCGACCATGTTGTTGTCCCGCAAGCCCCCGCCGAAAAGCGCGTATGTGGCGCCATCGTTTTCGGCGTCGCTGCCGAACATGTACGGGAAGTCCTCGTCCTTCAGCCAGGAGGCGAGTTCCTCGGGGGAATCGTTGGAAATCCCCATCACCACGACGTTGCGGCCTTCGTTGAACAGCTCTGCGTACTGATCACGGTACGCTCTCATTTGAACCGTTCAGCCACGCGTCCTGACTCTGAAGAAGAACGCGAGCACCACCGTTTCCCCACGGTAGTCGCTCAGCCGCACCTTGTCGCGGAGGACCCCGTGCCGGGTGGCCCCGGTCAGCTCGAAGTCGGGGGCCATCGCACCGGCTTCAATGAGCCCGTCCCCCGCTTCCTGCGCGGTGCCTCCGCTCGGCACCGCAATCATGGTTGCGACGGCGACCGCCGCCGCCAACAGAAATCTGCGCATCGTGTCATGTCTCCCTGGTGTTCGCTGGCCATCGGCCGGACGCGTCCGCCCCGGCACCTGGCTCAGGTGATCATGGTCGGTCAACTCACCATTGTAGCGCGGACCCGACTTGATGGCGACCTTGCCCGGCAAGCCGGAACCAATCCGTTCAGGAGCCAATCCCATGAGAGCCGCCCCCGCCCCACCCGCCACCCGCCTCGCCGCTCTGGCCGCGCTCGCCGCCGCCACCGCGCTCACCTGCGGCCCCCCCGACCCGGCATCCACGCCCGTCGCCGACGACCCCCTCCGCACGGCGGACCCCTACGCCCGCGGCTACACCGACGACGATTTCCCGCGTGTCCAGGAACTCGCGCCCGGGGTCTACTCCTATGAACAGCTGCGCTCGGCGGGCGACGAGCGCTTCACCACGGTGAGCATGTTCGTCGTCACCGACGAGGGGGTTCTCGTCGCCGACGGCCAGGGCAGTCCCGACGAAACCCGGCTCCTGGTCGAAACCATCGGCACCGTCACCAGCCAGCCCATCACCCATGTGGTGGTCTGTTCGGACCACGGCGACCACACGGCCGGCAACGCCGAGTTCCCCGCCGGCGCCGTCTTCCATGCGCACCCCACCTCCCGGGCCGTCCTGCAGGCGGCCGCCGACAACCCCGACCGCCCCGCCAGCGCCCCGCCCGTCGTCGTCCCCACGGAGACGGTCGAGGCAACCGAGGTTCTCACACTCGGCGGCCGCGAGATCCGCCTGCTGTTCCTGGGACGCGCCCACACCGGGGGCGATCTGGTCGTCCACCTCCCCGAAGAGAAGATCCTCTTCATGAGCGAGGCGTACCTGAACCGGGTCTTCCCGGCCATGCGCTCCGCGTACCCGTCCGAGTGGGTCGCGATGATCGAGGCCGCCCAGGCGCTGGACGTCGACACCTACGTGCCCGGGCACGGTTTCGTCGATTCGCCGGAGGTCCTTGCCGAGGAGCTGGAGACGTACCGGCAGGCCGTCGCGCAGGTCATCGCCGAGGCCAGCCGGCTCCACGCGGCGGGCCTGTCCCTGGAAGACGCGGTCGAACAGGCCGACTTCGGCGAGCTGGAAGCGTGGTCCCTGCGCTCGAGCCAGGGTGCAACAGCGCTGGGCCGGGTCTACATGGAGCTCAACGGAGAGCTCCCGCCGGGATGAGCGAGCGGCCCGCGCCGCCGCCAAACCCGATACGCGCGCCGCCCACACTGGCCCGACCGGCGCAAACCGTCGTATTCTCATTCGGCCCTTGATCGTCCTCCCGCCGCGGAAACACCCGCGACGGGCGTCTCGGGGCCGACCAGACCATCCAGCCCAGTTCAATCCGGAGGAACATGTGAATCCCACACTTCGGGCCCGGTCCGCGGGCACGATCGCCGCCGCGGCCGCCCTCGCGGCCCTTGCCCTCGCGGCTCCCCCCACGGCCTCCGCCCAGGACGGCGAGTGGCGCTACTGGGGATCCGATGCCGCCAGCACGCGCTACTCCCCGCTCGGCCAGATCGACGCCTCCAACTTCGGCGAACTGGAAGTGGCGTGGATGTGGAGGGGCGACAACTTCAGCCCCGAGCCCGACCCGTTCCTGCGCGCAACCCCCATCTACGTGGACGGCACCCTCTATTCGGTGGCCGGTTCACGCCGGACCGCCATGGCCATCGATCCCGCCACGGGCGAGACGCTGTGGACCTTCCGCGAGCCTCACACCAAGCGGTGGGAGGACTCGATGCGGAAGAACTACGGCAAGGGCGTCGCCTACGCGGATGTCGACGGACGCGGAACGATCTACCTTGTCACCCCCGCCTTCTTCCTGCACGCGCTCGACCCCGACACCGGACGGCCGGTCGACTCCTTCGGCAAACACGGAACCGTCGACCTGCTCGACGACCTCGGTCCCTGGGACCACCATCCCGAGGACGGCCTGCCCGCGGAAGTCGGCTACATCACCAACTCGTCGCCCCCGATCGTCGTCAACGGCGTGGTCGTCGTCGGCAACTCGCACGAGCAGGGCTACTACCAGACGATGAAGGAGAACGTGCCCGGGAACGTGCTCGCGTACGACGCGGCGACCGGAGAGCACCTCTGGACCTTCAACGTGATCCCCCAGGAGGGCGAATACGGCCACGAGACCTGGGAGAACGACGCCTGGAAGTGGACCGGCAACGTGTCGGCGTGGGCGCCGCTCTCGGCCGACCCCGAACTGGGCCTCGTGTACGTGGTCACCGACCCGCCCACGGTCGACTACTTCGGTGGCTTCCACCCGGGCGACAACCTCTTCGCCACGTCGATTCTTGCGATCGATGTCCAGACCGGCGAGCGCAGGTGGCACTTCCAGACCGTGCACCACGACGTCTGGAACTACGACAACCCCACCGCGCCGAATCTGGTGGACATCACGGTGGACGGGCAGGACATCCCGGCCATCGTGCAGACTACCAAGCAGGGCTGGGCGTACGTCCTGAACCGTGAGACCGGCGAACCCGTGTGGCCGATCGAGGAGCGTCCCGTGCCGCAGTCCGACGTGCCCGGCGAGCAGCTGTCGCCGACCCAGCCGCACGTCACGCGCCCCGCCCCGTACGAGATGCAGGGGATTACCGAGGACGACCTGATCGACTTCACCCCCGAACTGCGCGCGATGGCGCTCGACATCGTGAAGGACTTCCGGCTGGGCCCGCTCTTCAATCCCCCCTCCGTCGAGGGCGCGGCCGACGGTACCCAGGCCGCCATCCACTGCCCCGGCGCCAACGGCGGGGCCAACATCCCGGGCGGCGCGGCCGTGGATCCCGAGACCGGCATCCTCTACGTCGCGTCGACGCGTGGCTGCAGCGCACCGCGCCTGATCCCGGGGGTCGACGTGGACCCGGACTCCAACGTGGACTGGGTGAGCGTCGGGCCCGGCGGCGTACGCGGCCCGCGCGGCCTCCCCATCTTCAAGCCGCCGTACGGCACCATCACCGCCATCGATCTGAACACCGGCGACCACCTCTGGCAGATCCCCAACGGCCAGACCCCCGAGTCCGTCCGCAATCACCCGCTGCTCGAAGGCGTGGACATCGGCAACACGGGCGCCCGCTCCCACGCGACCAAGCTGGTGACCGGGACGCTGCTCATGTACGCCGAGGGCCGGGGGGCCGCCCCCATCTTCCGCGCCGTTGACAAGATGACCGGCGAGGAGGTGGGTGCCGTCGAGATCCCCGGGTCTTCCCTCACCGCCCCGATGACCTACATGCACGATGGCGTCCAGTACGTGGTAATGGCGATCAACGGACGCGGGCTCGCCGGTTCGCTGGTGGCGCTGCGCCTGCCGGAGTAAGGAGAAGGAGGAGGAGGATATGAGGACGACGATCCGGGCGACGGCCGCTCTGTCTGCAATGACCTGCGCCCTTGTGGCCACGGGGTGCCTGCGGGCGGCTCCGGCGACGCGGACCATTCCGCCATCTTCGACGGCACCGCGGGCGAGTGGGTCGACCTCGGCCACGCCTTCGGGCCGTCCACGATCTACTGGCCCACCGACACGGCGGGCTTCCGGCACACCGAACTGGCTTTCGGCAACACCGACGCCGGCTATTTCTATGCCTCCTACTCGTTCGCGTCGGCGGAGCACGGGGGCACCCACCTCGACGCACCGATGCACTTCGCGGAGGGGCGCTACGCCGCCGACGAGGTCCCGCTGTCGAGCCTGATCGCGCCCGCGTCCGTGGTGGACGTCTCGGCGGCCGCGGCGGCCGACCCGGACTACCTGGTGTCAGTCGCGGACCTGACGGCGTGGGAGGCCGAGCACGGGGAGATCGCCGAGGGCACGGCCCTGCTCATCCGCACCGGATGGTCGTCGCGCTGGAGCGACCGCACGGCCTACCTGGGCACCGACCTCACCGGGCCCGACGCGGTGCCGGAGCTGCACTTCCCCGGGATCGGCACCGACGCCGCGCAGTGGCTCGTGGAGAATCGGGCCATCGCGGCGATCGGGATCGACACGCCCAGCATCGACTACGGCCAGTCGACCGACTTCCAGTCCCACGTGATCCTCTACAGCGAGAACATCGTGGGGTTCGAAAACCTGACGAACCTTGACCGGTTGCCGGCAACCGGGGCCGGGATCGTCGCCCTGCCGATGAAGATCGAGGGCGGCAGCGGGGGACCGCTGAGGGTGGTGGGGTGGGTGCCGGGGTGAATCAGTGGCGCGGCCGTCTCCCAGCCGCGGTCACCACCTGGCGCGGCCACTCGATCAGGCCGTTCAGACGTGTCTCCACGACGCTCCGGAAACGCTCCGCGTAGTCGGGCTGCCCCGCAGGCCGGCGGTTGAACAGGGCGACGTAGGTGATGCCGTTTCCGCGTTGGTGGGCCAGAGTGTTGGTGCCGGAGAGCGACCCGGTGTGGTAGGCCCACCTGCCAGCTCCTTCGGAGTGGCTCCGAGGGCGACCGATATCGTCGCCCCACAGGCGATGCGAGTCCGCGAAGCGTAGCAGCGCGCGCGTCGTCAGGACCAGGCCGCCCTCGGCCACCTTGGCCTCGTGGTCCCATCCGCCATCGGGCCACCGGACGCGCGGGCCCGTGGGATCGAACACGTTGACGGCCGTGCCCGCGGCGGCGTACCACGGCTCGCGCCCGCTGCGGTCTTCGGGGAAGGTGCGGCCCCGGATGACGTCTTCGGGCGGAACGCCGAGCGGTGCGAAGACGCTCTCGCGCACGTATGTCATGTAGTCCTGGCCCGACACCTCCTCGATGATGAGACCCAGCACCAGATAGCCGACGTTGGAGTAGGCGGACCGGGCGCCGGGAGCAAACTGCAGGGGCTGTCCGAGCACATAGCGCACCGTGTTCACTCGGCCCGGCGGGCTCGGGATCGACATCGCCTCGGCAATCCTGAGCTCCCGGAACACGAAGTCCTCCGTTTCCTCCCGGTCCCAGCCACCTTGATGGCGCAACAGGTGAATCACCGTGATGTCGGCGAGCCGGGAGTCCCCCTGCCACGGGAAGGGCTCGATGTCGAGGATACCGCCGCCCTCCTGGCCCAGGTCGAACGCCCGGTCGCCGAAATCGAGCCGCCGGGCGGCCGCCAGCGCCCGGATGGCCGCCGCCGTGACCGGCTTGGACACGCTCGCTATCCTCATCATCACGTCCGGCGCGATCGGACCCTGGCGGTCCCCGTCCATGAATCCAACCGCGCCGTCGTAGACGATCTCCCCGTCCTTCATGACCCCCATGGCGGCGGCCCCGATGTCATTCTGCCCGGCGAAGTTCGCAAGCAGCGATTGAAAGACCTCTGCCGCCGCGACCACCACGGCGTCGACCGTCACGGCAAAACTCTGCGTGGCCGTGAGCCCGCCGGGGTCGGTCGCGGTGACGGTCACGCTGGCATTCCCCGCGGCCACGCCTGCTACGGTCACCGTTCTGCCGGCCACGGTCGCGACCGTCACTCGCGTGTCGGAGGACGCGACGCCGTAGGTCAACGGGTCGCCGTCCGGATCGCTGAAGTAGGCGGCCACATCGATGCGAGCCGAACCGCCCACAACGACCGTGTCAGGCGCGATCAAGCCTATCGGCCGGGGCGCGCGATTGCCCTCCGGGCTCGTGCCCGTGTCTCCGCAGCCGAGCGCCAGCACGGCCAGAACCGCAAGGGCCGGCCGCGCCCATCCGCTCGATCGCCGGTGAAATGACTGTTCCATCCCTGCTAGTACCGCGCTGGCCCCCGGAGGGTCCGGGGAACCCCGGCGGGCCTTCCTCTGCTCCCGCCGGGGTTCCCCTTTCATGCCGTCAACCGTCCGCCTGGCTCACCGACCCATCACCGCGTCTCCCACAGCCAGCTGTAGGCCAGCCGCACGTAGTAGTAGCCGCCGTTGAAGCCGAACGGCGTGCTCTCGGGGTACTGGGCGCCCACGCCCAGCGCGTTCGGGCTCACGTCCGGGTAGGTGTTGAGCAGGTTCTGCGCCCCGATCGTGACCGAAGCGTTGTTGGACAGGTCCAGGGCCAGCTCGGCGTCAACGATGAACCGGCCCGGGTAGTCGTGCTCGTCGCCGATGTCGTACCAGTCGTCGTACCATGTGCCCCTCAGGAGGGTCCGAACGCTGCCGAAGGGATGCGTGGCGCTGAGTGAACTGCGGAAGTTGGGCAGTGACTGCTCCAGCTGGTACACGCGGTTCTGGTCCACGATCTCCTCGTTCCGCTCGGTCACCTCCGTGCCGGTGTAGTTGAAGAGAAGGCTGAACGCCGTGTTGCCCCCCATCGCCTCGGGCGTGTAGTTGGCCACGAGGTCCACACCCTGGGTGAGGGTCGAGAAGTCGTTGGTGAAGAAGCGGAATTCGGCCAGGTTCGCGGCACTCGTGATCCCTTCGGAGACGAGTTTGTCGACCTCCGCGTCAGTCAGCTTGAAGGTCCTGGTCTGTGCGAATCGATCCGAGATCGAGATGCGGAAGTAATCCGCCGTGACGCGCAGCTCGCCAGCCTCGTACACGACGCCGCCCGCAAGGCTGAACGACGTTTCGGGCTCGAGCTGCTTCCCGCCCTTCAGAGCGGCAACGGCCGATGTCGACGGGATCGTTCCCCGGTTGACCAGGTCGCCGATCTCCGAGTCGAAGACGGTCGATACGTTGAAGGCGTTCTGCTGCCCGGGCGTGGGCGCGCGGAATCCCGTGGTGCCGCTCGCCCGGAACGAAACCTGTTCACTGGCTTCGAATCTCCCCGAAGCCTTGAGGGTCGCCTTGCCGCCGAAGTCCGAGAAGTTCTCGTAGCGGCCCGCCAGCCCGAGGTTCCACGGATCCTCTCCGCCTCCCAGATCGAGATCGCCGTAGACCGCGGTGTTCCTGCGGCTCCAGCTGCCGGCCGCGAGGGGACTGAAGCCCGGGAAGCCATTGGACGAGGAGCTGAAGCCCTGCGCCGCATAGGGTCCGATCCTCCAGGACTCGTCCTGGCCCTGGCCGATCTCGAAGCGCTCCTCGCGGCGCTCGAAGCCGCCGGCCAGGTGCGTCCGGTCACCGAGTTCGTAGGAGAGATCCAGGTTGAAGTTGAGTTCCTCCTGATTGTACAGCCCCGGATCGAAGTGCGTGGGGGTCTGGGGCCCGAGGGCCGCGTTGACCGTGTTGTATATGAAGAAGTCGACGAGGTTCTTCCCGTAGCTCGTGCTGGCGTCCCACACGAGGCCGCCGTCCGTCCGGCCCTTGAGGCCGGCCACGACCGAGGCGTCCAGGACGTTGCCGCCGAACTGGGGCGTGAACCCGCCGGGGAACATCTCCTGGAAGGAGAAGCAGTTCGGGTCGTCGAAGACCTGCTTGAGGGCGACCGGATCGGGAATGTCGTTGACGATGTTGACCACGGGGCAGTTGGCGGAACCGTCGAGGATGCCGTCCGCCGCGTCCAGGACGTCGCCGATCAGCAGCGTCTGGCCACCGTCGCCGCTGAACACGCCACCCCGGGTGTTGGGGTTGCGGAAGAAGAAGCCGCCGTCCACTTCCTTCGTGCCGACGTTGCCGAACGCATAGGCGTGTTCGTCGTCGTCGAAGGTGTAGCCGAGGTTGGCCCACACCTTGAGGTCGTCCGTAACCCTTGGCGAGCCCCAGATCTGGGCGGTGGGCGTGCGGACCGCGGTGTTGCCGGCGGCGATCAGGCGGGCCGCGTCGCCGCGCTGGATGGCCCGGTCGGTGGGATCCTGGTTGCCGTACTCCACGGTGATGTTGGCGAATCCGGACTCGCCGAGCGGGAGGCCGAAGTTGCCGGCCACCGCCAGCGCGTCGCCGTCGCCCTCGTAGAAGCTGCCCTGCTTGACCTCCACGCTGCCGCCGGAGCGGTCGTCCTTCAGCACGAAGTTCAGCACGCCGGCGATCGCGTCCGAACCGTACTGCGCCGAGGCCCCGTCGCGGAGCACCTCGACCTGCCGCAGGGCGATGCCCGGGATGGATCCGATGTCGGGTCCCTGGGCGCCGTCGGAGAGCCCTCCGCCCAGCCATGTGATGACCGCGCCCCGGTGTCGGCGCTTGCCGTTCAGCAGCACCAGGGTGTGATCGGAAGCCAGTCCGCGCAGGTTGGCCGGACGGGTGACCGTGGCGGCATCGCTGATGGGCTGGATGTTGACGTTGTAGGACGGCACCACGGTCCGCAGCAGGAAGTCGATGTTGGTCTCCGCCTGACCGGCGATCTCCGAGACCGGGATCACGTCCACGGGGACCATCGACTCGGTGACGGTGCGGGGCCGGGTGCGGCTTCCCACCACCACCAGCTCGTTGAGCGCGAACGCGGCCACCCCGAGAGTGATGTCCAGATTGAGGGTCTGGCCGGCCGCAACCGTCACCTCCCGGGTGTGAAGGCCGAAGCCGACGAGGCGGACTTCCAGCGTATGTGTGCCCGCGGCCACGCCGGATATCGAGAAGGTGCCGGTGGCTGCAGTATGGTCGGCCAGTCCCAGTGCGGGTATCTCGACCCGGGCGTTGCCGAGTCCCTGTCCGCTTTCGATGTCGCGAACGGTTCCTTCGATCGTGCCCTGGGCGAAGGCGGCCGACGGAAGCGCCAGCAGCCCCAGGGTTATGAGTGCTCTTCTGATCATGTGATCTCCTTGGATGTCGCAGTGGTGTTGCCCCGGCCCCGTAAGCCACCGCAGTGTGAGTGACAGGGCGAGGGAGTCCGTGGTTGTAGACCCCCGGAGAGGTCAACCACGAATCTCTCTGTACGCGCACTGCACGACTTGGTGACACCGTACCGTCTATCCACAACCGACCGGAGAGTTCCTCATGTTCCCGAAAACAAATGATTGCTCCTCTTGGCAGGGTGTTCACCGGCTGATTCCGGTCGCTCTCTGGATCACGGCGGTCGGACTCACGCCGGTTCTTGCACCGACCCTCCAGGCCCAGGAAGCGGGTGGCGAAGCAGCGGAGTGGGACGTCACCGCCCCGCTTGGCGAGACCCGCGAGATCGACTTCACGACGAGCGAAGGGACGTGGATGTCGGTCGATATCTCCGCCGACGGAGCGTGGGTCGTCTTCGACCTGCTGGGACACGTGTACCGCGTGCCCGCTGCCGGAGGCGAAGCGACCTCCCTTACGCAGAACAGCGGTGTGGCGGTGAACTTCCACCCCCGCTTCTCGCCGGACGGCTCGACCATCGCCTTCATTTCGGACCGGGGGGGACAGAGCAACCTCTGGCTGATGGACGCCGACGGGTCGAATCCGAGGCCGGTGTTCGAGAGCCAGACGCTGCGTGCCTGGGAGCCCGCATGGTCGCCGGACGGCCGCTTCATCGTGGTGAGGCGCGCGCCCACCCAGCGCGGCAGCGGCGGCGCAGGGCTGTGGATGTACTCCCGAGACGGGGGTGAAGGGGTGGAGTTCGTCGGGTCGGACTACTCCGGGGCCGCATGGCCCGCCTTCTCGCCGGACGGCGGTTCCCTGTACTTCCAGATCCGCACGGCACCCCCCGGGACCTGGTCGGGGCGCACCGACCTCATGCAGGGCCACAAGCAGATCCGGCGTCTCGACCTCGAGACGGGACAGGTGGACGAGATCACGTCGGGGATCACCGTGCAGCAGGGCCAGACATCGAGCGGCGGCGGCATCGCGCCGGAGATCTCCCCCGACGGGCGCTGGCTCCCCCTTGCCCCCCGCCTCCCCCGCCGCATCCCCGACGGGACGATTTCGCACAAGGGCCTCCGTTTCGGCCCCCGCACCGCGCTCTGGCTGCGCGACCTCGAGACCGGCGCCGAGCGCCTCCTGATGGACCCCATCGAGGTCGACATGGCCGAAGGCATGAAGGTTTCGCGGGACCTGCCCGGGTACGCATGGGCGCGGGACGGAGCGTCGATCGTGATCGCGGCGGGCGGCAGGATCCGCCGGGTGGAGGTAGCGAGCGGCGAGGTGTCCACCATCCCCTTCACGGCGCGCGTGCAGCGCACGATCTCGGAGATGGCCGGGCGACCCCAGGCCGCGCTGGGCGAGACCTTCACGGTGAAGTTTCCGCGCTGGACCGCCTCGTCACCCGACGGCGGCCGCCTCGCGTTTCAGGCGGTCGGGCGCATCTGGGTGATGGACCTCCCCGACGGGACGCCCGCGCGCCTGACGGGCGACGACTTCGCGCCCTTCGAGATGTCGCCGGCATGGTCCCCCGACGGCCGCAGCATCGCCTTCACCAGCTGGGCCGACGCCGACCAGGGCCATGTGTGGCGCGTACCGGCCGATGGCGGCACTCCGCAACAGCTGACGACCAGCGCCGGCGAATACCTGAACACGGTGTGGAGCCCGGACGGCGACGACATCGTGGTCACCCGTGGGTCCGGAGCCACCAGTCACGGTCGGACGGTCGCCAACAACCAGTACTACCAGTTCGTGCGCGTCCCCGCCGATGGCGGCGAAGCCACCTTGATCACCCGCGTCGAGCGCCCCTACACCGGCGGCAGGCCGATGATGCCCCGGCGCCCGATCGCGCAGGCGTCGTTCGGTCCGGACGGGCGGCTGTTCTACCCGGAGACAACTCTCCCCATGGACGGCGAGCCGACCCGCACCGAGATCGCATCGATCCGGCTGGACGGCACCGACCGGCGCGTGCATTTCACGCTGCCCGACGCCGACGAGGCCGCGGTCTCGCCCGATGGGATGTGGCTTGCCTTCCAGGAGGGCGACAACGTCTACACGATGCCGTTTCCGTACGGCGGCACCGGGGCCAACACGGTGCGCATCGCCAAGCGCGACGGCCAGCTCCCGGTCACCCAGGTGAGCCTCGAGGGCGGCATCCATCCCCGCTGGCGGGACGCGAACACGCTGGAGTTCGTGAGCGGCCCGCGCTACTACGCCCACGACGCGGCCACGGGCGACACCGAGGAGATCCCCATCCGGCTCGAACTGCCCCGCGACATCGCCGCCGGCACGGTCGCCTTCACCGGCGCGCGCATCATCACGGTGGAGGACGACCGCGTCATCGAGAGCGGCACGGTGGTCGTGCGAGACGGCCGCCTGGCGTGCGTCGGCGACTGCGACGCCTCGGGCGCCGACCAGGTGTTCGACGCGTCGGGCCGCACGATCATGCCCGGCCTGATCGACATGCACGCGCACCACCACCGCGACCACGAGGGCGTGATCCCGCAGCGCAACTGGGAGTCGGGCATCTACCTGGCGTACGGCATCACGACCACGCTCGACAATTCGCAGTGGTCGCCAAACGTCTTCGCCGCGGCGGAGCTCACCGAGGCCGGCGCGATGATCGGCCCGCGGGCGTACAGCACCGGCGACCCCATCTACTCGGGCGACGGCGCGCGCCAGAACGAGATCACAAGCTACGAAGCCGCCGACCGGAACGTGGCCCGGCTCATGTCGTGGGGCGCGGTCTCGATCAAGGAGTACATGCAGCCGCGCCGGGACCAGCGCCAGTGGGTCACCGATGCCGCGCGCCGGCGGGGGCTGCGCGTCACCGCGGAAGGGGGCGATCTCGAGTACAACCTCGGCATGATCATGGACGGCCACACCGGGTGGGAGCACCCCATGAGCTACACGCCGCTGTATTCGGATGTCGCGAAGTTCTTCGGGCAGGCCGAGGCGGTGTACTCGCCAACCTTCATGGTCGGGGGGCCGGGCGCGTGGAACGAGGAGTACTTCTACCAGACCTACGAGATCTGGAAGGACCCGAAGATGCGCCGCTGGCTGCCCTGGAGGATGCTCGTCCCGTCGACACGCCGGCGCATGATGCGTCCGGAAACCGACTACTCGTTCCCCCTCATGGCCCGCGGGCTGGGCGACATCATCGAGGAGGGGGGCTGGGGCGCGATCGGTGCGCACGGCCAGCTGCACGGACTCGGCTCGCACTACGAGGTGTGGATGGCGGCGGCGGGGACGGACGCGCACACCGGCATCGAGATCGGCACGATCCACGGCGCCCACTTCCTCGGGCTCGAGCACGAGCTCGGGTCGCTCGCCGAGGGGAAGGTCGCGGACTTCATCGTGCTCGGCTCGAACCCGCTCGACGACATCCGCAACACGGCGGACATCGTCTACGTGATCAAGGACGGGATCGTCTACGACGCAGACACGCTCGACGAGCTGTGGCCGGAAGCGAGGCCGTTCGGGGACTACTACTGGGTGGACGAGGACGCGCTCCGGAGCGACGACCGGCCGACGGACTACTGGGACAGGAGGAGGGGAGGACGTTGATGGCAGGTGCCTCGCCGAACGGGCCACCGGGAACACGAACGATCCGGGCGCAGTTGCCCGGATTGCACGATTTCGATCCGAGAACTGTTCTCTTGGTGATTTCCGGTGCTTGTGGCCGCTCGGGAGGAAACCCCTAATCGGGACCGAGGACCCTCACTCAAGGGAGCTGCCAATCATGTCACCCTTCCTCCTCCGGGTGCTCATCTGCCTCGGTTTGTGGACTTCAACACGCCCGCTGGCGGCGCAGGACGGACAGCTCCTGTCCGGGGAGGTGACCTGCGAGCGGTGCCGGATCGCATTCGATACCGTGGTGACCATAGGGGGACTGGACGGCCCCGGGCTTCACGTCGTCGCACGTCCCTCGAAGGTGGCCGTGGATCGTCTTGGCCGGATCATCGTCACCGTCACGCCGATCCCCGAGATATCGGTCTTCGACAGCAAGGGCAGATTCCTTCGGACCGTGGGGCGCTCCGGCGAGGGTCCCGGTGAGTATCGAGCCATCTCGCACGTCAACGCAGGTCCTGGGTACATTCACGTCTTCGCCCATTCCCAGGGCCGAGTCCTGCTTGACTACGACTTCAACGTGGTCAGAATGGATCGCTTTCCGGGGCAGGTGAATTCGTCGTTCGTCACGGAATCCGACGATGTCATCTTCAGCGCGGATGTGCCGACGCAAAGGGCGGTCGGGCACAAGTTCCACATCCTGAGCCCCTCCGGCGAGATGATTTCCTTCGGCGGCGAAGGCTCGGTGTACCGAGGCCGTTCTTCGACTTTCTACAAGCTGACGGGCGACGGGGCGAACACGGTCTGGGCCGTTAGAGGCGGTGCGAACATCGCAACCCGGTGGACGTTGACGCCCGAGCCCAGGGTCGAACGGGAGTTTGCGCGACAGCTGGAGGCGTTCGACGACGGCCGGTCGGATCCACCGATGTTCCCCAGCTCCTGGAACATGGGCTTGATGCTTGACGGCGATGGACTCTGGATCGTCTGGCGCGCTCCGGACCTGGAGTGGGGGGAGCGCGTGCCGGCGGGAAGTCCGATGACGGAGGCGCCCCCACGGCTGGAATACGATGGCTGGCTGGACCTGGTCGATCCGGACACCGGTCTGACGATCGCCCGTCACCGGAACGACGGGCACCTGCTCGGCTTCGCGCAGGGCTCACGATACATCGTTGCCTATCATGAGACGGACGAGGGAGTGCCGTACCTGCATCTGCTCGAACCCAGACTATCGGGCAGTTAGAGCGAACTCGGCGGCACCACCCACTCAACGGGCTGTCCCGTGACCGCCGCGATCCGGTCGAAGTCCGAATCGTAGTGCATCACGGCGATCCCCGCGGACTCGGCGGCGGCGGCAATGATGAGATCCGGGATGGGCATCCTGTGCTGCCCCCGGTGAGCGAGCAGGCCCTGAACTTCGATGGCCCGCCTGAAGATCGCTTCGGTCAGCTCCACCTGGCGATAGGCGCGCGCACGCCGGGACCGCGCACGTCCGTGCTCTTCGTGATTTCGCGCGGAATAGAGGACCTCGAGGTCGACCACAGCGCAAGTGGCGGCGTCACCCGCTTCCAGGATCGGCGCAAGCCTCGCCTGGACATGGGGATGCTCCATACGAGCCAATGCGCTCTTGTCGATCAAATAGATTGCGGGCATCCGTTGTCTCTCAGGACCGCCACGCCCTGGCCATGACCTCCCGGTCCGCCAGGTCGAGTCCGTCCATCGTCGATAGCGCCTCAATCTCCTGGCGCCTGGCTTCCCGGCGCTCGACCTCGCGCAGCGCGATGTCGATCGTCTCCTTGATCGTCGATGTTCCGAGGAGGACTCTAACCCGGGCAATCAGGGCGAAATCTACTTCTACACTGGTTTTTCTCATGGCAGACCTTTCTCGGATCAAAGGAAAAAGACATACGATAATGAGTTGACAGTATATCGAGTCTATATGATCTGATATATCCTGACAACCGGATAGCTGCCCGGGGACTGGATTCGCCTTCCACCCCGGCTAGATTAGGAGTTGCGTCCGGTTCCCGTACACCTCGTACCGGGATCCGGCGTTGCAGCCTACCGTCCGAGCGCAAAGACGCGGGAAAGCGAGTCATAGATCATGGAAAGCGCAGTCGCCGGCACCCGCCGGACTTCCCTCCCCATCGAGCGGCCTCCCTACAAGGTTGCCGACCTCACACTTGCCGAGTGGGGCCGCGACGAGATCCGCCTGGCCGAGCACGAGATGCCGGGCCTGATGACGATCCGGCGCGAGTACCGTGACCTGCAGCCCCTGGCGGGCGCCAGGATCATGGGGTCGCTCCACATGACCGTGCAGACCGCCGTGCTGATCGAGACGCTGATCGAGTTGGGCGCCTCGGTGCGCTGGGCGTCGTGCAACATCTTCTCCACTCAGGACCACGCCGCGGCAGCTGCGGTCGTCGGACCGGACGGCTCCCCGGAGCGGCCCGAGGGACCCGCGGTCTTCGCGTGGAAGGGCGAGACCCTGGAAGAGTACTGGTGGTGCACCGAGCAGGCGCTCACATGGCCGGACGGCAAGGGGCCCAACCTGATCCTCGACGACGGCGGCGATGCCACCCTGCTCGTGCACAAGGGCGCCGAATTCGAGCGGGCCGGCGAGGTCCCGGCCTTCGATCCGGACTCCGACAGCGAGGAATGGGGCGTGATCCTCGATCTGCTCCGGGTGCACCGGCAAATCGACGACGCCCGCTGGCAGCAGGTGGCCGCGAGCATTCACGGCGTCTCGGAGGAGACGACCACCGGCGTGCACCGGCTGTACGAGATGGCCAGCGCCGGCACGCTGCTCTTCCCCGCGATCAACGTCAACGACTCGGTGACCAAGTCGAAGTTCGACAACATCTACGGATGCAGGCATTCGGTCATCGACGGCCTGAACCGCGCATCCGACGTGATGATCTCGGCCAAGGTGGCCGTCGTCATGGGATACGGCGAGGTCGGCAAGGGCTGCGCCCAGGCGCTCAGGGGACAGGGCGCGCGGGTCGTGATCACCGAGATCGATCCCATCTGCGCGCTCCAGGCCGCCATGGAGGGGTACCAGGTGGCGCGCCTCGAAGACGTGGTGGGGACGGCGGACATCTTCATCACGGCCACGGGCAACAAGGACGTCGTTACGCTCGATCACATGCGCCTCATGAAGGACAAGGCCATCGTCGGCAACATCGGCCACTTCGACAACGAGATCGACATGGCCGGGCTGGAGTCGTCGGACGCGGTCAGGAAGACGATCAAGCCCCAGTTCGACGAGTGGACCTTCCCCGGCGGGAAGAGCATCCTGGTTCTCGCCGAGGGGCGCCTGATGAACCTGGGGTGCGCGACCGGGCATCCGAGCCTGGTGATGTCGGCGAGTTTCTCGAACCAGGTCATGGCTCAGATCGAGCTGCACCAGCGACACGACAGCTACGACCTGGGTGTTCATCTGCTGCCCAAGTCGCTCGACGAGCGGGTGGCTCGGCTCCATCTGGACCGGCTCGGCATCCGGCTGACCGAGCTGACTCCGGAGCAGGCGGATTACATCAAAGTGCCCGTGGGCGGACCCTACAAGCCCGATCACTACCGGTATTGATGGGGCGGCGAATCCTGCGCCGGCGAATCGCGCATCCGGCGGTCATGCGCCCGTGCGTTGTCCGCAGGCCCATCGCGCACCCGAACATCGTGGCTTGCGCGGCCGTCATCCTCGTGTCCGCCGGGCTCTCCTGCGCCGAGCCCCGCGAGCCGCTACTGGGGGAGTGGGTGAGCGTCGGCGGAGTCAGTCCGCAGATGACCTACATCTTCGAGCCCGACGGGCAGGCGAAGTGGGTGCTGGAGCTCGGCCAGGGCCCGGATACCTTTGCGGTCGCCTACCGGGTCGACTACCGGCCGAGCCCCTTGCACCTCGACGTCGGTCCGTGGTCGACAGGACCGCTGGTCGGTCGCACCCTCCTTGGAATCGTGGAGATTCAGAGCCCGGATCGGTTCAGGGTGGACTTCGAACCCGGCGATCCGGACGGAGACGGGTCGGAGCGGCCAGCCGGGTTCTCGGACCAGACCGTCACGTTCGTCAGGACGGTGAACTGACGGCGGTGCCCGTCAACTCCTGCGGCCAACCTCGATCTTGCGGCTCACTGCTTTCTCGGCCTTGGGCAGCCGCACGGTGAGCAGGCCGTTGTCGAATTCGGCGGTGATTCCGTCCGCTCGAACCGTCCGCGGCAGGGTGAACGACCGGCGGAAGGACCCGAAGGTGCGCTCCACGAGGTGGAACTTGCCGCCGGACTCGCCCTCTTCGCGCGTGTCGCGCTTTTCCCCCGAGATCGTCAGGACGTTGTTCTCCAGGTCGATCTCGACGGAGTCCCCGGTCATTCCGGGCAGCTCCGAGGTGAGCAGGATCTCGCCTGCCCTCTCTTCGACGTTGACCGGGGGAACCCGGACAGGGCCGCAGGTCAACTGACCAGGACCCGAATCGCCGAAGATGCGGTTCATCCTGTCGGCCAGGACGTCGAGTTCGTTCCAGGGGGTAAAGCGGCTGTTGAGTTTGGTCAGGGACATTGGAAGCATCCTTTGTTTTGATGTTTGAATCGCAAGGGCACGAGTCTTGTGCCCGCCGATCCTGAGAGCATGCTCCATGCCAGCACAATTCTGCCAAAATGGCAGGAGGTAGCGGATTAGGATGCTGGTGCGGGCATTGAGGTTAGGGGTCTGGTTGGCTGGACTCCCGCTATTCTGTTCCCGCTAAGTGGATCAGGCGTGAATGCTGCGGCGGGTTTCGAGGGCCTTCCTGAGTTGGTTCTCGTCGGCCCTCTGGTAACACTGGAGCACCGTCTGGGCCGTCTTCCAGCCACCGAGCTGGCAGACAACCTTGAGGGGCTGATCCATGAGATCGGAGGCGAACTTCCGCCGAAGCGAGTGCCAGCCTCGGCCACGCTTGGGTTCCAGACCTGCGAGCGTCTCGGCCCTCTCCCACCAGTCGCGCACCAGCGACCGGCCCACGCAGGCCGAAGAATCTCTCGGTGCGGGCAGCACCGGAATGTCGCCAACCCCGGGGTTCCGTCTCCGTGCCTCTTCGAGGACGGCGAGTGCTTCCGAAGTGACCGGCGTACGGTGCTCATACCCGGTCTTCTCATTCTCGGCACGCCACCGGATGATCTTTTCCTCCATGTCGATATCCGGCCAGCAAAGCTGGCGGATCGCGCCGATACGGTGTCCCGTTTCGTGGGCGATCACAAGCGCCACACGGAACCGCCAATCAACCCGCGGCGACACCCTGAGCAGGGCCTCGTACTCCGACTGAGCGAGCAGCACCCGGACGGGGTTCTTCTCGACAGGCGTCTTGAGCCCCCTGAGTGGGTTCGAGTCGAGGAGGAGCCTTCCCTCCTCGTCCCTCGACCTCGCGGCCCAGTTGAGGACCGCGAGCAGGAACCTCAGGTCCCGTTGGACCGTGCGGTCGGCCACGGGTTGCCCACTTGGACCGACCTTGCCCGCTCGCCGTGCCCGGATGAACCGGTCCCAGTCTCTCCTGGACAGCTTCGCGGGGTCTCGATGCTTGCCAAAGCACTCGAGGAACATCCGCATCGCGACCTTGTCGTGCCGCTGGGTGTGTTCACCCTTGGTGGGGGTGACCTCTTCTCGGTAGATGTCAAAAAGCGTTTCCAGCGTGAGCGGCTCGGGCTCCCGTTCATTCCGGGGCCTCGGGCTAGCGAAGCCCGCGGCAAGTTCATCCGCCTGCTTCTTGGCGCGGGCCCAGTCGCGGTGTTTGAGCGACCGGGTGAGCCTGCGCCCGTTCTCGCGCCACTCGACCTGCATGACGCCGGTCTTGGGATCGGGGAACACCCTCACCCGGTTCCGGCCCCATTCTCCGGCGCTGTACGCGCGCCGGCTACGTTTCGTGCGTGCCATCATTCGATTCCTTTTTCGATGATGGACTGCACGATCTGCCTGTTGGAAAGCTCGCGGCGCGGGGGCTTCTCCGCCAGTCGCGGATCGGAGGGCATATGGGCTTTCCGGGGCAGGTCCTTGAGGGCGATCCTGGGCGCGCCGGGGCGTCCGGCGTTGGGGATCTTGCCGTCGCGGACGAGCCGTCCGAGGTGGTCGGCGGAGTATCCGCTCTCCCGCGACGCCTCGACGAGCGAGAACGTGGTCTCGTCCTGCTCTACGAGGGTGGCCTCGAGGTCGTCGGCGCAGCGTTCGAGCGCGGTGGCGGGCGTCTCGCCCCCGTAGCGGCGGAGCCCCTTGGCCCGTTTCCGCCAAGTGGCGGGCAGTGACGTAACGGTCCTGCGGTCAGTCATGGGCGTTCACTCCCAGTCTCCTTCGCCGTCTCTGCGTAGCGCGTCGGCGAGGTCCGGACGCCCTCGCGGCGGGCGGCCGGACCGTACGGCGAGATCGACACGCGGTCCGAATCGGCAAGAGCTTGGCGTGAGCGACGGCTTCGACGACGCCCGCGAAGGCTGCAAGTGCCAGCGCCGTATTGACGACGGGCAGCATGCCGTGATTGGTCGAGGATGAACGGTCGAAAGGAGCTGCCTCGGTTCTTTGTCGGAGCTCGGGCGCCCCATTCCCTCAGGGTGACCGGAATCACGCCCTTCTTGCCCAAGCGGTGACCTTCGGGCATGTTTCCCCGCCCCGCAGGTTCTCCGGGGACCGGTAGACGGGTTTTGGGGGTGCCGGCAGTCAAGTCGCAAGCGAGCGCCGTAAGCCATGCAGATGCCACGTCACGACCACTCGGGATACGACAATGGTCGAATCCATACTTGAAACCATCACGGGTCTCGTTGACTCGCTCTGGCCGTATATTGCGGCTGTCGTGGCCATTCCGGCGGTCAGTACAGCGATATTGGCCTATGTCCGCCGCCCCAAGTCTGCTGCGGCACCGCGACGTGGGTATCTGTCTAGGAGCGAACTCCTCCGCCCTCCGCTGAGACGACCCGCATACAGCGACCGAATGGCTTACGTCCTGGCCGAAATGTCGGACCTCGCGTACTGCCAGTTCGAGAGTCCGAGCTTTCTCGAAGAGGCCGGAGCTACTGCACTGGACATCCAGACACCGGACGAGATGACCGAGTTTCTGGGCGGGTTTGCTGCGAACCTCCTGGGGAGAGAACGGGCCTTGGGCAAGGATTTCCTTCGCCAGGTGTTGGAGGGAAAGGGATTTGCGCTCCTCGATGTACTCGACATCGCTGACACGCAGGGGTTCGTCTGCAAAAGGGACAAGGGGACCGAACCGTATCTGGTCATCGCGTTTCGCGGGACGGAGAAGAAGGTGTCGGACTGGCTCACGGACGCCAACTGCGTGCCGCGACCCGAGGACGAGGGAAGCGGCAAGGTGCATACCGGATTCTGGAAAGCCATGGCCGAGAACCAAGACCAGCGCACCGGAGAGACCATCGAGGCGAAGATCAGGCGAATCACTGAGGAGGCGGCTCAGGATGGCCCGCTTCCTCTCTTCATTACAGGTCACTCGCTCGGCGGCGCGCTGGCGCTCCTGGCTACGAAGCTTGTTGCGCCGGACGTGGATGGAGCTTGCTATACATTCGGCGCGCCAAGAGTGGCGAATTACGAGTACTTCAGCGCAGTGAAGACGCCTGTTTACAGAGTTGTGAATTCGAGCGATATCGTGCCCAGAGTACCGCCTGGAGCGGGGCTGGAGGGGGTACTGTTGATCCTTCGGGGATTGGCGTGGGTACTCAGCTTCGCGCCGCCTGTCGTATCCTTGCTCAACAAGCTGGAAGAAAGTCTGGATAGGCTGAACGGTTACCGCCATTTCGGTGACCTACGGTATCTGAGCGATGTTGGTGAGGGTCGATTCGAGCAAGTGCGGCTGCTGACGAACCCTCCGGCAATCGACAGGGTGACGTGGATGTGGCGACGGATCGCGAAGAGTGCGTTGATGCCGATCCGGAGTCATAACATGGTCATCTATCGGAAAAAGCTGGAAGAGATCGCGGGACGGCGGAACGAGGAGGATCTGCAAGAGGAAGCGGGGGATAGCGTGGCCTTGTCCGCGGTCCAATAGCGGTCCGCGACCATAGTCGGTGCAGTTGCGCCGCTCATATGCATTCACTCCCAGTCCCCCTCGGTGTCCCTGCGAAGTGCTTCGGTGAGGTCCTGATCTCCTTCTCCTCGCCGGACGGACCGTTCGGCGAGATCGACGCGGCTGCCGAGGTCCGCGAGCCCCGTGGCGCGGGCAACGCCGTAGATGGCGGCCGCGAGGGTGAAGACGGCGAACGCCGCGTGCAGCGCGACCGGGACGCCGTGCCGGGCGAGGATGAGCGGCCAGTGGGGCGCGAGGTATTCGAGGCGGGATCCGCCGAGGAGCAGGACGGATCCCACGAGCGCGGCGGTGAGTCCCGCGCTGATCTTCCAAGGTTGCATGGCGGGGTTCCTCCGTGGCGGTCAGAGTTCGACCGAAGCCGAATCGCGGTCGGTGGGTCCCCCGAGCCAGGAGCCGTCGTCGCCTTGGCCGAGGCCGAGGCTGCGAAGGAGTCCGGCCGCCGCCGGACCGCTGGCGTGTAGCCGGAACCCCGCGGCGGCCTTGGCGCGGACGGCAGGCTCCCGATAGTTGCCGGATACGGCCTCGATGTTGACGCGGCCGGTGCGCCCGTCGGCGTCCTCGTATTCGATCTGCGCGTCCGGGTAGAGCACCCGTCCCTCGTCGTCGAGGGGCAGCCCGAGTTCATGGGCGATTCGGCGGCGCTCCGCGTCGGCGGCCCGGTCGCCGTCCTTCCGCCGCGCCGACTCGCTCCCGCGCGCGACGGTGCCCTTGAGTTCGGCCCCGAGCCGGGTCCGCTTGACGGTGGCGCCCTGTTCGAGCAGGCGCTGGCGGTCCCGCCGGCACGCCCGATAGACGGCCGTGTCGTGCGCGGCCTCGGCGGGCCGAAGGCGCGTGAACCGGATCTGCTGTGCGGGGTCCAGTCCGCGCCTGGCGGCGAGCTTCCGGGCCCTGGCCACGCCGCTGCGCGTGAGGGAGAGGACCTTGAACGGTTTGCCCTTGGGTCCGGTGGCCCGGGTCTCGGCGACGAGGCCGTCCCGGATCCATCCGTCCACGGCCCGCCGGGTGGTGTAGGGATGGCCGCCGAAGCGGGCCTCGGCGAGGTCGCGGAACGATACCGCGCCGTGGACGCCGATGTCGGTGAGCGCGCGCTCACAGCGTTCCGTGAAGGAGGTGGACCCGCGCCCCTGGCTCGCGGCGTATTCTCGGCGGTGGCCGTCCCGTATCCGGTTGGGATTGCGGCTGGGTGGCGCGGCGGGGCGCGGGTCCGGTTCGACCGGGCGGTCGAACATTCCTCTCCCTCTCATCTGTCGTTCAGCGGCTCGGCCCGGCGCTGCGCGCGGGCGTTGGGATCTTCGGCACGGGGACCTGGATCCGCTGGGGTCCCTGCGGTCCGGGCACGCGGGTCGCGGCCGCGGCCATGGGTTCGCGCTCGGTCGCGCGCTCGATATGGCGCACGAGCACGAAGTCCGAGATCCTCTGCGCGTCGGCTGCGGCGCGCCGGATCTCGCGCGGGTCTTCTTCGAGCGCCTGGATCCACCCCTCGACGTAGGCGGCGCCCCGCGCCGGATCGTGTCCGACGCCGACGCGCTCGCCCGTCATCATCGCGCTGATCTCGGCGCGGAGTTCCTCCCTGGCGTAGTCGGGCGAGCCGAACCCGCTCTTGATCCCCTGGACGAGCGTCTCGCGGTTCATCCGCTCCGGGTGGCCGGTGCTGTGGCCGAGCTCGTGGAGCGCGGTCTGGTAGTAGTGGTTGGCCGAGGGGAACTGCCCGCGCTCGGGCAGCACGATCTCGTCACGCT
Source organism: Gemmatimonadetes bacterium bin94 (assembly GCA_002238865.1). Classification (GTDB taxonomy): domain Bacteria; phylum Gemmatimonadota; class Gemmatimonadetes; order Longimicrobiales; family Gaopeijiaceae; genus Bin94. Next base: position 99,797 of record MPNE01000007.1, on the reverse strand, counting down.
TCATGTGGTAGTAGGCGCGGTCGCCGGCGACGTGGCGCGTCGCCACCCCCGCGTCCTCCATGACCTTCTCGGCCGCCTGGTGAGCCTTCCAGAGCGGCTCGGGGGTGGGGTTCGCACGCTGGGGCAGTCCGTCGGCCTGCTCGGCGTTGAACACCGTGTACTGGCGCACGAACGGCGCCTTGAGCTTCTCGTAGCGGTAGATGCGGTTGCCCTCGGCGTTCCGCTTCGGCTTCCCCTGCGCGTCGGTGACGGCGATGCGTTTCTTGTCCTGGAAGGAGAGGATGCGGGTGCCGCGCTCGCCCTTCCTGACCTGTCCGCCCCGGGCCTGGATCTGGCGGTAGGTGCCCCAACGCACGTCGCCGTAGCCCTGCTCCTGCTGGACGGAGGCGAGGTGCAGGCTGTTGCCGCCCCGGTAGGAGCGATCGGTGTCGACGTTCATGGGCATCACGCGCTCACCCGGCGCCCAGGGCTTCTGCCAGGGCGCGGTGCCCTTCTTGATCTGTTCGATGATCGCGTCGGCGAACTTGCGGTGGTATTCGTCGTGCTTCATCGCCCATCCTCCTCCCCGGCGGCGCCGTGCGGGTCGTCCCAGGCGGCCGCGATCTCTTCCTCGGTCCCGACATCCTCGGGGAAGAGGCCGTACTCCTCGGCCAGGTAGGCCCGGACTTCGAGCGTCTCGCCGCCGTCGCGCGCGAGTTCGAGGTCGAAGTCCTCGAACGTCTCGATGGGGATGGTTCCTCCGTTCCAGGTCATGGGTTCACCTCCTTCGGTGAGTGGGTGTGGGTTCTGCTTTCCCGTTGCGTGCCGGGCTGCGCTCCAGACGGTGCAGTGATCCAGTGGCCGGTGGGCGCGTCGTAGCCGCATACCTCGAGCGCGTCCTCGACGAACCGTCTGCCGCTGCGGCGGGCCACGTGCAGGACGAGCGCAATCCCGTCGACGACGCCCCGGCAGGTGACTTCCCAGGGCAGCGCGTCCCCGGCCTGCATGGCGCAGCTCGCGAGCCGCGAGAGCGCGGAGCGCGCATTGTTCGCGTGGATGGTGGTGAGCGATCCGCCGTGGCCGGTGTTGAGCGCCTGCAGCAGGTCGGCGGCCTCGCCGCCCCTCACCTCGCCGACGACGATGTGGTCGGGCCGGTGGCGCAGCGCATGGCGCACGAGGTCCCGGATCTCGACGGGCGTCTCGGAGAGCGTGGCCCCGGCCTCGAACCGGAGGCAGTTGGCGCGGTCGATCCGGAGTTCGAGGGTGTCCTCGATGGCGACGATCCGCTCGTCTTGGGGCAGCAGTTCGATCAGCGCGTTCAGGAGCGTGGTCTTGCCCGAGCCGGTGCCGCCGGAGACCAGGATGTTCTGGCGCGACGCAAGCGTGCTCCGAGCGGCTTCGAGGATGTCTTCGGGCAGCGAGCCCAGGCGCACCAGGTCCTCGGCCGAGAACGAACGGCCGCCGAACCGGCGGATGGTGATCGCGACCTCGGGACTCGCGGGCGGGGTGCAGATGGCGACCCGCGATCCGTCTTCGAGCCGTGCATCCAGGATCGGCCGCGCGGCCGGATCGAGCCCGAGCGGGCGCGCGATGTGGATGGCGGCACGGTGGAGCCAGGCGGCGGTGAGGCCGGGGGCGTCGTGGGGCTCCAGCCTTCCGGCCCGCTCGACCCAGACGTTGCCTGGTCCGTTGATCATGATCTCGGAGACTTGCGGGTCTTCGAGCAGGGCCTCCAGGCCCGGAAGGAACGGAGTGAGGTGGCCAACGCCGCTCGCGCGCTTCATATCTGGCCCTCCTCGCGTTGCCGCCAGTAGCCGGTCTCTCGGGGCAGGTAGTGGGGCTTGAGGTAGACGCGCGTAGCCGGGAGCGACTTGACGCCGTCGTAGGGGAGGCAGACGGCCTGATAGTTGGCGAGCAGCCCGAACACGCGCGGGGTGAACACCGGCTCCCTCTGCTGCCGGAACGACTTGCTCGCGCCGATCGTGCCGCGCCCGCCTCCGGCTCGCCCGGACAGGAGCGAGAACTCGGGCCGCCCCGTCGTCTCAGTGAACGTGTAGGAGGCCTGAGTCTTCATGACGGAGCCGCACATCTCGGATGCGATCTTCGCCGACGACTCGTCTGACAGCGACAAGAAGATCCGGGTGCGGAGCGTCTGGACGAGCGTGCGCCACGCCTCGCCCGAGGGGAGCACGGAGCGAAGCGAGGAGATCGACTGCGTGGCGACGATCGGGATGCACCGGCACTGGCGCGTGAGCGCGAACGCCTTCTCGTCGCCCGACGGGTCGTCCTGCCCGACGGTGGCGAACGCCTGGTACTCGTCGCAGATGAACACGGCGGGCCGCATGTAGCGTTCGGGACGCCGCGCGGCCTCGGCCGGACGCCGGAGCAGCGCCTGCATCCACGCGTTCTTGAGCAGCACGCCGATGGCGCGGGCCAGCGCCGGGTTCGCCCCGGCGGGCATGTTCAGCGCTAGCACCTTGCCGCCCTCGATCAGGTCGCTGAGCGGCGGCAGCCTCCGGCGGAGCCCCGGCATGGGCTGGACATCCGGGGCCTCTTCCTCAGCCTCGTCATCGGCCCGCGCGGGTGGGGGATCGTCGGCCGGGGGCGGCGGACAGAACACGCCGGCGACCTCGGGCTGGTCGAACAGCGACAGGAACACGCTGATCCCCTCGACGATCGAGGTGCGGAGCTTGGCGTCGAGCGCCATCCAGTCGTGGAGATACCAACGCTCGATGGCCTCGACCTGCTCCCTGAGTTCCCTGCCCGCGCCGTGCCCGCTCCACTCCGTCTCGAACTCGATCTTGAGTTCCGTGAGGCGGTCCTGGAGCCCGGCGTCGAGCCGGCAGGCGGCCCTGTCGGTGCCGGGCACGCGCTTCCAGGTCCACTTCTTCAGCCCCTTCGGATGCTCGGCCAGAGCGTCGTCGGAGATGACGGCGTTCACCGGGCAGACCCGGTCCGCGATCTCCTTTGCCTGGCCGATCTTCTTGGCGAACAGCTCGGCGTCGACGGTGCAGCGGTACACGTCGCGGAGCGTGACCCAGCTCCCCGGCAGGAGCCGGTGAAGTTCGACGATCCAGCGGACGAGGTTCGTGTACGCCTGTTGCCAGAACGGTTCGCGGGACTTGCCGAAGAGCTGGTTGATGAGAGAGGCCACGCCGTAGGCCATCGAGTAGGAGTCGAGGAGCGGATCGTCGAGCGGGTTCCATTGCCACGAGCCCCCGAGCCCGATTTCCAGGTAGTCGTCGCCGCGGTCGGCCTCGCCCAGGATGCGGCGCACCTGATGGCAGAAGTCGCCCTTGACTTCGAGTACCAGCGCGCCCGCGCGGCGGGCAGGGTCATCGGCCTGCCAGGAGAGAAGCTGCCGGGCGAACGGGTACATGCAGGCGGTGGTCTTGCCGGTGCCGACGGCGCCGACGACGAGCAGGCCGGTGTAGAGTCCTTTCTCGGGAATCACGAGCCATGACGGCCGCTCGCTCTCGGTGGGCACGGTCGGGTGGTGCAGCTCGCCGACGACGAGCGAGGGCGTATCGGCGCTTGGAGAACCGGGCCACGCGGGGAGCCGTCCCCGGCTGCGGCGCCGCGCGAGCGGCCGGATCCAGACCCTCGCGACCGAGAGCGTGATGCTGCCGGCAAGCAGCACGGCGACGCCCGGCGTGAGGAAGTACCAAAGGTGAATCGCCCGGTGGAGGCCCGGATCGTGGTGGGCGATCAGGTCGAGGTACGGGTTGCCGCCCGGACCGGGAAACGGCGCGAGAAACGTGCGCCAGCCGAGCGCCGTCAGGGCCAATCCGATGAGGACGAGCGTCCACGGCCTCATCTGTCTCTCAACCTTCCCGTAGGGATCGATGGACCGGAGCGACCCCCCGTGGAGGGTGGGATGGGCGTGCACCATCCCAACCCTCCCCGATGCCACGCCAGGCATCCAAAGAGGGGGGTCGCTCCGGTCACGGCCGCCTGCTCCCGAGCGGCATAGCCGCTCAGGCGGCCGTGATCCAACTGCAAGACGGCCAACGACATCCGGAATCGGGTAGGTGCACCGTCCCGGGTGCGGTCCCGTGCACCGCCACTCCCGGCGTCTGATGGGGCATCGCCGCACGGCGCGAGGCTCCGGCGACGGGCGGTCAAAACATGTCTCCGGAAACCCGGGTCGAACGCCACGTGGCGAAGCCGTCGATGGCCGTTCGGGGCCGGGCAGACCCGAGCCGGTCCTCCAGTTCAACGATCCGTACCAGGCAGCCCTGGAGCCCGCCAAGCTCTTCGACCAGCGCGTCGTCCATGCCCCGGATGGCCTGCTTGATCCGGGTGATCTCTCCCCGGAAGTCGGCGACGGGTTCAACGGGGCCGGTCGCCTCGGCCCAGCCGCGCATGACCCTCCTCGCCCGCTCCGTTTCCCGATCCCGGCGGACGACGGCGACGACCTCGACGGACCGGCCCTGCTGCGTGAGCGCGCGCCACAGTCCGCGGTGCGCGCATCCCCAAGAGCGGAGCGCAGTCGAGGTTTCGTGGCCCGGATCGACGTAGACGAACAGCGCGCGGCCCGAGTCGAGCGCGATGGGCAGCTTCAGCGGGAAGTAGCGCCGGGTCGTGCCGGCGGCTCCGCAGTACACCTTGACGGGAAGCAGCGCGCGGCCGATGCCGAATGCCTCGAACGCGCCGACCTTCTCGTCCTCGGTCGGCAGCCACGGGAGACCCGCGTGCTCGATCACGTAGTCGAGCGACAGCAGGCGCCGCAGGAGCACCTCGGTCGAGGCGGCACGGCGGTGGCGGATGTGCTCCGCGCCGAGCGCGCGGTAGAGGCTCCGGGCGTAGATCCGGCAGACCTTCCGGCCCTCGACTGTCTCCTCGGCGGCCAGGTTGCGATCCGACATGGCCCGGACGAACCGGCGCGCCGTGCCGCGGTGGATCCCGAGCCTGTCCCTGAGTTGCGCGCGAGAGAACACGCCGCTGTGCAGGCAGACGAGCGCGATCCACTCGGCCTTCGTTCCCTTCCAGCCGAGCGCCTCCAGCGCCTGCTCGCGCCCTTTGAGGTGCGCGATCACCTGGAGTCCTCCGTGACCAGCGCCCGGTCGGCCTGGAGGTAGGTGATGAGGATGCCCATGGGGTTGTGGACGACCAGTTCGGGCGGGATCGAGTCGAGGAACTCGAACCGTAGCGCGACGGACCAGCGCTCGCGCAGGACCTCCTGTCCGCCCGCGAGATGCACGACCTCGAAGTCGGCAGTGGCGCCGTGCGGCGGCTCGGGCGAGGGATGGATGCGGAGCACGACCCGCTCGACCTGGCGTTCGGTCTCGGCCGTCCCGGCGGCCACGCTCGCGATCTCGTCGCCGTCGCTGGCGAACGCGGCGTTCGCGAGTTCGGTCGACAGGAACCGGAGGCTCCGAGTCCAGTACTCTTGGACGGTCACGCGGCGGCGCGAGTGGAAGTCGTTGACGAACCGGTTCAGGAAGTACTTGGTGGTGGGATCGAGCGGATCGGCCTGGGCGGTGGCGGCCTCGTAGGCGAGCGCCTCGGCGCGTCCGACCTCGTCGACCCGCACCACGATGGGCTTGGGCGGCTCGGTGCCCGCGATCCGCAGCAGGACGAACACGCCGAGGACGCAGCTCGCGGAGAGGAAGATCAGGATCGTCCGCAGCTTCCGGTTCGCCTGCACGACCTCGCCCCATATCTCGGCGTACTCGCGGCCGGCGTTCCTGTCTCGTTTCATTAGCAGGATCTCCTCGGGTCTCAGACGGGCTTGGCGGGGACGGCGGCCTTGCTGGCGCCCTGCATGACGAGCGCGATGAACCCGGACCCGGCGGAGCCGGAGCCGGAGACCAGCATCGAGGCGAGTTCGCCGACCTTGAGCCCGGCCCAGAGGCCGGAGACGACGAGCGGCATGAGGACGACGGCCCAGAGCCAGAGCTCGCCCGCGTCGGCGGTGCCGGTGCCCATGAGCGCGTCGGCGTAGGTCGTGATGTAGCCGAGCCCGACGCCCATGAAGACCCGCAGCACGGCTCCGGCCACGACGCCGTAGAGCGTGTAGACCAGGAGCGTGCGGAACCATCCCCAGAACAGGAACGAGAGCGGCTCGAAGAGCAGGAACGCGATGAACACGGGACCGAGCAGGATCGCGATGGCGATCGCGACCTGCGCCCATATGACCTGCGCGTAGGTGATGCAGAACAGCGCGAGCAGGCAGACGACGAGCGAGGCGCCCATCCCGACCGAGACCAGCGAGGAGAAGATCACGGTCACGCCCGATGTCAGGATCGAGAGCACGTTCCCGCTCGACCAGGCTGTGCTCAGGTGCGTCGAGTACGCCTGCACGAGCGCGGCCATCTCGCCGTATCCGGCCGAGACCACGTCGGAGAGGAACAGGTTCTGGAGCCAGGCGCCTCCGGCCGCGATGGTGGCCGGGAACGTGAGCCCGACCCCGGGGATCGGCACGATGTAGTAGTGGAGCATCGTGCGGGGGATGGCGATCCCGATCACGAGCTTGATGATCTCCCAGGGCTGGAACGTGCCGCTGAAGGCGATCTTCAGGCCCGTCCAGGCGACCATGACGGCGGCGAGCCCGCCCCAGAGCTGGAGCCCGAGCGTGTGCACGTCAGGCGCCGCGCCGCCGACCACTGTGTCGAGCACGACGTCCAGGAAGCTCTTGAAGTCCTGGAGCTGGTCGGCCGGGATCTGCGTCGGAACGTTCGGATCGATCGACTGCTGCATCGCGAACGCCCCCTAGTTGCCGCCCGTGTAGAACGACGGGATCTTCAGGAGCAGCCCCTCGCGGAGCGCGCCCCGGTTCCGGGACGCCGCGTCGCGAAGCGTGCCGGCCATCGCGTTCGCGCGCGTCCGGCTCTCGCTCCACGCGGCGAGCTGTTCGAGGCGCGCGAGTTCGGCCAACTGCGCGCGGCTCGCCTCCCGCGCGGCCTGCTGGGCGAGCACCTGGGCCACGCCCGCGTTGATGCGGCCCTGGCTCAGCGCGGCCGCGACCCCGGCCTGCTGCAGAGCCGTGTTGGACAGGTTGCCGTTCGCGGTCAGTCCGGCGAACGAGCCCTGCGCGCTCTCGATGGTCTCGGCGAGTTCGGTCGCCGCGTCGAGCGTCGCGTAGTCGAGCACCCGCTGCCGGTCGGCGGCTTCGCGGGCGCGGCGATAGTCCTCGGCCGCGCGCGTCGCGGCCTCGGGCGGCAAGTCGCGGAACAGCGCGACGACATCGGCTTCCGACACCCGGTCGGCCGCGCTTCTCGCGCTTTGCCAGAGTCCGGTGAACGAGCGGCCGCCGCTTCCCATCCCCCGGACGGCATCGACCGTCTGTCGTGCCGCGCCCTGGAAGTCCGCGCTCCAGGAGAGTCCGTCGCGCACCAGTCCCACGGGCTCGGCGGCAAGCCGGGAGAACGGCGCGAGCAGCGCGTCGATCTCGCCGCGCGCGGCGCGCTCCATGTGGTCGAGCTGGTCCTCGAGCTCGGTGAGCTGGCGGGCCATCGACCGGATCTGGCTGACTTGGTTCGTGATCTGCCTGATCTGATTCGCGATGATCGTGGCGCGCTGGACCCAGCTGCCGAAGTCGAACTGGGCGCTCGCGGGCCTGGGGCTCGCAAGGGTGAACAGCGCAAGGAAAACGGCGGGGGCGAGGATGCGGTGGAGCATGGCAGAGTCCTTTCGTGTCATTGGTGTGGGTCGGGGGTGGGAATGAGGGCATCGGCGGTGAGCCAGATGCGGAGCCGGTGGCCGGCGCGGATCGTGATCTCGGGCATCCGGTTCAGGAACCGGTCGAGGACGGAGGTGGCGCTCCCTCCGAGCCCCTGGCCGACGCCGGCCCGGAGGCCGTAGGGCGAAGCTCCGGCCAGCGTGAGTCCGCTGAGCGCGCCGACGGCGCCCGCGGCCGCGAACGTCGAGAAGTAGTGGCGGCTCACCCGGTCCTTGAGCGCGCCCTCGCCCGCCTGGTTCAGCCCTCGGAACTCGAGGTCGATCCAGCTTCCGTCCGGCATCAGCAGCCGGTGGAACGCGACCGCCAGGCGGCTCTGGTCGCGGTCCTGCACGGCCCGGGCGGTGCCCACGACGCGTGCGCCGCGTGGAACGAGGACCCGCTGCCGGTCGGCCGAATACAGCGGCACCGAGACCATGGCGAGCACGGGTCCGGGGAACTCGCCAGAGAGTTGGGTGAGCAGCACGGCTTCCAGGAACGAGCCTTCCCGGATCCGCTCCCAGCCCGGAGGGTCCAGCGGCCGGACGCTGAGGCTCGGCTCCGCCGTGCCGGGGACGCGAGTGCCCTGCGGTGCAGCTTTCGGCGAGCCGGGCAGGAGCCCCTCGGCCGCCATCCCGGCCTGCATCTCCGCCTCCAAGACGGCGACCGACTGTCCGAAGGACGCGAGCATTGCATCGAGCGCCGCCTCGGGCGCCTCAGGCTCGACCGCCGACGTGCGGGTTGGGTCCCGCGCCTCGTTCGGATCCCTGTAGGTCCGTGAGACGGGCAGCGAGCGGAGCGAGCGCGTCCGCCGCTCGATCTCTTCGAGCCGCAGCGCCTCGCGAAGCTCGTACTCGGCCTGGACCATCCCGACCGCTTCATCCCCCGCGCCTGCCGCTCCGCGCTCGCCGCCTCCGGCTCGGCTCCCGCCACCCGCCCCGGCCATCTCGGCCTCGGCCTGGCGGCGTTCCCTGTCGGCGCGGGCGTCGTCTGCGGCCGCCCGCTGGACCTGGCGCTCCGCCTCGGCGCGCAGCCGTCCCTCGAACGAGCGGCCCGCGCGGTCGTCCACGGCCTGCGCCTCGAAAGGGGCGGGAGCCATCGGGTCCTCCTCGGGACCCGTGAGCGACGACGAGAACAGCATGCCGGCGATGAGCACGCCGATCAGCGCGATCCCCGCCTTCGTGATGATGCCGCCCGGCAGCGCGCCCTTCGGCTCCTTGATCCACTGCTTCCAGCGGCTCATCGCGCGTCCGCGGGCTCGAACCGCCAGCGCAGCCGCTCGTCCCCGATCTGGAGCCAGCCGTCGCCCAGCACGCGGCGCGCGACGTAGAGGCCGTCCTCCGTCAGATCGAACGCGACCAGGCTCGGCTCGCCGTCCCGCAGCTCGTAGAGCGCCGGCGCTTCCTGGGCGCGCGAGCGCAGATAGGTGAACTGCCCGTCATGCCACATCGCCTCGACGAGGAACGGACGCTTCGAGGCGTCCCGGTCCAGCCGGTACTCGAACGCAAGCCGGGTGGGATAGGAGGCGCGGAACGTCTCGATCTCCGCGTCCGCCGCCGCCTGCGCTCTGCGCGCCGCCTCGACGGCCTCGGCGGCCATCTCCCGGTATGCGGCGACGTCGCTCCGCGCGACGAACGCGGGAAGGCCGGTGCCGGACAGGCCCGCGGCATCCGGGTCGTCTTCGACGCGAACGATCAGGTGCGGGGGTTCGTCGCCGTGCTCCTCGACCAGAAACGAGTAGATGCGGCCCGACTCGCAGACGAGCGCGATGTTGGTCGCCGCGTCCTCGGCCAAGGGCTTGAGGTACGCGACGTTGGCCGCGCCGGTCAGGTGCCAGTACTCCGAGTCGCCGGCCACGAAGTCGAGGATCCGCTCGGACGCCGGGAGCACGATCACGGTCGTGTGCCTCACGCGCGCGCGAACAGAGTAAATTTGGTCCTGGCCGGCCTCGGCGGCGGGCACGCGAAGGAACGTCGCCTCCTCGTCGGGCTGCTTGGCCGCCTTGTGTTCCTGGGCGGCGGCGGGGAACGCCGCCAGCAGAAGCGTCAGTGCGACAGGTATCGTTGCGGGTCTCATCGTGTTCTTTCCTCCTTCGGTGTAGGGGGTTGGGCGAGAGGGTTCGCCAAGACTTCAAGCGCCCGCGCGAGTCCGTGTCTCTTGACGGTTTCGGCACGCCGCTCGGCGTCCAGGGGCGAGGACGTGTAGAGCCAGTAGCTCTCCGGGTCGACTTCGAGGCGGAGCACGGCCGCCTCGTCCGGCCGCCGGAGATACAGTTCGCGTTTGGGCGTCAGCTCCCGGATCCGCCCGACCTCCGACTGGTTCAGCCGGAACACGACGCCGACTTCGTCCGGCAACTCGGGGTTCGCCAGGAACAGCTTCGTCGGGATCGACTCGAGCAGCGCCGATGCGCCCGCCGTGCCGGTCATGTCCACGGCCGACTGGGTCGCGAGCACGAGCGCGGCGTTCTTCTTGCGCCACGTCTTCGCGGCCTCGGCCAGATAGGCGAGCACCGCGGGGTCGGCCAGGTAGCGCCACGCTTCGTCCACGACCATCAGCTTGAGCCGCGCGGCTTCCCGGGGGTCCTCGATCTCCAGCCGCATCCGTTCGAGCAGGTAGGCCAACGCCGCCTCGCACAGGTCCGCGTGCTCCGCCGCGCCGGCGAGGTCGATCACCTGCCAGTCGCGGAACTCGAGGTCGGCTCCGCCCACCGGCGCGTTGTCGAAGAACCGGCCCCAGACGCCGTCGCCGGTCCAGCGGCTGAGCGCCGGCCACATGGCGGCCGGGAGCGAGCCGGTCAGCACGCTCAGCGTGCGGCGCTCGGCTCCAAGCGCGTACAGGTCCTCGATCCGAGAGCGGATCTCGCTCGTGTCCGCCCCCGTTGGCTCGTAGCCCCCGAGCCTCAACAGCCGGAGCACCCAGCCGGTCAGGAACTGGAACGTGCGCGTGCCTGCGGGCAGCGCGAACGGCTGAAGGCTCAGCCCGGACTCGGCGTCGCCGCCGGGCGTGAGCTCGAGGTAGGAACCCCCGAGGAACCGGGTCAGCCAGCGGTACGAGCCGCCCAGGTCCAGGATCAGCACGCGCGGGCCGTACTTGAGCGCTTCGACCAGCAGGAAGTTGAGCGCGAAGCTCTTGCCCGAGCCCGTCGCGCCCAGGATCAGCGTGTGGCCCACGTCGCCACGGAACAGGTCGTAGTGGTACGCGGTGCGCCAAGGCGTCTCCAGCACCGCGAGCGACTCGCGGTCCAGGTGCTTGCACCGGGCCGAGCCCCTGGGCGGCCCGAACACCGGCGCCAGGCATGCGGTGAGCCCGGCCGAGACGAACATCGTCCTGACCTGCCGCTTGCGCGGCTGGGCCGGCAGCCGCGAGAACCAGACGGGCAGCTGGCCGTAGCCCTCCCGGACGGCCTTCGCGTCGTGCGCGGCGAACAGGCGGCGCACATCGCCGTCCAGCCGCTCGATTTCCTCAAGCTCGCCGTGGAGCGCGACGGTGAGCGCCGCCTCGCCGTAGGCCACGCCGTCGGCTTCGAGTTCGACGAGCGCGGCGCCCAGCCGGTCCGACTCGACCGCGGCGGCCGAATCGACCATCGCCGACGCCGTGCCCTCGGTCTCCTGCACGTGCGCCATCATCGAATAGCGGCGCGAGAAGTAGTGACGTTGCGCGCCCCGGATCCGGCGCCTGGCCGCCTCGACCGTCCACGGCCGCCATTCGAGCGAGACGGTCAGCGTGGCATCGAGGCAGTAGAGATCCCGGAGCAGGTTCGCGTGGGCCTGGCCCGGCGGTGACAACAGCGAGTAGAGGATCAACGGCTCGCCGTCCAGCCGCAGGTGACTGCGCTCGGCCTCCAGCTCCGACAGTGCGAGCCGCCAGTTCATGCCGCTGCCCGTCGCGCCGTCCCACCCCATGCCCGGGCGGTTGATCAGCTCCGACAGCAGCCGGGACGCTTCCACGGCCCCCAGCATCTCGACCGGCGTGTGCTCGGCCACCAGCGAGCGACCCGCCTCGACCATCGCGCGGAACCGGTCTGCCGCCGCCTCGACCTCGGAGGCGAGGTAGGTCGGCGCGCCTTTCCTCCTGCGCTTCCGCAGCCGGGCGAGCCGGGCCAGCGGTCCGGACCGTTGGCGCCTGGCCACCGGACGGAGAGCGGACCCGAGCGACCAGACGACGTAGGCGTCCAGCCGCTGCACCCGCCGGGCTAGAAACGAACGGCGCTTACGCCCCGAGACGGACGCGATCTCGGCAACGTTCGCGGCCGCCGGATCGGCCATCGCCGCCGGGCGCCGGAGCAGATAGAAGTAGAGGCGCGCGCTCGGGTCGAGTCCCGACAGCAGCCGCTGCCAGAGGCCCAGCACCCGGTCGACCTGCTCCGGCGTGCGGCCGTCCACGGCTGCGGGCCGCAACCGGCCCGCAGCGATCAACTCGCCCGAGCGCGCCAGGCAGGTGCGGCCATCGTCGAGCCAGCCCCAGTAGGGCAGCTCCTCGGCCAGCGAGCCGGCCGCCTCGTGCGCCCGAAGCTCCTCGGCGACCCTCACTCGCTGCCTGCCCGGATCTTCAGGTGCCAGGGCTCGTCCGCCCACTTGCCCGGATCGAAACGCGCCGGGTGGCCCGACGCCGCGCGGAGCACCGCGAGCATCGCCGGGTCCTTCCGGCCCGCAAGCCAGCCCGCGCCGTAGCAGCCGGCGAAGATCACGCCGCCCGCCACCAGCGAGGCCGTCGCGTTCCAGACCGAGAGCGCGAGCGTGGCGCCCAGCAGGAACAGCCGCCGCTCGACGCCCAGAACGGTGAGCGGCCGGTTGAGCGCGGCGTAGCCCGCCCAGCGCCTCAGGCCCCGCATCAGAACAGCCAGGCCAGGAAGTTCACCGCGCCCACGGCCATCCCGATCCCGAAGATGATCCCGGCCAGCGTGCGCTTGCTGCCGCCCTCGCCGAACGCGAACATCAGCCCCCCGACCACGATCGCGATCAGCGAGAGTCCACGCGCGATCGGACCCGTGAACTGCGTCTGTAGCTCGTCCACCGCCTCGACCCAGGGGCTCGTCCCCTGCGCCCAGAGCACACCCGGCGTCAGCGCCAACAGCGCGGTCCAGGCCGCCGCTTGGAGTGTTCTCGACAACGTTCTCATGCTCTCCTCCTCCTTGGGAGTCAGTTGCGTATCGCCGAGGCGTCCCCGCCCCGGCTTTTCTCCAGCCGCTTGCGGACCCATTCGTCCACCTCGGCCTCGATCCAGCGCACCACGCGCTCGCTCAGCCAGATCGGCGCGGGGAAGCGACCCTCGGCCGCCCACCGGTAGATCGTGCTCCGCCCCAGGCTCGTCCGGGCCTGCACCTCCGACACCCGCAGTAAACGGGTCGCCCGCTTCGTTCTCTTATCGCTGGCGTTCTTGGTCATCGCTCCGCCTCGCCTCGCCTTCCTCGCCCGCGTCGCGGGCCTCGCCCTGCCTCGCTGCCGGGGCGGTGCCCTGGCGCCGCCCGAGTCCAGCTCGCAGGCGGAAATGAACTCGAGAACCCGGTCCGCCGTCCTGAGCGACGGCGAGCGTCCCCGCTCGATCTGGCGCAGCAGGTTCGGGTCGCCCACCGCCAGCATGCCGAGCGTCGTCGGACTCATGCCCGTGAGTGCCAGAAACGCGTTCAGCCGTATGTTGAATTGCTCCTCCAGCGTCGCCATGTGACTGCCGTTCCAGCCGCGTCATGCCCGTAACGTTGAAGCGGTATTTGCAAGGGAGTCAACTCTTAGGAAATCTCCTAAGTGTCTCTGGTGTCTATGGTTGTCCCACGTTGTCCCAGAGCCGTCGGACGCCGTCGCCAGTGCGGTGGCAGAGCGCCCCCGCGAGGAACGGAATCCGAGGCCGACGTGGTGGGGTGCGAGGCTCGACGGAGGGGGAGCCGAGCCCTGGGTGCGGCCTGTTCGGGGTTGGCGCCGGGTGCGACGGTACACAAACGTGCGCGGGAACCGGATGCCGTCCGGACGGTAGGGCCGGTTGCTTGGAAGGGGGCGGTGCTAGGTCCGCTGGTCGCTTTCCGGCGCCGAGGGGACGGTTGTTCCGTGTGCGGCCAGACCGCGCGCGTCATGGGATGCGCCGCGAGAGGGCGCCCCTACAGCGGCTGCGAGGTGTCGTCGGCGGGTGCCGGGATTGCGGGAGGGGAGGGTCAGGATTGGCTGTGACGCGGACTCCGGCGGCTAGCCCGGCACCATCCGGCCCGTCACGAGGGGGCTGCTCGGTGCAGACCTCAAGAGGTCGGCCCGGGCGACGCATACGCGCGCCCGGGCCGCTGTGGGCGTGGCCCCCCCGGTGCACTCGAACCTCGCGCGCACGTCGGGGGGACCATCTTTGGCGGGGGTGGTCAGTTCGTGAGCACCGCCCGGTACTCATCCGCGTCCCTAAGCCCGTAGTCCTCGCCGGTGACCTGTAGAACGTGGACCCGGTACAGGGACAACTGATTGCGGTCCGGCACCTCGAACTGCACCAGCGGACCCGACCGGAGGGAGCCTGCCACGACGATCTGATGCTGTTCCCGCTCTACGGATTCGTACAGTTCGAAACCGGAGGCGCGTACCGTCTCGATGCCGGGACCTTCCAACTCCAGCAGGACGCCGATGTCGCGGTTGGCGGCCGGTGCGTTGAGTTCCACGGTCAGGAACCCCGGGTCTGGCTCGGCGGCGGTCGGTCCCACCGCATCGTCGGTGCACGACCACGTCATGGTCGCGGCGAGCAGCATCATGACCCCGTATCCGACCGTGCCCCTCTTCCTTCGGCGCTCGCGGCGAACCGGCGACCGTGGTCTGCGGGGCCCGGGCGCGCGCCCTCCCGCGCGGCGGGAGGTTCCCCCTCCTCGCACGGCAGCGGGCAGGGCAGCCGCAGCCGCGGGCCCGGAATCCGTGGAGGTTCCTCCACAGCTCGCCTCACCCCGACCACAGCGGTCGATCCAGGAGAGCACATCCCCTAGGTCATAGCTGCCGTTCCGGTTGCCCAAGCGATCAAGGGCGGTCAGTTGGGCCTCGCTCAGCCTCCGCTCGCCGAACAGCGCCTGGGTGGCCTCGTCCGGGGTCAACCCATTCGCTATGGCCAGCGCGTCCTCCGCGAGGGCCAACGGGTCGTCAGCCGCGTCACCATTGGCCGCGTCGCCCGCGCTCGCCGAGGCCGCGTCGATGACCGTCGCCGACAGTGAGTGTGACAGCGGGCGGGCGTCCGCGGTACAGATCGCGCCGCTCGCGTTGCAGTCGGTCGTCTCAGGCAACGTGATTGTCACCGTGTCGTTTGCCGAAGCCGGCTTGACCGTGATGTTCCACGCCAAGTTGCTGCCCTGCTGTTGGCGCCCAGCGTTGGTCACCGTGCCACCGGTCACGTCGAACGCCTCGTCGCGCAGCTTCTTGAAGCCGAGCTTGACCTCTTCGCTGAACTCCAGCCCGAACGTGAACGCCTTGCCGCTGTGCGAGGCAGGCATGCTGCTGAAGCTCGCCGTCAACGCGGAATTGATTACTGGCGGCAACAGTACTGTCGCGGACGTTGAGTGCGACAGCGGACGGCTGTCTGCGGTACAGATCGCGCCGCTCGCGTTGCAGTCGGTCGTCTCAGGCAGCGTGATTGTCACCGTGTCGTTCGCCGAAGCCGGCTTGACCGTGATGTTCCACGCCAGGTTGCTGCCCTGCTGTTGGCGCCCAGCGCTGGTCACCGTGCCACCGGTCACGTCGAACGCCTCGTCGCGCAGCTTCTTGTAGCCGAGCTTGACCTCTTCGCTGAACTTCAGTCCGAACGTAAACGCCTCGCCGCTGTGCGAGGCCGGTACGTCGTGGAACGACGCCGTAAGGGGAGACTTCGGGGTCTGCGTGGTTGCGGCCAGCGTGGTTACAGACACGGGTTTCGAGGGAGATATTAGACTGGGCTGCCTGAGCGCGATATGGAAGGTGTAGGCCGTCCCGGCGCTCAGTCCGGTCACTGTGTGCGCCTCCGCGTCGGCGGCCAGCGAATCCAGGGTGCTCCAGGTCCCATCCGCCTCCTGCTGTCGCAGTACGCTCCACATGTTATCCGCCTCCTGCGTTACCCACGCGGCCTGTTCGGGCAGCGTCCACGCCAGGTCGACGGTAGTCTGCGTCGCGTTCGAAGCCGTCAAGCCGGTGGGGGATTTCAGACCGTCCTGCGTACTCGTCCACGACACGATCTCGGAATCCGCCTCGTAGTTGTCCGTGTACAGCGTGACGCTGAAGCAGTGAGTGAAACCCCCGTGGAATATCGGCATCGTTACCGAGGTCACATCCGCATCGCGTGATGCTCCTCCCAAAACCCTGCAATCACTCGTGCTACCGGGCGTGGTCATTCCCGAATTAACTCGCAGCTTGGTCACCACCACGCCCTCGGGCTGGGCGGGAAGCGTCCAGGACAGGTCGATGTTCCTCCCGACCGGTTCCGAAAGCGTGAGGTCCGTGGCGGGTCGCGGAATCAGGATGGTCACCGGCGCGCCGGAGAACGCCGGCACCAGGGTGAGGTCGGTGTAGCGCAGAGCCATGTTCCGCCCTTCTGGGAACCGCCAACTGGGGGGCTCGTAGGGGACCTTGTCCGGGTCGTAGCTCACCGTGACGGTCTGCCCCGGTTCAGCGCGCGTGTCGAGTTCGAACGTGGCCACCCGGCCGTCCAACCAAGTCATCGCAGTCGGATGCACGCTGGCGCTGTCCGAGATTCCGTCGACCGTGAACCCCTGAACTTGCCGCCAGGTGGGCCCACGCTGCACCCCCTTATCGAATCGGAGTGTCAGCGTCGTCCCGTTGATCCTCGCGTACTCCAGCTCCGGGGGCAGGGTGTCCTGTGCCGCAGCAGTCCCGGCACCCGCCAGCAGGGCGAGGGCCAGTGCCAGTGTCGCCTGCCCGGCACGCGCCAGGCGCGCCGATCCGTGTGGCTTAGTCCTTTGATCAGTCAGGTTCATCATCGTGTAGGGCTTCCTGTCTCAAGAGAAGTTTGCGCGCGATAACGGGATTTATCGCGCGCAAAACGGGCGGTCCTTGCGACCGAACCGGAGGCCACTCGATGCCAGATGCAGACACAAAACCACACATAGATGCCTTGACCGGTGCAGAATCAGACGCGGAGGTCGCGGAGCAGTTAGCTCGCTTCTTCGAGACGGTTAGCAGCGCCTTCAGCCGGAACACGGAGCGGGCGCTGAGGGCCGACCTGCGGGTATTCCTGGCTTGGTGCCAGCAGGACGGTATGGTGGCCGCGCCCGCGCGCGCCAACACCTTGATCGCCTTCATCGACGACATGGGCAGCAGCAGGGCTCCGGCCACCGTCCGCCGCTATGTGTCCAGCATCGCTACGCTCCACAAAACGCTACGCCTGCCGAACCCGGCGGACAGCACGGCCGTGAAGCTGGCCCTCCAGCGGATGTACCGGAAACGGGGGCGCAGGCAAACGCAGGTGACGGGGCTGACCTGGCCGCTCCGGAACCGACTGATCAAGGCGGCGGGAAAGCGGCTGATCGACGCGCGGAATCGCGCGCTGCTAGCCGTGGCCTACGACACGCTGTTGCGCCGATCCGAGCTGGTGTCGCTGGACGTGTCCGACCTCGTGGAGGAAGCCGATGGTTCCGCGACGCTGCTCGTGCGAACTAGCAAGACGGATCCTGAGGGGGCTGGCGCGATGCTCTTTCTCGCGCGAGACACGGTGAGGATCGTCAAGATATGGCTCGGCCGCAGCGGGACCGCCGAGGGGCGGTTGTTCCGTTCGGTGCGCAAGGACGGATCGGTGGGGGAGCGGCTCCCGCCGAGTCAAGTGCCCCGCATCTACAAGTCAATGGCCCTGCGTGCCGGGCTTCCCGCCGACACTGTGGACGCCTTGGCGGGGCACAGCACGCGCGTGGGGCCGGTTCAAGACATGATTGCCTGCGGAATCGAGTTGCCGGCGATCCTGCAGGCTGGGCGCTGGAAGAGTGCCCGGATGGTCCAACGCTACGGCGAGCGATTGCTGGCGCGACGTAGCGGCGCGGCACAATTGGCCGCCAGGCAGCAGCGCTGAAAATCGCCTCTTCGTAGAGGTCTTGGGACTTGCGGCCAACGGTCGGCGTGACCGCGGCTCCCGGCCCTCTCCGTCCGACTGGCGCGGGAGCCTCTGGTCACGTACCTTTTGACAGCATGATAGCGACGCGATCCGATAGCCGTCGCGCGCGATAAATCCCGTTATCGCGAGCAAAAACGACCGAAGAATCGCTGAGGACATCGCCCATTTCGGGCTCTTCTCCCATCTGAAAGCGTCTTTCGGACCAATGTCGAATCACTGTGCCCGTCAAAGTCGCTGTCTTTGTTGACACCCGGTAATGGTCAACCCGTTCCTTCGGGAACCTGCGCTCGACCGAGGGGTGAAATCGCCTCAGCCTGCCGGGCTGGCTCAACACTCCTGCAAGGAGCATGCCCGTCGCACTGGCAGCATTCGCATCGTGCCGAGGCGGGAGGCAGCGGGTGCGCCGAGGGTCTTCTATCTTCGTTGCTCCGGCATGGACCACGCAGCCATCCGCGACCACCATCACCGCGGAGCGGGACACCCGAACCCGGCCGACAACGAAGGAGTTTGCCGTGTCCTGGGCTTCACCCGCCCGGCTGCGAAAGGCCACACCACGAAACAGGCCGCCGCGCTGACCGCCGGGGCCCTGGGTGCGATGCGTGCTACCGCCCATCTGCCGTGCACCGGACACTGGACGGTCGGACAGAGGGCGCGCACGGCCCGCCGCCGCAGACGCGTGGGCATGGCGCTCATTTCAGTCCTGCGGGACGCCAGCTTCGACGCTCCGAGGCCGTCGCGGTCATCTGGGCCGATGTGGAGTGCGACAACTACGGGTCGGCGGGGGTCTTCATGCGCGGCTCGAAGAGCGACTAGGAGGCCAACTGGGCCAGGCCAAACTTGGGCAAGGCCGCGGTGACCGAACTACGGGGACCCACGGCCCGCGCATTCCTCCCCCACGCGCCTGTCTTCTTCAGCGTGCGCTGGTGGTGCCGCCTCCGGGGCATTCGCAGCGGATCGGTATGGCGGGGGACCTCGTGGACCACGCCCCGCTTCGCTAACGTTACTGGCATGGGCAAGCAACCGGTCAGAGTCGAGGAAAGCAGTGCGCTCAACCGCGCGAAGCGTATGGGAGCGTTGATCAAGGGTGTTGGCGCGGCGTGGCGGTGGATTACGACCGTCGGGATCCCGCCGGTAGCCCTGCGTGTGTACACGCAAGTAACCGACACCATGGGCAGTTGGGTGTGGATCGCGTCGGCCTCATGGGTCGCAGTCGGCATCGTCCTGTTCTTGGCGGTTCGGGGGCAACGAAAGAGGGTGACGGTCGCCGAAAAACGGGATCTGATGCTCGATCTGCTGAGTAATATGCACTGGTTGACGTCAAGATATCAGCACGACCGATACAGTCCGATACCGGTGCTGTTGAACCGAGCTAGGTGTGTCTTCTTCGAGGACTCGAGGGTCATGAAGTGGCTGAATCAGATGCTGGACAAGCCCGGTCATCTTACCGTCCATTTCCCCGAGTTGATGGAGGCCATGTCCGCAGTCACCGGCACACCGGTTCCCAATGATCTGGAATCATGCTTCGTTAGCCCCGAGCGCGTCGAGCCGCATGACACTGAAGAACACGGGGCCGCCAGCGGCTGAGGCCATCTAGGGTCTGGAGGCCGACGGGGAACATCCCCGAAAGAGGGATCCAGATCCACACCGATGCCACCAACGCCTGTGCAGCGTGCGGTCAGTCGGGCGGCCACGTGAGGACATGCCGTGACAGCTATGGGACGCCCGACGATGGGGCACGCATGGAGCGCGCCTCGCGGATTGGGGACTCACCGTGACGGTTGGTTGCCCAAGGCAGCCGGGATAGATTCGAGTATCACTCACACCTTTCCCGAGGAGGAGGCGCACGCACCGCTGGGTTGAGGCGTGCCGAAACGGCTTGGAGAGTCGTTAGCACTTGGAGGCGTCCATGGCTGGAGAAGATCGAGAACCGCCGGGCGAGGAATCCGTAGAAGGCATCGCTGGCGGAGACCAGGCGAAGACATGGGAGGACTTGAGGGGCGACACGCTCCTTGACGAGGCCAAGGCTCTCGCATTGTACGTCGGACGTCACGGGAACGGCCTGTTGGAAGTGAACGCGAGCAGCGGGGGAAACGATAATGCATGCGATGCGCTGCTGGTAGCGATAGCCAACGCCACGTCGTCACCATCGGCAGCAAGCTGGACGAAGCTGATGGAAGCGTACGCCAAGGCATCGAGTGTGACGTACGAGAAGCGTGGCGTGAACGGTCGTAGCGTCCTCGACACAGCCAATGTTGGGCTTGGAAGCGCCTCGCTCCGCCCGTTCTGGATCGGGGTCGTTCTGTTCGTGATCGCCCTCGTTGTACACGCCGTTCCGCATCTCTTTTCGGATGGTTGGGGGGTGACGCTCATGGGGGCACTAAACCCGTTGCTCGTCCCCGCACTCTGGGGAGGCATAGGCGCATGTACGTTTCTCGCCAAGCACCTGTCGAACAGGCTTTCCGAGCAGGCGTATGAGCGGGTGCGGCAGCAGGGAGATGTCGTACGCATCTTCCTCGGTTCGATGATCGGCGTGTTCGCAGTCGTGGTCTTTACGGACTTCGGTTCGCCGGTGGGGGAGCTGGCCCCACCGGGCGCGGGGGCCACGAGGGCGCGTGACACCAGCGGAGTTGCCACGAGCGCGGCCGACCCGGCCCCAATCGCGATGGGCCCCGTCGTGATCGCGTTCGCTTCCGGCCTCGCCGTGAAGCCGATCTACGCGGCCATCGAGACTCTGGCTAATGCTCTCGCGAGCCGACTCAGCCGCGACTAATCGGATCCCGGTGTGCACGCACCAACGACACACGAACAATGTCGCACGGTGGATCCTTACGGACGGCAGCCGAGGTCGGTGAGCAGCGTGGCTAGGCCTGTTTCTAGCCCATCTTGGTCTGCCGGTGTCAACTCAGGGAAGAAGTTCAATCGGGCCTTGCCCTCGATCGTGCGAACGCTGGTGACAAAGCGCTCCTCGCAGTAATCTGCCCTCCGTGGAGTGTCTTGATCGAACAGGAAGGCGGCGACCTCGATTTCTCCGTTCTCTTCCATGGCGATGATCTTCCAGTAGCCGCTGGGGACTCGATGAGGTTCATCCGCGCCAGGCATGGAGGGCATCTCCCGTTCGTACAACGGTCCCGTCATGACATAGACAGGACCGGCCTGTTCCTCAGCCAACGTCCGCACGGAGCTTTCCAGCCGTACCCATGCTCCTTGGTTCAGCGCGCTGCTCTGTGGCGTGATGTTGGAAAGATAGTTCGTTGCCTCCCAGTCGTCGGTGCCGGTGAAGCTGGCCAGCGGGGCCTGATGCCCGCGGTCGGTGTTCAAGGCGGCATTCGCACCGATGTAGTCGTCCGGCTCCAGCGTTTCGCTGGCGGCAAGCCACGGGTCCGCTCTCCAAGTCCGCCTGGCCGTCGGCCCGATAGTGTTCCGCGTGACTCTGTACGCCACCCAGTCAGCGAACTTGGTCGCATCGTTGGAGCTGAGAACGTAGATGTCCCGAATGATGAGGTCATTGGTTGCTGGAGAGCCGATTGGGCAGCCCTGCATACACAGATCGGCGTGGATTCCCTGCGCGGCGACCGGCATGGATGGAATCGTGACGACCATCGCGATGCCAATCGCGAGCCCCAGGGACGCGGGGGACCTCAGTACATGGCAGGAAAACGGTCGCCATGTGGAGCTTCGTTCTGATTCGAGCGAGCACGTGTCTTTCGAGATGGTGGGGGTCATGTCTGATCTCATTCTGTGGATTGGGCAGAGGTGATAGCTTCCCAAGGACTCTTGGAACTGTAGCATCTTCGTGGGCTGCAATTCAAATCGCTCCCCGAGTGTTTGCGGGTCCGTGGTAAACGCTCAAGCCAAGAGCGCCAGCTGACGCAAAACGCCGCTACGTTGAGGATACGCACGGACCAAGCAGGCCAGGACCGTGGTCATGGCCGGTCGCCGGCGGCAGAAGGGTTCGTCAGAGCGAGCGATTAGGATTCGTCGCGCGGCAAGGTGGTGGGCGCATGGGCCGCGGGGAGACCATCAGGCCGTGTGTGGCGGGCCGATTGGATCAGGCCAGCCCACCCACGTGCCGAGAAGGCGGAAGGTCGCGGCCTCGAAGTTTGTTTAGCGAGGACGGTCGGTCATCTTCTCGCTACGCTCCGCGCTGGGCTGCGCGCGATTCCTAGGTCAGCGTGCCGAAGGACCGCCAAGAGCGGGAGCCGGGGCGAAGGGGCGCTGATCGATCAATGATGGAGCCGTGGCATCTTCGGGTGGCACCGCGACCACCCAATCCGGAGGAACGCCCGATGACGATCGTTGACAGCTCCGCGCCCTAGCCCGCGAACTGGCCGGCGAAGCCTGGGACTCCGGCCGCCGCCGCCTGCCGGCGCAGGCGTATATCCGACGCGAAGCCGCAAGAGCGGTAATGAAACAGGCGAACAGCATCCAACGTGAAGATGCCATCGTCGATGATTCACCAACGGAGCCGGACTGACGCGATCACGTAGGTGCCCCACCGGAGGTGGTCCCTCGGATCACTTGGGTCGTGTTCCCCACTCGTCGCCGTAGAGCGGGTCCATGCGCGACTCCGGCGTGCACGGGTGGCGGCGTACGAGGTCGGCGAAGCCCGGTACAGCCTGTGCAGCGTGCGCACACGGGCGCGGCCGTGTAGGGCGTCCGCTAACGTCGGTTTAGCGGACGCGACTGGCGGAGCCTGACCACATGAGTGGAAAAGGCGGGAAGAGCAACTAAGCCGCCGTGGCGAACAGGAAAACGGCTGCCGCAGCGCTCCGAGAGCGGCACGTCCCGGGGCTGTGGACGCTGACCATGGTGCTTGGGCGCAGAGCAGATCGTGCCATCTTGATACTGTTACTAGAGGCGCAAGCGACGCGGGTCATGCCGAGACGCTTGGAGGATCAATATCAGGAGGCCGGACCATGGCTGGACAAGATCTAGAACCGGTGGACGACGAAGCCCGTGATGATTGCGCCAGTGGCGATCATGCCAAAACGTGGGAGCAACTGAAAGGAGATTCGCTGCTTGAGGAGGCGAACGCCCTCGCCCTGTACGTCGGTCGTCACGGGAATGGGTTGTTGGTAGATGACGCGGGCAGGAGCAGCGATGATCCATGCGATGCGCTTCTCGGAGCGATAGCGGAGGCCACGTCATCGCCCTCGCCGTCAAGCTGGAAGACGCTGATGCTCGCGTACGCAAGGGTCTCAGCGGTGACCTACGAGAAGCACGGCGTCAACGGTCGTAGCGTCCTCGACACTGCCAATGTTCGGCGGTCGCGCTTCTGGAGCGTTGCCGGGTTGCGTGAATGGTGGACAGGCACCCAAAGGTATCGTCCGTTGGCGATAGGACTCACGCTCTTCGTCGTCGCCTCGGTCGTCCACGCCGCACCGCACCTCACCGGGCAACAATCGGCTGGCTTCTGGATGAGCCTCATACGCGTGCTAAACCCCTTGCTGATCCCCGCACTCTGGGGCGGTATCGGTGCCTGTGCGTTCCTCGCCAAGCACCTCTCGAACAAGCTCTCCCAGCAGGCTTACGAGCGGGCACGTCAGCAGGGGGATATCGTACGCATCTTCCTCGGAGCGATGATCGGCGTGTTCGCCGTCGTGGTCTTGACAGACTTCGGTTCGTCGGTTGGAGCAGCGAACGGAACGAACGAAGGCGGCCCGGCCACGCTCGCGATGGGACCAGTCGTGATCGCATTCGCTACCGGCCTCGCTGTGAAGCCGATCTATGCCGCCATCGAGAGTCTGGCCAATACTCTGGCCACCCGACTCAGCGGCAACTAATGGCCAACCCCACGTGTCCCCTGGTCGAGAGTTTGCCTCCACATTCCGCCTCCGCGTCCCCTTCCAGGCAGTCCCGCCCCACCGCTCCGACACCGGCGGCGCGAGCCTCCCGGCTCAGCTCGCCGGTGTCCTCGTGCCGCAGTAGCCGCAACACCAGCTCGGCCGTCCGTGGGCTCCTCGCCGAATCCGCGGCAAGCTGCCGGGGCATGGGCTGCGGGGACGACAGCATGGTACTGATTCCCAACGATGTGAACGACGTTGGAAAGGAGAAAACTTGGATAACAGTAAGAACTGGCTAAGCGTGATGAAGTTGAGCACCGAATACGATCGTAAGGCGCGACTTGCACCTGCTCTTGCGTCGTTACTCCCGCTCCTTCCACTGACTCTTGCACTGGGAGGCGACCTCCAAGAATGGGGATTCTTGCTCGGAGGCGCGACGGGCGCGTACGCCTTGGGTGCGTTCGTGCTAGCCAATTTGGCTTCGGCTATGGGCAATCGCATTCAAGAGCAACTCTGGCCAGACTGGCCTTTCGATGCACCGACGCATGTCCGGTTGATGCCCGACAACCCCAACACTTCCCCGCAGCAGCGGATCCTGTGGTACAAGAAGATCGAGCAGGTTACCGGGCTTGATGTTCAGGCCGAGGTGGACCGCGGTGACCAGGCCGCAATCCGGGCAACCATCAACGATGCTGTGGAACGTCTGCGAAACCGCTTTCGCCACGGGGACAGCCGGGCACGTCACGACCAAGAGAGTATCCGATACGGAAGCGCCCGAAACTTGGCAGGGATGCGCCCGCTGTGGCTCTCGCTGACCGTGTTGAGTTGTGCAGGTACATGGGTTGCGTATCGTTGGGCTGAGTCGAATCTGGCGTGGCCGATCGTCGCCTCGGTTCTTCCCGTTCCCCTTTTCATAATCGCTTATCGCGTACTCCCCAGGTTCGTGCGTATTCGAGCTCGGTACTACTGCGAGGTATTCTTTACGTTGTTAGAGGAGGAGTGAACATAGCGATGCCGATCCTGCATTTCCTCGAGCATCCGGCGTATGGCGCATGGAATCGGCGCGACTACAGGATGTGACGAACAATCAAGCGAGTTGTATGATCGTGGACGTAGGAACCGTGCCAATGGACCTCTATGTCACGCACCAAACCTATGCTCAAAAAGTAAATGAGGTGCAGTTGTGTTACAACATCCTGAACAGCACAGTGCGACAACAGAGGACGCCGATGAAGCCGGAGGTCCCGCGAGGAACAAGCTCACTTTGGTGTCGTCCTACACGGAGCTACATGTCCGGCAGATAGTACGCAACTAGAAATCTTGTCAGCAGCTCGCCACGGAGAGCCAATCGATCAAGATCTGCTTGCTTCATGGGTGCGAAATCTGTCGGATAATCTCGGACCTCCTCGCGCGACGGCATCCCTGGTGGCACTAGGGGAAGCTCCCGGTCAACTTGTCCGAGGTAGGAGAGTGCGAATCCGGAGATTTCTCCCCACTCTGCAAGCCGGTGCAGCCGATTCCTGGTGGCGTCTTGGACCTTGCGAAAAACGGTCAGGAACGACCGGTGCATCCGGGTGACCAAGCTCATGGGATGGCTATCGTCGTCGAACAAACCGGTGCCCGCATCGCAACAGATGATGTAGTCCGGGTCAAAGACGTTGGTGCTGATCGAAGGTTCCCGCCCAGGCTCCAACGGCGAGACTCCTAGGTTTTCGAAGATCCCGCCATCGGAAAGGAGTACTCGGCTGGTGTCTACGGAGACGCCACTCTGTGTGGTCTCTCCGAATCGATACCTCCGGTCCAGGGCCGGGAGAAAAAGCGGGTAGGCTGCGGATGCGGCGACGGCGTCCGCGACGAACGCCGATTCGGGAGCAATGCTCCCGAATCGCCAGCAGCCGCTTTCCCTGCTTCCAAACCGAAACGCGGACCCCGTTCTCAGTTCGGTGGCGTTGATTACAGTTTCCAACGACCCTCGGGCCACATCTTTCATCAGCGTTTCCCCGAACAGGGATCCTCCTAGTGCGTCTCGGAACGCTTCGCTTCGACTGAAGCTCCGAGGAGGGAGCGGCCTCGGGCGACCAGCCTCGAGTGAGAACGCGGAACGCACCAGCCGGCGGAGCACCCGGGTGACGAAGGCAGCACCGATCATCAGTTGGGCCTGCGCGGTCTTCCGGATCGAATCCGGTCGCACCGACTCCCGTAGGATCTCGCGCTGAAGTCCTCGACGTAGGAGTTCGACCACCCGTTCGTCGAAGTCGGAAAACGACTCGCTCGAATAGGCGTACATCGCCGAGATGACGGATCCGCCCGAGACGCTCGATATGACCTGAAGCCGAGCCAGCAGCCCGAGGTCATGAAGAGCACGAAAGCACCCGAGGTGGAAGGCGATCGCTCGCGAACCTCCGCCGGAGAGGGCAAGTCCGACATCTCGTGGACTCACTGCGGCTGGTTCAACAGAGATCGTCTCGGAAACATCTTCTTGGATGTGGTAAACGCACCGTGGGCGGAGGGTAGTCCGAAACACATGGGCTCCGAGAAGGGGGTCGCCGTCTGGATCTCCTGAGAGGATTAGCAATACCAGCGTTCGGCGTGCCGACTCCGTTCCGTCGAGTAGCCTGGTAACGGTGCTGAGGTCAATCGAGCTTGGTCCAGGTCCGGCGCTAGGGTGTGTGTGCCAGCTACCAAGACACTCCGCGGACCCACGGAAACGCCGGTGCCTTAGTTCGGCGGATTCGCGTGTCCCGAGGGTACCGCAAGTGAAATGACGGTCGGACGCGTCGCTGTCCGGTGGAGGCCCATCCACCTCGGAAATCCAGATAACCGACGCCGCTTCGTTCATTTCGCCAAAGACTAACCCCCCGGTCTCGACCGATGGGCCAACCGTCCGAGCTGAACCCTTTGCCCACGCTCGCATCTCTCTGACGGCCTCGTGCGACACTCTGACGGTGTAGCGCCCGCTCTGATCTTCGGCACTGTAGTCCGGGCGCCACGCGAAGTCGTGTATCGGTCCCGCTTCTTCGACGAACCATCCGATACCCGTGTGTTGCCCATCCAATTCTGACAACGTCCGGGCGATGGCATTCAGCATTCGCGCCGAGAGGCTCGCGAGATCAGCGTTTGACCCTACGAAAGTGGGCTCCGAGCATCCAGGTTCCGGCTGAAAGGGCTTCTCCGTCAGCGACTCTGGCCAAAAGCCCTCAAGAGGCCGCGCGAGTCGAGAGTTTCGACAGGCTTCGAGCTTGAGTCGCCTGACGACATCCAGTGTTCCTCCGCTGTGGCCCTGCTTCGAGAGGGTCGCGATCCCGGTGGCCGCGTGGCTGTCGATGGACATGGAGGCAATGGGCGGACGCGAGTCGATCCTGCGGAGTCTCTGTTCGAGGCTCATCCTGACAGCCGGTGACGCCGAGCAGTCGATCACCAAGTCGACATCCGGTATCGGAGTACCCCCGCCCACCTGCTGGATCAGGTCAGCGACCGAAGTCTCGACGGTGACGTCAGGGTCGATCCGTTTGAGGCGGTCGGAGAGTGCGTCGACTTTGGGCTTCCCGATATCCGCGTCCTCGAAGCCCTGCCGTACTAGGATTCCGGGGTTGACCCATCCCTTGTCCACAAGCTCAATATGTGTGGCGCCAGCTCGGACGACCGATTCCGCGACGTGGGTCCCGACGGCACCACATCCCCAGATAGCCACCCGCCTGCCGCGGAACCATGCCATGGGGGAGGAATGGTCGCGCCGCCGCGTGACCTCCGGACGCATCTCGTGGACACGGCACCACCCTACCTTGGCTAAGACCGACCACTCGACGACGGCCTTTATCGCCGCGTTTCGTGAAGCTGGGTCGTCGCCGGCCCAAACGGCATCCAATTCGCGGAGCTTGTCCGCGTCGGCAGCCGATATCTCCCAGACCGCAAGGTGCTGAAGGACAGGTCCGCCGGGTTCGATGCGACGCATGGGACTG
Source organism: Gemmatimonadetes bacterium bin94 (assembly GCA_002238865.1). GTDB lineage: Bacteria > Gemmatimonadota > Gemmatimonadetes > Longimicrobiales > Gaopeijiaceae > Bin94. Next base: position 72,378 of record MPNE01000007.1, on the reverse strand, counting down.
CCCAGGACCACCAGTACCGGTGTACCCGACTTGCTCCTGTTCGCCAACGCAGCGAACGTTCGCACGAACGGCACGTAGTCCACGCCGTGGCGCTCCAGCTCCTTCAAGAGGCTGTTGACGAACTCCGGGTATTCGAATGGCAGCGGCTTGTGGAGGAGGATCGCCGGAGCCTGATTGTTGAGGCTGGCTTGGGAGTGCTGCGACCAGCCGGTGATCTCCGTCCGATGATTCCGCTGGCGAAGCTCGGCGAATCCGAACCAAGCCGATTCCCTCACGCGAGGGGTGTCCGCTTTCGGAACCACCAAGCGATCTACCGTGCGATATGCGACGGGAGGATGGAGGGGCGCATCGTCGGGGTCGAGCTGATTGAGCGCAGCGTCGCGAATCCACGCGTCGAGTCGTTCGATCAGACCGTACATGCCGTCCTGCGGCTGCCAATCGGGTGAACTCGCGTAGAGACAGAGGCTGCATCCCCACTGGACATGCGGGAACCCGGCGAAGCGACGGTGGGGCGTGTATACCCGAGGGTGCTGATTCCGGCGCATGCCGATCAGTGATTCCATTTCATGCCGATCACCGATTCCAGAGCATGCCGATCGGTGATTCCACCATGCCGATCACCGATTCCAGAGCATGCCGATCACCCTGGAGTGAGCGAGTAGGAGCGCTGGAGAACCTGTTGTAGCGACGCCTTCTTCCATCCTCGCCGAGGTCCCCCGAGACGAGGAGGAAGAGGGTGTCGCAGAAGAGGTTGTCCATGCGGAAGATTCGAGAACTGCTGCGCCTGAAGTACGAGCTCGGGCGCAGCCACCGCGAGATCGCCGTGTCGCTTGGCATCGCCAACAGCACGGTGAGCGACTACGTGCGGCGGGCAAGCGCGGCGGGCTTCTCCTGGCCGTTGCCGGGGGGGCTGGACGACGCCGCGCTGGAGGCGGCGCTGTTCCCGGCCCCGCCGCCGTTGCGGGTTCCCCGGCCGGAGCCGGACTGGGGAGATGTCCACCGGGAGCTTCAGCGCCACAAGGGCATGACGCTGCAGCTGTTGTGGCTGGAGTACCGAGCGGTTCATCCGAACGGGTATCAGTACAGCTGGTACTGCGAGCACTACAGGGCGTGGCGAGAGCAGCTCGATGTGGTCATGCGGCAGGTCTACCGGGCGGGCGAGAAGGCGTTCGTCGACTACGCGGGCCCGAAGTTCCCGGTCGTGGACCGGAGCACCGGGGAGGTACACGACGCCATGGTCTTCGTCGGCGTCCTCGGCGCCTCGAACTACACCTTCGTGGACGTGACCCGGAGCCGGTCGCTGCCGGACTGGACGATGTCGCACGTTCGGATGTTCGAGTTCTGGGGCGGGGTGCCGGCACTCGTGATCCCGGACAACGAGAAGGCCGCGGTCCGTGAGGCCAGCCGCTACGAACCGGACCTGAACCCGACGTACCAGGAACTGGCCACCCACTACGGAACCACGGTGCTGCCGGCGCGGCCCCGGGCACCGCGGGACAAGGCGAAGGTGGAGGCCGCGGTCCAGCACGTCGAGCGCTGGATCATGGCGCCGCTGCGCAACCAGACGTTCTTCTCGCTCGGCGAACTCCGCGAAGCCGTCGCGCCGCTGCTGGCCGCACTGAACGAGCGGCCGTTCAAGAAGACCGATGGGAGCCGCCGCAGCTGGTTCGAGGATCTGGACCGGCCAGCTCTCAAGCCGCTTCCGGCCGAGCGCTACGAGTACGCGGAGTGGCGCAAGGCGCGTGTCAACATCGACTACCACATCCAGGTCGCGCATGCGCTCTACAGCGTCCCCCACCCGCTGGCCCGCTGTGAGGTCGACGTTCGGATCACGGCCCAGACCGTGGAGATCTTCCACAAGCACCGCCGGGTCGCTGCTCACCTGCGGATCCACCGGAGAGGCGGATACGCGACCGAACCGTCGCACATGCCCGCCGCCCACCGTGCCCATGCGGGGTGGACTCCGTCCGGACTGATCGCCTGGGGCCGCAAGACCGGACCGCACACGGCCGCGTTCGTCGAACAACTCCTCAACAGCCGGCCCCACCCCGAACAGGGCTACCGCAGCTGCCTCGGACTCAAGAGGCTGCTGCGCGCCTACTCCGCCGAACGCCTGGAGGCCGCCTGCCGCCGCGCGCTGGACATCGGCACGATGAGCTACACGTCCGTCAAATCCATCCTTGCAACCGGCCTCGACCAAGCCGACAACGACGAGCAACGCACGCTCTCCCTGCCCGCGGAGCACGCCCACATCCGCGGGCCGCAGTACTACACCACCACTCCCCAGAACGGAAAGGAGTCCTGACGAAGATGCTTCGCCAACCGACCCTCGACCTGCTGCACGAACTCCGACTCACGGGCATGGCCCAGGCCTTTGAGGAGCAGACCGCCATGCCCGACATCAGCGAGCTGTCCTTCGAGGACCGCCTCTCCCTCCTCCTCGAACGGGAGAAGACCGACCGGGAGCAGCGCCGCTACCAGCGTCTCAAAGGCCACGCCAAACTCCACCTCGACGCCACCATCGAAGACCTCAACTTCAAGGCCCCCCGCGGGCTGGACCGATCCCTCGTGCTCCGCCTCGCCTCCGGGCAGTGGATCCGGGACGGCCAGACCGTGCTCGTCGCCGGCGCGACGGGGTCGGGAAAGTCCTATCTCGCCTGTGCGTTCGGCCACCAGGCCTGCCGCCTCGGCGGATCGCCTGAGGCCAAAATCACGGCAGGAGATAACGTAAGTCTAACTGGGACTGCACGATCTGCCACTCTTGCCGTTGGACTGGACCCTGCTGGACCGTGCCGCGAAAGCGGGAAAGTCTGGCGTGAATGGCGGGACTCCCCCCCCCCCCCCGCCCCCGTCGCCGAGGGGCCGGGGAGGCTCCCCGCGGGGGGGGGGAGGGGGGGCCCCCCCCCCCCCGCGGAGCCACCGTCGCCGAGGGTCCGGGAAGCCTCCTCGCGGGAGTCCGCGGAAACCATGTCGTCCGGGCAGCGGTGCGCGGCCCGCCGCAGCGCAGCGCCGGAGTTCTCCAAGGCGTGGAAGCAACGGCATCACGCGGCGCTGGTCCGCCGTCCCAACGCCGCTAGGCCAGCGTTGACAGCGCGCACCTCCGATCCCGCCGGCAGGCTAAGGGTGTCCGACAGGATGAAGATCTCCCGCCCTTGGTAGGAGCGTGTAGCGCTGTACGGAAGCTCGTAAACGAATCTTCTTCGCCCCTCGTACAGATCCATGATGTCCTCATGCGCGTCGTAGGACACCATCCAATGATGAGCGAGTTCTGTCTGGATAACGCTGGCGAGGCGCTCGTGGTCTGCCCGCTCATATCCGTCTAGGTACAACCGTTGCGATCGCTCGTAGTACGGCGGATCGCAGTAGATCAGGGTCTGTCGGATAGGCAGATGAGCCGGTGCATGTCGGCGCATGAAGTCCTCGGCATCCAGGTTTGTCACGCAGATCCGGTCCGCTTTCGTGGCAATGGCCTCCACTCGTCGGGCCAACTCATTCCGCGGAAACCGGGCGTCGATCCGCCACCTCCCAGTTTGCGCTAGGCCTCCTATTACTCCGGCGGTCAAGATCCCCGAACGGTTACACCTATTCAGGTAGAAGGTGCTAAACCCGAGGGAGAAGAGATCGTGGTTCTCAGGATGACGAACGATCTCACGATGCCGCCGCCAATCGTCGACGGTAAGTGCCGCCGTTCGGATTCTCCTACAGAAGTCCTCCGGGCGAGTGACGATCGAGACCCAGACGGCGTAGACATGCAACGACGAGTCGTTGAGGTGTATGTGGCTGACGTGACCGCCGAGAAGGAGATCTAACGCAACGCCCGCTCCACCCGCGTACGGCTCGGCGTAGTGACCCCCAACAAGGTCATTGAGCTCCAAGATCTCTCGAACGAACGGAGCCAGCCGCTGCTTCCCTCCGGGATACCGGAGTGGCGTGACGTAGCGTGCGATCAGAGACCTCGGCGATCTTGACCCCAGCGCCTACCGTCTGGATGTCCGGGCTCATTCATTCATTGCTTCCAGGAGTGGGAATATGTTCCCGAACAACTGACAGACATCCCCCATGGTCACCGAGAATTTCGGGTTGTGAACCAGCTGGTTCATGGAGGTCACCGACAACAGACCTTCTGATCGCGCCAACTCGGTCATCGCTCCGTGTAGCTGCTTGGTGCGTTCCATGTCGGCCTTGTTCTTCGTCAAGTGCTTTGTGACGTCCCGGAGGATGGCCACTAGAGTTCGATTCCTGCCCTTCTTCTTCGTGGAAAGCCCGCCCGAAGCACCGTGTTGCGCGCAGTACGCCTTCGCGGAAATCTCGAACATGCTACGGACCAGGAAGCAGAAGGCTAGGGGGTTGTTCTTGAGGTTCAACGCACGTATCTCGTCTCGCAGAAGAACCACCTTCTCCCGATCCGGCCCCCGAGGCGTGAAACTCTTGATTGTAGCCTTGACGGCTTTGGGATCTCGCAAGCTTGCGGCCGGTGCTTCCCCGCCCTTCGTCTTCGCACCAGTCTTGGTCCCGGTCTTGCCAGTTCCTCCCTTCTTTCCGGATTTTTTCTTCGGATCTCCAGACAGGGGCGGAATCCCGTATCGTTCTGCGAAATCCTTGCCCGGCTTTCGGATGTCCGTAAACGTCAAGAGCTTGAGCCCGATGTCTTTTGCGATGGCTTCAACCGCGTCTCGATGGGAGATCGATGGGTACCGGTTTGCGAGGTCCCGTGCGGAGTCCGCCCCAAGACGCCCAGCGAGCCTCTTCATTGCTTCCGCGAGCACCGTTAGCGGATATTCGCCCGCCCACTGCTGGGCCTGATGGGGTGTGCGGTTCTTTCCGTCCGCCAGGTAGGCTTCGAGGAGATCGAGCGCCGGTTCGTTCGCGCCGCTCTCGTCGCGACTGTGTCTTGCGCGTGCGACTGCGGTCCAGTTGCTTCGCCCCGCTTTCTGCCCCTTGCCGTGGGCGAGCGTAACGATACGGTCCACGGTGTCGCTTTTCGACGCCGGATAGATGATGCAGGGAACCTCGTCAGTCTCCGCCCGCCAACCACTCGATACAACGGCCAACTTGCTCTCGATGTTCGCTGGAACTTCGAGGTGTGAACGATTCAAGAGTCCGTGCGCGATCTTCAGGGCCGCTACGCGACGGTTCCCTTCCTTGACGGTGAAGGTCGCTTTCCCGTCGGAACCCACGCCCTCGAGCACGAGAATGTTCTCTATCGGGAGGTACTCGCTGTCCAGGAGGCTCTCCATTAGCGCCCAAAACCAGCCGGGTCGGATGGACACCATCGCGTCCACCGCTTCCTCTTCGTTTGCTTGCGGCACCGTTCGGAAGTTCCTGAGGTCTAGCTGTAGCTGCTTGACCGGCAGGCTCGCGACTCTAGGCATGGGGTCTCTTCGGGAAGTGGCTGGGAGTGGAAGCAGAACATGAGAGCTGGGCAGCGCCAAGATGAGAGCGTCGCTGCATCTCAGTCAATGGGCCGCTTCCAGAACCCCCATCCAGACGACGAGATTCACTTCGTCCTCCTCGATCGGATCGAGCGGTTCGGGCGGCTTCCATGGCTGTAGCCCGAGTTCGTTCACGACATCGGCGATCTTGCGCGTCAATTCTCCGGGGGCGACGTCGTCGGGCACGAACACTTCCCGGAGCCGCCGCTCCTGACGGATGCCCCACGGCGCTTCGAGGGCGTCGGCCACCCGGTCCCTTTCCTCAACGGACAGCCTGGAAGCCGCGTGCATTCGTACATGGTCGGCGGCGGCCCTGAAGAGCGGGCGGATGCTGGGCTGGAGCGTGGCCGGATCCGTGGCCCGCATCCATTCATCGTAGATGTCGCGGCGGGCGCGCTCCCAGGCGCCGAAGGCTCCTTCCGCGAACCCCTCCGGCAGCGCGCGCTCGGTGTGCTCGGTGCAAGAGAGGATTCCGAGGCACGTCAGTGTGTCGCGCTCGATCTCCGCATCCGGCTCCATGGGCACGAACCGCATGAACACGCGGTCGAAGACGCGGGCGCAGAAGACGTGGCCTGTGCGGGCTCCGCCCACGAATCCCGAGCCGACCCCCCACGCCAAGTTCCGGATCCGGTCGCCCCAGCGCTCGATCCCCTTTCGTAGCTCCTGCCGGTACTCCTCGCCGCTGTGCGCGTGCACGCCCTCACCTCCCCGCTCGAAGAGCGAGGAGTCTCCCCTTCGGAGGTCCTCGATCTGCTTCCGGTCGTCCGCGAAGACCTGTTGGGTCTGGTCCATGCCGGGTATCGGGGGTTGCTCGACTCCGATCGAGGCGGCGGCTTGGGCCAGCTTCCGGCGGATCCGCTCTTCGAGGGCCAGAAGGGCTTCGAGTTGGCGGTCGGGAAACACGCAGGTGAGAAACACCTTCTCGTGGGGACTGCCTATGCGGTCGATGCGCCCGTGGCGCTGCACGAGCCGCATCGGGTTCCACGGCAGGTCGTAGTTGATGATCCGTCCGCACTGCTGGAGGTTCATTCCTTCGGCCAGCACGTCGGTCGTCACGAGTATGTCATACTTGTCGTCGGAACGCGACGGTGGGGCCTCCGTGGACTCGGGGGCGAAGCCGAACACCGCGTCGCTGCGGGTGATCCCCTCGAACGAGTCGGTTCCCCTGACGACGGCGATGCGGTCCCGGTAGCGGGCGAGCCGCCGATCCGTTGCCACCACCTCCCGCAAGCGGTCGGCGATCCACTCGACGGTGTCGCCGAAGTAGGAGAACACGAGCACCTTGCGGCGGTTGCCGATGTCGCGCTCCGAGATGCCCTTCCGCTCCGCCTCCGCCGCGATGCGGGCGAGTTCCCCGGCGAGGAGCTTGAGTTTGGGGTCGTTCTCCGCCCTTATCGCGGACGCCCGAACCCGGAGGCGTTCGAGAAGCGTCCGATCCGACCGCACGTCTTCAATGAGCGTCGCGGTGTCGAGGTCGTCCTCAACCGGCTCGCCCTCGCGGAGCAGCTCCTCCCACGCCTCGTCGGAATCGGTCTCGCGGAGCGCGGCCAACGAATCGGAAGACGGGATCACCCCGGCTTCCACCGCGCGCACGAAATGATCGTGCGCGGCGACCATCCGGCTCACGGTCTGGACGAACGCTCGCGCCGAGGACTCGAAACGCTTGAGCAGCCCGGACCGGATGAGCCCCACCAGCGCCGTCTCCCGGGCGTCCGGCACTCCCTCTCGGCGGTACCGGGTCGGCCAGTATCTGGCCATCGTAAGTCTGGGCTCGCCCTCCCCGGCGTCCAAGACCTCCGCGAACTCGTCGAAGAACCCGGGAAGCACATCATCCAGATCGTAGTTTCGGGAGCGGACCACCGGGTCCGGGAACCGTATCGTGACCTCGGTCCCGTCCTTCAGGCGGAAGTTGTCGTTCGGGTAGAAGCGCTGAACGAAGTGCCGCGTCCGCCGCACCGTGGTCGCGTCGAGGATGTCGAACAGGGTGTCCGGGCTCAGAGAGAACGGGTCCTCCTTGTCGGCCTGCCGGAACCGCTCCTTGAGCGAGGGGATGCCGCGGTCCGCGAACACCGCGTCGTGGCCGACGAAGTAGGTGAGGAGATCGTAAAGGTCCCAGAGCGAGTTGTTCACCGGCGTCGCAGTGAGCAGGACCACCTTGCGGGGTGGGTCTCCGCGGAGAAGTTGCCGGAGCGCGCGCGCACGCTTCGTGTCCGCGTTTCGGAAGGCGTGAGCCTCGTCGATCACGACGAGCGAGTAGTCGCCGATGCGGGAGCCCAAGGCGCTCCCGCCCCCCTCGCCAAGCTGGCGGTCGCCCGCGAGTTGCTCGAACGATACGACCTCGATGCCGACTTGGTAGCGCCTTCTGAACTGCCTCCACATCCCGTCCCGTAGCTGGGCCGGGGCGATCAGAAGCGCGCGCTGGCGGTTTCGCTCGATGACCTCCGTGAAGATCTCAGCCGCGATGAAGCTCTTCCCGAGCCCGACGCTGTCGGCGACCAGAACGCCGTTGTACTCATTGAGGATCCGCTTCGCCCGGAAAACGCCGTCGGTCTGGAAGCGCGTGAGCCGGATCCGGCCCGAGTCCCCGGCCTCCTCTTCGAGTTCGCTGCCGTACCGCTCCCACAGGGCGCGAAGATAGATCAGATAGGGAGGATGCTCGGCGAACTGTTCCCTGTAGATGGCGGCGAGATCGTACGGACGGGCGTCGTTCCAAAGCCGGTCGAACCACTCCTCGACCCTCGCGACGACGCCGGGCTGGTATTGGCCGAGGTTGAGTTCAAGGTTCGACGTGAGCCCGGCGAGCGTGAAGTTCGACGATCCGGCGAGGACCCCCTGCTTCCCGGAGAACAGAAACGCCTTGCCATGCAGGAAGCGGTGCTCGTATCGGCGCACCTCGATCTTGCCGGAGTCGAGGAAGTCCAGAAGCTCGCGCACCGAGGCCCGGCTCGGCTCGGAGAACGGGAGGCGGTCGCGGTCCCGCCTGAGCTTGCGCTCCGCGCCGTCGAGTTCCTCGTCCGCCAGCCTCTTCTCGTATCGCTCGCCGCGCGGATCGCCGAGGCGGCGCTCCGGCAGCCGGGCGGCGGGCAGCGGCTCGGCACCGAGCAGGAGGCGCACGCCCGCAGCGCGGCGGAGCACGTCGGCCAGCCGACCAAAGCCCCCCGGATTGAAGTATCCCGTCGCGATGGATGCCAAAGGCGGCTCCCGCAACGTCCCGAGCAGGTGTTCGAGGCGCTCCCGGAGAGCCCGTTCGAGCGTGTTGCCGTCCAGGTTGTCCACGAACTCCGGGTGGCTCATCGGTCACCCTGCCACGTCTGGAAGTGGTGCAGCGTGGCCCTCAGCCGCTCCTCGTGGTCCCAGCCCTCGTGGAACGTCTCGAAGACGTGGACGAGTTGTGGTTCGGTGAGGCCGTAGAGGTGGGCCGCCACGGCGTCGAGTTCCCGGATGTGGTCCTGCTTCTCGTCCGCGTCGAGGGGACCGCAGACAACGCCGAGCCTTCCGGCCCAATCGGCGAATCGTTCGTCCGGCGATGCGAGTCGCCCGGCCAAAGCGATGACGCGGTTCCTTAGCGCGCCATCCCCATCCGGTCGCGGGACCGGCAATGGGTTCAGGACGTGGAAGTCCATGTGTGTCTCCACGAAACGCCGCGCATACCAGTCGAGAGCGACTGAAGCCAGAACGCCGAGCAGGTAGGCCTCGTCCTTCTCGTCTCCTCTTGGCCACAGGAAGTACGGTGCAACATCGGTCAGAATAACGTGTGGCGGAATCAGCGTGGCGCGAATGGTCCGGCTATCCGTTGCACGAGAGATACGACGAAAAGCAATCCGTGCGCTCCGGCAAGGCAGCGTTTCCGGGTCGTCTCTCCACGCCCGATCGAACTCCACGAACGCCGAGCGCCTGTTCGCGCGCTTCCGCTTGCTCTGGAGGTGGCCGAGCACCCGTCCCGGGTCCGCCCACGCGTAGTACGTCCCGGTGTCCGGGGTCCACAGGTCAAACGATGCCCCTTTGTAGACCGGCCAGAAGCCGTCGGGACATTCGCTCGACTCGACATCCATCACGTGCTTGTCGTTCGTGGAATCAAGTTCTCTGTGCGGCCGAGCCCGCCAACCCACGCTGTCGTTGAGATCGAGACGCGGGCTCTTGCGCAGTTGCGCGAACACTTCCACCGACTGGTCGGACGGCAGGAGCGGGAGCGAGGCCGTGTCGTTCCACGCCTGGACCTCACGGGCGCGGAACGTCACCGGAGCCCGCCGGACACCGGCCCGGAAGCGTTTGAAGTTCGCGTACGGCCCGCTCAGGCGAAGCTCGGACTCGCGGCTATCCTTCCCGCGCGTGATGGAGGTAAGGCCGATGGTGTATTGCGGATGGACATTCGGGAACACCCATTCGCGGTTGTTCACGAGCATCGTCAGGTCCAGCACCTCAGCGTTGGCCAGCAACTCCCTGCGGAACGCCGTGGATCCCTTCGCCGCCAGCGCCGACCGGGGCAGCACGACGCCGATCCGCCCGCCGTCCGGCGACACAAGGTCCCAGAACCGCCACACGAACGCTTTGTAGAGGTCGGGATCGCCGGTTCCCATGCCTGGGAATGCTCCGGCCGTCAGGATCCGGCGGAGCGAAGCCGCAGCTTGGGTTTCCGCTTCGAGGCGAGCCGCGAGGTCCGGCCGCTTCTTCCGATACCGTGCCTTGAGCGACTCCTGCTCGCGCTGCGGATATGAGCGGAACCCCGGAAAATGGCGCGCCCAGAATCCGTGCTCCTCGACTCGCGGCTTCTCCCACGGCGGATTGCCGAGGATCACGTCGAACCCGTTCCGGTCACCGAGGAAGACGTGCGGGAACGCAAGTGGAAAGTGGAGCACGTCGAGCCCTTCGAGTTCCTCGTGCCCCTTGTCCATCAACTCGACCCGAAAGGTGTCGCCCTGTTCCTCCCAGCGCGTCGCGACCTGTCCTTGGACGATCTTCTCACGTATGTCGCTGTTCGTTCGCGAGGCCACAAGCAGCGTGAGAAGGTCCCGCTCCTGTCTCATCCTCGTCTGGATCCTTTCATAGAGCTCCCGCGCCTCGCGAATCTCGGCATCGTTGGCGTCCGTAAGCCGGGCGAGCTTGCCGAGCGGTTCTTGGATGGCATAGAGCCGCTCGGATGCCGTGAACGAGAAGAGATTGCCGCTTGCCTCGAACAGTTCCGACGCCTCTTCGAATGACGCGATCCCCACGAGGGAGTTGCCCCGGACCAGATTGTGGTCCAGAAGCGAAAGCGGAAGCCCCGGCACGAACGTATGGATCCAGAGGGATAGGCGCGCCAGTTGGACGGCCATGGGATTCATGTCCACCCCGAAGATGCATCGCCGGGCCACCTGTCTGCGAAGCAGTTGGATGTCCTCGATGGGGTCCCCGGACCAGTCCGGCCCAAGTTTCCCGGCCGCCGTCCGGCGGAGCCGCGCGAACTCTTCGCGAACGTCCGGCAGCGAACGTCCGGCCAGATAGTTGGCGAGCCGTCGCTCGATCCGGTCCACGGCACCGACCAAGAAGTGGCCGGAGCCCATCGCGATGTCAGCGACGCGGAACTCGAAGAACCGCCTTCCCGCCTCTCGGTCCGGCATGCCGTCGAGCCGCTCGATGTGCTCGTCGAGCGCCGGTTCGAGCGCCCGGTCGAGGAGATGCTCGACGGCGAAGGCCGGGGTGTAGTAGGACCCGCTGGATTTCCGCGCTCCCGAACGGTTGTGGAGATACACTTCGCCCGCCCGCACTTCGACCGTGTCGCCGGATCGGGCCGGGAGGTATGCCTCGGTCTTGGCGTCCACCGTCAGGTCCGTCTCGGCGAGCGACAACTCGCTCTCCAACAACCCCTCGTAGATCGTTCCGAACTCGCGGATGCCGAGCGACCGGAAGTCCACCGGGCCTTCGGTTTCCTCGGCCGTCCGGTCGAGGAGCAGCGCGGTGAGCGCCCGCGCGAACTCACGGTCGGGGAGCGACAGAGTCGCGATCCGGGCTCCGAGCTTCGAGACCGACGCCTCGGAGGCGAACAGCGTGCCGTTGTACGCCGGCACCTCCCACTCCGGGTTTCCGAGGCTCACCGCCGTCCAGATCTGCGTGACCTCCGACCAGAAGGAGGGCTGCTCTCCGAACTCGACACCCTTGCGCCGGGCCTCGCCCAAGCGCTGGGCGATCCGCTTGAGCGAGTGCTCCCTGTAGCTCCGTGACGCGTGCAGGGGCAGCAGGTCGCGATCCTCGGCATACGCAACGAACAGCAGCCGGTAGAGGATGCGAAGCGCTGCCTGGTACGCCTGCTGGAGATCGTCCGTGCTCGGCTTCTCCGGATGCATCGCCGCCACGACGGCGCGGGCAAGCGACGGCATCACTTCGCGGTAGACCCGCTCGCGAAGACGACCGCCGAGATCCGCGGCGTAGTCCTCGCTCGCGCGGAGGATGTCCTCGACGCTCCCGCCCTCCGACAGTGCGGGCGCGGACAGCAGGAGCCACAGGTAACCTGCGTTATCGCCCGCAAGGAGGTCGAGATCGATCTCGACGAACGTCTCGGAACGTCCACGGCGGCCCGTGCCGACGCCCGGCTTGGCCGGATAAAGGCGGAGCGTGCCGCCCGCCACGGCGACCACCCAGTCCAGGTTCTCCCGGTCGGCTTGCGCCAAGGCGTAGGACACCGGAGACACGCCGTCGAACCTCGCGCTCGCGGAGTCGATCTCCTCGGGCCGGTCCAGAAGGACGGCCACCGCCGTCTTGCGGTCTCCGGCCACGAGCAGCATCGCCGGTCCGGGGAGTTCCTCGGTTGCAAACCCGAGACCCTGGATCAAGGCGCGTCCCCGAAGCGTCCGCACGCCGCGCGCCTCCTCGACCGCGATCGTCCAGTCCCCGCGCGACGGAACCCCTCGCTCAAGTTCCTGCATCGCGAAGAGGCCGCCGTTGCGGAGGCCCGGGATCGGCGCGTCCAGTGCGGGAAGCAGCCGATGCAGGAGGCGGATGGCGGTGTGCCGCCCGTCGGCCTCCAATGCCTGGCCGCATACGGCCTCTAACTGCTCGACCGGCAGGTCCCGATGTTCGACCGGGTTGTGCTCCGTCGGGCCGCATACAGCCGCCCGCCCCGCGCCCCATGGTGCCACGATGAGCACCGGCGCGGCGCGGCGTCCGGACCGCGCCCGGAACATCGCCCTGAGATCGGCGAGGCGCGGTCGCCCGCCCGACGCGACCACAACGACTTCGAGAGCAAGCGGACCGTTGCCAAGATAGAGCTTGGCGCTGCGATCTCCGACGGTGATGTGGCGGGGTTCGAGGTGCTTGAGCATTTAGGAGTAGGATACGGTTCGGGACTGGAGAGGGCGACGATGAAGGCAGTCAAACTAGAGCCGATCCAGAGGCGGGGCGATCCTGATCGGTCACTCCCGATGCTGCGGACCCCTGCGATCCGTCGCGCAAGTAGCACCGAACCCGGTTATTCGGTAGAGTCAATGGACCATGAATTCCTTGAAGAAGCCCGGGCGAACCTTCGCGACAGCCATCGCCTTGGTCGTCGAAGCCAACCGGGTCTTCGGCCTCGCACCCATGGAGGAACCGCAATGACCCGACGCCTGACTGCGATCGTCGAGCGCGAGGGTGATGGCTATGTGGCGCTCTGCCCCGAGTTGGACGTTGCGAGCCAAGGTGAGACCGTGGCCGAGGCTCGCGACAATCTCGCCGAAGCCCTTGCCCTGTTCTTCGAGGCCGCGCCTCCCGGCGAGGTCGACCGGCGCCTGCGAGGCGAAGTCTATGTAACTCAGATCGAGGTTGCGGTTGGCTAGGCTTCGCGTCCTGTCCGGCCGTGAAGCCTGCCGCATCTTGGCGGCCAACGGTTTCGTCGAGGTCCGACGACGGGGCAGCCACATTGCCATGCAGAAGGCGGATGCCGACGGAACGCTCACCGTCCCGGTTCCAGACCACCGAGAGCTGCGGGTCGGTACCCTGATGTCGATCATTCGCCAGTCAGGCCTGCCCCGCTCGGAATTCGAGGTGCGTGCCTGAACCACGGGGCTGGAGGCTATGGATGCCTCCGCCAAGCGGAATCCACCCGACCCATACCCTTGGAGTGTCGGCGAATTCGGCGATCTTGGGCGATTTTCCACAGCCGGTGGATTCCCCGAATCCACTCTGGATCGGTCGTTTCGGCCGATGCGATTTGACGATGGGGAGAGTCCAAGGTCATCGCTCGAACCCTCCCCCGCCACGCTCGGGACCCTGGGGCCGGGGTGGCTGGATGGGAAGGCGGGTTATGCTCGGGCCACGCTCCTTTATCTCTCTCGCCGCCCGCTCGACGAGGTCCTGGACAGTGATCCGTGCGTGCCGTTCCGCGTCTTGCAGCCCCTTTCGGTACACCTCGCGCACCTTCCTCTCGATCTGCCGGGCGCTGTCGGCGTGTGCCTTGCCCAGCGCGGCTCGCTCGCCCTTGTTGTACCGGTCGAGATCCTCACGCCAGCCCTCGACAAGGTCGTCCCGGCCCCGAACCGCCCCGGCCAGTTCCCGCAACGAGCGGTCGATTCGCCAGATCCGGAGCCGCCCGAGCAGCGAGCGGCTCTCCCGGTCGAGCCTCTGGCGCATGTCCTCCTGCCGCTTGAGCAGCTCGGCCCATTCCTCCCGCACCCGGCTCTCCAGCCGCGAGAACTCCAGCATGCGCCGATCCTCGACCTTCTCCCAAGCCTGCGCCTCGGCACGCCCCCAGGCCTCCATGTCGACCCACCCTTCGTCGACAGGCCCCCTCGCCCGCCGCGCCCGCCCGGGCACCATCCTCTCGCGGCGGACGCGCGCCCAGTGGCGCGGCCGCTCCCACGGGGTTCGAACCAACTCCTGGCCCGCTCGCCGTCGCTCGTTGTTCTTGACCCGCTCCTCGCACCGGATCCGGCCCTGGTCCCGCTCGTAGCCCTCGGCCCAGCGCGACAGCCGGAGCTTGCTGTTGCCGAGCTTCGCCGCCTTCCCGGTCTCCGGATCGACCCTGTTGGCGACCACATGGACATGGGGGTGCCGGGTGTCATCGTGCGCGACGATCAGCGCCTCGTGGCCCTCCAGCCCCAGCGCCCCCAGACTCCCGTCCACCGCGCGGCTCATCTCCCGCCTGCTGGGCGTCTCGTCCCTCGCCCAACTGAGCGAATAGTGCAGGACCGGCTTCGCCAGCTTGCGCCCCCCTCGCGCCGCGCCCGCCAGCCGTTTGAGGTCGGGGGCCGCCTTCGCGGTCGCGGCCATCAGCCGCGCGGCCCGCTCCGCGCGGATCGTCGGCAGGTTCCGGGTATCGGTCCATGCGACCCGCTCCGAGGTCTCAGGACTCCGGTCGTCCGGCTCCGGGGCATCGTGCAAACAGTACGCCGCGACTCCGGCGAACGAGCGCCCCAGTCCGTTGATTTTCGGGATCATCGGCCCAGCACCTCGCCGCTCAGCAGGTCGGCCGCGAGCTCGCCCACCCGCTCGACCGCCTCCAGAGTCCCCGGCGGCGCAGAGGCCCCGGAGTTCAGGGCGCGGGTGATCTGATTTAGATTGACTCCGATCCGGTGGAGTTCGACGCGCTCCCGGGCGCCAAGACGGTGAACGGCCGCCTCGCGGACCGGCTGCCCCAGCGCCCTGCGGCGCATGTAGCCGCCCTTCGTCATGCGGGCTGCTGCGGCCCGCTCGGCGATCTCCGCGGCCTCCGCGGTCGTGACGCGCACGCCGATCGTGCGGGTCCTGCGCTCGGCCTCGGGCTTCCGGGGACGGGCCATGTCGGGCGGCCTCCTTTGGTGGCGCGCGGAATGTCGTTCGGGGGTCCGGGGGCACAACCCCCCGGCCAGAGGTTTTCGTGAAGCGAAAACACATCTGGCTCCACGGAGACCCGCAAAAAAACGCGGGCCAGCGGGCGGCGACCAGCCGCCCACCCCCCGGGGCAGCTCCGGCGGTTGCCCCGGCAGCCATGATCGCGCCCTCCGCGCGGGAGCGGATCGAGGTCCTGCGGAACCGCCGGAATGATGCCTACGCATCTGCCGGAAAGACGGTTTCGCGCCACTCCGGGGCAGCGACGGCGGCTGCCCCGGAGGCCATGATCGCCCCCCCCGGCGCGGGAGTCCGACGCACGGAATCCCTCGGTCGCCGGAATCGCCATGACGTACAGTCAGGGGACCGTTTCGGTCGGTGTCAACAGCCGCCGAAACGGCGACGTCCAACGGCTTCCAGAGCCGTCCCAAAGGCGAACCGGCCGCCGCCAGCGGCGCCTCCGTCGTCACCGTCCAACTGGTACTCGATGTAGGCGGGCCGGAGCGCGAGGGAGGTGGACAGGGCTAGGCTAGACGGAGGTACACGCGCGAGCTGACGTGTTGGCAAGCTGGAACTTCCGTCACATGGTTAGTCTGGAGCAAATCCGGCAGCAAACCGAGGCGAACCGGCAATGGGTACCCCCCGATGGACATCAGGAGACCGAAGGAGCTTGAGAATGCAGACTGAAGAAGGACGGAAGGCCTTCGCCTGCGTGAAGCGATCATCGTCGCCAGCGAGCAAGTGGCGCCGACCGCGGATCTCGGACCTGCGCCCACTCCCCTGCCTGCCGTTCTGCCCGATGAGTCAGGTGGCGATGGTGTGGGGGTCTCAATGAGCGAACACGGTCGAACACTCGAGAGCATTTTGGATACTTGGGACCCGGCGCTGAGCCAGAGACTGGGCAGCCCGACGCGGCTTGCAGGGCTGCCGGTGTACTTTGACTTCGACTGGCCGAGTCTGATCGGCCACGACACGGCACAGTTTCGCAACGGCCAGGATCTTGCGGAAAGCGTTGTCGAAGCCTGCCCCGACAGAATGACTCCATGCCTACTTCTGACGATTGACGACGACGCAGAGGACGGGCCACTCCACACAGACGACCTGAACTACGTGTTCGTCGTGCGCATCCACCGTTATCTGGCAGAGGCTCGCGCAGGGGCGGCGGGAAGCTACCTGATGCGCCAGTTCGGGGTGAACAGCATCAGTATGGTTCGTGAGGTCAGAAAGGCGGTCGCCGATCCCCGCCGACAGGACGAGATCCTCGAACTGAGTGCCGACAGGCAGGGGCTAACGCGATGGGCCGAGCGAGAGCCGGGGCGACACGCCATGCTCCGGGAAATCGGCGGCGGTCGTTCCCTGTTATCTGCGGCGATAGCGGAGGATGCATCCTCCGTTGGTGCCGTAGTAGGGAATTGGATCAAGTCTGAGGGGGTGGATGTAGCACGCGCAGTAGCCAACGAGCTTGGTAGGACTTCCGAAGGTCGCCGGGCGATTGCCATGGTCGACCCGGCACCCAGTCTGGCGGACGATGTTGAGATCGCGGTGGAAGGCTACAGGGAACTCCTCACGAAAGAGGGGGCCTCAGAAACTGATTTCCACAATTATCTTAGGAGGTATCCGCTGCTGCTTGGGTTGGAGTACGCGGAAGTGATGTCCCGGGTCAAGCTTGCGAAGGCTGAATTAGACTTCGTGGTTCGGCGCCATGACGGGTACCGGGACGTGCTTGAACTCAAGGGCCCGGGTGAGCCGATCATCCTCTTCGACGGAGGGCAAGAGGCATACCCGAGCGCGTATTCGCTCGCACCGAAGCTGGCACGAGCGCTCGCCCAGGTCCAGCTCTACAAGGAGCGGATAGCCGCGTCCTCAAGGGATGACCGGGAGCTCTACGGGGTCACCAGAGACCCGAGAATCACGATCGTCATTGGCCGCGACAGCGACCTCCCCAACGAGACGGCCAGGAAGATATTGCGGCAACTGAACGTAACCCTTCACCGAACCAAGGTTCTCCCCTACGACATCCTCGGCAAGCGCGCGGCGGCGCAGCTGAAGAACCTACTAGCGAATGCCTGAAATGACAGTCCAACTCAAGCCTTATCTCCACAAGGAACGTCAATGAGCACCTACGATCTGATGAGACAAGCGATCCAGAACAAGACATCGGTGGCCTGCTGGTACCGCGACCACTACCGGATCCTATCTCCCCACACCCTCGGAAAGAAGAAGGGGCACTACAAGGTGCTTTCAATCCAGACGGGAGGGGACAGCAGCGGCGGGCTTCGGCCCACCAACGAAGAGAACTGGCGGTGCATGTTTCTCGACGACATCGTACGGCCCGTCGCTCACGATGACCCATGGGAGACCGCGACCAATCATAGCCGGAAGCAGACCTGCGTTGACGAGGTCCACTACGAGGTTGCGTATTGAGGCCTTTGGAGGATGATCCTGCACGATTCTGGGTGATTCGGGAGATACCGTCATTGCGGTTGACGAATTCCCTTGAGAAGGGAGCCCGTGGTCCGCGCTCCCAAGGGTCGTCGGGTTCTCGGTCCCGGGCCGCACATGGCAGGTCCCATGCGACGCCGCCGACCTCCTCGGCTTCCCGCTCGTAACCGTCGCACTCCGGGTTGAGGGTCTCGTGAACGGCCGCCGGGGGGCTCGTCGAGCCTCGGGGCCGCACCCTCCGAAGAAGCGATGACCGGCTGCTTCACGGTATGGCGATTCCTTAAGGCTGTCGGGAGGCCTGTAGTGACCGCAGGAAGCGGGTTTCGCTGCCGAGCCGTGCATGTCCGTTTCACTCCGATGGGCGCCGGACACCTCCGGCATCGGGCGCGTCGAGGACCGCCTCCGAATCACGGCACGCCGCTCCAAGATCACGAAGCCCGAAGCGGCGGGCCGACCATTCACTCTCGGCCCGGTTTCGGGAGGATCCTGTGCACTCGAAACACCCCCGTCAGTCTGGCGGAATACCCTCGGCCACGCGACCTTTCAAACGCGCAGATCGTGCAGTCCATCAATCGAGGAGGAATCGAACGATGGCACGCACGAAACGAAGCCGCCGGAGCTATGGCGCCGGCGAATGGGGCCGCAACCGGGTCCGGGTGTTCCCGGATCCGAAAACCGGCATCCTCCAGATCGAGTGGCGCGAGAACGGTCGCAGGCTCACCCGGTCCCTCGGGCACCGCGAATGGGTGAGAGCGAAGCGGCAAGCGGACGAGTTCGCGGCCGGGTTCGCAAGCCCGGACCTGAACGGCAAGGCGGAAGCCGAGCCCGAGCCGCTCACGATGGAGAAGCTCTTTGAAATCTACGGTGAGGAGGTGACGCCCTCCAAGACGAAGCGGGTCCGGCACCGGGACAGAATCGGGACGAGGATGTTTCTCGACTTTCTCGGGCGGGATCGAAGGCCCGAGACCCTGTCTCAGCGCGATTGGGACCGCTTCATCCGGGAGCGCAGGGCGGGCAGGGTCGGACCGAGCGGGAAGCCCGTGTCCAACCGGACCATCGAGTTGGACCTGAAGTTCCTGCTCGCGGTGCTCAACTGGGCGACGAAGTCCAGAGACGAGGAGGGCAGGCTCCTTCTCGACTCGAACCCGCTGAGGGGACTGACGACGCCCAAGGAGAAGAACCCCGCCCGGGTCGTTCTCTCCGAGGAGGAGTACCAGGCGATGCTCGGGGTGTCGCGGCGGGTCGATTGGCGGTTTCACGTCGCGTTCGTGCTCGCCCACGAGACGGGCCACCGGATCGGGGCCATCCGCAACCTTCGTTGGAGGGACATCGATTTCGAGGGTCGCGAGGTGCGGTGGCGCGCGGAGCACGAGAAGACCGGCTACGAGCACGTCACGCCGATGACGGACGAGGCGGTCGAGGTGTTGCAAGAGGCGTGCGTGATGGGCGCCGGGACCGGCAATGCCCCGGTGCTGCCCTCGTCGAGGGACGCCACGCGGTCGGTGGACCGCTCTTCCGTCTTTCAGTGGTGGAACAAGGCCGAGACGCTCGCAGGACTGGAGCCGAAGCCGCGGCGGGGCTGGCACTCGCTGAGGCGCAAGTTCGCCAGCGACCTGATGGACCTGCCGCTCAAGGTGCTCTGCGAGCTTGGCGGCTGGCGGGATGCCCAGACGGTGCTCAGGTGCTACCAGAGGCCGCGCGCTGGACAACTCAGGACGGCACTGGAAGGCCGCCGGAGGGTTCGCGGCTGAAATCCGGACCAGCGGGAATCATTCAGCGGGAATCCGGCCCACGAAACTCCTAAGTTCATCGGGTGCAACCAGTTGTAAATCCGATGCATCTTGTCGCCTCGGCATCTCCACCCGTTACTACCGCGTCTCCCGGCTCCTCGACGAGCTCACCCTCGCCCGTGGAGACGGTTCCTACCCCAAGCTCATCCAGCGGCTTGCAAGGACGTGGCTGCTCATCCTCGATGACTGGGGCCTCGCTTCGCTCTCAGGCCAGGGACGGCACGACCTCCTCGAAGTCCTCGACGACCGCTATGCCCGCCGTGGCACGCTGCTCGCCAGCCAGGTCCCCGTCGAACACTGGCACGATGTCGTCGGCGATCCCACCTTCGGCGACGCCATCCTCGACCGTCTCCTCAATAATGCGCACCGGATCACCCTCAAGGGCGCCTCCATGAGAAGGCTGTACGACTCGACAAAGACCGACTCCACCCTCTAACTTCAACCCTCAACCCCGAGCCTCAGCGCCCCTATGGACCTCCCCTCCTCCACGGTGATCGGCATGGCCCGGAATCTGCGATCGGCTTGCCGGAATCGGTGGTCGGCATCGCCGGAATGCGCACCCCTAAGGAATCATCCCCGCCATCCCCGCCTCGGCGACGAGCAGCAGCAGCGCCCGCTGAATCGCGAGGTGCCCGTCAACGTTGATCCAGTACTCTCCGGGCGAGTGGCCGCCGAAGCCCATGCCGCCCCGACCGATCGTGACCGCCGGGATGCCCATCGCGATCGGTATGTTCGAATCGGTGGACGAGCGGCCGAGCTGGCCCCGGACCCCGAAGACCGCCGTCGTGGCCAGCGCACGCTGGACCAACGGCGCGTTGCGGTCGCCCTCACCGGAGGGACGGTCGCCGATCTTGAGCTTGTCGACGGTCAGCGCGGGTCCGTCCCGCCGGAGCGCATTCTCTTCTTCGAGCGCCCGGTCCATCGCGGCGAGAAACACCTGCTCGATGTGCGCCAGGCTCTCCGGGCTGATCGAGCGCATGTCGACCTCCATCCAGCTTGCGAACGGGATGGCGTTGACCGACGTGCCGCCGCCGATGCGTCCGACGTTGTAGCTCGTGCGGGGACCGCTTCGGGTCAGCGTGTCGGCCGTGTCCTGGAAGTAGCGTACAGCGCGGCTCATCGCATGCGCGGGGTTGGCGAGCCCGAATGCCCCCCACGAATGCCCGCCCGGCCCCTCGAAGGTGACGCGGTAGCGCACCGACCCCAGGCCGTCGGTGACCAGTCGCGTCAACCCGCCGCCGTCAACCTCGATCCAGGCATCCGGCGCGGCGGCAGGGTCGCGGAACATGTGTTTCATGCCGCGCAGGTCGCCCACGCCCTCCTCGCCGACCACGCCGACGAAGTGGATATCGCTGTCCGTCTCGATCCCGGCCTCCACCATGGCGCGCAGCACGGCGAGCACGACCACGAGTCCACGCGTGTCGTCGCCGACGCCGGGTGCGAAGATGGTGTCGCCGCGCTGGCGCACGGTCACGTCCGTGCCCTCGGGGAAGACCGTGTCGAGGTGGCCGCCAAAGCCGATCGTGCGGTCGCCGCGCCGGCCCCGCCGCAGCCCGATCACGTTGCCCTCGGCGTCGGTCCACACGGAGTCGGCGCCGTACTCGGCGAGCAGTTCAGCGAATCGGCGCCCCCGGGCCTCTTCCATGAAGGGCGGCGCGGGAATCTCGGTGAGTTCGATGAGGTGTTCCAGCGCCCAGTCGTCCATCGCCTCGATCGCGCTGAAGGCGTTGACGATTGCGGGATGGGCGGCCAGGTCGCGCGCTTCCCGGTTGTAGTCGGCCGAGATGTTCTGGGCGGTGACGGGCATCGGAATCACCGTGGCGATGAAGGGAAGTAGGGCGAGGAGGAAGGCGGGGGAGGAAGGGGCGAGAGGAGGTTGGTGCACGGATGACAGCTCCGGTTGGGTGGGTCGTCTGACGGTGTTTGAAGTTACGGCGTGTTCGATTGACCGGGCACGGTCCGTGCCTGTGGCTGCTCCGTCATGGGTTCGTCGCGGCTGACGACGCGGGCGGCCGGTCCCGCGAGGAGGGGATCGGGTCCGGTCACGACCGACTCGTCCTTGTCGGGGTAGGGGAGTCTGGACAGGAAGTGCTGCATGGTGGCGATCCTGGCGCGCTTCTTGTCGTCCGACTTGATCACGGTCCAGGGTGCGTCGGCGGTGTCGGTGTAGAAGAACATCGCCTCCTTCGCGTGGGTGTATTCGGGCCACTTGTCAAGTGAAGCGAGGTCGATGGGCGAGATCTTCCACTGTTTCAGAGGATCCGTCTTGCGCCGGTCGAAGCGGCGCGCCTGTTCCGATTGAGAGACGGAGAACCAGAACTTGAAGAGGCGGATCCCGCTATTGACAAGCATCCGTTCGACCTCCGGACACTGGCGCAGGAATTCCAGGTACTCCTGGCCGGTGCAGAAGCCCATGACCCGCTCGACACCCGCACGGTTGTACCAGGAACGGTCGAAGAGAACCATCTCGCCAGCGGTCGGCAGATGATTGACGTACCGTTGAAAGTACCACTGACCTCGCTCGACATCGCTGGGTTTGTCAAGGGCGACAACGCGTGCTCCGCGAGGGTTGAGGTGCTCCATGAATCGCTTGATGGTGCCCCCCTTCCCGGCGGCGTCGCGACCTTCGAAAAGGATGACGATCTTCATCCCGCTGTTTCGGACCCAGCGCTGAACCTTGAGCAGCTCAACCTGTAGCCGGGACTTCTGCTGCTCGTACTCGCGCCTCTTCATCTTGTCCTGGTAGGGGTAGACGCCCTCCCGAAAGACGCGCTCGATGGTCTCCGGGGGCTGATCGCTGTTTCGGCCCGTGGCCTCGCCGGTCATGGTCGCCTCCACTGATGTCACGTGGTTGAGTTGGCAACCTAATGTGGCGGCGTGACTGGGGGAACCAGCACGAGGCCAGTCTATTCCAGGTGCCGCGGCCGAATGAAGTGGAGCAGCTCGCCGCCGTCCCCGGCCTCATCCCAGCGCTCCCCGGCCAGCTCGATGACAGCGACCGCTCCGGTGGGAAAGGCGCGGGTCAGCTGCCGGATTTGCTTGGGGTCGCCCTCGCGCGAGAGGAAGGCAGCGAGCGCATGGGTGGACGGATTGTGCCCGAGCACCATGAGCGTCGCGGCAGAGGGGGCCACCGAGGCGATGGCGGCCAGCACCGTTCGCGGCGAGGCGAGGTAGAGTTCGGGCAGAAACTCGACTGTGGCGCGGTCTTCGAAGATCGGCTCCATGCGGGCCCAGGTCTCGCGGGTCCGTGCGGATGTACTGGAGATGACGGCATCGGGGGTCAAGTCGAGATCGTAAAGGGCGCCGGCGACAAGGGGCGCACTGCGCCGGCCCCGTGCGTTGAGGGGACGGTCGTGATCCTTCAGGCTTACGTCGCCCCAGCTTGATTTTGCGTGCCTTGCCAGCAGCAACCGGCGCATGTCGTTCCCCTTTCAGGGTCATCTGGTCGCATCTTTGGTGACGAACACTAATGCAGTGCGACACGGGAGGGGTGCGTAACGTTGTCCGGGAGAGCGGTGTTCGGCGGCCGGCGCGGTGCGATTGCACACGGTGCGGCGCAATGGCACGTTGGGACGGACGAGGGATCAGGGAACGGCACCTGGCAGTCCGTGGGCTGCTGGCATCCGGAGCGGAGGACGCGTGTGAACATGGACAGGGACGGATTGGCTCTTGCGTCGGCAAGTGGGCGGGCGAGTGGGCGGGTGAGCCGGGGACCGGGCAGACCGTGGCGGCACTCCCGGCGGGATTCGGGCGGCGGTGCATGGCTGCGGCTGGTGGGCCGCTGTGCCGGGGCCGTGTTCGGTGTGCTCGTCGTCGCGGCAGCGTGTGCCTCGCCCGACAGTGCCCAGGAGTCCGGTGGCTGGCAGGCCGCCGTCGAGCAGTTCGGTGCCGAGATCGCCGCCGATGTCGAGCACGATGGCGTGGGCGGCATCACCGCAGCCCTCGCCCGCGATGGCGAGGTGCTGTGGTCGGGTGCGTACGGGTGGGCCGATCCCGATGGCGGGGTGCCCGCGGCACGCGAGACCATCTACCGAACGGGCTCGATCTCGAAGTCGTTCACGGCCGTGCTGATGGCGATCCTCGCCGACGATGGCACGGTGACGCTGGACACACCCCTCGAAGACATCGTTCCCGAGGTCCGGGACCTGCTGGACCGGCCCGACGGGGTGAACCCGACGCTTCGCCAGGTCGCGAGTCATACGGCCGGCTTCGGTCGTGAGCCCGGCCTGCCGGATGCGGCGTCCGGTCCCATCGAGACATGGACATCGCGCATCCTGGAGTCCATTCCCACGACCCGTTACCAGACCCCGCCCGGGACGGAGTACTCGTATTCGAACATCGGGTTCGGCATCCTCGGCTTCGGCCTTGAACGGGTTGCCGGCGAACCGTTCATGGATCAGGTCGAGGCCCGAATCTTCGAACCGCTCGGCATGACGAGCAGCACCTTCATTGTCGGCGAAGCGCTGCTGCCGGCCCTCTCGGTGGGGCACGCCAACGGCCGCGACGGCCAGGTGAACACCCAACAGCCCGCCATGGAGCATTCGGGGCGCGGGTACAAGGTGCCCAATGGCGGGGTGTATTCCACGGTTGATGATCTGGCGGCCTTCGCCGCGGGGGTGATGGGGAGGGGCCGTCCGGCGCTTCTCAGTGACGAGATGCGCGCCGAGGTCCTGTCGGTGCAGACCCCCGAGGACCCCGGGTCGGGCTACGGCCTCGGGTTCTCCGTCAGCGCGGTGGACGAACGGGTGTTCGCGGGTCACGGGGGGTCCGTCGCGGGGTATACGGCGTACCTGCTCTTCGAGCCCGCGACGGGGTACACCGTGGTGCTGCTTCGCAACTACAACCAGGGCCGAACCAACCTGGGGCGTGCGGCTGCGGAGCTTCTGGCGGGTTTGTCCGCCATTTAGTGCCGATTTTGGCGGACAAACGGTCGCCAGGTGAATGATCGGGCGCGTCGGTTCCCCCTCGGGGCCCATTTGACCATTGACGCGCTTGCGGACGATCCGTACCCCATCTTCCACGAATTGCGGGCCGCCGAGCCGGTGACATGGGCACCGCAGCTGGACATGTGGCTGCTCACGCGGAGGGACGACATCGTGCGGGTCCTCGCCGACTGGGAGCGCTTCACCACCGACTCTCCCGCCTCGACGATCCGGGACATCTTCGGATCCCATATGCTCACGAGCGACGGTGACGCGCAGATCCGGTACAAGCGGCGATTCATCGGGCCGTTCAGGCGGGGGAAGCTGGAAGAGAACCTCCTGGCGACGGTAGGGGGGGTGCTCGACGAGTTGATGGAGGATCTCGAAGCCGGGAGGCGAGGCCCGACCGGGATCGGGTCGGCCGATCTGCGTGGCCGAGTGGCGCGTCCACTGTCATGGCGGAGCATTTGCCGGATCCTGGGGCTGCCGGAGGAGGACGGGCCGCGGCTCGTCGGCTGGTACGACCGGTTCGCCGCCGCGCTCGAGAATTTCGCGGGTGATCCCGACGTGCGCGCCACCGGGAAGGAGGCCGCGCGGGAATTCGGGGATTACGTGTCGCCGTTTCTGCGCGGAGAGGTGGCCGTGCCGGAGGGGTCGATGATCGCGGTGCTGAGCGAGGAGGCGGATCCTCTTTCGGAGGCCGAGATGGTCGCGAACCTGCTGATCGTGCTCTTCGGCGGGATCGAGACGACCGAGTCGATGATCGGCAACGCGTTGTGGGCAGTGCTGTCCCATCCGGCCATCAGGCGCACTGTTGTGGCGGATCCGGCCAGGATCGAGGCCGTGATCGAGGAGTCGATGCGGTGGGACCCCGCGGTTCAGTCCTGCACCCGCTTTGCCACCGAGTCGGTGGAGATCCGGGGCGTGACGATTCCGGCGAACGAGACCGTCCAGTGCATGCTGGGGGCGGCCAACCGGGATCCGGCCCACTTTCCCGACCCGGATCGCTTCGACCCGGACCGCCCGAACGCCCGCGATCATCTCGCCTTCGGGGCCGGCCGCCACTTCTGTCTCGGCGCCTCGCTCGCCCGCATCGAGGCGGAGCAGGCGCTGGTCCGGGTATTCGCCGGGTTGCCCGGTGTGCGCCTGGATCCGACCCGGCCGACCCGGCCGCACGGTCACGAATTCCGGACGCCGCCGGCGATTTGGGTGCAGTGGGACCGGCCGGGTGCGTCTGCCGCGGGTGGCCGGGATCGCGCGGGTACCTGACGGCGCCCGCGGACCTCGGGCTCCTCGGTTGGTCCTTTGCGTACGCGCTTGTAGTATTCGGGTTCGCAGATGGGATGGAGGGTTGAGATACCAGGGAGAAACGTACATGTCCGACAAACCGCTGGGCCGCTTGTGCTGGTACGAACTGATGACCACGGGTCCCGATGCGGCCCGCGACTTCTACGGCCGGATCACCGGCTGGGGCACGAGCACATGGGACGAAGGCGAGGAGCCCTACGTCATGTGGATGAACGGCGAGGTGCCGGTCGGCGGCGTAATGGACCTGCCCTCGCGGGATGTTCCGCCGTGTTGGCTTGCGTATGTGTCCACGCCGGATCTTGACGAGACGCTGGACAGGGTCAGGAACCTCGGCGGCACCGTTCTCACCGAACTCCAGGTCGACCAGGTCGGGCGTTTTGCGGTCATCGAAGACCCGCAGGGAGGGGTGATTGCGGTTCTCGAGCCCGAGGGAGACGCACCGGGCCACGACGGCCCGCCCGCGGTCGGCGAGTTTTCGTGGTGCGACCTGGCGACGTCCGACATGGAGGCGGCCTGGTCGTTCTACTCCGGGGTGTTCGGTTGGGAAAAGGCGAACCGCATGGACATGGGCGATATGGGGTTCTACCAGATGTTCAGCCGGGGGGCGCATCCCCTGGGCGGCATGCTGAACGGACCGGATGGGATGCCCATCGGATGGCTCTACTACATCCGTGTACCGGATGCGAGGGCCGCGGCCGAAACGATCAAGGAGCTGGGCGGGCAGATCACGAACGGTCCCATGGTCGTCCCGGGCGGCGATGTGATTGCCCACGGCATGGACGCGCACGGGGTGCCGTTCGCGGTTCACTCCGTGACGGAGGAATGAGCGCCGGCTCGCGGTGACGCCCTGAGTGCGCCCGCGGCCGTGCCACGACAATAGACCAGGAGAGGACATGACACGGCGTGCGGTGGTGCTTGTGGCCGGGCTTCTCGTTGCCGCCTGTGGGGGCGACGGGGGGACAGCCGATCTGATCATCGTGGGAGGGTCGATCGTCGACGGATCGGGGGACGTCCCGCGGACTGCAACGGTGGCGATCATCGGAAATGAGATCGTGTCGGTTGGGGAGGGGGATGGCACGCAGGCGGCGGACACGATCGACGCCACGGGGCTCGTGGTGGCGCCCGGCTTCATCGACGTCCACAGCCACACGCCGCCCGCCATCGCGGATCCCGCGAACCGGCTGAACGAGGGCGTCATCCGGCAGGGGGTGACGCTGGTGATCGGAGGGCCTGACGGCGGCTTCGGCCCGTCGGATGTTCGGGGGCTGGCGGGGGTCTACGCGGAGCAGGGGATCGGCACCAACGTGGCCTTCTACGTCGGCCACAACGCGATCCGCCGGGAGGTGATGGGGGACGATCAGCAGCGCGCCCCGACGGCCGAGGAGCTGGAGGCGATGCGGGCGCTCGTCCGCGAGGGGATGGAGCTCGGCGCCTTCGGCCTGTCGACCGGGCTCATGTACGAACCCGGAATGTTTTCGGAGACGGACGAGGTGATCGCGCTCGCGGAGGAAGCAGCCGCGTACGGTGGCATCTACGATTCCCATGTGCGCAACCCGGTGCACGACTTCGTCGGGTCCGACCGCGAGGTCGTGGAGATCGCGGAAGGCGCGGGACTTCCAGGCAAGATCGGCCACCTGAAGGCGGTGGGTCTGCACAACGAGGGCGTGATCGCCGACATCATCGCGCTGGTCGAGGGTGCCCGCGAACGCGGGATCGAGATCGTGTCGGACCAGTACCCCTACGACGGAGCCGCGACGGCCAGCCTGACCGGCATCATCGTGGCCCCCGACGTCGAGGGGTTGGATGTCTTCCGCCGGATGGGGCGGCAGGGGCGGACGGGAGAAGGGATGGCGCAGTTGAAGGCGGCGCTGGGGGATCCGGACACCAGAGCCCTGCTCAGGGAGGCCAGCGAAAACGGGATCGACGGAGGCTTTGCCTGGCTGAAGGCGACCGGGTACACGAGCATGCGCATCACCAGTTCGGCGGACTACCCCGAGCTCGTGGGCGTCTATCTTTCGGAGATCGCCGAGATGCGGAGCCAGGATCCCTTCGACGCCGTGGCCGATCTGATCATCGGCGCGTCCCGGCCCGTCAACCTCACCCTGGGCGCGATCAGGGAGCACGACGTGCGGCGCCTCCTGGTCCAGCCATGGAACATGACCGCGAGCGACGGCGGCTTTGCCGACGGGTCCGAGTCACCCGGCGGCCACCCGCGGAGCGCGGGCACCTTCCCGCGGCTGCTGGGTCACTATGTGCGGGACGAAGGCGTCCTGTCGCTGGAAGAGGCGGTGCGCAAGATCACCTCGCTGCCCGCGGACTTTCACGGCATGAGCGACCGGGGCCGCCTGGCTGCCGGCATGCGCGCCGACGTGGCGATTTTCGACCCGGCGACGATCATCGACCGGTCGGACTGGGACCATCCGCAGCGCTTTTCGGAAGGCGTGATCCACGTGCTCGTAAACGGCGTGCCTGTGCTTCGCGACGGCGAGATGACGGGCGCGGCGCCCGGCGAGGTCGTGACGCGCGAATCGGGGACGGGCGGGTAGTCCCGGTGGATAGGCGACGCGGGCCAACCGTGTCGTCGCGTTCAGCCATGGCCACGCCCTCTGGAATGAAAACCACCTTCCGCCCCCTGGTCCCCGAGGATTGGCCCGCGGTGGCCGAGATCTACCGCCAGGGAATCGAATCCGGCGATGCCACCTTCGAGACCGTCGTCCCTGATTGGGAGAGCTGGAACGCCGCGCGCAGCCCGGATTGCCGGATCATCGCCGAGGCCGGGGGCGAAATTGTCGGCTTCGCCGGTCTGAGCCACGTCTCCAAACGGCCGGTTTACGCCGGTGTACGCGAGGCAATGATCTACATCGCGGCGTCGGCCCGCGGCCGGGGGGTCGGCGGGATGCTTCTGGACAGGCTCGTCCAGGAGACGGAGGCGGTGGGCATCTGGACGCTGCAAGCGGGGATCTTCCCCGAGAACAAGGCCTCCATCCGCATCTTCGAGAAGGCCGGATTCAGCATTCTGGGGATCCACGAGCGCGTGGGCCGATTTCACGATGGCCGCTGGCGCGACGTGGTGTTCATGGAGCGGCGGAGCGCCGTGACGGGACGGGACTGAGCCTCCCGGGCGGCTCCCTCACCAGGGACTGCTACGCCACCTCGATCCCGTCGTCCAGGAACACGTCCTGGATGAGGTTGAGCAGCTTGACCCCTTCCGACATCGGGCGCTGGAATGCCTTGCGCCCGGAAATTAGGCCCATCCCTCCGGCTCGCTTGTTGATCACCGCGGTCCGCGCCGCCTGCGCGAAGTCGTTGTCGCCGCTGGAGCCGCCGGAGTTGATAAGCCCGGCCCGGCCCATGTAGCAGTTGGCCACCTGGTAGCGCGTCATCTCGATGGGATGCGCGCCCGGGACCAGCTCCGAGTAGACCTTGTCGTGCGTGCGCCCGAAACCGACCGCGCGGTAGCCGCCGTCCAGCTCGGCCTGCTTCTGCTTGATGATGTCGGCCTCGATCGTGACGCCGAGGTGGTTGGCCTGGCCCGTCAGGTCCGCCGCAGCGTGATAGTTCTTCCCACCGGTGTTGAAGGCGCTCTGACGGAGGTAGCACCACAGGACGGTCACCATGCCCAGCTCGTGCGCCATCTGGAAGGCCTCGGACGCCTCCTGCAGCTGGCGCATCCCATCGTCCGAGCCGAAGTAGATCGTCGCGCCGACGGCCACCGCCCCCAGCTCCCACGCCTGCTGGACGCTGGCGAACATGACCTGGTCATAGCGGTTGGGGTACGTGAGCAGTTCATTGTGGTTCAGCTTTACCAGGAAAGGGATCCGGTGCGCGTACTTCCGGGAGATGGAGCCCAGGACGCCCAGCGTCGACGCGACCGCGTTGCACCCTCCCTCGAGGGCCAGCTCAACGATGTTCCCCGGATCGAAGTAGGCCGGGTTCGGCGCGAACGACGCACCCGCCGAGTGCTCGATGCCCTGGTCGACGGGCAGGATCGAAACGTAGCCGGTCCCGGACAGCCGCCCATGGCCCAGGATCTGCTGCATGCTGCGGAGGACCTGGGGATTGCGGTCCGTGCCGGCGACGACCCGGTCGATGAAATCGGGCCCCGGGAGGTGAAGCTGCTCTTTGGGGAAGCCGGTGGCCCGGTAGGTCAGGAGGTCTTCGGCTTCGGATCCCAGAAGGTCTTGTATTCTGCTCACGTGGGGGTGCTCGTTTTCGGGTTCGCGCCTCGCTGCAGTGATGCAGCCATTCCGGGTGCGAGACTACACAAAGGCGGGATGGGGCGCAATCGGGAGGAGGTCGGTGCCACCGATTGCTGGCGGTAGCCGTTCCTACTCCCGCTTGCGCCGAACCAGTGCGGACGCTATAGCGCCGGACGAATGGATACGGGACAGTATCCAGCGCAGGGCCACGGGCTGTCTCAGGACACCGGGCGCGCCCGCGGGCGTACGCTGATCGCTTGCACCCCGTTCTCGGCAAGGAAGTCGTTGAAGACCTGCACGGCTCCGAGCAACTCCGCCAGGGTGGCCTCGTGTCCTGCCCACTCGCCCCGCAGGTCGGTCCAACGCTCACTCGCGCCTGCTGTGAGCGGCGGTTCCGTGCCGTCCACGGAGCCGATCAGGGCCAGAATCTGCGCGTCCAGCTTGTTCTTGAAGTTGATCACGTCCTGGAAGGTCTGCTGTTGGCGCTGAATGAGCTCCTCTTCCCACTCTCCGATGGCGCCGGTCAGAGCTTCGCCGGATGCCTGGATCGAGTCGGCCAGCGGGTGGTCTTCTGTTCGCTCGATGACCGCATCGACCTGTTCGGAAACGCTCGCCAACTCGTCCACCGCTTCGTAGAGGTCGCGGACGACCTGCTGCGCTTCGGCGACGAAGCGCTCCTGGGTCTCGTATTGGCCCTGGGTCGCGCTCCAGCGGGGGTCGGCGGCGACCGGGAGGGGTACGGTCCGGCTCTCTTCACCGTGCGTCAGCCGGACCTGGTAGTCGCCCGGCACGACGACGCGGCCCTGGAGGCTTCCGAAGCTCTGGTACCCGTCAACACCGGGAATCGCGTCGTGGCGGTAGTCCCAGGCCAGCCGGTTCAGCCCGGCCTTGGGCGCGGTCAGCGTTGAGAACTCTTCGTCCCCGGCCGCCTCCGGATCGGTCGCGTAGGTGCGGATCGCGCTCCCGTCCGCGCCCAGAATCTGCACCGTGACGAGACTGTCCGGGGCCTCCGCGAAGGAGTAGAAGATCTGCGCTCCGCTCGGCGGATTGGCTCCGGCCGCGGCATCGTCCCCACCGCCGCCCCCGAACCCGCCGCCGAACGAGGCCATGACGGCCTCGCGGGGCGTGAAGAGGTGCATGTCGGCGCTCGTCGCGGCTTCGTCCAACTGCTGCACCGGGGACAGGTCGTCCAGGATCCAGAATCCACGCCCCTGGGTTGAAGCGACAAGATCGTTGGCGCGGATCGTAAGGTCGGTGACGGACACGACCGGCAGGTTCAGCTGCCATTTCTCCCAGCTCTCGCCCCCGTCGCGCGACAGGAACAGCCCCATCTCGGTGCCGGCGTAGAGGAGGCCCGCGGTGACCGGGTCCTCGCGCACGACGCGGACCCAATGGTCGGCGTCGATGCCGTCGGCGATGCTCTCCCAGCCCTCTCCATAGTCGTGAGTGCGGAAGATCATCGGCGTGAAGTCGTTGAACTTGTATGAGGTGGCGACGACGTAGGCCGCGGCCGGGTCGTGCGGGGAGACCTCGATGGAGTTGATCATTGCGCGATCGACGCCGGGCGGGGTGACCTCCGTCCAGTTGGCGCCACCGTCGCGGGTCAGGTGAACCAGGCCGTCGTCGGAGCCGACCCAGAGCACGCCGGCGTCGTGGGGAGACTCGGTCAGGGCCATGATCGTGTTGTAGTTCTCGCCACCGGCCCCCTCGTTCGTGATCGGGGTGCCGCCCGCCCCCTGCTTGTCCTCTTCGTCCCGGGTGAGGTCGGGGGAGATGGCCTCCCAGCTCTGGCCGCGGTCGCGGGTCGCGAAGACCACGTTGCCCGCATGATAGATGGTCCCCGCGTCATGGTGGGAAGCGATGATCGGGGCGTTCCAGTTGAAACGGTACCGCTGCTCGCCGGGGTAGGTGCCCAGGCCGAGGAACGGGTAGGCCATGATCGGCTTGGCGATGCCGGTGCTGCGGTTCCAGCGGTCGATCAGCCCCTGGTAGCAGCCGCCGTACACGTCCTCGGGGTCGTCCTCGTCGAAAGCGAGGTAGGCGCTCTCGCACCCCGCCACCGAGTAGAAGTCGCCCCAGCCGATGCCCCCGAGCGCCGCGGACGGCATGCCGATCGCGGAGTTGTCCTGCTGGCCGCCGTAGACGTGGTACGGGAACTGGTTGTCGGTGATCACGCGGTAGAACTGCGCGGTTGGCTGATTCCGCTGGGTGGACCAGCTGTCGCCCCCGTTGAAGGTGACGTTCGCGCCCCCGTCGTTGGCGTTGATCATGTTCTTGCCGTTTGCTGGGTTGATCCACAGGTCGTGCTGGTCTCCGTGGGGCACCGCGACCTGGGTGAAGGTGCGCCCTCCGTCGATGGACTTGAGGAACGGGGCGTTCATGACGTAGACCGTCTCCTCGTCCTGCGGGTCGGCGTAGATCTCCATGTAGTACCAGGAGCGGGTCTGGGTGATGCGATCCGCCGACGTCTGTTGCCAGGTGGCGCCCGCGTTGTCGGAGCGGTAGACGCCTCCTTCGTCCGGCTCGGCCTCCACGACCGCGAAGAGGCGGTCCGGGTTCGCTCGCGAGACATCGATGCTCATCTTGCCGACGAGGTCGGGGAGTCCCTCGTTGATCTCTTCCCAGCTGTCGCCGCCGTCCACCGACTTCCAGAGACCGCTGCCATCGCCGCCGGACTCGACCACCCACGGGCGCCGGAGATGATCCCAGAATGCAGCATATAGAATGCGTGGGTTGGTCATGTCCATGGCTAGATCGGCCGCTCCCGCACGGGTGCCGGCGTAGAGGACCTTCTCCCAGCTCCGACCGCCGTCGGTCGTGCGGTAGATGCCCCGGTCTTCGGTCTCGCCGTAGGGTGCGCCCTGCGCGGCGACGTACACGACGTCCGGGTCGCGCGGGTGGATGCGGATGCGCGAGATCGCACGGGTGCGGTCCAGCCCCATGTGCGTCCAGCTCCGCCCCGCGTCGGTCGAGAGATAGACACCGTCACCGTGGGAGGTGGTGACGCCCCGCACGGCGTGCTCGCCCATGCCGGCCCACACGACGTTCGGGTCCGACTCGGCCACCGCGACCGCGCCCACCGAACCCGTCGCGAAATGGCCGTCGCTGACATTGGTCCAGGTGATGCCCGCGTCGGTGGTCTTCCACACGCCGCCGCCTGTTGCGCCGAAGTAGTACGTCTGATCGTCCCCGACCACCCCTGTGGCGGCGACGGAGCGGCCGCCGCGGGTCGGGCCGATGTTGCGCCACGCCATCGCCTGGGTGTTGCGGGCCAGGGCGGTGGTGTCGGGGGCCTGGGCCGTGGCCGGCGGCGGGGCCGTGAGCGCGATGGCCGTCGTCAGTGCGAGGGCCACCGCCAGGACGAGGGTGGTCGCCGGGGCGTTGGAGAAGTGTCCAGGGGAACGCATTTTCATCTGTCCTCCAGGGAGGTGAATCTTGGAAAGTCGGCCCGAACCTTAGCCGGAGAGTGTGGGGTGGAGCAATCGGATGCGGCGCTTGTCGCGAACCGCCGGCCGGGCTTCCGTTGCCCCGCGACCGGAACCGCGGCAACTTCGCTACGCGGCACCGACGCTTGCCCGGCTGATCGCCCGACCGAGCCGGAGTTCGGGGAACGCGACCCTGACGTAACGTTAGGGTTGGGCCGGACGGACACCCAGGGAGGATGCAGGATGACCAGAAACGCGAACCAATTCGGATCTCTGCTGCTCGGCTACGGCCTCCTCGCGGCGGGCGCGCTCGCCGTTGCGGCCCCGCTTCAGGGCCAGACCGACGACCCGGTCGTGCGCCTCGTTGCGGATCCACCCGAGTTGGCCATGCGGGTCGGCGACGAAGCCGGGATTTCGGTGACCGGGGTCACGCGCTCCGGTGCCCGTGTGGACGACCCGGCGGTACGGCTGGTCGGCCCCCGCTCGGCGCTTCGGGTTCGGCAGGGCACGGTGACCGCTCTCACGGCTGGCGAGTTCGCACTCATCGCGACCCTCATCCCGGCGGAGGGCGAGCCCGGTGGCGCCCCCGTCACGCTGCGCGTTCCGGTCTCGATCGACTGGCCCGCCGTGGCGCGGGTCGTCGTCGTCCCCACCTCGGACACGCGTCTCCTGGTCGGCACAACGGTGCGCCTGGTCGCCCGGGCCGAGCACGGTGACGGCAGCGCGCGTCCCTCCCCGGCCGTGGAGTGGCAGAGCGGCTCCCCCGCCGTCGCGACCGTCGACCGCTTCGGGCGCGTCACGGCCGTCGCTCCCGGCACGGCCACGATCACTGCCACGGTCGACGGGGTGGAAGGCACGGCCACCCTGTCCGCGGACTCCTTTGCGGGCGAGTCCCTGGAGATCGTCGGCGGCGTCACCCGCGCCCGGACCGGCGACGTCGTCGAATTCGGCGCCGAGGTGCGGGACGGAGACGGCCAGCTCCTCGCCCGCGTCCCCATCGAGTGGTCACACTTCTACGAGGAGCCGGACGGGATCATGGCCCCGCCCGCCCCGGCACAGATGCGTGGCGGCCGTTTCGTCGCGGACGTGCCCGGGGTGTTCACGGTCATCGCCGACGCGGGACCCCTGTCCGCGCGCACCTCGTTCCGCGTTGTCGCCCGGGACGTGATCCAGAAGCTGGAGATCCAGGGCCAGGGCAGGGAACAGCGCGTCCGAACAACCGACTTCTGGGTCTTCGAGGGCCGTGACGGGCGGGACTACGCGCTCACCGGCGCCAAGCGGTCCGATGGCTACGGCTTCGTCTGGGACGTGACCGAGCCCGGCAACATCGTCAAGACCGACTCGATCCAGGTCGATGCGCGCTCCGTCAACGACATGAAGGTGTCGCCCGACGCGCGCTACGCGACCATGACGCGCGAAGGAGCGTCCAACCGGCGCAACGGCGTCGTGATCCTGGACCTCGCGGATCCCGCGCACCCGAAGATCGCTGCGGAAGTTACCGATCACGGGCTGACGGGTGGCGTCCACAACGCCTTCCCCACCAACACGCACGTCTTCGCGCTGGCGGGCGGCGACAAGTATGTGATCCTGGACATCGCGGACATCTACAACCCCCGCTACGTCGGGGAGTACAACCATCCCGACAGCCGTCTCCACGATGTGTGGGTGATGGACGGGCTCGCCTATTCGGCCGAATGGGAATCCGGCCTGGTCGTCGCGGACGTCGGGGACGGCCGCTGGGGCGGCTCGCCCGAGAATCCCGCGTTCGTGAGCAGCTATCCTCTGCCCACGGGCGGCACCCACGCGGTTTTCCCGTATGTCTCGGAGTCCACGGGCAAGCACTACGTCTTCGTGGGCGACGAGATCATGAGCCGGCGCGGCCTCGCGTGGGAGGGGCCGGGGCAGGGACGCGGGTCGTACCAGCTCCCGTACGACCCCGAGACCGGGATGAACGGCATCCCTCTGGCCACACAGGGATACGTCCAGATCATCGACTTTTCCGACCCGGAGAACCCCGAAATGGTGGCACGGTACGAGGTGCCCGAGTACGGGACGCACAACGTCTGGGTCGAGGATGACGTGCTGTACCAGGCGTACTACGAAGGAGGCGTGCGCATGGTGGACGTGTCGGGCGACCTGATGGGGAACCTGTACACGCAGGGGCGCGAGATCGCGGTCTTCAAGGCCTACGATCCGATCGGATACGTGCCCAACTCGCCGATGGCGTGGAGCGTCATGCCGTTCAAGGGGCGGATTTTCTTTTCCGACACCAACTCGGGGTTGTGGTCTGCGCGGCTGATTCCGCGGAGCAGGCCCGTCAGCTGACGTCAAGCGGGTGGCCGGCGGACGCCGGATGCCTGAAACGACCAGCGTGCCAAGGCGTAATACACCAGTCATGAACCCCGCCCACCCAATCCCCGTTGGACTGCTGGGTGCCACCGGAATGGTGGGCCAGCAGTTCGTGCGCCAGCTCGAGGGACATCCCTGGTTCCGGCTTGCCTGGCTCGGCGCAAGCAGCCGCAGCGCCGGTCGGAGCTACGCCGACGCCGCGCACTGGGTACAGGATTGTCCGATGCCCGAGGACATCGGCGGGCTTCTCGTTCAGGGCGCCGCTCCCGGTGCGGAATGTCCCGAGTTGGTGTTTTCGGCAATGGATGCGTCGGTCGCCGGAGGGATTGAACGGGCCTTCGCACGTGCCGGCCACACCGTGCTATCCAACTCCCGCAACCATCGCCTCGACGCGGATGTGCCACTTGTCATTCCCGAGGTCAACCCGGAACATCTGGCGCTGATTCCGCACCAGAGGAGGGAGCGCGGCTGGTCCGGAGCGATCGTCACCAACCCCA
Organism: Gemmatimonadetes bacterium bin94; assembly: GCA_002238865.1. Taxonomy (GTDB): domain Bacteria; phylum Gemmatimonadota; class Gemmatimonadetes; order Longimicrobiales; family Gaopeijiaceae; genus Bin94. Next base: position 36,258 of record MPNE01000007.1, on the reverse strand, counting down.
ACTGCTCGACCGTCACCCTGGCCCTGCCGCTTGCTCCGCTCCGTCCTCTCGGTATCCGGCGTGTTCTTGTGTCCACGCTGCAGGCGGTCAGCGGCGCGGGCTATCCGGGCTTGCCGGCGGTCGACGTGCTGGGCAACGCCATCCCCTTCATTCCTGGCGAAGAGGACAAGCTCGGTGCCGAAACGGCAAAGATCCTCGGTGAGTTGCGCGGCGAAGACCCGGTGGGCGACCCGGGGGACCACATCGACCCGTACCCCGCGGTCGTGAGTGCCCACTGCAACCGGGTAGCCACCATCGATGGCCACCTCGTTTGCGTCTCCGTCGAGCTTGAAGCGCGGCCCTCGCCTGCGGAGGTGAGGAGCCTGATGGGCGGCTTCCGCGGACGACCCCAGGAACTTCGGCTGCCGACGGCACCCGAGCGTCCCGTGCGGGTTACGGAAGACCCTGACCGTCCGCAGCCCCGGCGCGATTCGATGGCCGGACGGGGGATGACCGTAACGGCGGGGCGGATTCGCGAATGCCCCATCCTCGGGATCAAGTTCGCCGCACTCGGGCACAACACGATTCGAGGAGCGGCCGGGGCGTCCGTGCTCAATGCCGAGTTGCTGGTTGCGGAGGGGCTGTTACGCTGACATCCGTCCGTCCCTGGACTTGCCGTTTGGCCTTGTTTCCCGTATTCGGGGGCGGTAGAATGGCGGATCAAGATCCACACCAAGACGAAGGTTTGCCTTATCTACGCCATCAACATTGCACACTTGATCCAGGGTCCGGACACCCCTGCCGGAGGCGGCAGTCTGATTGGGGTGGCGGTCTCCATCGGCATTCTGGTGGTCGTGCTCTACATACTGGTCGGGCTGTTTTTCGGTTGGGGAAATTGGTGGTCCACGCGCAGAAACATCGACATGTCGCTGGACGCGGGAGTCCGTCTGCTGCTCAACGAGTTTCTCCGCAAGTTCGCGGAGCGTCTCAAGTGGAATGAGGCGTCCACGGAACGCCTGTGTTCGGCGGGCGAGGAGGTTCTCATGAGCCTTGCCGAGCGGGCCGAGGACGAGCCGCCGTCGGGCGTGCGGCGACTTCGGGTTGCCCTGCGCCAGGAAAAGGGTGCGGCGGTGATGGAGTTTCTGGCCAGACCGCAGGGGACCAACCTGGAGGAACAGATCGCGCTGGTAAAGCAACAGGACGCCCCCTCCACCGGTCGGGATCTGTCGCTCCGCCTGCTGGGACACTACGCCTCGTCCGTGCGGCACCGCCAATACCACGCGACGGACCTCGTTACGGTCAAGGTGGAAGGGTCGCGCTAGCGTCGCCGGCGCCCCCCGGGGCTGCTGCTCAACGCTTCGCGGAGAAACGCGGAGGCGCGGGGAATGGCCTCGAACATGGACGCGAAGTCGTGCGTGGCCCCCTCGTATATGAACGCCTCGAACCGGGGTGGTCCGCGCCCAATGTCCGCCATGGCCTGAATCATCGCCTCGGCCTGGCTGACCTCGACGGTTTCGTCGTCGGTGCCATGGTGGAGTTGCACGGGTGGCAGGTCGGCCGCAAAGAGGACCGACGAGCGGCGCACCAGCTCGAGGCGGGCTTCGGAAGTCGGTAGGTGTCCCGTGATATAGGGCCGGATGAGTGTGGAGTCGAAGTGCTCGAGGCCGGTGATCTCGCGTGGCTTTCCGTTCGCTGCGTCGCGGACGAGGCCACGGACCCAGTCGTCGAAGAAGTTCGTCGGACCAAAGAAGGCGACGATGCGCTCGATGCGTTCGTCGCGGGCGCCGGCCAGTAGCGCGACTCCGGCCCCGCGACTGGCCCCGACGATACTGAGCCCCGTCGACCTGGCCTCGGGCGTCGATTCCAGCGCGACATCAATGAGCGCGAGCGCGTCGTCCACATCGTAGTCCCACGGGTTGGAGGGCCCCTCCGACACCCAGCGGCGGCCCTGGTGCCTGAGCGGTTCGCTACGAAAGGACGGGAGCACGTAGACGAAGCGGCTGCTTGACTCACCCAGGGCGTATGCAACGATCTGCAGGTCGTCCACGTGCACGCCGTTGTCGCCCCCGTGCAGGTAGGCCAGTACGGGCAGGCTCCGTTCGTCTGCTCCGGCGGGCACCACGATCGCTCCGACGTGCCGGACCCCCGCGACGACGTGGGACACGATCCTAAGGGTGGCCGGGGTGCCCGCCAGCGAATATTCCTCGGTGAGTTCAACCGATATTCCGGCCGCGGAGAAGTCGCGGACGGCCCAGTCCGCGCGTACCGCATCCACTTCCGCTTCCGTCGCCGGCGCGAAGAGGACATCCAGTTCGGCGTCCAGGTCGAGCGCTTCGGCAGTGGTGGTGGTCGAGACCGTGGCTGCGGTAGCCAAGAGGGACTGGGCGCCCGTCGCGTCGCCCAGGATCCAGCGGGTGGACGCCTCGCCGTTCGCGTCGGTGGCGGCGAGAACCGGAGTCACCCAGCCGTGCCCGCCCAGGGGCGTGAACGCGACGGTTGCACCGGAAAGGGGACGACCCGTGTTGTCCAGGACGCGAACGGAGACGAGGTCGAAGAGGGGGCGACCCGGAAGGCTGCGCTGCTCCGCCCCCGAGGCGACCTCGATGGAGGCCGGTCCGGCGAGGGGCGGCGGCCCCGGGCCGACCGCGTCGGAGCATCCCGCGAGAGCCAGCAAGGCCAGCAGCCCGTGGACAGACCCGCGCGAGCACAAAGAGCGGCAAGGCACCGAGACCACCGGTAGCGCACCAGTGCGCGAAGGCAGTCTCCGTTGGATCTGGCTGCTCATCAGGGCAAGTCCCCTATCCTTCCGACGATGGCCTTCGTCATGGCGGTGCAACCCATCGCCGGCGCACCGGGTGGTGCCAGGTCCGCAGTCCGGCATCCGTCGTCGAGCGCGGCGCCGATTGCCGATTCGATCGCGTCCGCCTCCCTGGACGCACCGAGCGCGTGACGCAACAGCATCGCCGCCGACGCTATCGCGCCGACCGGGTTCGCCGCGTCGCGGCCGGCAATATCGGGCGCCGAGCCGTGCACGGGTTCGAACAGCCCACCGCGTCCGCCGATGCTCGCAGACGGCAGCAGACCGAGCGAGCCGACGACCGCGCCCGCTTCGTCGGACAGGATGTCGCCGAAGAGATTGCCGGTGAGCAGCACATCGAAGCTGCCCGGGTCGGACACGAGCCGCATCGCGCACGAATCGACCAGCTGATGTTCGAGCCGCACGTCAGGGTAGCGGTCGGCGACCTCGGTGACCACCTCCCGCCAGAGCCGCGAGCACTCGAGGACGTTCGCCTTGTCAACCGAGGTGACCAGCTTGCGCCGCTTGCGGGCGCTTTCGAACGCGACGGTGGCGATGCGCTCGACCTCGTGCGCCGCGTAGCGCATCGTGTCGAAGGCTTCACTCCGGTCGTGGTTCCGCCCGCGCGGCTCACCGAAGTAGATGCCGCCGGTCAGTTCCCGCACGATGAGCAGGTCCAGGCCGCGTACGCGCTCCGGTCTGAGCGGCACGGCGTGCTCAAGTCCGGGCCAGACGCGTGCCGGGCGCAGGTTGGCGTACACGCCGAGTTCGCGCCGCAACTGCAGGAGCCCGGCCTCCGGGCGGCGCTCGCCGGGCCCTTCGCTGAAGGCCGGGTCACCGACCGCGCCGAGCAGCACCGCGTCCGCGGCGAGACAGGTTTGCAGGGTGGCTTGCGGGAGCGGCGGATCGCCGGCGCGAAGCGCGGCGGCACCGAACGGCGATCTGGTGAGCGTGAAGCGGTGGCCGTACCGCGCGGAGACCGCGTCCAGGGCGGCTGCGGCGGCATCGGTCACTTCCGGGCCGATCCCGTCGCCGGGCAGGAGTGCGATCGAGGCGCGCATGTCCCGGCAGTCCGGTCAGGCCGGGCCTTCGCCCGCGCCACCTGCCGTCGCGGCCGACTTCAGGCCGTCGACGATCGCGGCGATCCGGGCGTTGCTGACGGGCTTGCGCCGCCTGGCCAGTTCGACCACCGCGCGGTACACGACATCCAGTTCGTCCCGGGTCAGGTCATGCCCGAGCCCCTCGCACCGCCGCTTGACCGCGTGGCGGCCGGAGTGCTTGCCCAGCACCAGGGTCGACTCGGCGCCCACGTCCTCCGGCCGCATGATCTCGTAGGTGCGGCGGTCGCTGATCACGCCGTGCTGGTGAATGCCCGCCTCGTGCGCGAAGGCATTTCGGCCGACAATCGCCTTGTTGGCCTGCACCGGCTCACCGGTCAGCTCCGAAAGCAACCTGCTCGCGCGCACCAGCTGCGTCGCGTCGATCGAGGTGGTGTAGAACAGCTGATCGGGGCGGACGCGCGCCGCCATGACGATCTCTTCGAGCGCCGCGTTCCCCGCGCGTTCTCCGATGCCGTTGATGGTGCACTCCACCTGACGGACCCCGGCCTTGATCGCGGCCAGCGTGTTGGCGACCGCCAGCCCGAGGTCGTCGTGGCAGTGAGCGCTGAAGACCACGCCGTCCGTGCCGCCCGTTCTGCGGATCACTTCGGTGAAGAACGCCTCGATCTCCCTGGGGACGAGAAACCCGACGGTGTCGGGGAGGTTGATGGTTGTCGCTCCGGCATCGATTGCGGTCTCTACGACCCGGCACAGGAAGTCCATATCGCTGCGCGTCGCATCCTCGGCCGAGAACTCGATGTCGTCCGCGTATTCCCCCGCCTGGGTGATGCCCGCGCTGATCGCCCTCAGGCACTCCTCCCGGCTCATCCGCAGCTTGCGCTCCAGGTGCAGATCCGACGTGGCCAGGAAGGTGTGCAGGCGGGGCCGGGCCGCTGGCCGCAGTGACTGGCCCGCGCGCTCGATGTCGTCCGGGTCGCAGCGCGCCAGACCGGCGATCACGGGACGCCGGATCTCTTCGGCGATCAGCTTGACGGCTCGCGCGTCGTCGTCCGAAGCGATCGGGAAGCCCGCTTCGATGATGTCCGCGCCCAGCGCATCGATCTGGCGGGCAAGCAGGAGCTTCTCGTCCGTGTTCATCGAGAAACCCGGCGCCTGTTCGCCATCGCGAAGGGTGGTGTCGAAAATGATCAGTCGATCCGTGGCCATTGAATGCTCCGGATTTGGGGTCCCGAGGCGCGGCGTGGCGGCTCAGAACCCCTTGACGTACGGAAGTCGAGACGCGACCCGACGCACGTCCTCGAACTCGCTGAGCAAAAGGCCCGTGGCGTCCCATTGCCCCGTGAGGAGCGAGTCGCGCACTACGGCGGGAAGGGAAAGTGGTATGGTGCGGCCGGCCGCTGTGATGGAGCGCGCGCGGACGCTGAGCACCATCGGTGTCCCGGGTTCGTCCTCGACGGCCGCCATGAGGGCCTCGATGTCGCTGGCCGGAGCCGTGGCGCAAGGCAGTCCGATGGTGGTCGCGTTGCCCAGAAAAATCTCCGAGAACGACTGGCCGACGCACGCCTGGATGCCCCACCGCCTGAGGGCCTGCGGGGCGTGCTCACGCGACGAGCCCGAGCCGAAGTTCTCGTTGACGAGCAGGATGGACGCGCCCGCGTAGGCGGCGTTCGCGAACGGATGTCCCGGCATCGAGGTGCGGTCGTCCTGAAACACATGCGCGCCGAGACCGTCGAAGGTCAGCGCCTTCAGGAACCGCGCGGGGATGATCCGATCCGTATCGACATTGTTGCCGCGAAGCGGGACGGCAGTTCCCTCGACGCGATCGACGGGCCTGAGTTCGATCACAGCATCGTCCTCACGTCGGTGACCTCTCCGCTGACCGCTGCAGCCGCGACCATGGCCGGGCTCATCAAGAGCGTGCGGCCCGTCGGGCTTCCCTGCCGTCCCTTGAAGTTGCGGTTCGACGACGACGCGCATACTTCGCGCCCGTTGAGGCGGTCGGGATTCATCGCGAGGCACATGGAACAGCCCGCTCCCCGCCACTCGAAGCCGGCTTCCTGGAACACCTCGTGCAGCCCCTCGGCTTCGGCGGCCTGGAGAACCTGCTTCGATCCGGGCACGACCAGCGCCCTGACGCGCGGGGCGACCTTGCGCCCCCGGGCCACTCGCGCGGCCTCCCGCAGGTCCGACAGCCGCGCATTGGTGCACGAACCGACGAACGCCACATCCACCGCGGTCCCCGAGACGGGCGCGCCGGGCGCGAACCCCATGAAGTCGAGCGCCTCGCCGATGGCACCGGCGTCCTCCCCCACCATGCCGGGATCGGGAATCCTCTCCGTCACGCCGACCGACTGGCCCGGGTTGATGCCCCACGTGACGCGCGGCTCGATCGCGCCCGCGTCGATCTCCACGATGTCGTCGTAGACCGCGTCCGCGTCCGAGGCCATGGTGCGCCACCAGGCCTTCGCGCCTTCGAACGCGCCGCCGGCAGGTGCGAACGGCTTGCCCTGCAGGTACGCGAACGTCGTCTCGTCGGGGTTGACGTAGCCGATCCGGGCCCCGCCCTCGATCGACATGTTGCACATCGTCATGCGCTCGTCCATCGTCATGCGCGCGACGGCGGGGCCGCCGTATTCGTAGGCGTAGCCGACCCCGCCCCGCACACCGAGCCGGGCGATGATTTCGAGGATCACGTCTTTCGCGTATACGCCGCGTCCCAGGTCGCCCGAGACGGTGATCCGGCGAACCTTGAGCGGATCGATCGCGAGGCACTGGGAGGCCAGCACGTCCCGAACCTGCGAGGTCCCGATCCCGAAGGCGATTGCCCCGAACGCGCCGTGGGTGGACGTGTGGCTGTCCCCGCAGGCTATTGTCATGCCCGGCTGCGTGAGACCCAGTTCGGGCCCGATGATGTGCACGATCCCCTGCCAGTCGCTGTTCAGCCCGGCGGTCCGGATCCCGAACTCGCGGCAGTTGCGCTCGAAGGCGGACATCATCTGCTCGGCGAGGTCGTCGGCGAAGGGCCGGGCCTGGTCCAGCGTCGGGATGATGTGGTCGACCGTCCCGTAGGTCCGCTCCGGGAATGCCACGCCGATGCCACGCCGGCGCAGCATGTCGAACGCCTGTGGCGTGGTGACCTCGTGGATCAGGTGGAGGCCGACAAAGAGCTGGGTCCGCCCGGTCGGAAGCCGTCGGACGGTGTGAAGATCCCAGACCTTTTGCAGCAGCGTCTGTCCCATGCGGATCGATCTCGGGATGGCGGGAGCAAGCGGACCCGGAGACCGGCCCGATTGAGGTGGGCAGATATATGTGCAACTGGAGCCGGGAATGTCAATGCATCGGAATCCCTCCACGGGCCGCTCGGCTCTATGTCAACGCCGCAACACCCGCACCATGCGCCCGCCGGTGTCGAACGCCAGTACGGGGCCGGTCAGCACATCGCCGCTCAGATCCAGGACCCGACCGGCGTGCCTTTCGTCCGCTGCCGCACCGCCGCCCGTACCTGGGAGGCTGAACGCGTCGGCCCGACCGGCATCGACCGCATAGCCCAGATCCGCCAGGGACTGAATCGTGATCGCGCTCAAGGGGTTGGCCTCGCCGACCCGGAGGACCGGTGTCATCAACTCCGAGGCGAGCACCGATTCGCGCCAATGCATGTCGGACGCGCCAGGACCCATGAGGTTTTCGACGGGCACCTTGCCATTCCCGTATTCCTCGCCGCCGGCGGCATCGAAGGCCGTGACTGCCGACGAGCCGTCGAAGTGGGTGTCGGCACCCGGCGAATGCAGCGAGGGTGAACGGAGCAGGCGAAAATCACCCCACAACGCACCGATACCAAGGATGTGGCCGATCTCGTGGACGAGCAGGTCTGTCACCTCGCTCTCGCCAAGGTCATCAACGTCGGCCTGGTCCAGGATCAGCAATCCCACGTAGGGCAGATAGCTGTCCAGGCGCACCCAGCACGGTCCTCCGAGCGCCAGAGTCCCGCCAGGGCCATCGATGCGTGTGGTCGACACCAGGATCGCGAGGTCGTCCACGACGCCCGAGAGGTTGTCGACCCGGGCCCCGAGGCAAGGAGGTTTCGGACCGCTCGGAATGAACACGTCGGGCAGTTCCGTGTCTCCCAGGATGGCCGCCCAGCGTCTTGCCGCTATCCGGATTGCCGATCGTAGGGCCTGCCCCCCGGTAGCGAGCATGACCACGTCGATATCAAACCTGCCGGAAGCCAATGTCAGTGTCTCGCCAGAGAGCTGCGCCAGCGAAAAAGTCGTTGCCGGGTTGTCGTCGGAAGGAGTCTGCCGCTTCCGGCCCTCGGGAGGGGTGGTCCACTCCAGCCCGGTGGTCGCCACTTGGGCGGTTTGGGGAGGTGCAACGACATCGTTATCGCAAGCGGCGAGCCAGATCACGGCCAGCAGGCCACGGCCAGCGAGGGTCAGGGAGATCCTCCGGGGTTGGGTGGGCGCGTTCATGTCCTGTTCCTCCGCCTGCCTTCATTGTCCAATCGGGCTACAAGGCCTGATGTAGACCGGTACACGGAGGGCGGGGGAGCGTTTCCGGGTTCCCGTATGTTCCCGGGGGTTCCATGGGTCCACCCAAACCCAGGTGAGACATGAGGAGTCAGGTCGTCCGACTGCGCCAGCAGTTCCTCTTGACGGCCGCCATTCGACGGAGGACTCTTCGGAGGTGAGTGAAACGGACGGAAATGATGGATGGCCGCGCGCGCTATTCAAGCGAGGGCTGAGCCAGACTCGGATCGCCTGGCCACGGCATCCGATAGCAACTCTGCGTCGCGTCGAGGGTAAGACAGCAATTGGCCCGGAGTTGCGCCCCGATCCCGGAAACAACGGAGCAGCCGTGAGACCCACCGCACCCCTGACCACGCGTCGCGTCGCCACGTCGCTGTCCGCCGCCGCCCTCCTCGCAGCCTGCGACCCCGCATCTGTCGATAGCGACCCCGGCGCCCCAATCGAACTGAGCGCGTCCGCCATCGAAGTGCTGGGAACCTCCGACTCGCTCTCCGTGGTGCGAGACCTGGAGGTCCTGAGCGACGGCTCTGTCTGGATTCTGAATTCGCGCGAGCCGTACTTCGTCGGATTCGGCCCCGACGGCGAATCGCTCGGTGCTCACGGACGGTCTGGAAGAGGGCCCGACGAATTCCCCATGCCCTCGGCTTTCGTCAGCGGAGGATGGGACGGCGAAGTTTGGGTCCTCGACCTCATGCGCCACGCACTGATCCGGATCTCGCGACCTGGCGAAGAACGGGCGGAGATTCTCCTGCGGTCGCCGTCCCTCCCCCCGGGCAGTGTACGGACTGGCATGAGCATGCTCAGCAGCGCGGTCCGGACCGCCAGACTCGGCGGCGAGATCATCTTTCCCCGCAGCAGCGGGTCGATGCAGGATGGTGTGTTGCAGTTGCGTCTCTCTCTCCTGAGGCCCGATCTGGTCGCGGTGGATCCGGAGTCGGGCGGGGTACGAACTGTCGCTTCTCTCGGTGAGGCGCTGGACGATCCGTCCGGAGACTTCATACCGAGCGAGGGTGGCGGGTTTCCGCTGTGGTATCGGCTGTGGGCTTCCTGCGACGAGAATCTTGTCCGCGTCCATGATCGGGTGACGAATCGGATGCGTGGCTTCGATGGATCCGGGACCGAGGTGGATCCCATCGACCTGCCGCCCGTTCCCTTCACGGAGGTCAGTCCCCGGCAATTCGCGGAAGCGGTGTTCGGACTGAGGCAGGCCGAGTTGACGGGAGACACCAGAGTCAGGCTCAGTGGGGAAGACAGCGTTCGGGCCATGGATCAGATGGTCCAGATGGTTCAGGGCGAGCCGCACGAGCTCGCGAGTTACCTGCCGCGGTACGTGGACTTCCGCTGCAGCGACGACGGGACGATGTGGATGCACCCCTTCGGGCTCGACGAGGGTGGACTGAGGGGTGGCAGACTGTGGCTGCGGATTGCGCCGGACGGAGCCGTGCGTGAAGTTCGACTGCCTGACCGCTTCGATGCGTTTCGGTTCTCGGGCAACCGGATCTGGGGTGTCCTCAGAGACGAACTCGATGTTCCTTCAGTGGCGTCGATCGCGCTTCCGACTCCTTGACGCCTGGAGGCCTGGGGGAGGCCAAATGGACATGGAACGCCGCACCTTCCTTGGTGCAGCTGCGGGCATCGGACTTTCGACAATGGGCGTCGCATGCGATGGATCCGAACCGGTCGCGGAGCCGCCTCGATCCGACCTGTTCGTCATCAACATGCTGGGCGGTATCCGGAACCCGAACCGCCCACCCCCGGAAGGCTCTTCCGAGGGAAGCGGACTGGGAGACCGACCCGGTCCGGACGCGAGAGCGATTTCCGACGCCCTCGCGTCGGGGACGGCCGCCGTCAACACGACCCTCGGATACGTCGCGGGCCCTCGGGACCCCTTCGAGAGTTCGGTGGCCGACATATCCCGCTGGAACAGGATCATCCGTGAGCACCCCGATTCGCTCTTGAAAGTGCGGTCGGCGAGCGACATCGAGCGCGCCGCGCGCGAAGGCAGGGTCGGAATCATCCAGGGCTTCCAGAACGCCGCGATGATGGGTGACGACGCCCGGCGGGTCGGTGTCTTTGCCGGCCTCGGCGTGAAGATCATCCAGCTCACCTACAACGTCGCCAACCAGCTCGGCCACGGGTCGATGGTGCCCGAGAACGGCGGGCTCACGGACTTCGGGCGGGATGTCGTTGCCGAACTCAACGCGACCAACACGCTGGTGGACCTGAGCCACAGCGGCGAGCAGACCTGCCTGGACGGCATCGACGCATCGACTGCGCCCGTCGCGATCACGCACACGGGTTGCAGGGCGGTCACGGATCTGCCCCGTAACAAGACGGACCGGGAACTGCGCCTGGTCGCCGAGACCGGCGGGATTGTCGGGATCTACTTCATGCCGTTCCTTGCGGCCGACGGAATGGCCGTGGCGGAGGATGTCGTTCGGCATGTCGAGCACGCGGTGCAGGTGTGCGGGGAAGAGCACGTCGGCATCGGCACCGACGGCGGCACAACGGCCGTGGACGACATGGAAGCGGCTTACGAAGCGGCTCGAAGGGACGTCGAGGCACGCCGCGCGGCGGGCATCGGTGCGGCGGGGGGAAGCCCCCCCGGGGGGGCGGTCCTCCCCCGCCTTCCGGGCCCCGGGCCGGTTCGCGGGGGTGCCCACCACCTCCCCGCGCGGCGGGCGAACGCCCCGGCGTGGTGCCGTTCATCCCGGATCTGCAGGGCCCGGATCAGTTCCGGAGACTTGCCGACATGCTCGCGGCGCGTGGGCATGGCTCCGAGCGCGTGGAGCGGATTCTGGGACTCAACGCCCTGCGTGTCATGCGGGAAGTGTGGGGCCAATAGGACTGCTCAAGCGGCGATCGGACGCGGACTCAATTGCGATTGGCCGCAATGTTGATAGCGATCGGACGCTCTTCCAATTGCGATTGGACGCTGATACGATTGACAATCGGCCGCCGTCGAACAGGTCCGGGCCGGACCCCGTGTCAGATCCCCCAACGCCGAGGTACCCATCGCGACTTTTCCGCGCTACTCAGCTCGCCTGGTCGAAGAAGCTCTGGCCGACACGCCGGTGGTCTTCATCATGGGTGCCCGACAGGTCGGGAAGACGACCCTCGTCAACGATCTGATCGACGAGAGCTGGGAATACATCACCTTCGACGACATGGCCCAGGCCGAGGTGGCCCGGTCGGACCCGGTGGGCTTTATCCGCAATCTGCCGCCGAAGAGGATTGCCCTCGACGAGGTGCAGCGCGTCCCGGACACCCTCGTGGCGATCAAGCAGGCGGTTGACGAGAACCGAACCCCCGGCCGTTTTCTGCTGACCGGTTCCGCGAACGCCCTCCTGCTGCCCCGGGTCTCCGATGCGCTGGTGGGACGGATGGAGGCTGTCCGTCTGGCAACATTGTCCGAATGTGAAATCGCGGGGACGAGCCCCACCTTTCTCGATACGCTCCTCAGCGGCGAAGCGCCCCTGGCCGAGGATGTGCGGGTCAGGGATCATCTGGCGCGGCGAATTGTGACGGGCTGCTTCCCCGAACCACTCCAGAGGGGGAGCGAGAAGCGTGTGCGCGCCTGGTACCGGCAGTATTTGAACACCCTGATTCAGCGAGATCTCCACGACCTTCCGCGCATCGAACACGTCGATGCGATGTCCAGGCTCCTCCGCCTGACGGCGGTCCTCTCGGGCCAGCTCGTCAACCTTACGGAGCTTGGCGGCAAGATCGGACTCAATCGAATGACCGCCGGCAAGTACCTCGCCCTGCTGCAACAGCTCTTCCTCGTCGAGCGGATTCCCGCATGGCACGCCAGCGAGTTCAGGCGAATGGTCAAGACTCCGAAGATGCACGTGGTCGACACCGGAATGGTGTGCGCGCTCCGAGGAATCAGCCGACGGAGGCTGCTCCGGAACCCCGCCGAATTCGGGTCTCTCATGGAGTCATTCGTGTACAACGAGTTGCGGAAACAAGCGTTGTGGATGGACGAAGCCCTGACCTTCCATCACTATCGCGACAAGGACAGGGTCGAAGTGGACATCGTGATGGAGAGTGCATCGGGTGACTGTTATGGCGTCGAAGTCAAGGCGGCTGCTTCCCTGCGCTCCCAGGACTTGACCGGGCTGAAGCGGTTCCGGCGCCGGGCGGGGGAGCGCTTTCGAATGGGTTTGCTGCTATACGATGGCGACCGCACCACGTCCTTCGGCGACGGACTCTTTGCCGTGCCGATCGGCGCCCTGTGGAAGTGACCCGGCCTCAAGCCGCCGGCCGTCCCCCCTTCCGCGACACGATCACCCGGCCCGGCACGGTCATGAGAATCTCCCCGTCCTCCACCACGAACTCCCCACCCACCAGCACGTGGTCGATCCCGGTCGAGTGCTGGTGCGGCTCCACGAAGGTCGCCTCGTCCGAGATCGTCTCCAGGTCGAAGACCACCAGATCCGCCCGGTAGCCCTCCCGAATCTCGCCCCGGTCGGCAAGGCCCATGATCCGGGCCGGCAGCGAGGTCTGCGCGCGCACCGCCGACTCGACGGAGAGGGCACCCGCCGTCAGCGCATAATGCCGAATCTTGCGCGGGAAGGTTCCGTAGAAGCGCGGGTGCACGGGACCGTCGCCAGGCCACGCGATGCCGCCGTCCGAGGCGGTCGCGACCCAGGGCTGCGCCGCGTAGTTCTCCAGGTCGATCTCGGACATGGAGAATCCCCGCAGGCGCCCGCCACCCGGCCTCGTCCGATCGCCTTCGAGTTGCAGTCCGATCGCTGTCTCCACGGGATTTTCGCCCCGCTCGGCCGCCACGTCCTGCAGGTTCCTGCCAACGTAGCCTTCGTTCGGGTGCTCGAAGATCACAACCCGGTCGGCTCCGCCCCGGCGCCCGATCTCGTGCGTGATGTCCCTGCGGATCCGGACCGCCGCCTCGGGGTCTCGCAGCCTGACCTCGAGCATGTCGGCGGGCGGACGGGCATCCCTGGGCCCGGCTGCCTCCTCATCCTGGAGCGCCCAGCGCGGTACCAGGACCGTGTTGCCGTCGGTTCCGCTGGTGGGGTACGGATACTGGTCCGCCCACACGCGCACGCCCTCGTCCCGGGCGCGCTGAATGAGCTGGATCGCGGAACCGCTCGATCCCCAGTACGCCACACCCTTCGCCTTGATGTGCGACGCGACCACGCGCACACCCGTGCGGCGCCCGATCTCGATCGTCTCGAGCACGGCGTCCTGCAGTGTGGGCGGGCGCCCCTCGTGCTGGCTGGGCAGGTACCACATCGGGTCCGCGCCCTCCGCGCGCTCGTGCGAAATGTACACCCCGTCGTACGGCGCGAGCTCGGCGGCCAGCACGACCAGTTCATCGGTGGTGCTCCAGCGGCCCGGGGCGTACTCGAGTCCCGCCGACATCCCCACCGCCCCCTCCTCCAGCGCCTGCCGCACCAGCGCCGCCATGCGCCCGGCTTCCTCGGGCGTGGACGGCCGCCGAACGTCGTCCCCCATGACCATCCGACGCACCGTCCCGTGACCGACCATGAGCATCACATTCGGGCCCACGCCCTGCCGCTCCAGGGTGGCTCGCTGCTGCGCGACCGGCCACGGCGAACGCCCGTCCTGGTTGACGACCACCGTGGTCACGCCCTGCGACACCACGTTTGGCGCCGCCTTGCGGTGGATCGAGTCGTTGCGGATGGTCCTGCCGCCCCGGCCGCTGCCGTCGTCCGCGTGCGAATGGATGTCGATGAAGCCAGGTGACACATAGCGCCCGGTCGCATCGATCACTTGGTCGGCATTGGCCCCGGCCAGGTCACCCAGAGCGACGATCCGCCCCTCACGCACACCGATATCGGCGCGGAACCATGGGTTGCCGGTCCCGTCGAGTACCCTTCCGCCGCGGACGAGCAGGTCGAAGTGTTCGGGTTGCTGGGCAGCGAGCCTTGAGGCCACCCCGTGGTGGAAGGGAGTCCCGAGGATGAAGAGAGCGACCGTGGCCAGGCGGGCGAGCGGGGTTGTGTTGCGCATGGCGGAGCCTGGGGGGATGAGGGGGACAGGTCATTGCAACCGTCATTGTACTCCGGGTTGTCGATAGGGACAAAGGAGAAATCGACGGCGAACACCACAAGGAGGCCGGTCGGATGTTGAACCGGATGCGCGCTGCACGCCTGACCCAGGTGGGCGCTTCCCTCCGGCCCTTGCCCGTGGCGTTCGTCGTCATTGCCACCGTTGCCTGTGGCGAAAGGACATCGCCGCAACGGGGCACCGCCGTCTCGATCGACAGCGCCGGCGTCCAGATCGTCACCAACGATCCGCCGGACAGGAACGCCCGGTGCGCCCTGAGCGATGAGCCCATCCTGTCCATCGGCGCGGTCGAGGGTGACGAGCCGCACCTCTTATACCAGGTCCGACATGCGGCTCGCCTTTCGGACGGATCGATCGCGGTTGTGGACGGTTCCAGCCGGGAAGTCCGGATCTTCACCGCCAAGGGCGAGCATCTGCGCTCGATGGGCGGTGTCGGCGACGGCCCCGGGGAGTTCCGGGGTCCCTGGCTCCTCTGGGTGCTTCCGGGAGACACACTGTGGGTGGGTGACTACATGCCCTGGCGCTTCAATGTCTTCTCTCCGGCCGGTGAGTTCAGTCGTGCGGTGCAGCCGGACCCCTATCAGCTGCACGCCTTCGTTCGCGGCGGAGTGCTGGCGAATGGCACTTCGGTGAATGTGACACAGGCCATGACCCCACCGGGCGGCAACTCCGCGGCTCCGGTAACCTTCCTCGTCGAGGCCCACGGCCCGGATGGCGCTCTCATCGACACCATCGCCGCGCTTCCGGGCCGGAGCTTCGAGCCGGTGAGCGACCAACCCGGGTTCTTCCTCCCAACGCTCTTCGGGGCATCGCCGCTGGTGGCGGCTCGCGGCACCGACATCGCTATGACCACCGCCCGGGATCCCGAAGTGCGGATCCTGGACGAGGGGTTTCGGCTGCGCCGGATCGTTCGCTGGGGGGAGCCGGCCAGGGAGGTGACGGACGTCCATCTCCAGGCGTTTCGCGACGACTATATTGCGGAGCGCGGAGGTCGCGGAAGCCCCGGTTGGAACAATGGTGACGAAGCTGCCATCGCCAATGCTCGGACGGTGGCCGACCTGTTTCCCACCGCCGCCGACCTGATGATCGGCCGTGAAGGCCGCGTGTGGGTGAAGCGCTTCGCCAGGCCCCGTGAAGAGGCCGCGTGGATGGCTTTCAGCCCGGACGGCATCTTCTCCTGTCACTTGGCGCCGGGGCCTGATCTGACACCCTACGAATTCGGTGCCGACTATCTGCTAGCGCTGGACGTGGATGATCTGGGTACGGAGCGCGTCGTGATGCACCGGCTGGATTCCCCCGGCGGTGGCAGCGAGTGATCTGCTCCCCGGCATCCCGGAAAAACCGCTGCCTTCATCGCGCGGGCACCCCGCTACCCCAGCAATTCCGGCAACACCACCCCCGCGGGTCCGCGCAGCGCCACCGCGGCCACACCCGTTAGCGCGGTGTCCTCGGTGTTCACCTCGATGATGCGCCCACCGGCGTGCAGCGTGGCCAGGGGGATGGCCGCGGCCGGGTAGACCACCGCGCTGGTGCCGATGACCAGGCAAAGGTCGGCCCGTTCAGCCATTGACTGGGCGCGGTCCAGCACAACCGGGTCGAGCATCTCGCCGAAGAGCACCACATCGGGGCGGCGAAGCCCCCCGCACGTCGCACAACGGGGAAGGGAATCGCCCAGCGGCTCGGCCTCCGCGCGGGTGCCGCAATCGTTGCAGCGGTCGCGCGCGATCGCGCCGTGCATCTCCACCGGGAGCGCCGCATGCGGCGCTCCCTCACCCGCCGCGTCCCGCGCGGCTCGCGTGTGCAGCCCGTCCACGTTCTGCGTGACAAGCCCCGCCGTGCCGCGCTGCAGGAAAAAACGGGCCAGGGCACGATGCCCGTCGTTGGGCTCGCACGTCGCGAGAAAGCTCCGGCGCCACGCGTACCACTCCCACACCGTTTCGGGATCGCGGCGGAACGCGCCGATGGTCGCAAGGTCCTCCGGGCGATAGTTCCGCCAGAGCCCTCCGTCGCCGCGAAAGGTTGGCACTCCGGACTCGGCGGAGATGCCGGCGCCCGTCATCGCGACGACGCGGGCGGAATCGGCCAGGAGCTGCCGGGCATCGCGCATGAGTTTTCAGGTCCGCTGCTGGCGCCCCGGGGCCCCGCCCTGGCGTGCCCGGGACTGGCGCTGTGGTGCCCGGGCCTCGGGCTGAGGTCCCCGATCCCCCGGCACCCCATCGCCGCTTCCCCCTGGCGAGTTTCCTGTCATGTTTCCTGCTTCCGTGAGGTTCGTGCCCGCTAGTGTAACCCTTGCGTGGCTCCGCCGTATCTGTCCCAACTCGTTCCCGTCCTCCCACCCGCCAATCCCCCAGAGGAACCCACACCCATGCGTGACGAAACCATCGCCATCCACCTCGGCTACGACTCCGAACCTACGACGCACGCCGTCGCCGTGCCCGTCTATCAGACCGTGGCCTATGAATTCGACGACGCCCAGCACGGCGCCGACCTCTTCAACCTCGCCGTACCCGGCAACATCTACACCCGCATCATGAACCCCACCCAGGCGGTCCTCGAGGAGCGCGTCGCGCGACTGGAACGGGGCATTGCGGCCCTGGCGCTGTCGTCCGGCAGCGCGGCCGTGAACTACTCGATCCTCAACCTCGCGGCCGTGGGGGACAACATCGTCTCGGTCCCGCAGCTCTATGGCGGCACCTACACCCTCTTCGCGCACATGCTGCCGCAACAGGGGATCGAGGTGCGCTTCGCGGAGGGCGACGGCCCTGACGACCTGGTCAAGCTCATCGATGGTCGCACCAAGGCGATCTTCTGCGAGAGCATCGGCAACCCCGCGGGCAACATCGTCGATCTCGCGGCGGTGGCCGACATGGCCCGCGCGCACGGCATCGCGACCATCGTGGACAACACGGTCGCCACGCCCGCGCTCCTCAAGCCGGTCGAGCACGGCTTCGACATCATCGTCCACTCGCTGACCAAGTACATGGGCGGGCATGGCAGCTCGCTGGGCGGCGCCATCGTCGATTCGGGCAACTTCCCGTGGGCGGAGCAGAACGGGCGCTACCCGATGTTCACCACGCCGGAGCCGAGCTACCACGGGGTCGTCTACACCGAGGCGCTGGGGCCGGCGGCCTACATCGGACGGGCCCGCACCGTGCCGCTGCGCAACACCGGTTCGGCCATCTCGCCGTTCAACGCGTTCCAGATCATGCAGGGCATCGAGACCCTGAACCTGCGCATGGAGCGTCACTGCGAGAACGCGCTCACGGTGGCCGAGCACCTCCAGGGCCATCCGAGGGTCGAATGGGTGAACTACGCGGGGTTGTCCGGGGACCGCTATCACGAACTGGCGCGCAAGTACATGGGCGGACGGGCGTCGGGCATTCTCACCTTCGGCGTGAAGGGCGGCTTCGAGGCCGGCGTGAAGTTCTACGACGGGCTACGGCTCTTCAAGCGCCTCGTGAACATCGGCGACGCCAAGTCGCTGGCCTGCCACCCGGCCTCGACCACGCACCGGCAGCTCACGGAAGAGGAGCTGCTGAGCGTCGGTGTGCGCCCGGAGACGATCCGTCTGTCGGTCGGCATCGAGCACATCGGCGACATCATCGAGGACCTGGACCAGGCGCTGGGGTAGCGGGCCCCGCGCGGGCCCCGCGCCGTGCCACCTGGTGCGACGCGGGGCCTTGCCGCTCCGGCTAGTCGCTCACCCTCCGGACCGGCGGCAGCACGGCCCGCCCGATCGTATTGGTGTCCGCGCCGAACCAGATCGTGTTGGTCTTCGGATCGAAGTACATGTGCCGGATGGTCCCGCCGCCGCTTTCCACGTCCACGGTGCTGATGAACTCCTCGCCGCTGGTATCAAAGCCCACGAAGACGTTGGGCCGGACCCCGGTCTCGACGTACCAGACGCGGTCGTCGTCATCGATCGCCACGCCGTAGGGACGGGATTCCTGGCCACTCGGGCTGGCCCACTCCGTGACTTCGCCGGTGGACGGGTCGAGGCGGCCGAGATAGCCGCGGGAGTAGTCCACATACCAGACGATGTCCCTGGAGTCGATGACCAGGCGTCTCGGGCGGGCGCCTTCGTCCGGAAGGTCGAAGTAGGTCGGTTCGAAGGACTCCGGGTCGACCATGACAATCTGATTGGTGCCGAACAGGGTCGCCCAGGGCCGGTCCTGCGAGTCCATCTTCAGGCCGTACGGCCTTGTCGAGCCCCCGCGCGCTTCAGGATTGTCGGGCATTTCGACCAGACGAACCTCGCCGGTCTCCCGCCAGAACTTCCCGACGAAGTTGCCGCCCTGGACGGTGAACCAGAGGTCGCCCGCCGCGTCGAAGGCAAAGGTGTGCGGGTCGCGCGCCCTCTCGTCGGGCATGGGGAAGATCTCGATTTCGCCCGTCTCGGGGTCGATACGGCCGAGGTTGCCGACTCGGTTGCCCGTGTACCAGACCATACCGTCGTCGCCGACCACCACGGTGTGCGGACCGGCGCCGTCGGGAAGGTCGTACTTCTTCATCTCGCCGGTCGCCGGGTCGAGGACGGCGGCGTAGTGGGAACGCTGGCCGACGAACCAGACCCGTCCGTCGGGCGCCACATAGGGGTCGCGGGGCCGGCTCTGCTCCCAGGGTACCTGCCATTCCTCCAGGACAGGATCGGATTCCTGAGCGAACCCGGCCTCGGGCGTTCCCAGTGCGGTCAGGGACACCGCCGCCATCACACTGCATACGGTTTTCATTGTTCGTTCCTCACGTACTTCGTCAGGCCACCTCCCGCGGCGGCCAGCGAGATGGGCCCTTCCGCGGCGTACACGTTGCCGTCACCGTCCGCCGCCACGCCTTCGCCGGCGAAGCCATGCGGCCGCTCCTCGGAGACGGCGTGCGGGGGGATGAACGCGGTCACCCGATCCTCGGAAGCGTGGCCGATCCGAATCCCCGTCATCCAGCCTTCGTGGTTGCCCGGATTCGACTCCGAGTCGATCGCGTACAGGTTGTCGTCACCGTCGATGAACAGACCGCTGATGCGGCTGAACTGGTAGTAGGAATCCAGGTGGTTGCCGTCCTGGTCGAAGATCTGTATACGGTGATTGCCCCGGTCCGCGACAAAGAGGCGGCCCTGCGAATCGAAGGCCATCCCGTGCGGGGTGCGGAACTCGCCCGGCCCGTCGCCGATCTGTCCCCACTCCATGATGTACTCGCCCTCGGGGGAGAACTTGATGATCCGGCCGGTCGAGCCTTCCGGGGGATTGGCGTTCTGACCGCTGTGCCCGTCGGAGACGAAGATGTCTCCGTTCGGCGCGGTGATGACATCGCAGGGCTCGTTGAACTGTCCGGGTTCGCTGCCTCTCGTCCCCGCCTGTCCCAGCGTCAGCAGCACCTCGCCCTCGGGGCTGAACTTGATCACCTGGTGACCCTTGGTGCCGTCCTGGGTCCCCTGCGAGTCCGTTACCCACACATTGCTCTCCGCGTCCACATGGATGCCGTGGGGGAGCACGAAAAGCCCGGCGCCGAAGCTGGCCAGAATCTCTCCGGTCTCGCGGTGGAACTTGAAGATCGGGTCGACCAGGTTCTCGGCGCAGCCGCCCGCGAGCCCCACGCCGCCACATCGGTCGTAGGCCCAGATGTGGCCGTCGTTCGGGTCGATGTCGACACCCGCGGTGGAGCCCCACTCGCGGCCGTCGGGCAGATCGGCCCAGTCGGCCATGACTTCGGTCGCCGGGTTGGGCAGGTCGCCCGCCATCGCGGGGTCTGCTATTGCTGTCGGGTCGGCGGGGGCTGCGTCGGGCTCCTCGCCACCTTCGTACGCGCAGGCCCCGGCCCACAAAAGACCGGAGAGCACCAGGCACCAGGAAACCATGGGCTTTCTCATTCTCGTTCTCCCTGTTATGGGCTGACCCGTGCGCAACCGGCTTCGGTGGCGCGTCAACTGCCATGCTGGCCCGCGCGGCTCCCGGAGTCAAGCAAGCGGGCGCCCGGATGTTGCCGGGAAGCCTTGTCCGCGTGCGTGCGGTTGGCCCAGTCTATCAGCGCGTGGCGAGAACGGTCTCCGTCGCGCAAATCCACCGGCAAGAGGCACCCGATGTTCCGGTCTCATCTTCGGCGGCACCCTCTCCGCGGAGCCGCAATTGCGCTTGTCCTCGCACTGGGCACCGCATGCGGAAGCGGTACGGCAGAGCCCGAGAATCCAACGGTTACCGGCAATTGGGTCGGCACCGGCGTAGCGTATGGCGCAGTGGAGGATTGGCTGCTCAGAATGAAGGAGTCTCCCGATGGGACCGTCACGGGAACGTTCAGTCTACGGGTCGAAAGGCTGGTGTTCTCGGGTACCGTCAGCGGTATCCACACCTTTCCGTCGATATCCCTCGATCTCGACATGAATGTCTTTGGGAACATCGTAAACGCCACGTACCAGGGGCAGGTGATATCGGCGGACAGCATTGCGGGCACGTATCAGCGCTTTGATGACCCCGCCCAGACGCTGGACCTGGACCGGCAGGGAACGTGACCGCGTCCCCGTCGTCGCTGCAGCACGGCTTCGCACTGGGCGAGGCCGCCTTCTACGGCAACCCGTACCGCTCCAGGTAAGCCAGGTCGAACTCGTCGAAGGCGACCATGTATACCGACCCGGGACCGAAGCCGGCCACACGTCGGTCCCCCTCCAGCGTTACCGCCCTGACCAACCGCCCCTGACGGTCGAAGAGGTCGTAGGCGGTTCCGGTATTCGCCGGAAGGTGCCGCTTTACCCATGCGCGCCCTGAAGGATCGACGCGAACGGTCGCAGGATGTAAAGCAGGCTTTACATTTGGCCAACTATAGTTGTCATAGTCGGGCTCTTCCGACCCGCTGGAGCCGCCGCGCCAGAAGGTTGCGGTCGTCAACCCGTCGGAACTCCTCGAAATCCCCATGCCGATTCCGGCGTGGCGCCGGCGGTCGCGGAAGTACTCGGCTTTCTCGGCAGTGGCAATGGGGACGGGCTCGTGAAGGATCGTGTCTCCACGCGTCACCGAACCGTCCGGGGCGTACCAGTCCACTCCGTAGCCCACGGAGCGCGCCACGACAACCGAGCCGTCATCTGCGACCCCCCAGGCATCCTGGGGCGACAGCGGGATCGGTGAGATGCTCACACCGTTCTCGCTCTCTTCGACCACGACGTCCATGCGCTTGAAGCTGCCGGCAGTATCGACCGATCCCTCGGCGAGGCCGATACGGAGAATCGCGCCGCGCCCATCGGGGTCGGGCGGGAAACCGCCCATGGCGGCGGTGTACACGTTTCCGGCAAGGTCGATCCCGGCGGGGATCGCCATCACGACCCCTCCGTCCTCCTGAAACGTCGCGATGGTGTGTGCAATCCCGAACTCCAGCTCCGGCCCGACCCTGACCAGCTGGCCCCTGCCCAGATCCACCAACAGAATCGAGTCCCCCGGCAGTGGCCAGACGGCGTCGGGCTGCTGGTATTCTTCGGGCCCCTCGCCCAATGTGCCGACCACGGCTCGAACCCCTGTCTCCATGTCCACCCGGTAGAGAGCCTTGCCCAACGGATCGGCGGTCAGAACGTCCCCGCCGGGGAGTTCCCGCACAGTGTGCACGTACCCGAAGTCCTTGGGGAAGACGGCTTCCGGAGCACCGAGCGAGAGGGGTCGCCGGGGGTCGGGTGCATCGTCGGTGCCACCGTCGGCACAAGCCTGCACATGGAGAAGCAGCAGAGGGACGAACATCGGCCAGCCAACCGGGCGACACCGGCCCGGACGGGGCATCCCTCCTCCACGGCGCGTTCCCTTCACGAGCACCTCTCAACCTCCGACGAAGCGTCCCCTTCCTGTTAGAATATGACACCATCGAGTCCCCATCGGTTGTCCCGCACGGGTACGTCCAACCCCAATGGCCAGAGCAGGCGACAACTTCGCGGCCCGATCCGCCCCGCCCGACCCGATCCGCCATCCCGAACGGCTGGATCCGGCCATCTTCGCGTTCCCCGTCGAGAAGATGCGGAGCGGCTACTACTCCGATAAGTACTTCGTGCGTGCGCGCGACCTGCTCCTCGAGTCGGGGCGTGGTCCGACTGTCACCATGCAGGTCTTTCACCGGCAGGACGCGGTCGTCGCGGGAACCGACGAGGCGATCGCCATACTGAAGCTCTGCCTCACGGAGGGCTACGGCTTCGGCGATATCGAAGTCCACTCCCTTCGTGACGGGGACCGTTCCCGCCCGTGGGAGACGGTCATGTTCATAACCGGGCCGTACCCGGCTTTCGCGCACCTCGAGACACTCTACGCCGGGGTCCTGGCTCGCCGCACTCGCATCGCCACCAACACCCGCGCCGTGGTCGAGGCCGCGTGGCCCAAGCCCGTCATGTTCTTCCCCGCGCGGCACGACCACTGGATGGTGCAGACCGGAGACGGCTGGGCGGCGCACGTGGCAGGGGCGATCGGGGTGTCCACCGACGCGCAGGCTTCCTGGTGGGGCTCGTCGGGGATCGGCACGGTCCCGCACGCCCTGATCGCGGCCTTCGGCGGGGACACGGTGGCCGCGACGGTGTCGCTGGCGGATGCGATGCCGGATGACGTTCGCATTGTGTCGCTGGTCGACTTCGACAATGACAGCGTGACCACCTCCCTGGCCGTCGCGCGCGCGCTGGGCGAACGCCTGTGGGGAGTGCGCCTCGACACCTCCGGGACAATGGTGGACCGATCCGTGGCGGCGGAAATGGGAGACTTCGATCCCCGCGGCGTCAACTGGCGCCTGGTCGACAAGGTGCGAAGCGCGCTCGACCGCGCGGGCTTCCAGCATGTGCGCATCGTCGTATCCGGCGGGTTCACTGCGTCGAAGATCCACGCCTTCGAAGATCAGGGCGTGCCGGCGGACTTGTACGGGGTGGGGTCGGGGCTCATGCGCGGCTCCTTCGACTACACGGCCGATGTGGTGCTGGTCGAGGGAGAGCCGGTGGCCAAGGCCGGCCGCTGGTACCGGCCGAACGACAGACTCGAGCTGGTGCCGTGAACGATCCGGCGATTGGCTCGCGCGTGCGCCCGGGAGCAGCGGCGGCCCCCGCCGCCAGCCCCGACGCGCCGAACCCGCCCGCACGGATCGGCTGGATCGTCGATGTCCAGGTGGACTTCATGGACCCGGCGGGGCGGCTGTACGTCCGCGACCTCTTCGACGACTCCGATCCGGGCGCGGTCAAGGTCGTGCCCGCGCTGGCGGAGGCCACGGCCTGGATGCGGGCGCACTGCGCCGTGATCGTCTACACCGGTGACTGGCACGGCCTGGGCGATGCCGAGATCGATCCCGTGAACCCGGATCCGGCGAGCGACACCTACCCCCCGCACTGCATGGGGCGCTCGCCGGACCCGCAGGAGCGCGCAGGTGCCGAGATCATCGCCGAGATCCGCCCGCGTGAACCGCTGGTGCTGGCCCACGACGCGCGCGGCGACGAGGCCGAAATCGTGGCGCGCCGTGCCGTGAGGGAGCGGCGCCCGGTTTTCGTGCGGAAGACGCGGTTCAACGTCTTCGAGGGAAATCCGGCGTGTGAGGCGTTCGTCCGGTCGCTGGGCGACGCACTGGGGCGTCCGCTGGAGTTCGTGGTGATCGGGGTGGCGCGCGACGTGTGCATGACCCAGGCCGTCGATGGCCTGGCGGAGCGCGGCTACGAGGTGACCGCCGTGCGGGACGCGACCTGGGGGCTGGGGCTTGAACCCGAAGAGGTGACGCTCGCGCGCTGGGCGGAGCGGGGCAGGGTGGTGGCGGTGAGCGAGTTGGGGGGGTGAGGACCTGCCCGGGGCGATCTACCGATACCGCACCCCCTCCTTGAAGACCAGGTCGACCTCGCGCAGCGCCCGGATATTCTCCAGCGGATTGCCGTACACCACGATCACGTCGGCCAGCTTTCCGGCTTCGATGGTCCCCAGCTCATCCTCCATTCCAAGCAACTCCGCGCCGCGAAGAGTGGCCGAGACGATCGCCTCCATCGGCGTCATTCCCAGCTCGGTGTAGATCTCGAGCTCGCGGACGTGGTTCCCGCTCTCGTGGAAGTTGAGGCGAGTGCCCTTGTCGGTTCCCATCGCGATCGGCGCTCCGGCGGCGATGAGCTTGGCGAGGTTGAGGCGTCCGAGTTCGTAGCCCGCGCGATGGTCTTCCAGTGCTTCGGGCCCTTCGGCGATGTCGCGTGCCACCCATTCCCGGGCCTCCTGTACCATGTCGGCGGGGGCGTGCCGGATGAACCAGGGGTCATCCAGGCGGCCCGGATCCTCGTAATAGGTCACATAGACCTCTCTCACGACCATGAGAGGCACCGAATAGACGTTCTGGTCAACGAAGCGCTGCACCAGCTCGTCCGGGAACTCTCCCTCTGCCCCCACCTCCTCCTGCCCCACGAGCGTGGGGTGCTCCATGGCGTCCACGCCCGCGTCCAGCACCGCCACGATGCTCTCGATCGACGAGGTGTGGGTCGTAACCCGCAGCCCCCGCGCGTGCGCCTCCTCCACGATTTCGGTGAGGGCCTCGGTGGACAGCTCCGGCGGCTCGTTGAGCGGCCCGCTGTAGCTTGAGACCTTGATGAAGTCGGCGCCCCGCTCGGCGTAGTCGGCGACGATCTCACGCCCGTGGGTTCCGTCGCGCACCGGCAGCACCATCGCCGCTTTCGCGTATTCGACGCCCTCGGGAGGAATGCCCTCGAAGACCGAATCGGTCGGATCGTCGAACATCCGGTAGACGCCCGGATAGTTCAGGATCGTTCCCGAGGTGAAGAGGCGCGACCCGGCGATGACGCCGCTCTCGACATCCTCGCGCAGCCGGATCATCTCCTCCAGCGGGTCCATGGTGTCGCGCGAAGTCGTGATCCCCTGCATGAGGCTCGCGTAGAGGTTGCGCGCGCCGATCTCGTAGTAGTCGCGATAGCGCCCCGCGAAGTACGCAGGGTGATTGGACTGCCCGTCGAAGATGATGTGGCTGTTCCCCTCGATCATCCCGGGCATGATCGTCTTGCCCGCGACGTCGATGGTCCTGTCCGCGCTCGCCGGAATCTCCACCGTGCCCGCGGCTCCGGCCGCCAGAATCCGGCCGCCCCCCATAACCACTACGGCGTCCTCGATCGCGGGAGCACCGGTTCCGTCGATGAGCCGTCCCCCGCTGAGGACGGTCACGTCGTCGTCCATGCCCGGGGGTACGCAGCCGAAGAGCAGGTGGGCGCCTGCCAGCAGGCCAATGGCCGATCTGGACATCGTTCTCAACTCCTGACGGGTTCGAGATACCGGTCCAGGTACTCCGCGATCCGCCGATAGTAGTCGGCTCGTGCACGTGGCCCGCGAATTCCGTGGGCCTCGTCCGGGTAGAAAATCCATTCGAACGTCGTCCTGCCGTGGGCGAGGAGTTCGTTGACCAGCGCGGCTGCGTCGAGGTGCATCGTGTCCTGGATGCCGCTCAGGATGAGCATGGGGCGGACGAGGTTCGCGGCATAGGTGATCGGAGAACCGCGGCGGGTGCCTTCGGGGTTTTCCCAGGGGAAGCCGAAGTGCTCCTCGTTGTATCCCGGCGCGAGGTAGAAGAAGCGCTCCCAGTCGGTCACCGGGGCGCTCGACACGCCCGCCGCGAAGGTCTCGGGGGACCGAAGCATTGAACTCGCGACCATGAATCCCCCGTAGCTGTGCCCCCAGGTCCCGATCCGGTCCATGTCGACATAACCCAGGCTGCGCAGGTACTCGACGCCGCCCAACACGTCGGCGACATCGACCTCTCCGAGGCGGTCGAAGACGTCCATTCGGAACTTGCGGCCGTATCCCGCGCTGCCCCGGAAGTCAACGTCCAGGACCACGTAGCCTTCTTGCGCGAGGTAGCGGTTGAACGCCGTCTGGTCGAGGCGCAGCCAGCCCCGGAAGACGCTCTGCGCGTAGCCCGCCCCGTGCACGAAGACCACGGCCGGGTGCTCTCGCGTGCGGTCGAACTCGTCGGGCAGGAAGAGTCGTCCCGTCACCGCGGCTCCGTCGTCGGGGCTCGGGAAGCGGACGACTTCGGCATCCCGCATGGGATACCCGGCGAGCCATTCGGGCACGGCGAGCGAGGTGAGCCGCCGAGGCTCGCCCGAGTCGACCTCCTGTACGTACAACTCGGGCAGCGCGGTGTGGTTGCTGTGGAGGTAGGCGACGTGGGAGCCGTTCGGCGAGGGAGTGGAAGACAGGTTCACCCCCGGGAGCGTTGTCACGCGCCGTCGCTCGCCGCCCTCGACCGACACTTCGTACAGGTGCCGCTCGGGGGTACCGGCTTCGTTCGAAGGGAAGAGGATTGTGCTGCCGCCGCGCGACCAGGCAGGGGTGACCTCGAAGCGATCGTACACCTGGTTGCTGGTGACTGTGAAGTCACCCGACGTGAGCTGCGTGGGCTCCGGGGCAGCTCCTTCCGCGTCGATCACATAGAGGTGGTTCCAGTCGGTGCGCTCCGAGGTGAAGAGGAGGCGCTCCGAATCGGGCGACCACCCTATCCAGATGGCAAGCGGCGAGATCCACGCGTCCACCTCCTCGCGCCAGATGGTGCGCACGTCTCCGGTTTCGGGCGACGCGATGCGGATCTCCCGCGCCGTGTGATCAAGCGACAGCCAGTTGATGGCCACCGAGCGTCCATCCGGGGACCAGTGCGCCTGGCTCCCTCCCCGCAGCGAATACCGCTCCCCTTCGACCGGTCCGAGCCAGGTGGTCTCGCCCCCCTCGGCCGGAATGACACCCAGCCTCACCCGCCCGTACCCGATCAGCGTGAACCTCACGCCGATGATCAGCCCCGAGAAGTCGGTGTGCCGGAACCGCTTCTGCTCGTCGGTGGCCTGCGCCGTGTAGAGGATCTTCGTCCCGTCCGGGGACCAGCGCGGCTGGAGGTTGTGCCACCCCTCACCGTGCGAACTCGTCAGCTGGCTCACCCCGCCATTCTCGAGGTCCAGGACCCAGAGTTCGCTTTCGCGGATGTAGGCGAGTTTGCTCCCGTCCGGGGACAGCACCGGGTCGGGGCCGTTGAAGTACTGCTGGGGGGTATGGCCGGGTGAGGTCGCGCCGAAGTCAACCAGCGTGCGGGTCGTGCCCGTGCGAGCGTCGGCGGCGTGGATGTCGCCCCCGGCGAGGTAGAGCAGCGTGCGTCCATCCGGGGTCCAGGGCGCCGGGAGCAGGGTGCGTGACAGGGCCTCCCCGGGCCGATCCGGGGTCCCGGGTCGCGACAGCGACAGTCGGCGAACGTTGCCGTCCAGGTCGGCGACGAAAATCGCGCTGGAGTTGGTTTCCCCCTCACTCACCGTAAACGCGATGCTTTGCCCGTCGGGTGCCCACTGCGGTGCCGACAGTTGGCGGAAGGTCCACAGGTTGTCGGTTGTCAGCCGTGGCGCCTGCTGGGCGTGAGCGGGAGGAGCAAGGAACGCCGCGCTGCCGGCGCTGCCCACGAAGAGCCCCGCGCCGACGGCCGACGCTGCGAGGACCGTGCCGGCGATGGCTCTTGCAATGCGGCAACCTTGCCCGGTTGCACGCCGGCCCCTCACCGCCCCTCGAATTGCGACGGAGCAGCGGTGGAGGCGGGCCCTCATCTCTTCGACTGCTCCTTCGGCCCGCGCGTCAGGCGGTTGCGCAGCCTCGTGCCCTCGAATTCACGGGCATGGGCCCACGCGATCATCGTCTCGAAGGTACAGGTCTCCCTTCGCGATACGGGGACGTGCTGCGTGTAGCTGCCATCGGCTCCCATCTCCCAGGCGCAGCGCCGGTCGGTGAGCTGGATGTCCAACACCTGCCTGAGTTCGCTGCGCAGGGCGGGATCATCGACCGGCACCAGGGTTTCCACCCGCGCGCTGAGGTTGCGCCTCATGCAGTCGGCCGACCCGATGTAGTACTCCTCGTCGCCCCCGTTGCGGAAGTAGTAGATCCGCGAATGCTGCAGGAACCGGCCCACGACCGACACCACGCGGATGTTCTCCGACAGACCCGGTATGCCCGGTCGAATTCGGCAGCTGTCGCGCACGATCAGGTCCACGGCCACACCCTCGAGGGACGCCTCGTACAGCGCCCGGGACACCTCCGGGTCCTCCATGGCGTTCATCTGCAACTGGATCCTCCCCGGCGAGTCGTCGGAGTGCAACGCGATTTCGCGTTCGATGCGGTCGAGGATGCCGCGCCGCAGATGCTTCGGGGCAACGAGCACTTTCCAGTACTTGCGCTTTGGACGGTACCCGGTCGTCAGATAGTTGAAGAGCTCGGTCAGATCGGCTCCGATGGAGGAATCGCACGTCAGGAGACCCTGGTCGGAGTATTCGCGAGCGGTACCCACATGGTAGTTGCCGGTCCCGAGGTGCGCGTACCGGCGCAGCCCGTCCTGGTCCTGCCGGACCACCAGTATGACCTTGCAGTGGGTCTTCAGCCCGAGCACTCCGTAGGTCACATGGATTCCGTGGGCCGACAACTCGTTTGCCCACTGGATGTTGGCGGCCTCGCTGAAACGCGCCTGCAGCTCGATCACCACGGCCACCTGTTTGCCCTGGCGTGCCGCGCGCACCAGATCGTCGATGATGCTGCTTCGCGGCGCCATCCGGTAGAAGGTCATCTTGATGGCGCGCACCTTCGGGTCCCGGGACGCCTCGTGAAGGAAGCGCAGCACCGACGTGTCGAATGCCTGGTACGGGTGGTGCAGCAGGATCGGGCCTTTTTCCCGGATGACATCGAAGACCGGGCGGCTGTCAAGAAGGTCGGGGTGATCGGCGGGGTAGTGAGGTGGATCCTTAAGCCCCGGCCGGGTCAGTTCGTGGAGTGACATCAGGTCTCGCAAGCCCAGCAGCCCGCTGCCCTCGAAGATGTCGCTCTCCTTCAGGCCGAGCTCCTTGGCGAGCCTCGTCCTGCGGGCGGGATTGAACCCCTCCTCGACCTGCAGGCGCACGATCGGCGCCAGGCGGCGCTTCCGCACACCCGTCTCGATGAGCTCGAGCAGGTCGTCGGCCATGTCCTCGTCCACGTCATAGATGGCGTTCCGGGTGACCCTGCAGATCTCGCAGGCCCGGATCTCCATTCCCGGAAAGAGAAGATCCAGGTTGTTGGCCATAACGCTTTCGAGGGGGACCCACTTGCTGGAATCCGCCACCCGCACCAACCGCGGGATACCCGCCCCAACCGGGACCTTCACGCGCGCCAGCGAGCTGCGCTCCTCGCCCGGGTAGCCCAGCGTCACCAGCAGATTGAGCGACAGATTCGAGATGAAGGGGAAGGGGTGGGCCGGATCGGTCGCCTGGGGGGTCACAAGCGGGTAGATGTTCCGCACATAGTCGATGCGCAGCCATTTCCGATGCTTCTTGCTCAGGTCCTTCCAGTCCAGGACGTGAATCCCCTGCTCGGCGAGCAGCCCCAGAATCTCCCGTCCGGCCTTCCGCTGTCTCGACTCGAGCCGGCGCACCACTTCGTAGCATTGCTCGATCTGTTCACCGGGGGTTCGACCGTCGACAGTCCGCTCGGTGATGCCCGCCTCGACCTGCTGCTTCAAACCCCCGATTCGCTTCATGAAGAACTCGTCGAGATTCGATCCGACGATCGACAGGAACTTCAGGCGTTCCAGGAGGGGGGACCTCGGGTCTTCAGCCACGCGCAGCACGCGGAAGTTGAAGTTGAGCCACGTCAGCTCGCGGTTCAGGTAGTACTCGGGACGCCCCAGGTCGTGTTCCCCCTCCGACGAGGGAATGGGAGTCGGGTCGGCAGGGGTGCGGAAGGGCGCCTGATCCAGCCGTCCAGAGGCGTCCTTCTCGGCGGATTCGGACGACGCGGCATCGGTCTGCGCAACAGCCGGATCCGCAGTCGAGTCGCGGTGTATCTGAGATCTGGACATGGAGTAAACATATGTTATGGCGGTCGGCGGAACCAGCAGCGCGGCGGCCGCCGTCGGTTGACGCCTGCGGCGGCGGCGACCAACTTGCTTCAATGGGCCGAGCCGGTTTTGCGCGTCCCTGGAGGGCTGATCAGGGGGTCAAGGATGAGAAAGTTTTCTCCACTTTTCGCCGTACTTGCGGCTGCATGCTCGGCTGCACCCGTATCGTACTACGGAGTGGCGCCTCCCGGTCGGGAAGACGCCTATCAGTGCGCGGTCGCCCAGCTCAACATCATGGGGTACACGATCGAGGACGGTAACAGCGATGTCGGCTTCGTGAGGGCGCGCAAACAGACATCGGGGCTGGGTCTGCAGCTCTTTACGGGCAACACCTATCACGACGTGCTGACCGCCACCGCGTTTGACAACCCCGCCAACGGCGAGACCAACCTCCGAGTAGTGGCCACGCGGATTGCGGACCAGGACGTGGCCATGGGAGTGGGGGGAAGCGAGGACGCGGCGGAGCGGGGCGAGGACGTGCTCCCCCCTTCGGACAGTGGCAAGACCGACGCGCAGGCCCTGCTGGTCAACTGCGGAGTCTCCAACGTGACGGGTCCGCCTTCGGACCAGGACGAATATGTGCTGTCCGGGGCGCCCGCTCCGCAGGATATTCGACTGCGCGATGGCCGCGCGTCCGCAGGCGAGCGCTGACCCGAGTTTTGGCCTTGCCGCGACCCGCAACGGCCGTGGACGGGCCGTCCGTGTACCAGATCCGGGGCGACATTCCCGCTGTTTCGCCGATCGCGTTCCTGCGATTGGGCGAGGGCGGACCGAGGGGGTTCTGGGCATCGGGTGACCGATGGGTGGCTCACGCCGGAGTGCTCCGGGAGGTCGCCGTCCGGGAAGACACGGCGCGCCCGGAAGAGACCGCAGGTGACCTGGACCGCCCCGGCGAGGGTGTTGATCGCGCCCGCTTCCGGTCGGTGCAGCTCGAGGCGACGCGGGTCTTCGGGGGAATCGACCCGAACGGGGCTCGTGCTCGCATCTTCGGCGGGTTTGCGTTCGCGTCCCGGCCGAGCACGGATCGGGTCTGGTCCCCGTTTCCGCCCGCGCTGTTCCACCTTCCCGAGGCCGAGGTCGAGCACGACCCGTCGGCGGGGACCTGCTCGCTTGTGGTTCACGCCGCGAGCCGGCGGGCCGCCGAGCAGTCCTGGGAGCGCTGGTCGGATGCGCTGACGAGAAGCCTTGCCACGGTCCCGTCCGGACGTGCCGGCGGGGCGATGGCGGACGGGTCGGCGCCAGAGAGGGTCGCCGGCGTCGATCGGGCCGCGTGGAGTCGCATGATCTGGCGGACCCTGCGGCGGATCAGGGCCGGCGACGCCGACAAGGTGGTGCTGGCGCGCGCCCTCGACGTGACGCCCCCGCGGCCGGTGGCACCGCTCGATCTGGCCCGAGCCCTCTGGGAGGAGAGCCACGGGAGCCATGTCTTCCTGTTCGAGCCCGTCGGTGGGGCGGCGGTGGTCGGCGCCGCGCCCGAGACGATGGCCGCGATGGTCAACGGGATCGTGCGTGCGACGGCGGTCGCCGGCAGCGTCGGCGTCGGAGCCGATTCGGTGGAGACCGCGCAGTTGGCCCGCAAGCTGTTCGAGAGCGAGAAGGACAGAGCCGAGCACGATTTCGTCGTTCAGGACATGGTGGCGCGGTTGTCGGCGCTGGGGTGCGCGGTTGAACGGGACATCGAGCCCCATGTGCTCGCGCTCGCCCGTATCCAGCACCTCGAAACCAAGATCGCCGCGAAGGTTCCCCCCGGCGTCACCCTGCTCGAGATCCTCGCTTCCCTGCATCCGACCCCGGCGGTTTGTGGCATTCCCCGCAACGTGGCGCTCTCGTTCCTCACCGAGGGCGAGGAGTTCGACCGGGGATGGTACGCCGGGCCCGTCGGGTGGCTGGCGTCCGACGGGAAGGGGATTTTCGTGCCCGCGCTTCGCTCGGCGGTATGCGACGGGTCGCGCTGGCGGTTGTTCGCGGGTGCCGGAATCGTGCCGGGCTCGGATCCGGCGCTGGAGTGGGCCGAGACCGAACTCAAGTTCGATCCGGTTCTGCGGGCGGTCGCTCGCGCAGAGGTGGCCGGGAGCGCCGCGGCCGGCCTGGGGTGACGGTGGGGTGACCGGCGGCGAACTCAATCTTGCGTGGGCCCGGGCGATCTTTCGCACCCTCGCCGAACATGGCCTGGAAGAGGTGGAGATCGCTCCCGGCTCCCGGTCCGCGCCCCTCGTGCTGGCGGCCCGTTCCCTGTCCGAAATCGACACCCGGGTACACCTGGACGAGCGTTCCGCCGGGTTCTTTGCGGTTGGATACGGGCGCTGCCATCTGGGCCCGGCCGCGGTCCTGACAACCTCGGGGACCGCTGTCGCCAACCTCCTCCCAGCCGTCGTCGAGGCGGATCTGTCCGATGTCCCCCTCATCGTGATCACCGCGGACAGGCCACCCCGCCTGCGCGGCTCGGATGCCAACCAGACCATCGAGCAGCCGGGAATCTTCGGGGATCGTGTGCGCTTCGAGGCGGATCTGCCCCTGCCCTCGCCCGAAGCGCTGGAAGAGGTGGGTACGCGGTCGATGGTCGAGGTGGTCCATCGCGCGGCCCGACACGCGGTGGGTCCGCCCGCCGGTCCGGTGCACCTCAACGTGCCCTTCGACAAACCATTGCAGCCGGCGACGCCTGTGGGACTCGGCCTGCGCGGACCGGATAGCGGCCGGCTCACGGGTCTGGCCGCAGTCGAAGCGGCGGTTGCCAGCGGCGAAGTCTCCGCGTCGGACCCGCTGGGACGGCGATCCGGGGCGCCAATGCGCGGGCAGGATCAGGACACCCTGCTCGCGCATTGGCTCGTTGCGGCGCGTCGCCCCCTCCTCGTCGCGGGCCCTTCCAGCGACCCCGGCCACGATGGCCCCGCTGTCGTCCGTTTCGCGCTCGGCAGATCCATCCCCACCCTGGCCGACCCCCTTTCCGGTGCTCGCTTCGCCCATGGCGTGGACGACGTCCCGGCCACCCCCGTCCTCGGCGCCTACGACCATTTCCTGCGCGTCCCCGAGGCCGTACGGCGCCTCGCACCGGACCTCATCGTGCGGGTGGGACGCACGCCCACGTCGGGGGTCCTGGAAGAAGCGCTGGCGGAATGGACCGGGGCCACGCAGATCGTGATCGACAACGGCGCGCACCCCAAGGACCACCAGGGCCTCGCGGACCACTATCTCCGCGCATCCGCGGGTACGGTGCTGGACCGGCTTGCCCACCCCGAGGGCGGCCGCGACGGCGACGACCCCGCCCTCTCCCGCCGCCTCCCCTGGACCCGGGCCTGGACGGACCTCGAGGCGGCGGCGTGGGAGGCCATCGAACGGGCACCGCCCGACGCCGACAACGAGGGTGACTACGCCGCCGCCGTGATCCGCGCCCTCCCTCCCGGCGCGACCCTGTTCGTGTCGTCCTCGATGCCGGTTCGGGACGTCGACGGGTACGGCCGCCCCGCCGCGCGTGACCTCCAGGTGCTCGGCAACCGGGGTGCAAGCGGAATCGACGGGATCGTCTCGTCGGTGCTCGGGTGCGCGGGCGGCGGCGCGGGTCCCGTGGCCGGACTGATCGGCGACCTCGCCTTCTACCACGACATGAACGGCCTCCTGGCCGCACGCGACAGGCAGCTCAACGTCGTCTTCGTCTTGGTGGACAACGACGGCGGGGGCATCTTCCACATGCTTCCCATCCGCCACTTCGAGCCGGCCTTCACGCCCTGCTTCGCGACACCGCACGGGCTCGACTTCCGGCACGCGGCCCGGATGTACGGACTGCCGTTCACGGACGCGGCCACGCCGGCCGAGCTCGAGGAGGCGGTCGCAGCAGCCGTGGCGCGCCCGGGAACGGAAGTGATCCGGGTTCGGACCGACCGTGAGAGGAACCGGCTGAGCCACGAACGAACCCGCGTGCGGGTCGCCCGCCGCGTCAACGAAATCCTGAAACCGACAAGGCCATGAAATCATCGAACTGGGAGACGGTGAAGTCCTACGAGGACATCACCTACAGGAAGCGCGACGGCGTGGCGCGGATCGCGATCAACCGCCCGGAAGTGCGCAACGCGTTCCGGCCCGAGACGCTCTTCGAGCTCCTCGAGGCTTTCAGCGACGCCAACGAGGACCCGTCGATCGGCGTCGTTCTCCTCACCGGCGAGGGTCCTGCGAAGGACGGCAAGTACGCGTTCTGCTCCGGCGGCGACCAGCGTGTCCGCGGCGATGCGGGATACGTCGGTCGAGACGGGGTCCCGCGGCTCAACGTCCTGGTTCTGCAGCGCCTGATCCGCACGATGCCCAAGCCGGTGATCGCCATGGTGGCCGGCTACGCGATCGGGGGCGGCCACGTGCTGCATGTGGTCTGCGACCTCACCCTCGCGGCCGACAACGCCGTCTTCGGCCAGACCGGCCCCAAGGTCGGCAGCTTCGACGGCGGGTTCGGATCGTCGTTCCTGGCGCGCATGGTCGGGCAGAAGAAGGCACGCGAGATCTGGTACCTGTGCCGCCAGTACAACGCCGAAGAGGCCGAGGCGATGGGGCTCGTCAACAAGGTCGTTCCGGTGGACCGGCTGGAAGAGGAGGGCTTCGCCTGGGCTCAGCAGATCCTCGAGCACAGCCCGCTGGCGATCCGGCTGCTCAAGTCCGCGTTCAACGCCGACGTGGACGGGCAGGCCGGGCTGCAGGAACTCGCCGGGAACGCCACCCTGCTGTTCTACATGACCCAGGAGGGACAGGAGGGGCGCGACGCATACCTAGAGAAGCGCAAGCCCGACTTCCGGAAGTACCCGTGGCTGCCGTGGTGATGCCGGGACGCGCGGCCCGCGGTCGTCCGGCAACCTGCGGGCGTCCCGCGGGCGGCGGGCGCCCCGCGGGCGAAACAATGGCTGAAAGGGCGGGAACGCGGCCATGACGATGACACGCAGCCGGGCCTGGATCCTCGCCACGCGGCCCCGCACCCTCACCGCGGCGTCCGCTCCGGTCGTTGCCGGGACGGGCTTCGCGGCTTCCGACGGCGTCTTCGCGATGGGACCGGCGATCGCCGCGCTCGTCGGAGCGCTCCTCATCCAGATCGGCACCAACCTCGCGAACGACTACTACGACTTCATCAAGGGAGGGGACACCGCGGAGCGGGTGGGGCCGATCCGGGTCACGCAGGCCGGGCTTCTCTCGCCGAAGGCGGTGTGGTGGGGCATGGCGCTCACGCTGGGGGCGGCCTTCCTGACCGGTGTGTACCTGGTCGCAGTGGGGGGCTGGCCCGTCCTGGTCATCGGGCTGTTGTCGCTGCTCTTCGCCGTCGCGTACACCGGGGGACCCTACCCGCTGTCGTACCACGGGCTCGGGGACGTCGCCGTCTTCCTTTTCTTCGGCCTTGCGGCGACAGCTACGACGTACTATGTGCAGGCCCTGACGTGGTCGCCCGGCGCGCTGCTGGCGGGGGTGGGGATGGGCGCCTTCAGCACCGCGATTCTGGTGGTGAACAACCTTCGCGACCGCGAGACCGACGGCGCAGCGGGCAAGCGCACCCTCGCCGTGCGCTTCGGTGACCGCTTCACGGTCGGGCAGTACGTCGTGTGTCTCGCGGTGGCGGCAGCCGTGCCGGTGGCGGGGATCGCGTCCCTGGCGTGGTCGCCCTGGACGCTTCTGGCGCTGATCGGGCTGGCGCCGTGCCGGCCGGCGTTCCAGCGGGTGCGCGACTACGAGAACCGGCCCGCGCTCAACCCCGCCCTGGGGCTCACCGCCCGGGGCGTTGCCTTCTACGGGGCCGGCCTGGCGGTGGGCGCACTGGTCGGGGCACCGTGACGAGGCCGCCGCCGGACGACCCGGCGGGGCGGGCCGCCAAGGCCCCCCCCCCCCCCGGCCGGCCGCCGGGCCCCAGCCCCCCGCCGCCCCCCCCGCCGACGCCCGGCACGAGCGAGCCACCGCCACGCCGCACGCGACCGCCCTCGTCCGGGACGGCGGGCGGCACACCTTTCGCGAGCTGGACGAAGCG
>MPNE01000028.1 GCA_002238865.1 Gemmatimonadetes bacterium bin94 | reverse complement strand
CGTGGGAACGGTCGGTGCCGTCGGTTGGGACCGAATCGCTGCTCCTCGGCATGCTGTCCTTCATTTCTCTCATCTGTGTTCGCGGTTCGGCGTCGGTACTAGCGGCGACTCGCTGAAGTCACTCCTCAGAATGGAAGGTCGGAAATCTCGACTTCGGCTGGGAGATCGCCATCGACGCGTAGTGATAGTAACCGAATGGTCCGGGGCCAGTCATTCCCGTGGCGTTCGGCTGTCTCGGCAAGATCCTGAGGAGTCTTGGTGTGGCAGTGAAAAACCACGAAAGCCTTCCGCTGGCGCCCCTGAAGATCGCTGACGATGCGCTCAAAGTGCCTGCCCGAAACCGGAACACAGTAGGTACCACCGACTACCATTGAGACTGCTTGACCATCGTCCACGAACAGCTCGTCTGCCAGTTTCTCGTCGGCAATGTTGGTCGCGATGAAGTGCTGGAGCATTTTCACCATCCTTCTCGATGCGGATTCAATGTGACTACCATAATGTGATTATAGTGTATACTATACTGATCAGCATATCAAGCATTACTATGATGGTGTATTGATCCCGGTATCCAGACGGGACCACACTTGGAGGGTCACTCGATCCGCTATTTGTCGCGCGGCTCGCGGAAAACGGCGCGTCTACCTCGGTCGGTGACTGCCGTGGTCGCCCTCTCCCCCCCTCCCTCCACCAACAGCCGCGGAATGTAAGGTC
This sequence comes from Gemmatimonadetes bacterium bin94, assembly GCA_002238865.1. Taxonomy (GTDB): domain Bacteria; phylum Gemmatimonadota; class Gemmatimonadetes; order Longimicrobiales; family Gaopeijiaceae; genus Bin94. The sequence goes on along the minus strand of MPNE01000028.1, from coordinate 53,632 downwards.
TAGTTCACATAATGTATGATGCAGTTGGCATTCCTGCCCTTCAACTTCCACAGCCTGAGAACTGGGCCCCGTCAACGCAGCGCGGGAAGGGATACGACCTCCGAGCGGAGATCGGACGGACGCTATGGACGCAGGTATTCGATTCGTCTGCGCGGAACCATCGTCTCGGAGCCCAGGCCGGGCAGCTGGCTCGACATTCCCGGCGGCTACGGCGATCCGGTGCCCGTGAAGCCCCGAGTCGGGCAGGGGATCTTCCGGACCGTGGTTGCCGACGTGTACAGGCGGCAGTGCGCTGTAACGCGCGAGAAGGCGTTTCCGGCGCTCGAGGCGGCTCACATCCGACCCTTCAAGGAAGAGCCACGGCACTATGTCAGAAACGGGCTGCTGCTGCGCTCCGATATCCACAAGCTGTTCGATGCCGGCTACGTGACGGTCACCCCGGACTACCAGTTCGAGGTAAGCGACCACATCCACACGGACTTTGACGACGGGGAGCACTACTACGAGCTTGGTGGGACGGAGTTGTGGGTGCCGAGAAGCTCCGAGCTTCGGCCGGGGCGAGAGCACCTGGAGTGGCACAATGAGAATCGGTTTCGGGGGTGAACCGCGGGTCACTCGATTCTCCCGAAGAACCTCTGCCCACGACATGGAGGCAGTTCCAATGACATCGACGGATTTCCAGAAAGCTGTCTGGTCTCATGTGAGACAGATCCCGCCCGGCAAGGTCACCACGTATGGCAATATCGCGGAAGCGCTGGGCAAGCCGGGGGCCGCCCAGGCGGTCGGAGAGGCGGTCAAGAGTGTCCACCCGATGTGCCTTGGTGGCGCGTCGTTGGGGTGACAGCGGCGACAATCTACGCACACTGCTGGATGGATTGGTGATCCTCAAGGCTACCGGAGAAGACAGGATGCAAATCAGAATGGTCGAACTCTACCACCCGAATGTGAACGGAGGGAACGTGGTCAGCATTTCCGTCAAAATGACGCCGATTCATTGTTCGCCGCCGGACGACTTAGGTCGGAGCAAAATGGATGATATCGACATTGTGGCTCCGCTCAGATCCGATGAACAGCGATTGCTTCACCAGCTTGAGGATGCCATAAGTAGTCCGTCTGGAATAATCCCCGTACGATTGGCAACGGGCGACCACGTGGGCATGTGGTCGATTATTCGGCACTCATTCGAAGCAGAAGACGTGCGGTATTCTCTGGTCTACTCAGGGTCACCGCTCAAGGAGCCAAGCTAGTGTACAAGTGCGGTGGTCACCTGACACGCGACCTCGCCGACGTCAGGGGCTACGTGGCCGCTTGATCTCCCTGCGGGCTGGATTCCTCCGGGCGGGGACTTGGTCGGGATCTTGGCCCTGAAGACCTCGGTTGTTGGGTTCCCGGGGGCATGAGCGTGGTGACGGCCCGGTAACGCCGACACCCGTCTCCGTCACCGGCCAGAACGCTGCTGTGGTCATTCCCGCCCGAGCCGTTCGAGACTTCCACGCTGGGGCAGCGCGATCCAGCCCTCCTCTGCAGCTCGATCAAGATCCTCAGAGGGAATGGGTTCGCAGAAGCCGATTGCTGCGGCTCGAGCGACGAGCGCTGCCACGAGCGCATCGAACACATCGTCTGATGCCCTGCACTTGGCCCAGTCTCCTTCGGTCAGCTGCAACCAAGCCTTGGTCACGCCGGTGAAGTCACGAACGAGCTGGGTCAGAGCTTCCCTATTCTCGGGCCCCTTGTAGCCACGTGACCGGAAACTCCAGACCCAGAGCGCCGCAGCAGGATACACCTCGACGAAGCGACCACCGCCGGTCCGATCAATAGCCTCACCGGTCCTCGCAGCTGCGTCGAACAGACGCGCCACCCGCATTGCGGTTACTGCGATCCGATCTGACGAGACACTCAGGGGCCATCGATCCAGTTTGTCCCTTGCCGCGTAATCCGTCCTGCGATACCGAAGCTGGCGGATTCCAACAGCGGGCCATTCCCTCGCATTCGAGTACCGCTGGATGGCCTGGACGAAAGGCCTCGGCCAGCCGAAGGGAGCATCGATTCCGATCTTGTTTGCGTGCTTGAACAACCCCAGCAGGTCCGAATCTGTCGCTCCGCTCGAGAGCGATGTGACGTGTGCCGGCGTGCTACCCCAGTCGATCCGGCAGGTGGCGGTCTTGTTCGGCTGAGATGCCAAATCGACTCCGACAGTGACCATTAGGATGACGCCTTTCCAACCCGTGTGCCTGCCTTACGCAACACGGTGATCTTCAGGTCTTCCACGACGGTTACAGCCAGCGGTTCGTCTTCGACATCTTGCGATAGAGTGTATTCGACGGTCATGCTGCCCTGACGGAGCCGAAGAAGATGGCCGGCGACCGGGTCGAACGGGTTGGGGAGCCAATCGCATTCGGGCTGCTCGGACAGCGCTCTCCTAACGCGCAGAATCCGCCATCGCTCGTCCTTCCTGGGGGCGATACGGCTGGCTGCGGCGATCTCACCCGACGAGAGATCGAAGCTAGTACCGTCCTCGGTTGTCGCCTTTACCTCCACGCACCACGTCTTGCGATCGTGCGTGAACCGGAAATCGTAGCCATGGCTGTCGCTTGTCTCATCCGTTTCGCCTTCTCGCAAGGGTAGGACCTTGGTTCTGAACTCCGAGACCCACGCATGTTCGTCGATGTCGAACTTGGATTGCAGGAAACGGAAGGCGTGCATTTCCCCGACGATCCCCACCAGTTCAGGGAGGTGAGGCGACCCATACAGGTGTGAGGTCTTCCCTCCGCGCCGGATTGCCTCGCCTCCAGATCTCGACCTCGGACCGATGGCGTCCGGTGGCGACGGGCGGGGACCTGGCGCCGATTCCGTTGGTACGGGAAGATCCTGGAGCCGCCCCAAGAGGGCACTGTGCGTTTCGGCGCCACCGATATGATATTCCATTCCGGCGATCGTGATTGTCTTATGTGCGTCCTTTGGTCCTTGCGGGCGCCGCGGCCGGGGCCCAATTGTCTTTCGCATTTCGGCGATCGTCTTGCAGTCCGTGACGACCGCGAGGAATACCTGGTCCTCGACTCTGTCCTTGGCCTGTGTCAACAAATCCTCTTTCGACCATACTCGGAGGAACATCGACGCGTCCAAGGTGATTTCAGGTACTTTCCGGACCGGCCGATCCGCCTCCTCCATCATGAGCCAATCCTCGTATAGTTCCCACAACGACCGGACGACGCGATTGAGATGGCGCCAGTTGCGACGCGCTACCGCGAGAGGGTCGGTCTCCAGGGTCACTTCTCTTCGCTCAAGTACCGAGTTGAGCTCGTCGATGCTCTCGGCACCCTCGAAGACATCGAGATACGGCTTGACCGCCAGGATGCCCTCATAACGCGCACGTAGGGCGTCCACTACCGCGCGGAACGGCACTTCCCACCAGCGGTCGGACCATTCAGCGTCCATCTCAAGGCGTTCGTGGACGGCGCTGATCTCGGAGAATAGCTTCGCCTGATCGTCTTCCCGACAGATGCTGGCGTCTGTGACGGCGACATGCCGAGCAAAGGCACGGAGCGAACGCACCGCGCCCTCCAAGTGTCGCTTCGCTTGGTCCATGGCGCGGTCGTTCTTCACGGGTACATACTCGCCGCCAAGCGCCCGCAGGGCTTCGTTCCACTGCGGAAGCTCGGCGTTCTCACCGAGGACTTGCCGGGCCCTGAATCCCATCTCGAAGTCGTCATACGACTCTCGGGCGGCCGCGAGCAGTTCTTCGCTGCACCATTGACGGATTTCGTCGGTTAACCACTTGGACAACCGAACGGCATCGGTCGCGGCGGTCTCGAGCCCGTTGTCTGATACACCGAGAAGCCTTACGACCGGTCGGATGCGGGCGAGAAGCATACTCGTCTGGCCGTACCACCGGAGTCGAATGTCGCTCACGGCCTCGCGGTCGATCTCCGCGCGTTCGAGCGCTCTCTCGACTTGGGTCCGGTCAGGTCGCAATGCACCGGTCAGGGAACCCTTGGCAGGCTGTGGCAATCCCCTCGTAAGAGCCGGACCGTGGCACATCCCAGTTCACGAGGAGGATGCCGTTTTGCGACAGCCAATGGGCTTCTGGATCACTGCTCGCGACGATCCGTCCGGCGTCCAGTAGTTCGACCGCGATGGTGTGGCAATGGCGGACACGGACCCGGTGAAGTCTTGCGGCGGCCTGCCGCCACGCGTCGGTCGCAGGCCCTCGCGGGTTTGCGCCTCCGTGGGCAGCCAGTGTGAGGAGGACGACGGGAAGCCAATTCAGGTTTGCATCTTGGAGCGTTTGCGCCCCATCTGATGCCTGAGCATCCGACCTGCCATCGATCAGACTACGTTCTTCCAGCCCGGACGCCCGCCTGGCACCAAGTTTGTGTAGAAGGTCACCGACTCGGCCGCTCGCTTCACGGCGCAACATCGCGAAGGTCGGCTGCTCGTGTTCGCGAAGTGATCGAGTACGTGCATCGTGATCGGGAAGGTAGACGTCCTTTAGCGCATCGGCGGTACGGACGACGAAAGTACGTGGTCTCGTCCGCACTACGAACTGATCCGGAAGCTGTCGATCCGGATCAAAATGTCTCCAGGCATGGCGAACCTGACCGAGGAATACGTCGAATCCGCCGGCGGGCATCGGTCCCCCAGCCATGGCGACGGCGGCGAGGGCCCTGAGGAGATCCGGACCAGTCAGGTCGTCCTCCGTAGGGTAGACACTGAGTCTGAGCCTCTCCAGAGCCTGAAGCAGCTCGCCGTCTTCAGCGAGCCGGTGTGCCAGCGGCAGGGAAAGCGGCGCGAGGTGACGAAAGCGCCCTCTTTGACCTCGAATGAGAGACTCCGGCACAAACCACCGTTGTCGCAATGGCTTGTTGGTTGTCGACGGACTGTCATAAACCCACGGCTGGGTTGAAAGCCGGTGTTTGAGCGGTGAGGCTATTCGGTGCGACCAACGCCAGCCGTCCATTTTCCTGATCGTAACTTCCTCCCAGCGCTCGTTCCAGTGCGGGAGCGAGGAAAGAATCAGATTGGACAGGGCGGAACGAGCGTTGTCGCCGAGATTCTGGCGAAGAAGCACAGGAATTGCTTGGACGTCCTTGACTTCGTATTCAAACTCCCCCGAAAACGGGGGCTTGATCTGCTCTTGAACCGCTTTTCTCCAGTCGTCCCAAGCCGATTGCGGCATGATCAAAGGGGCATGCGCCGGGAGTTCCGGATGCGATCGACTCATCCTGAATCGGATCGGCTCGTGGGTCTGGAGACGGAGTCCCTCCACAACCCCTCCACGCGCTAACAGATCGCCACGATCCGCCATGTCGATGCCCCATCGGTGATCGTCGGCGGGAAGAAGGGCACACCGAATCAGCTTGTCACCCTCCTCGTCGGGAAGGGCGTCGGCCAAAGTCATGAGATCATCGCCGCCGCGACCTTTCCACCCTGGGCCGAATACGGCCTCCCGCATTGCGAACCAACCCGCAAAGCAGGCGACCGGCAGACTTGCAAGCAACTGCTTAAGGCCCTCCTGCTCCTCCTTGCCAATCATCTTCAGCGTCCAGGCGAGCGTCTCGCCGCACACCTTGGCTTCAGGGCTCTCATGCGTGACCGGCAGTTCCGGCAGTGAGGGAATGACGACATTTCGCAGTAGATCCTCTCTGCGAAAGCTCTGCACGAATCGCCCGTCGAGGAACTTCTGGACCTCTGTGTTCCGTTGGGGTTGCCCTTCGAGCGTCCTGACCTCGGGGTGAAGGAAGGCGATCCGCTTCTTGAGGGAGTCCGGCACCGAACCAACGAAGTCCGCTGCGTCGTCAACGCCGCGGCGAGGCCGGAAGAAGATCTGGACGTTGCCGGACGCCGGCAGCAACCGTCCGTCCTCGGTGGGTAGGAAGCTCGCGTCAATCATCGGATCCGCATCGGACTGCCTCGGCTCGGATTTCAACTTCGAGGGAAGCACGGCGAGCACGCTGCGCAGGACCTGATGCCAGTCGGCGTCTACCTGACGCTGGCCAACTTGGCAGGCCAGGCGTCCCAGCGTGTCCACCCACTCCTCGTCGGTCGGATCCGGCGAGCCCCCGAGAGATCGAAGGAGCCCCCTGACCGCATCGCGCCGCTCGTCGAGTTCCGACGATGCAACGGTGAACCCTGCGCATCTCCGCCACGCCTTGCGCCTGATCGGATCGTCGTCCGGAATCGCGGGCATCGTTCGCACGTTTTCCGGCCGGTGCCACCCATCGTCGCACAGGACACGCGCCAGTTGATCGAGAGGCCGCCCCTGATCGTGAGCTCTTTGCCGGAGACGATCCGTCAGCGAGTCAGTCTGGTTGGCTGTCGGCGAACCAGCTTTCTGCGCCAGGAGATCAATTACCGCTCTCCCTCGCCAAGGCTCAGGATCAAAGTCCACGAGTTCGATGGTTGCATCGAGGATCAGGTCCGTAACAAAGTCGAGCAGAAGCTCGTTGTAATCGTCGTCAAAGTTGATCTGCCGCCTGTCCAGGGATCCATAGAATGGTGCGTTTATGTGCGCGCCAACACCCGTCTTCATTCTGGTCGGCAGGAAGATGACGAAGACGCCAGTCCTTGCTTCTCGCGCCTCCTCGACCGCAACGGCGACTTCGACTTTCCGTACCTCAGGCCATCGATTCGGCAGGTGGCGGACAGCTGTGGAAATCTGCTTCATCTCCTCCGGCTGACCGTCACCGCCGACTACCCGACTCCAGACGTGGAATGCGCGCTCGGTTGGATCAGTTGCGTCCGGTGCTGCCCTGCTGACCAGCAGACGCTCCTTGCGCGTGGCTGAGCCCAGATTGGCACGCTCGGCATCGACCGCTCGTTTGAGTTCGACGACCTCGTCATCAATGTTGATACGGAGCACCGACAGGTGATGAAGGAAGACCATCGCCGCTTCGTCCAACGCCTTTAGTTGCTCCCGGATCGACTCTATGGCCTCATCCGGGTTGCCCGTCTTCCCGCCGTCGAGCGGAAGACGAATGACCGTCACATGCCCGTCTTCGAGCAGTGCGGCGACCTCAGGAGGCGGATCGCCGAGGAAACGAGGAACCACGTAGGGCGAGAGGTACTTGGTCACCTCTTCCGCTGGATCGATGCCATCCTGGGACAAGCGCTGTCGGTATTCGTCGGTCTGTTCCGACGACCAGTCTACAACGGGCTCCGTGCCGAATGCCGCGTCGGTCGGCGGGTCACCATTGACGAGCGCCCGTGCTAATCGGGCTATCGGCTTGTGCACGTCGGGGTCGAAACCGAACACAAAGGCGGCATCGCTTCCCGCTGGAGTCGTCGACCACACTTCCGGGCGCGTCGACAGTTCGAGTACGCTCTGAAAGCCGAGCCCCTTGTTGCCGACGCTCTCGTTCGGATCCTTGGGGCTTTGCGCCAGTTGGCAGAGTCCACGGAAGTCTGCACGGCGAAAAGGTCGACCGCTGTTGGCGACGAGCAGTTCAGGTTCGGGAGATGATCTCAGGACGAAGCAAATGCGTCGCGAATCAACGTTGTCAGCGAACGCGAGGACATCGTGGGCATTCTGAAGCAACTCGAGGATCGCTCGGCCACGGTATTCCTGCGCGACTTGGCTGCCCAGGCTCGCGACTGTCCGGTAGTTCTGAGTGCCGTTCTTGAGTTCATCGAGGAAGGTGCGCACCTGGCGCCGGGCCTGCTCATCAATGATCCGCTTGGCGGCCAATCGGCGGTGAGGATCAGTGGAGACGTCATCGCCTCCGACTCGGGATGCGATCATGACGCCTTACAACCCCTGAAGGTGCGGCTTCAGCGCAGACTCGAGCTTTGCCATCGCCTCGGCCAATTCCTCGTACACGGCCTCCCAGGCTCCTTCATCCCGGTACCCGCCTGTGGCGAAGGTCTTCTGAATCCGGCATGCCCGTCGCCCTTCCTTGGTGTCCCACACCAACGGGAGCCCGAACACTGCTTCGATCCTCTCCTTCTTGAGCGACAGCGCCTCGAAGATGCGCTGGTTCCTGTCGCCGTCCGGAGTGTCGATGTACAACTCGACACGGGCGTCACGCTGTCGCACCACGTACGTGAAAGCGAGGCCGCCAATCCCCGCCCCGGCCGCAACCCAGCTTTCCTTGCTGGGGCTGATGTTCGCGTGCAGCTGGGTCCGTAGCTTCGCGTGCTCCAGCAACCCCTCGAAGAAGCGGTAGCGCTGTCGTTCTCGCTCAGCCATCTGTTTCTTCTTCGCGCCCGCTTTGCGTGCTTCTTCGCTCGGGCCCACGATCTGAGTCAGGAGCGCTGCGGGTTCAGAGTCACCGATCCGTATGGCCTCGAGCTTGAGGAGGTAGAAGTCCGCAGAAGAACTCTCATTCAACCATGTGACGACTCCCACATGTTCCGGGCGAGGATCCGCTACGATCCAAATGGCTTTCCTTGCCTCGATTCCTACGAGGTACGTGAGGAGCTTCCCAAGGTGGTCATGATTGCTCTTCTCTAGCTGGTTCTCGATGACCACCGGGCGACCGTCCTCGTCTTCGGCAATGAGGTCGACACTGAAGGCGCCGACAGCCTGCTCGCGTTCGACACCGCTGAGCTGAAGGCCGGTCGCCTCGACAAGGACGTCAACGTTCTCCTCTAACCATGTGGAGAAGTCGAGTGCCTCGTGGCGCCACACTTCACGCAGTCTCACACGCTGAATCCGTCCGATCATCTAGCCAGCCTACCCTTTGCCATTGGAACCGGTTCACGCATGCCTCGGCCTGAAGCCTGTGGCCACGCGTCGGCGGCGATACTGTTTCCGACGCGTCGCCCCTGTCAATGGCTGAGGGGCATCTGAAGCCCACCGGACTCCCTGCCGTCCGGGGTGGCGATGCCCGTGAAACCGCTGTCGTCCGGCCTGGAAGCGCGGGCAGGCTCATCGTCGCGAGCGCTGCCGTCGCGTTCCGTTTCATTTCGTGGGCACGGCGCCCTTGCGCGTGGGGCCAAGACCGCGTGGCGCGGTCAACTTCCCTCGTGCCGGTTTCCGATCATTGCAGGTCGGCGCGGCCAACTCGGCCGGGATGGCCGTTGTCGCCCTCTTCTCCTACTTCCTCAACCTCCAGAGTCGCGGCGCCGCCGACGGGAGAAGCCACGGAATGTAAAGTCCAGTTAACTTAATGTACACTTTAGTTTACATTGGCCACCGGACCCCGAAGACATGGGGCGGCCGGGTCCGCGGTGCTCGAACGGGGTCAGCCTCTGTAGACACCCAACTCCCGTTCCCTTCAGGGCCTCTCGAACCCGGACTCGAGCCCCCGTTGCAACCGATCCGTGCATCGCCGGTGTCATAGGATCGGAGGCGGCGGCCAGGGTGCCACCCCGAAAGCGACAACACCCGTCACGCCGACAAGGAGAACCCCGTGAGCGGACGAATAGCTGTGCGGACCCTCGCGCTGGCCATTGCGGCGGGTGCCTGCTCCGACGTGCCGGATGACGCCTTGGACACCGATCGTCCCCTGACCGCAGAGTTCGTCGAGGTGTTCAGGGTGGGTGACATGGACCCGCCCGATTGGGCTCAGTTCGGGACACCTCCGAGCCTGGGGTTCGACGGCCGCGGCAACCTGTTCGTCCTGAACCCCGATGCCGCGGTTGTCGCCGTTCTGGACCGCAATGGCGGACTCGTCCGGACCCTGGGACGGAGAGGCGAGGGCCCCGGGGAGTTCACCGGCCCCGACGACATCTACGTGTGGAGGGACGGCACGGTGGTCGTGGCGAACCGCGGAAGCGGCACCTATGTCGTGTTTGCTCCCGATGGCTCCTTCGACCGTCAAGTGAACATGTCGGCGGGCCATGTCGCGGATTATGGAATGATGGCGTTCCGGAGCGGTGCCAGGCCGCATCCCGGTGCCGTCGCGCTGGTGGCGCGCGGCATGAGCAATGTCGTTCAAGAGCAGTTTCGGCGGTTGGAATCGCCCAACCCGACCATCGGTCCGCGGGGCCTGGAGCGGTTGACCCTGGGATCGACAGGCACCACCGCAGAGCCCATCGTCAGGGCGGGCGAGGTACGGGCACCGGCGTCTGGTGGAGAAGCGTCCGGCGCTACGGACGAGCCGAGAAGGTTCGACCCGGGTCTGCGCTTCGATGTCCTGCCCGACGGGTCGGTGGCCTATTCCGATTCCGCCGGCTATTCGATCAAGCTGGTTGCGGGCGACGGTGCACCCATCGGCACCATCACAAGACCCATCAGCCCCGAGCCGGTGACCACCGAGGTCGAGACGACCGTGCGGGATTCGGCCATGGCGGAGTTCGAGCGCCTCTACGGCGACCCCGCAAACCCGCAGGGGCCCGACCGGGCGCCGCCGGAGTTCATGGCGCAGATGGTCGCGGAGCTGCGCGCCGACATCGAGGGCATGCAGTTCAACCACGAGATTCCCCTCGTCCTTTCCCTCAGGGCCACATGGGAGGGCGGGCTCTGGGTGCGCCGCCGGCGCGAAGGTGACCCCTGGCAAGGAGCGGTCGGCGTGATTGATGTCTGGAATCCCGACGGACGCTACGTCGGCACCCTGCCGCCGGACGATCCCCCCATGCCCGACGCCTTCGGCCCCGATGGGCTGGCCGCCTGGGTCGAGCTCAACGAACTGGACGTACCAACGATCATCGTGGGAAGGTTGCCGCCTGGGGTGAGGTGACCGAGGGGCCTGGCGTCATTGCCGACGAAAGGTGCCACGGAACGTAAACGACCTCCGAGCGGAGATCGGACGGACGCTATGGACGCAGGTATTCGATCGTCTGCGCGGAACCATCGTCTCGGAGCCCAGGCCGGGCAGCTGGCTCGACATTCCCGGCGGCTACGGCGATCCGGTCCCCGTGAAGCCCCGAGTCGGGCAGGGGATCTTCCGGACCGTCGTTGCCGACGTGTACGGGCGGCAGTGCGCCGTAACACGCGAGAAGGCGTTTCCGGCGCTCGAGGCGGCTCACATCCGACCCTTCAAGGAAGAGCCACGGCACTATGTCAGGAACGGGCTGCTGCTGCGCTCCGATATCCACAAGCTGTTCGATGCCGGCTACGTGACGGTCACACCGGACTACCAGTTCGAGTGAGCGACCACATCCACACCGACTTCGGCGACGGGGAGCACTACTACGGCCTCAAAGACACGAAGCTGTGGGTTCCGGAGAGCTCCGAGCATCGGCCGGGGCGGGAGCACCTGGTGTGGCACAATGAGAATCGGTTTCGGGGGTGAAGTTCGCGGTCTGGTCTTGGCTGCGACCGTACGCCGAGGGAGTCTCAAGTGGTTACCGTAAGCGCGCTCAGCGGGCGCGGTCGCGGAACGCAACCAATTGCCTCCTCATCGCCCAGTTGACCTTCCTCCGGTCCGCTATGTTCCGATTCCCAAGATGCCCGCCCCCCACCATGAGACAGAGTTGCCGCCATGTTCTTCCACAACGTCAATGAAGAGGACTTCATCGAACTCCTTGGAGCACTGCCGGACTCACCGGCGGTGACTCGCGCCCATCTGCTTGGTGCGTTCGACGTAATCGTCGCCGGCGACGATCCAAGAGCTTGGTGGAATGCGCTTCTGATGGATCGCGGCGACGAAGGGGCAGCGAAGGCCGTCGCCCAGCTGGTCCTTTCCAAGGGTGGAAGACGGCTGGTCTCCCTGATACGGGCCGAGGCCGCCGGTCGCGATGTCGTCGCCAGAGCGGATGATCCGAAACTGGCAAGGCTGCTATTCGATTCCTCGCAAGAGGAGTTCCTGGACGATCAGTGGGAGCTGAAGTCAATCGTCTGCGACTACTACGAGGAGACGCAGGTCGTGCTTGAGGATGACGACCCCGACCTGGATGGCTCCGAAGAGGACGCGGAGGACGGTCCCAGTATCTTCGATCGGTTCTCAGGCAAGCCAAGACCGAGCGCAGGACGCGGGGCCAAGTGGGTATTGGAGCGCATCCAGAACCCTCCGAGGGGGTTCCTCCCCGTGCCTGATCGGTGGAAGGAAAAGGATCTGGATGGATTCATTTGGGCCAACTGGGAGTCCATCGACTTCGGATTCGACCGGCCCATCTACCTCGTCGGGAAGCAGCAACGCCTGAGCGCGAACACCAGTGACCGGGTCGACCTGGTTGCCAGGGGCAGGTCGGGTGAGCACATCGCAATTGAACTCAAGATCGTCGAGGCGCGACGTGGGGACTACACCCAGCTCACGTCGTACCTGGGGAACATGGAGTCGAGCGGCGTGCCCGCCGACAAGGTGCGCGGGATTTTGGTTGCGCCCGCCTTTTCGCAGAAGGTGCTCAACTCGGCGGCGATCGAACCGCGGATCACGCTCCTTCGGTTCAGCAAGGTACCGTAGGCGGCGATCGGGCTGCTGATTCCGACGCATGCCTTCCACTCTGGTACATGTCCGCACTTCTCCCCCGGAGAGGGTTGTTGGGCTGGCCGAAGGCACGTTGTTAGTGCCATCTCCGGTCGATCTCCCAGATCCCGATGTCAGTCAACGGAGTATATGGTTCAGCATCTCGGGTTCACAGTAGAAATCGAGGCTGCTATTGAGCGAAGGTACTGTAACGCCAGAGAAGTCATTGGGATCTAGTGGTACGCGCCGGTGGAGCGCACAAAGCCTCCGGATATCGTTGGTAGTGTGGAGGGGGGCCATTCCCGCGAGGTAGGCATAGGCAGCGATGTATTCCTCCCCATGATCCCCTATCTCGGTGTGTGATAGGGTAGCAAGGGATACGAGAATCGTATCGCGTAGCCCTGGAATCTCGCTGGCGAGAATACTCCGCAGCCCGTTCCAATCCCGGATGGACTGATCTGCCGGGCATCTGGCACGTACGGAGTCAATGGCCGTGGCGAAACCGCTAAGGGAAAACGCGAGGGTGTCTCCTAGTAGCTGGAGCCTGAGAGAGTCCTTGCCGACGAAGTGGGACGATATTGAATCCCCGAAAACCTCACCCCACAGAGCTTCTTCAGCGGCCTCCAGCGAGTTGAGGCGGGCGTAGGAACGCGCGTAGAACAGCACGTTGGCAACGATCGCTCGACTCCATGTCGGGGGCGACCACGATGGGATATGGATGTAGCCCTTCGCGTTCTCTATCGCGGGACGGCTCTCCATCGGACGGAGTTCTGCGGCGTCGACAACGAGCCGGATGGTATCTGGGAGGCTGTGTCTTGACCGGATTCCTGCGAAGGTTGCGCTATCCTCGGCCAGTCTAAGGAAGAGACCGTCCCATATGGTGACTATGTCGTAGTCGGGATCATCCCAATACCGTCCGCCGACACTACAGTAGTAGCCGAGCGTAGCCTGTATGGTATCGCGCCCGGCGATCAGCGTCTGGGAAGGGCCGTCGGTACGAAATCGTTCTGCTGCCTCCATAGTTGTTGCTTCTACGGCACCGGGCCAAGACGTGGCCGGCCGCGTTTCGCAGGCGAGTAGCGTAACGAGGGGGAGTAGACGTTTCATCGGGATCCAGCTTCCTCTGAGTTGTTGGTTGCCAGGGAAGAGTAACGGGCCAAGGGGTGGATGAGAGAGGGCGTACCCTGTCTTGGCAACCCGACTCACTCGAACTGGGGCGGAACTCCCGGGAAATGGAGAGCCGCCTCTTCGAGGAAGTATCCTGGTGGGGAACAGGGAGTCGAGCGATCGTGTGCTGATTGTAGCGCAAGCCGATCATCCCTGGAGTGAGCGAGTAGGAGCGCTGGAGAACCTGCCATAGCGACGCCTTCTTCTTTGTGAACCGTCAGGTCTGCGTAGGAGCCCGGTGACCGACCTCTCCTCGATGTCCTGGTCGATGAGACGATCAACGAAGCCGGACGCCGAGCAACGGAAGGCCAAGCTTGCTACGAATGTGGCTCTCATGAAGTAGCCATGGGAGTAGCGATGGGACGTGAATTCGACCGGAACCCGGTAGCTGAAATGGGGTGGGGGCAGGGGGCCATCCTGGATCGGCGCGTGGCAGAATCCGCGTGGGAGCAACCTATCGGTGCCGCCTGCTCCTGGCGGTGCCATCGGAAGCGTCGCCGCCCCCCGCTTCCTTCGCCGCTTCCTGGGCCTCGTATTCGGCTACCCTTCGCATGGCGTCCTTCCGTGCGAGGACGAGGGCGGCGAGAATGCTTTTGTGCGATGGTTCCCCTTCCGGAAACCTCCAGGGTTGCTCTGTCATCTGTCGCCTTCCGACATCTGTGGTTCGTTGCGTGGGGCCCGATGGCGGCCACTTCGTGCCCGGCTCGCGGACCGCATTCCATTCTTCGAACTCCTCCAGAAGAACCGGAACCTCGCCGGAATTGTCGTATACCCGCCATTCGTCCACAACCCTCCGGTAAAGATGGCGGAAGTTCCTCCAGTTTACATTCTTCCCTACTCCGCGAGCATCCTCCCCAATGTCGCCCGCAGCACTCCGTCACTAGCAGCCGCCATTCCGCGGCCATCGCCCCCGTCCCGTCCGACGACCGGACCCACCGGAATCGCGCCGACCCCATTGAGTTTTCCCGGCAACTCCTCAGGCGAAGAACCTGCCCGGTGGCCAACCCGACCGCCTGCCCATTCCGGTTCCCCAACACCGCCGAGATCTCGTGAACCAGGCGGAATAAGGTCCAGAGCTCGTACAGCAGCGCGATGTTCTTGAGTTCGAGTAGGTCGCGCATGCCGCATGCGACCGATGATGGTCCGCGCCTGCCCGACGAAGGCTGGTAAACACTACCCCAATGGGTTACTTTCGATCGCATGCAGACCGTTGCCGAGACTCCGCTCTTTTCCCGCCAAGCCGACAAGCTGTTCGGTGAGGAAGAGAAGCGCGATCTGATCGACTATCTGGCCGAAAATCCTCTGGCGGGTGACGAGATTCCCGGGACGGGCGGCGTTAGAAAGGTGCGATTCGGGGCCTTGGGCCGCGGCAAGCGAGGGGGTGCGCGGGTGGTCTACTTCTACGGAGGGCAGAGAATGCCGATCTATGCGCTTCTCGCCTATTCGAAATCCGATAGGACCGACTTGAGCCCTGGGGAACGACGAGCCGTAGCCGCACTCGTGAAGGCGATCAAGAGTCACTGGAGGGAAATGCAATGAGTACGTTCGGAGAAGACCTGATCCAGTCCCTGAGCGAAGCATTGGCTCATGCGAAGGGCGAAGGCCCTGCCATTGTTCACTCGCCGATAGCTCCGCGCGAGGTCCGGAAGCAGGCCAAGCTGACGCAGGCACAGATGGCTGTCCTGATGGGCATGAGCGTGTCCGGCTACCGAAAATGGGAACACGGAACGCGGCGCGTCAGCGGCCCGGCCGCGACTCTTCTGCACATTATCGCGCAAGAGCCCAACGCGGTCAGGCGTGCATTGCTGGCGTCGAAATGAAGTGCAGGGTCACATACTCCTGAGCGCTCTGCGCAGCACGCGGCAGAGAATCTCAAGGCCGGCGCGTCAATCGACCAATTCCTCGAGTGGTTTCAGGGTGTCGACCGATGGAAGGTTGAGACTGTCCTGGATCACGAACTCGACGAACTGGCTGAGACTGTCGCTTCGTGAAGGTCCTGTTTGATCACCACCACGACCACCCGGGTACCGATACGCCTGGGTCTCTGTTACGCCCTCGAGAATGCAGTGCGGATTCTGTCCGCCGTTTCCGTTCGCCATGTGGAGATCGTGCGCCGACTACGCGCTTGAGGCTTCCAGTCTGTTACTGACTGCCTTACGCTCGTCGATCACGGCCCGAATCTCCTGCTCATGGATCCGCTGCCGCTGCCCAACCAGTGCGTCCTTGAGAACATCGTTTGCTACCCGCGCCACATCCGCGAAACTCAGTCCCACCGCCCAGCCGGCGAGGTTGCTCCACGCGGTGTCTCGCGAGGCGGCCGGACCAAGCCGCGTCTTCAGCAACTCGGCGATTTGGGCGATGTCCGGCATCTCGAAGTGAAGTATGTCGTCGAAGCGACGGAAGAGTGCGCGGTCGAGGACCCTGGGATGATTAGTCGCTGCCATCACGATGCTGTGGGAGTCGTCCTGCTCGATCATCTGGAGGAAGCTGTTCAGCACCCGCCGGATTTCGCCCACGTCGTTGGCGATCCCGCGTTCCGAGCCGATCGCATCGAACTCGTCAAAGAAATAGACGCCCCTTGTCTGGCTGGTGGAGTCGAAGATCTGCCGCAACTTGGCCGCGGTCTCTCCCATGAACCTGGTGATCAGGCCGTCAAGCCGAACCTGAAGCAGAGGGAGACCGAGTTCTCCCGCCAGGACCGAGGCAGACAGCGTCTTCCCGGTGCCCGGAGGGCCCACGAGCAGGAGCTTGCGTCTGGGCGAAAGGCCGTGATCCAGAATCTTCCCCGCGTGGCGCTGTTCGCGAATGACACGCTTGATGCGACCCGCCAGGGGCTTACCGAGAATCATGTCCCCCAGCCGCGCTTTGGGGTAAGAGGCTTCAAGCAGGTTGGCCAGCTCTCCGCGGGGGCGGCCGATTGGGACCGGGGACCCGGCGGCACGCCGGCTCTTTGCCTGATCGATAATGTCGCGCAGATCAGTAGCCAGCTTGCCGTGGCCCAGCTTCGCTTCGTGGGCGGCGACCTGCATGGCGACCGAGATGAATCGGTCGTTGTCGCCCTCCAGATGCGACCTCAGCAACGCCTTGAGCTGCTCGGCACTGGCCATCGGTATCTCCGGTTCCGCTGGTGGTCTTCCGGGTCGGCTGGCAACGTAGCGATTCGCGTGAGTCAGAGGTATGGGTGGATCGGCCAGGATTCGGCGGCGTGATTCAATTTGGCTGCAGACCCATCCAGGTCGGCATTTCGCGGTCGAGAAACCAAAACCGTGCGCGCCAAATGTTTACGCCTCGCAATGTAATCTCCGCTTTACATTATGACAACTTCACTTGTCATTCTTGGGATCTGGTGGGGGAGGTGGGACCTATCCGGTGAGACAGATCGTCCCATCCCGCTACCGCCGCGCCACGATCACTGTGACCGGTACACTCGCCGCCCACCCGTCCGCGCGATCCACTATCATCCGAGTCGAATGGGTTGAGGTGGCGGGCCGGGCTTGAGGAACCGACTGCACGAACCACCATGGCATCATCACTGACGTGGCTCGACTGCCGAGGACACTCCCGTCGCGAAGCTCACGCGTCTGGAGTCGGGGCGTAGCCGTTGGGACCGATGAACCTCCCACGACCGCCGACGGCCAGCGAGCAACTCGCCTTCCTCCGCTCACTCCAGCGGCTTATGGACGAGGGCAGCTTTGTCGCCAGCTACAAGTTTGCCTTGCTCCATGCCATCGCCGACCTGTGTCTCGTCAAGGGCGATGACAGTGGAGCGGAGCTGGAGCTGACCACTTCCGAGATCGCCGAACAGTTCATCCGGCTGTACTGGCCTCAGGTCGTACCGTATTCGGCCAGCGCAGAGCAGCCGATCCTGAGCCAGAACACGGGCCGACAAGCAGCGATTGTCCGCCACGTGGCTGAACAACGCGCCCGGTACCAGGGGTCTCTGGCCGACATCGAGAGAAACCACTCGGACTGGGCCCATCTGCGAAGCAAGGTGCAACAGACGGTAAGGGACATGCCGCTTAGGAGGTTGCAGACCGTCAGGTCCGGCCAGCTGGACTTCCTGTACGTGATCCAAGAAAACGGGCAGGTCGTCCAGCTTCAGCCCGGGGTCGCCTATTGCTTTCGGGCGTTCTATCCGCTGATAACCGACATGATCGAGGGAGCGTGGTCCCAGTTCGTCCAGAAGCGCAACCGGAAGCACCTGGGCCAGGTCGTCGATCTGCGGTCGTTCCTCTTCGGATCGCGACGCAAGTCGCTCGATGCCTACCGGCCGTTGCTGAGGGATCTGCAGGAAGGCCGCTGCTTCTACTGCGAGCGCGACATCAAGTCGCGGGCCGACGTCGACCACTTCATCCCCTGGCGACTGTACTCGCTGGACCTCGGCCACAACTTCGTCCTGGCCCACCCGGGGTGTAACTCAAGCAAATCTGACCTGCTCGCGGCAGAAGAGCACCTCCAGCGATGGACCGAGCGGACCCTTACCCGGCGAGACGAACTCGAGGAAGGCTTCGATCAACTCGGGGTCCTGCACGACTGGCCCAAGAGCCGTCAGCTCGCTCACTGGGCCTACGGCCAGGCGCACCAGGCGAGCCGACAGGTCTGGGTCGGAGCCAAGGTGGACCTGCAGCCGCTGCGAGGCGACTGGCGGAAGATACTGGAAGCGGCAGGCCAGCCATTGGCGTGATCGTTGACGCTATTCATGAGTGCCGGGGACGATCCCGGAACCTGAAATCTGGCCGGTGGGTATCCCACGGTATCGGACAAGAGCCCCTCGCACTGGTAAGCGAACTGCAGAGGCACGGTGAAGCGCAAGATTCCCGGTGGGCATCAAGACGCTGACGCCCGAGGAGCAACGGGGCGCAGGCTTGGCATCGTGGTCAACATTGCAATCCGGATGACGCTGTTGGTATTGCTCTTCGGTCCGTCCGGCATCGGAGGATGCCGCGATGCCTTGGAGAGCCCGGATGCGTCCGAAAGTCGAGATGATGCGCCGTCCGGTGACGCGTACCAGACAAGAAGTATTGGGGGACCGGTCCTGTTCGACTCGGAAAGGGCCGCGGATGCCGAGTTGTCCGAACTTGGCCGTCTCACTCGCGCTGTGTTTGTGGACGATGGTGCCGTGTTCGTGGACAGACGCAGAGTAGTGTTCGTTGACCTCGATGCCGAGCGGATCCGCAAGGTGCCCCGCGCCGGCGAGGGGCCCGGTGAGATCCTCGCCCTACGACCATCGGTGTCGCGAGTGCCGGAAGGTCTCGTCGTCTGGGATGATCGGCTGCGCAGGGCATCCAGCTTTACTCAAGCCGGCGAGTTTCGGCAGGCGATGGCGCTCCGGAGCATCGAGCGGAGGCAAGGGTTCATTGGAGCACTGGACGACAGCAGCTTCGTCTTCGCCAATGGACCTCCGTTGGACAGCATGCCGCAGGGAATGGCTCGCCACTCCAGGGAGGTGCGAGTGGTCTCGTCGGACGGAACTTCCCGGTTGGTGGCTGTGGTCCCGTCGAGGGAATACAATCATGTTCGCGACCCGCCCATGTATCCGCTCCGTCTGATTCCCGTGATTTTTGGCCACACGACCCACCTCGCGGTCTCGCGGGGTCGCTTGGTCGTCGCTGACACGGCGGAAGATTCCGTGATGGTCTACAGTCGGCGCGGCGACATCGTCGCACGGATCCCGATGCCCTCCCGGAGACGAGTGGCCTCGGACCGACAGATCGCGCATATCAGGGACTCCCTCACGGCGGATTGGGATGGACGCCCCGAGCTTCCGGCCCCCTTTGTGAAGCCGCCTACACCCCAGTACGATGCCCGTCGCGGTCCATTGCCGCCCATCGATGCGGTCAAAGTCGACGCAAACGGACGGATATGGATCAGAGCCCTTTTGATGCCGGGCGACGCGAAACAGCAGTGGACGGTCTGGGACGGCGTCCAGCAAGCTTTTTCCGTGGAGATGTCGGTGCGCGAGGTCTTGATGGATGCGGATGGAGACCGGATGCTCGTGCGAACGATGAACGAGCTTGGTGTCCATCGGGTAACCGTCCGCACACTCCGTCCGATGGGGTAGCTGTCGATGCGTATCGGCCGTAACGCGAGAGACGCTTCCAGTCCTTGAGGAACTGTCGGGAGTAGTCAACCCGACGCGGGGGCTTGGCCCGCTTACCGGTCGGAAGCTTCTTCAAGCTCCGCAAACATCTCGTCCGCGCTCGCGAATCGCGCCGCACGCGTGTTGACCATCTCGTCAACTTCGGCCATGGCAGCTCGTGTTTCCGCGTTTGGAACCTTGAGTTCCAGCGGGAACGCCTGGTCGACGGCAATGCGATGGAACAGCAGCCGCACGGCTTGCGAAGCTGTCAGGCCCATCGCCGCGAGCGCCTCGGTCGCCTTCCGTTTCATCTCGGTGTCCATCCGAACATGCACCATCGAACTCTTTGTCCTCACTCGAACCCAATTCCCGCGAGCCCCCAACCCAAAGCCCACCCCAACCCCGCCCGCAACGCACCACCCGCTCACCCAGTCTAACAAGCATGCCGGCATCCCGAGCTCCTGGAGTTCCGACCGATGAACCAACATTCCCGCGCTACCGCCTCCATGTCCGTTCCCGTGCTGCTGGCGCTCTGCTTCGGTGCGGGCTGCGCGGAGAGAGACATTGAACCCTCACCGGGTGATGTCCCGACCTTCCATGGCACGGTCGACCTGGAGTTCGGGGAGATCGAAGGTGAAGATCCCTATCTCTTCACGAGGATCGAGTCGATCGTCGAGGACACGCGCGGGCGGCTGCTCGTCGCCGACCTGCAGTCGAGCGAGGTGCGGGTCTTCGGTTCCGAGGGCGACTTCCGGTTCAGCTTCGGCGGTTATGGAGAGGGACCGGGCGAACTGACGCGGCCCTGTTGTCTCGCGTTCGGGCCGGAGGGCGGGCTTTGGGTGCGCGAGAGTACCCGATACAGTGTGTTCCGGCTGAACGACGCGAGTGCGGAGTACGACGGTGGAGCCAGGATCGCTCACGTGGGTATCGGCATGGTCGCCCCGATCACCTTCGATCCGGAAGGCCGGCTTGTCGACATCGGATCGCTGATGACGGACGACGGGGGCGCCACTGCGCGCCTTCATCACGGTCCCGACGGAGCCGTGGACACGGTCATCATGGCCGGCCCGGAGAAGCAGGCGACGGGCTCGACCACGGTTCAACGCACGATAGGCGATACACCGGTGATGTTCTTCGTCTACCAGCCGTTCGGCCCGCTGTGGGAACACGCTCACAGCCCCGGCGGGGCGTGGGCCGAAGCGGTCACCTCGGAGTACTCGGTCACCCTCCACCACCCGGATGGGACGGTTTCGCGAGTCGAGGGGCCGCAGCTGCCTGGCCCTCGCCTCGGCCCGTCCGAGCACGAATGGGCCCAGGCCGCTATTGACCGTGACCTCCAGCGGCTTGACCTCCGCGACCATCCTTTCGGGATCCCCGACCGCAAACCGCCGCTCGCCGACATCTTCTTTGATCGGTCCGGTCGCTTGTGGGTCGAGAAGACGGCCGCGGAAGGGGAGGAGATGCGTGAAGCCGATGTCTACGCCGGGTCCGCGCTGGTGGCCCGGTATCGTTGGCCGCGGCGCGTCAGCGTCGGGGATGTCCCCTGGGTCACCGAATCTGCGCTGTACGGCACGACAACGGACTCCCTCGACGTACGGCGCGTCGCGCGCGTGCGGTTCGAGCCCGGTGGCGGTCCTCGGAATCCTGCAGCCTACGACCCCAGGTACAGCCGGATCAGCCGACCGGCCGCTTCGTCGGTGCCTTCGAATGCGGTTTCGCCACCCTGGTTCGTAGCGACCATCACCGCGAAGTCCCTTTCGGGCGCCATCCAGACCACGGCGTACCAGCTCCCGTTGCTGCCCGAGTGGACCAGCGTGCGTCCACCCGCCCAATCTCTGTTGGTGACGGCCCACCCCGACGCGTAGCTGAACCCTGGGGCCGGGGTGTGCAGTCGCCGGATCGTCTCGGCCTGCAGCAGGTCGGCCTGCCCCTGTTCGCCCGCCAGGTGCATCGCGATATACCGTCCCAGGTCCTGCATGGTCGCGTGTACCGTGCCGGCAGGTCCGATGCCGGGCGGGTTGTCGGCGCGCGGGTCACCCGGCTCCAGTGCAACCCTGGCCGTGCCCTGTCCACGGTGGCCACGGGGCTGGTCCATTTCGTTCCTCACTCCCGGCGCGCCGAATCCGGTGTCGTTCATGCCGAGGGGCGTGAAGAGGCTTGTGCGAATGAGGGTCTCCCATTGCTGCTCGGTGACGGACTCGAGCACGGCGCCCGCGATCATGTAGCCCACGTTGGAGTAGTGGTAGATCTGCAGCGGAGGGAACTCCGGAGCCGTGCCGAGAACCTCCATCGCGAAGGCGCGTCGCTGGGCTGGCAGGGGGTCCGTGCTCGTGAGCATCTGCGACCATGAGGAGAACTGGCTCAGGTCGTTGGTGAAGCCGCCGCGATGGGCGAGGATGGGTTCGATCGGGACGGGAAGCAGGCTGGGGTGAATGCTCGGGAAGTCGGGGAATACGGTACCCACCGTGGTGGTCCACTCCAGGTTGCCCTGCTCGACGAGGAGCGCGACCAAGGTCGAGGTCATCGACTTGGTGATCGAGCCGAGGTGCCACTTATCGTAGATCGTGACCGGGACAAGCGACCCGTGCGCGCGGGTCCCCACCGCGCCGGCATCCACCAGCCCGCCGCT
This sequence comes from Gemmatimonadetes bacterium bin94, assembly GCA_002238865.1. Lineage (GTDB taxonomy): Bacteria > Gemmatimonadota > Gemmatimonadetes > Longimicrobiales > Gaopeijiaceae > Bin94. The sequence continues at coordinate 31,470 of MPNE01000028.1, read as the reverse complement.
TGTGACGATCGCGCCGGCGAGCCCGATCAGGCCGTGCTGGCGACGCACGTCCAGGAGCAGTGCGCCGATCGGAGATGCGACCACGGTCAGGGTGGCAGTGCCCGTCGCGCCCTGGCTGGTGGCGCTGAGCGTGGGCGTGCCGGGCCCGGCGCCGGTTACCAGACCGTCATCGCCAACCCACGCCTGGCTCGTCTGCGAGGTGGACCAGGTGACTGTGGGGTTGGCGATCACCTGCCCGTTGGCGTCGGTTACGGTTGCCGTGAAGCGGATCGTGTCGCCGACCTCGACGGATCCCGTGGCGGGCGATACCTGGACGTTGATTGTGGGGGAGGGGGGGGGGGGGGGGGGGGGGGGGGGGGGGGGCGGGGGGGATCCGGGGGGGGGCGTTACTGGGAGGTGGATTGTGGGAGAGGGCGGGGCGGCGGGGGCGGTGGGTTCGTCGGCGTCGGAGCACGCTCCCGCCAGCACCGCGGCGGGGAGGTAGCCGGTAACGAACACACGGGTGAACGTCCGCATTGTGGCTTCTCCCGCTACCCCCTCTCCCTGAGGTCCAGCGGTGGTTTCCATTCATCCACACCCGGCAGACGCCGGCCCCAGGTGTTGCCGTGGGGATCGCTCGCCCCCAACAGAAACCGGATTGCGAGTCGGTGCAGCATGTTCACTTTCGGGACGAGGCCGTGAAAGCCGCCCAGGCCGGACAGCGCCCGGTCCCGCAGTTCCCAGTAGCCCATGTCGCCGGGCGTGACGCAGACGACGCGCGATTCGTCCATGAACGGGGGGATGGCACCGGCAAGCGGTACGGTGCCGTCGCCGGTGTTGCGCCTCGCGTCCTGGTCCTCCGAATCCCAGTCGTTTCGACGTTCGTCCGAACGTAGCAGGAAGCGAGGCCTTCCCTCGTCGTCGCGCCCGACCCTGAGCGAAACCCGGGTTTCCGCATCGGCACCCGCGATGGCCAGCCAGTCGTCGTCGCGAACAAAGTCCCCATTCGACTCGCCAGGGCCTTCTTCGCCCTCCCCGCCGCCGCCCGTCGACAGCCTCAGTTCCGAGATCCGCTGCCGGTGGGTCCTGGCGGTGTCGAGCATGTCCTTGAACAACTCCGTACCTGTAACGCGCCAGCCCCTGACCTGGTGCACGATCGTGCGCACCACGCTGGGTTGCCAGGCATCCGGGTGGAAGATGTCCGTCTCCATGCCGTCGTCCGCGACGAGCGCGCCGTCGAAGCTCGGCAGCAGGTGGTAAAGCGCTGGCGTCATCCGCGCCATGCGGCGTTCCCGTGCCCCGCCGGATTCGTCGCCGAGGTCGGCGGTGCCGGTGGCCAGTTTGAGAATCGCCTCGTGCGACCCCTGGAACGGCGACGCGAGGGTCACCACCTTGTTGACGTATCTGCCGCCGTGGCGTTCGATGTAGCCCGCGATGACAAGCCCCCCCATCGAATGGCCCACGAGGTTGACTGTCGGGTTGCTCCTGTAGTGTTCGTCGTCCCTGTAGTGCCTCAGCAGCAGGGTTCGGTCGATGACTTCTCGGACGAGCGCGGCCAGGTGCTCCTCGATCCGGTCCAGCGGCAACCGCCAGTCATACCCGAAGGGGAAGACCGGTGCCGGCTCGTCTTCCTCGCCGGCCAGACCGTCTCGCAGCTCCTCGGTCAGGTCCTCGTAGATCAGCGGAAAGGGACCGCCGGACGAGACGCGGGCTGGCTCGTGAAGCTCGTAACGCTGGTCCTCCGGATGCAGTGTGATCCGGTCGTAGCGCTTGGTACGGACCGCGGTCCAGACCGCCTCGGGCGGCAGTTCGTACTCGTCGTGCAGAACCGACGCCGTGATGCCGGGAATGACGATGGTCGGTGAGGTAGTGATGGGCATTGCGAACTCTTGTTGAGGGTTGGGCGCTGGCACGCGCCGTGAAATCGCTACCCGAGCGGCGGTTCTCCTGAGTTGAAGCGGGCACTCGGGGTGGTTTACATCGGCGGACCACTGTTCTCGTTGTCGCCGTCGCTCTTCCTGGTCTCCCCGGCTCGGGAGCCGAACCAGAACCCGACGATCGGACCAATTACGGCAACGATGTACGCAAACACGTCCTCGGCCCGGTCGAATTCACGCGTCGCGAGGAAGGTGATGATCATGCTCGCGGCGAGGATCGCGAAGGTCCATGCCATGATGTGCGTGATGATCGGCTGCACCATCTCCTTGCGAAAAACGGTCTCGAACGCATTCTCGTCGCCGGCCGAGGTACTCCTGACCAGTCGCAGGACAAACCAGCTCAAACCGACTACAAGGAACAGAAGGGTAGCCAGCAGCGGCCACCATTCACGGAGCCATTCGTTCATGATTTCAGTTTCTCGTTTGGGCGACCTTGCGCGGCGATCCGGGGTATTGCACGGACGCCGTGATCACTTCGGGGATACAGACTGGCTGCCAACATCTCGGAAGGCAAGCCGATGCGTTTCAGCTGAAACGTCCCGTTGTCCGCCACTTTGCCCCCGAAATGGCGGACAAACCCGTCTCGGTGGATCGAGCCCCACGATCGCGATCAGACATCGGCAAGCGTGAGCGGTCGGGGTGACCGTCCGTCGATATCGGTGAAGCCGTAGTGTTCGCCGAGCGCAGCCGCCACGAGCACCTGCCCCGTCCACCGGCGGACCTGCGGATCGCAAGCAAGCGCGGCCACGGCTCGCCCGATGAACTCGGGGCTCTCCGAGTTGCCGAGGTCAAATCCCCCGGCCGCCAGCACTGCTTCCGTCCGCACGAGGCCCGGGTACAGGGACACGACAGCGACATCGTGGTCGCGGAGCTCGACCGCCATGTCTGCTGTGAGCTTGTCGGTGGCGGCTTTCGAGACGCCGTAGATCACGTTTCCGAGGTGCTTTTGTGCCGCCCATTGCGAAATGTTCACGATGAGGCCGTGCCGGTACGGCACCATCAGCCGCGCGGCATGCCGGCTCGCAACGAATGCGGCACGCACGCCGACGTCCATCATCGCCCGCCAGCGCCACAGCGGTTGTTTCCAGAATGGCGCCGGCCAAGTGAATCGGCCGTCCTCGACCATCCTCTCATAGCCGCCCCAAGCGTTGTTGACGAGTACGTCGAGGCGTCCCTGCTCGGCCGCAATCCGTTCGAACAGCCGGTCGACGCTCTGGTCGTCGGAATGATCGCAGGCTACGCCGACGATCGCGTCGTCGAGGTCGGCGGACATGATGGATCTGCCGCTTGCGTAAACGGTCGCGCCCGCGCTGTGCAGACCCTGTGCGATGCCGCGCCCGACGCCGCGGCTCGCCCCGGTCACCAGCGCACAGGCTCCGTTCAAGGCCGGTCTGGGAGAGATCGAGTCGGACATGCGGGCTCCTTGAGCGCAGCGCCCGAGCTCCCTCAGTGTCTGGACGAGAGCACGAACTGGTTCCCGTCGGGGTCGCTGAATGTCGCGAAGGTGCCCCATGCCTGCTCCTGTGGCTCGGCATCGAACTCCACACCGCGCCCTGCCAGCTCGCTGTATGTGGCTCGGACATCGTCGCTCGCGAATACCACGTTCGACGGCGTTCCGATGCGATCTTCCTGGCCGGGAGGCGTGTAGAGCACGACGCGGGTGTCGGCCCCGGGGATGCGCAGCTCGATCCAGCGCTGCTCACCGAGTGGCTGATCGGTGGCCACGCGGAAGCCCAGCTTGCTCGTGTAGAAGTCGAGCGCGGCGTCCTGGTTCCGGACGGGGATGGAAGTGAACTTTATTCCTCGGATCATTGGGGGCCTCCATGACTGGGCGTTTCCTTGGGAATGCCGTAAGTCAAAACCGGGGCGCCTTGTGCGGTCAAGGCGTGAAGGGCTTGCTAGTGCAACGGTTGCCACATGTCTGAGGAACGCTCAGCTTTGGGCGATGGAAATCGACGCCTATGTCATCGACGTTCTCTTGCCCGATCTGGTCGGGCACGATCGGCATCCCAGCGCCTATCTGACCTACCTCTATCTGTATCGGCAGGTGGCCGATGAGGCCGCTGAGCTGAGCCTGAGGCAGATTGCGGAGGGCACGGGCCTGTCCAGGCGGGCGGTCCAGGGTGCGTTGGCCAGGCTGGAGGCCCGCGGGCTCATTGGTGTCGAGCGGGACAGCATCACTTCCGTTGGCCGCTACGCCGTGAACCGGCCCTGGCTGGGCTCGCGGTGAGAACGCCCGACTACCCTTCGACGATTCTACCGGTGCAGTTCTCGGGATCGATCCTGAAGGTGCGTACTACGGTCCGTACTCCGACGCCCGCAAGTCGCTGGTCCAGCACATGGAGCCGACTTCCCTGCAACGTGAGCTCCGGCAGTCCCGCACCGGCTGTGGGGACTAGGGTGTCGGGGCAGGGCTGTGTGCCGTCCGCTCTCACGCTCGACACGAAGAACGGAGGAAGCGACAGCGACGAGGTCGTCCACCTCGGCAGATCCGACCGAGGTCCAATTCTCCGTGTTGACTCCACCGAACCAGATGGTATCCCCGCGCACGGCATACTCGTCCACCAGGGCACTCATCCTTACCGCCCCGATGTGAGCGGCACTACGAAGGTCGAACAACTCCAGTTCGAACACCCGATCGTCGCCGATGCCGACCACGTCGCCCGCCACAAACCCGGCGTAACTGACGAACCCGAACTCTCCGGGGCCGTCACCCTTTTGCCCGAATGTCCTTTGATGCCGACCGCGGGAATCGAAGTGCAGCACACTGTTCGAGTAACCGTCGGCTATCAGAAAGGAACCGTCTCCGACGGGGATGAGGCTGACCGGCTGTCCGACATGGTGTTCATCGGTCTCCCGCAGGACAACACTGTCTTCCAGGATGAGCGTCGGCCCCAGCTGGGCGGACAGGAACCGGGGGGGCACTGTGGCCAGGCCGGCCACCAGAGCGGCCAGCACGACAACGGCCTGATTCGGCCAGCGCGCCGTGGTCGGAACTCGATGACGAGATACGGACAGTCGCGCCATGCTTCGGGATCTCCTATCACATCGGTTCATTCTTGACCGTTGGTTCGACGCTCCAGCAACCGGCGAAGGTTGCAAAGCAGCAGGCAAGACAACCCTTGCGACCAATCGACTGTCGTACCAAACATCAGGATCGTTCACGGTTTCGGCTCTTTCTCACAGGCAGAAGCGCTTTCATGACCGCCACCCGCCTCGCCACCGCTGCCCTTCTTGCCGTGGTCGGCCTGACCTGCGACATCACCGAGGTTGCAGAGCCGCCAACCGACATCCCGGACGCCGAAACGGAGTTGACACCGGGGGATCTGGCGCAGAATCTCATCGACCGCCTACGCTTCTATGGGACTCCGGCTGAGCTCCTGACAAAACTCTCCGCCCACCGGGATCAGCAGCTCGCCTCGGCCGAGGACCGGGAAACCAGCGAGAATCCGGAGACCGAAACGACGCCGGCGATCTCACGAAACGCTGCTCGGACGATCGTGGAGAGCGATTCCCCCCGGGAGGCGGATCTGGTGCTCGCCGACGAGCCGCTGGTGCGGGTCGGCATGCTCGATGGGCCCGACGAGTTCCTTTTCGGTGACATCACGGGCGCTGTCCGGCTCGAGGACGGGAGCGTTGTCGTCGCGGACGAGTCGAGCTTCGAGATCCGGATGTTCGACGCCAGCGGGCGGCACGTGTGGACGAGCGGACGGGAGGGCGAGGGGCCGGGCGAGTACCGGGGGATCCGTCTGATGCGGGGTTGCCCGGGAGCGACGGTCACGGTATTCGACTGGAGCCAGAACCGGATCACGCGACTCGGCCCGGACGGATCCGTGATCGACACGCGGGTGCTCGCCGGAGTCGAAGTGAATCCCTACAACGAGCCCGCCTGCGCGCCGAACGGAGATCTGGTGTTCGACGAGTGGCCCGAAAGCGAGTGGGATGACGCGGAAGCCGTGGCGCTGGGCGAGTTCTATCGTTGGAAGGTGGACGTGAGCCTGGAGCGGGACGATGGCGTGGTCACCCTGGCCAGGGGTGTCCCCGGGGCGGAGCGCTTCAACTATGGTGGCGGCTCCGGCCCGAGAACGTGGGGGAAGGACATGGCCTTCACGGTCACGGGTACCGGCGTGTGGTACGGATCGGCCGACGACTACGAATTGGAACACGTCGACTTTACCGGCCGCGTCACGCGCATCGCGCGGTGGGCCGGGCCGGACCTCGAGGTCACGCGCGAGCACCTGAGCCGATACCGGGACGCCTACCTGGCCCGGTACGAAACGCCCGAGGAGCGCCGGCGCTTCGAGCGCGAAAGGTGGCCGGAGATTCGTGACGACCTGCCGGAGCGCTTTCCCGCCTACGTATCGGAAGGGCTCCTGTCACTGCCGGACGGCAGCGTGTGGGTAGTGCCGCACGCGTGGCGGGACATGGGAGGCGACGAGTTCCATCTGCTGGGTCCCGACGGCGCGTGGCTCCGCCGCCTCACGATCCCGTCCGGCCGGACCCTTGTCGACGCAGGCCCGGGCTGGGTGCTGTTGCTTGAAGAAGGCGAGTTCGACGAGCAGAGCGTGGCCGTGTATGAGTTGGTGGCCTGACCTGCTGGAATCGACCGATCGCCGGCGGGCCTCACCTGCCCTTTGCGGCATTCACCTGGTGGACGATCTCGCCGTCTCGCCTGACCAGTAGCCCCTGAAACGCTTCCGCAAGACCGGTCCACCCGTGTCCGGCGGGCGCGCTGCCAAGAAAGATCCCGTTTGCCCCGGTACCCACTGTGACGCCGAGCAGCCCGTCGTCGTCCAGGGTCAAGAGCAGGCCCTCCTGGATACGATCCGTGTCGAGACCCAAACCGACCCGACCGAGACCGTTCACAACCTTGAAGCCGTACCCCATCCGCTCGAATCCTTCGAGGTCGTTGATCACCATGCCCGTGCTCGGCGCGATACGCCTGCCGATGTTCGGATCGGGCACCGGATCCCCGAGCACGAGGCGATCAAACCCGTCCTCGCTGAGGATCAGCAGCCCGTTGGTTTCGTGGCTATAGCCTTGGTAGTAGCCCATGTAGCCGTCGGCGTCCGGGTACCGGGATGCCCAGGCCTCCTGCACTCGGGCTTCGTCGGTACGAACACGGTTGGCGGCCTCGGGGACCGGGGCGCCGATCAGGATTCTCTCGCGCCCGGCCTCGTCTTCGATGATCAGTCCGCGTGCTCTGAGTACCCCGTCCGCAGGCGTCCCGCTCCTGACGAACAGCACGGCAAGTGCGACGGTGATCAGTGCGGCATATACCTGAAGCCAACGAATCGTGCGTTTGAGTTGCTCGGCACTCGTACTCACTGAAATCTCCTTGCGAACCGGAATTCGGCGCGTGGGGCTTGCATTTCGACTCTCACGGTTTGAGACACCGGTGGTGGCTGCGGGGTTGCACACCGCGGTCACTGTTGACAGGCAAGCCCATGCTTGCATATCATGAAGCCATGGCATTAGGCGAACACTTGCTTTGACTAACATGTGGACATTTACCGCGCGATCGCTGACCGAACCAGGCGAGCCATCCTGGATGAGCTCGTCGATCGGTCAGGTCAATCGCTCTTCGAACTCTGCGCACGTCTCACGATGAAGCACGGCATCAACTCCTCGCGGCAGGCGATCTCGCAACACCTGGACGTCCTGGAAGCCGCCGGGCTGATTCGCACCAGGCGCGTGGGGAGGTCGAAGCTCCACTGGTTCGTGGGCGCCCCGCTGAAGGCCATCGGTGAGCGGTGGCCGATCTCGACAGACAAGAGCATTTCAAACCAGACAGAGGAGGACAGCCGCAAATGAGGATTAACCTGACCGGTGTCTTCGTAGACGACCAACAGAAGGCACTTCGCTTCTACACAGAGACCCTTGGTTTCCGTGTGAAGCACAACATCCCTCTGGGAGAGCACGCCTGGATCACCGTCGTATCCGCGGAAGCTCCAGAGGGGACGGAGCTGCTGCTGGAGCCGGATGGCCACCCCGCAGTCGCTCCGTTCAGGGAGGCGCTTGTGGCGGACGGGATCCCCAGTGCCTCCTTCGCGGTCGACGATGCCGGAGCCGAGCACGAGCGTCTCCTGGCGAAAGGTGTGCGATTCGTTCAGCCGCCAACGGACCTAGGGAGCGTTATTACCGCAGTCTTCGACGATTCGTGCGGCAACTTGATCCAGATCATGGAGGAGAAAGGTCAACCCTGACGATCGACACCGCGGCCGTCGAGAGCGGGCGCGGGCTTGGCACCCCCCTCCATGGGTTAAGCGGTGACGGACGATCCGTGCTCGCGCTCAACGCGTCTGCGAAAGTGTTTGGAGGGCCGGAAGACCGGCACATCTCGGGCGGGAATCGCAACCGGTTCTCCGGTGCGGGGGTTGCGGCCCGGTCGCGCCCTGCGGCGTCGCACCTCAAAGGTGCCGAATCTCCGGAGTTGAATGCTCTCACCCCTCGCGAGCGCGTCGCGCACAGCAGCGAGAAAGGCGTCGATCACCAGCCCGCAATCGTCCTGGGCGACTTCCGGGCCAATCGCTTTGACGACCCGCTCAACGATGTCGGCCTTGGTCACCCTTTTCTCCTCGGCCGTGGTGTCGACTCGGCCTGGCATCGGGGCGTTGACGTGCGCACCCCTCGTTATTCATCAGCTTGACGGTGTCAGCCACAACGGATCGATCATCTGCCACGATTTCCGAAAACGCATCGAAGTTGCAGACCTGGGCACACCAGCACGACCAACCCCACTATCATCGGCCAACAGGGCACGCGCCGCAACCGACATATAGTGAATACGCGATATTTCGATGATATAGCGTGACAATATGGTGACAGAGTCGCCGAAGCCCCCTACCTCCCCTCCACCAACCCCCGCACCTGGCGAATCGTCTCGCCCGTCCAGTCGATCAACTCGACCTGGTAGTCGTCAGTGGCACCGAGCCACACGCCCTCGCCGGTCGTAGCTGTTGTACAGGAAGCGGTACTCGTTCGCGAGACTCAGGCGGGCGACCCGAGAGACGCTCCGGCCGCACCTACTGCCGACGCGCGCTCGTTTCTGTCCTCTCGTCTCACGTACAGCGCGGCCGCGATGCCTGCCCCGATCGTGTAGAGCACCTTTGAGACCGACATTACCGGGGTTGTGCTATCGACCGCTGCCAGAACAAAGACGCACGTCGCCGCCGTGACCAGCGCCGCGCAGATCGCAAGATCCCGCCACCGCAAGGTCTTCTCCAACCGTGCTGCTCTCAGGGCGATCCTGGCAATCACCCGTTCGTTCAGGTCGGTCCGGACCTCCAGCTGGGGGTCCATGACGTGGCGCAGGCCATGCTGAATCTGCCAGTCAAGCCAGCACGAGGGGCATGTCTTCAGGTGCTCCACCAGCGCCGGGTCGGCATCCGGTGTGCCTGTGCGGTCAAGGGCCGTCGGGTCAGGGCAAGTCATCTCTTCCATCTTCCAACATCCTCCGAAGATTCTGTCTGGCGTGCCGATGATGGGAACGTATCGTTACTTCCCTCGAGTTCAGGATCTCTGCCACCTCCGCAATACTACGCTCCTCCAGGTGGATCAAGATCATCACGTCCGATTGTCGTTCCGGAAGGCTGGCGAAGGCGCGCCCCAAACCTCCCAGGAACTCCTTGTAGTCCAGGAGTTTCGATGGGTTGTCGGTCAGGGATTCAGCAAGGTCGATCGGAAGCGTCTCCGCAGCGTATCGTTCCAGTAGCGACTCGTGGCCGGTGCGTGCGTTGTACCAGTTTCTGGCGTAGCGGTGCGCCAGCCTTTGAATCCAACCGCCCAGCGCGCCGCGGCCTTCAAACTGGTGAAGTCGCTTCCAGACGTGGATGCAGATCTCCTGGTATAGATCGTCCAGGTCATCGCCATCACTGGCATACTGTGCGGCAACACTCTCTATGAGCGGCCCGAAACGCTCCAGCAGTTTCCGGAAACTGTCGAAGTTGGGCCGGGTCGATTCACCCATCGGAATCTGCCGACACTTCCATTGCCGGACTCACATCGGTCATCTCCGGACGGACGTGGGTGGTTGTGGCTCGGGTCGGCGGTGTCCCCGCCTGCGAACCAGGTGCATGAGGACGAACGCCTGCCCCAACGGGAAGACGAGCGGGCCCCAGGCGCCGAGAGTCCCCGATCGCATGGTTCCATCTCGCAGGAACGGTTCGACGGGAGATGCAACGACGAGGCATCCGAAGAACGCGATCCCACCGATCACGCCGATTGCCAGTCGAGAGTTCCGCTGTGCCCGACGGTTGAGATCGACGGTCAGTCTTGCGGCCAGCACACCCAGAAGCACGTTGATGAGGCCGAACACGGCCATGGCTGGGGGGCCATGCAGCTCCCAACGGAGCACGTTCGGGGGGAATCGGTCCGGAGCGCTGACATTCAAGGTGTATTCCGCGGGAGGATTTGCCTCCACGAAGCGAAGATTCTCAAGGACTCCGACGGGGGTGCGCGGCCCGAACCGACGCAAATCCACGACTTCGGGTTCCAGGCTGGCCAGTACCTGATCGTGGACTACCGGCTCGGCCCAAGCGTCCAGACCGTAGGCAACCGCACTGACCGAGATACCGACGCCGAGAGCGACGTGCATGAGGCGACGGGTGTGCCACTGCATGCTGCCCAACGCCACGCCAGCCCCGAAAAGAAGGAACGGAAGCACGAGCGCGGTGTCTTCGGTGACACGCCAAAACAACCGCGTGAAGAAGCCGGGCCCATCATGCGGAGGCCATCGGGAATCCAACAGGAGCATACCGACGACGAAGAGGAGATACCATGGGAGCATTGCCCTCCCGACGGCACCCATCCAACCCCGGGATCCGGTTAGAGTTTTCGGCATTGCTCCCGTCGAGTTCCTCCGAAGAGCTTGGGGGCTCTATTCTGCGTCACCGCAGTCGCTGTTGGTGTCGCAAGATGGCGGCCACCAGCAGCATTTGTGACAGCAGTACGCTTCAGGGCCATCGCCCCGGCAGCAGGAAGCCCAGCCCCGGGCCGAACGTGCTGCGCTCGCCCGCGTTGCCAGAGCCACTGCCAGGACGAGGTTGAGCAGGATAAGAACCACCTTGGTCTTTCGCAACTTTCTTCGTTCTCCCATTGAGGGACTGAACGGTCCCCGTGTCGTGGAGGGGAAACTGACTGGCCTGTTAATTGACAGTTCTCAGAGGAGAAATGTGCAATCTGCGTCCCTGAGCAGACGCTGACCGAACTCCCGAAAGCGGTGCGAAACCGTCCAGACGTCCGTCACGAGCCCCGCTCCGACCCGGGGCCGGGGGGCAACGCATTGCACATTTCCGTCCCGGGAACTGTCAATTAAGTACGGACCTCAGTACTCGACATGCGGGGTTCGACATGGATCATTTGGAGTTGACACGTCATGGCCGACAGAGCCGCCGGCGACATTCCGGAAGTGCGACTGACCCTGACGCAAAGGCTGCGGCGCGTCGAAGTACTGGTGTATCGCTTCAGCGAGATACTGGATCTGCTCATCGCCGATGGTCACGATGACCCGCCCGACGAGCTTCGCGCACTCAGGGACGAGGTCCGGCAACTGATCCGAGGAACGCCTCGCGGTCGCCCTTGAGGTGTGGGGGCGTGCATCACTCACTCATGAATTCAACGGATGTGAATCAACATGACCTGGAACGAGATCGGAATTCCCTCGTGACGCGCACAGTGGACCGAGGGTTCGTGTGTGGGCGAGCGTGGCGGAACGGCGCAGTCGTAGCGGTGTTGGCCGTATCGGCGATTGCCCAGGCAGTGGTCCTCGGCGCCCCGAAGCTCGATGCCGACTCGCAAGTTCCACTGATTTCGGTCGGCTACGACCTGTCGTCCATGACCGCAAGGTATGTCGACGGGACCGAAGCCAACCTGGGGGCGGGCCGGGCCACCCTGCTGCTCGTCTTCGATCCCGACTGCGCCCACACGCGTCGGGTTGCGCCAGCCTGGTCGTCCTGGCTTGCTGGCAGAGAGTCTGACAGATATCGCATTCTGGCGATTTCGCCGGGACCCCTCGCCGACGCGATTGCTTTTGCGAACGAGCACCATTGGCCCATTGAGGTCGTGTCAGTGGAGGGTCATGCAGGGCAGGTTGGTGGCAACGACCTCACTAAACGGACACCTTGGGTAATCGCGTTGGATCAGCAGGGCCGGGTCGTGACCGATGGCCATGGCAACGGCCTTCCCGAGGTTGCTCAAGCGCTCAGCCGGGGGACGACCTGATATGCTGCGATCTGGAGCCGGCCGCAACGGATTGCACAATTCGGCTGTGAGAACTGTCAAGTATATGGAGTGGCGAAAGTCACCACTTGTCAACCTGAGGGGGCCCTCGGCCCCAAAAAGTATGGAGACAGACACATGATCAAGAAGTTCGCTGGTGCAATGGCGATGATCGCACTTCCCTTCGTGGGAATCGCTCTTGGCGCAACCCCCGCCATGGCGCAATGCTACACGTGCGACCTCGACACTGACCTGTGCGCCCATCAGGACGCGGGTAAATTCGGTTTCTCCACGTGCTGGGTTGGCGCAGGTCCCGTCATAGGTCAGGGCATCTGTCTGCCGGCTGCGGATTCCCAGCTCTGCGGAAGATCTGCGCTCGCGCCGGCGGAGGAAGAAGCCGCGACTCAGGAAGCCCTCGCGTTAGTTGCAAGTAGTGGAAAGCTGCCCGCCGACACGCCTTACTTCGTGGGAACACAAGGGAACCGGCTTTTCGTGCGAAAGAAGTGCGATGGCTCTTTGGTCGGGGTTGTCGTGGCTCAAGGACCCCCCACTGAGGTGTCCGGGCTGGCTAGTCGGGGCTGAAGAAGTGACATCCAGGATCCGGTGGTGGGTCATAGCGTCGGCGTTAGTCGCAGTGTTCGGCTGTGGTGCCGATTCACCACCGGGATCCCCTGACGCTGCCGATACCTGGACCACGGTGCCGAAGTATGAGATCGGCAGCTTGCACGCAGCAGATGCCGCGTTCACCAGGGTTTCCGATGTCAGTTTGGGGGATGACGGGACCCGGATCTACGTGGTCGACCCCAGCGACTTCCGAGTGACCGTCTGGACACCCGACGGATCGCCTCTGTATTCGGTCGGAGGTGAAGGACAAGGACCGGGAGAGTTTCGAGGTCCAGATGAAGTCCAGGTCACACCTGAAGGATTCCGGGTGCGGGACCGGGATCGCTTCGTCGTGTTCTCGCGCGATGGACTACACGTCCGCACGGTGTCCGTACCTCTTTCGGTGAGCCATCGCGGATTTCGGTTTCGCCCCGCATCGCTACTTGACGACGGCAGCTTCCTGGCCTATCCGAGGGTTTCACCGGATTACCAGTCCGGATGGTGGGGCGACGATCCGGTCGTGGAGTTGCCCGTCGTCCGACTAAGAGAACGAGACGGCGATTGGACCGTCGATACCTTGACGGTGCTCGATACTCGAAACGAGATCCTTGCGACCGGCAAGGATGAGGAGGATCCTGGCTTGACGTCGTTCTCGCTTCAACCGTACCGGGACACGGACGTGGCGAGCTATAGTCCGTGGTCGAAAACGGTCATAGTCACCCGACGGAGAGGTCTAGGCCCAGGGGTGGTCGATCTGACGGAGTTGTCAGCGGACGGCGATACAGTTTGGTCCCGGAGCTTGCGCTTCCCACCCATTGCTCTGCCGGCGAGACAGGTGGAGGAAATCGTCGAGAACACCGCAACGACCATCGCGAACAGGAGATCGAATCTGTTGCTGGCGGACGCGAGGAGCGCGGTCCGAGAGGCTCTGTACGTGCCGGAACACTATCCGCCTGTCCAAGACCCGGCTGTGCTGTCCAACGGCGAGATCTGGATGAGGACTTACGAAGACGCGGGCGCTGATTCGCTGCACGTATGGTATGCGGTGCGGGTCGGTGCACCGGACAACTCTCCCGTGCGGCGAATCCTGTTGCCGACCACTTTTCTGCCTCATGATGCTACCGATTCCCATGTGTGGGGCACCCGATACGACTCCTTTGACGTCCGCTATGTGGTTGGCCGACTGTTGATTCGCGACCCAGGAGATTCCGAATGACGGGTAAGGGACTTGTCTCGGGACGCATTGTGTTGCTCTGGCTCGCCGCCCTACCCTGCACCATGAGTCTTGCGAAGTCGGCGGAAGGAGGTATCCGTACTTCGCCGCAGGACTGGTCGACGGAACCCGACATGGTCATCGGGGGAGAACCGGGGACGGACGATGCGTTGCCGTTGCTGGTAGGAGTGAGGTCCGCCGCGAACGGCAACACGATCGCTGTCCTTCAGTCTCGACGGGTCACGGTTTGGGATCCTGATCGCTTGGGCGGGCCCGTGTTCGAGTTGGGGTCACGCGACGAGGTCGCACCCTTGGGTAACCCGCGAGGCGTCCAGTTGGACTCGGCCGGGCTCTGGGTCCGATTTGACGGCGGGCCGGGGCGATTCTCGCTCGAAGGTCGTCTCGAGCGGGCGGTACCAGGCCCGTCCGACGAGTGGCTCGGAGGAGGGACCGCGATTCTCGGTGACGGGACCCTCCTGGCCCGTGAGCGGTTTCCCTTCCCGCACCGTGTATTCGACTGGCAAGCGGGACACCCGGGGTGGCAGGTCGCCGTGGCCCATCTCCGCTTGGCCGAAGAGGGATGGGTGGCTGATACGCTCGCCATTCACGATTCGTATGGACGTGACTTTGGCGTCGCGTTGCGTGGGAGCCAGACGTTCTCGGGCCAGCCCTTCGCCGATCACCACTTGATCTACTTCAACCAACAGGCGGGCGCGTTGGGAATCGTCAAGAGGAATGAAGGCACGGGCGAAGTTGCCGTGGTCGAAATCGCACCAGGCAACGACACTGTCCTTGAAGCGCGAGTGCGGGTGCCTTTGGTGCCACTGGAACGGCAACGTGTCGAGGCGGCTATCGCAGCGAAGATGCGTAGCATAACAGAACCGCTACGGTCGAGTGCAGACACGTTGGCGACTTCGACTGTCTACGAAATGGTCGAAGCGGCCCTCTACGTTCCTGATCATCTGCCGCCCGTAACCTCGGTCGTGACAACGGCATCGAATGAGGTATGGCTTCGAAGCGGTGAGTCGCACGACTCGCTGGCCATCTGGTACGTTATCGATCGCACGGACCCAACTGCCATGCCACGCCATGTGTTGTTGCCGGAAGAATTCCGGCTTGGCGACGCTACCCACACGCATGTCTGGGGGCTGCATGTCGACGCTCGGTACTCGGGACAGGTCCAGGGGCGCAGACTGGTACCGATATCGGAGTAGTTCCTGCACGGGCCAGCTGTGGAAGGCAGTCGAGACACTGCCGGAACGGGCTCGAGAAATAGTGATCCAGCGCTTGGTCCGCGCGATTACCCAGAAGAGCGAGCGTAGCGGATCCATTGGGAGCCACTAGCGCCGGTACTGCAGCACCACGTGGCCTGGAATGGTACTGTGGAGTCCGGCCCAGATGGGTAATCGCGCTCGCGACAGAGCTCTTGCGCAACTAGCCGAGAATCAACTCGAACACCACCACGCTCTCCACGTCCATTTCGTCCCGCTCCACGCCCAGGACGAGCCCGGCGCCTGCATCGAGAATATGGAACCCGCGCGCAGCCTCTACCGTGCCAAGCCACTCTCCGTCGGGCGCGATCACCGTGTAGGGCGCCATGCTGTGCCGCTCGCCGCCCGGCTTGTAGGAGGGTAGCCATACCCTTCCCTCGGCGTCGGCGAACGGGGAACCGAAGAGCGGCATCGGCCGGCCGATGATGGCGCGATAAGCGCCCATGTCACTCCGGGTGATTTCCGCGACCCGGGCTTCGGAAAGGTCGGGGCTGTGCATGCGGACCTGCATCCGGTGCTCGGCCTCGACGGGTGCCAGCCATTCCTCGGTCAGAAGAGCCGGCTCGCCTTGCCATCGGACGATCTGCGTTACGGTGCCGTCGGGCAGGCGCCAGGTGACTTCCGCCTTGTCGGACCGGGTCTGGATGAAGTGCCCGGTGGCGACCGTCACCTCGCCGACGGCTCCGATCAGGTTCCGTTGCATCCCGGGCGGGGTACGCGGCCAGAAGTCGAACGCCGCGACCGTGTCGAGGGCGCCGGACTCCGCGTCGAACCGGGCCATATGCCCGGGGAGCCACTCCCCTTCGAAGCCCCACGCGCCCACGACAGTGGCCAGCAGCAACTCGCCGGATGCACCGATTCCCTCCACTTCGAGGCGGGCGCCGCGCGGGAGGGCCGAGATGCCGGCCACCGAATCGCCGACGAAGAGGGTCGCGCGGGCGAGGCCGGGGTCGGCGATCAGGATGCTGTCCCGCCCAAGCGGAAGTATGGCGGCGACGAAGCTGACTTCTCCCGGTCCCTCTCCCTCCGTGGCGAGCGCTTCGTGTGTCGTGCCGTCGGGGCCGAGCACGACCAGTTCGGCGTTCCATGGGTCGTAGACGACGGCGTTGCCGTCTGGCAGGAGCCGGCCGATGCTGACCTCCTGGAAGGCGTAGTCACCGGGGTTGGCGCCGTGGCGGTAGCGGGGCTCGGGGGCGAGTTGGAAGGGGGCGGCGGTGGTTGGGGTGTGGTCGTAGGTGACTAGCCGCACGCCTGCGCTGTCGGCGACGTGGGGTGCGGTGTGGGCGGGGGTGGAGGGGTCGGGGGAGCAGGCGGCGAGCGGTGCCACGAGGGCGAGGATGAGGTGGATTCGGGTTCGCGGGCGACCGAATGAGACGGCGACTGCGGCGGATGCGGCCATTGGTGCCGGCATGGGTGGGTTCTCCTGGGGGGAACGGGTTGCCCAGAGTCTGACCGGATGTAAACTCCACCTTACATCATGTCACTCACAGTTGACAGGGCGGGGCGGAAGCACGCCTTGCGGCCCGGTGATATCCGCCGGAGCTACCGCGCCGGGCCCCCAACCCGATCATTCCGAGCCAAGACGCGGCCCTCAGGCTCGAATGCGAAGGGCAAGGAGCGGTTGTCGGGATCCCAGAGGTCGCTGTGAGTCTGCACCTGGAGGTGAAGGTGTGACATGGTCGTGTTCCCGGAGTTGCCGACCAGGGCCAGCGGATCTCCCTTCCGAACCCTGTCGCCCTCGCTGACCTGGAGCGTTCCGTGCCGGAGGTGCGCAAGGACGACGAAATGGCCGCTGTCGAGCTCAATGACGATGACGTTCCCTGCCGCGTCCGCACGATCGGACACGAGGTTGACGCCCTCTGAATCCTCCATCCCGTCCCGCGCGACGACCACCGTACCGTCCGCGGGCGACTGCAGCGGTTGCTCCCAGCTGTGAACGCCCGCGTTGCCCGTCTCGTCGGTGAAGATCGCGCCGTCGCCCAGCCGAACGAGATCGAGGGCAAACTGCTGGTTGTAGGCCACGAGATGGTGACTCTGAAGAGGACTTGGACCGCCTTGCAGCACCAGCCACTCCCCGTCGAAGGGTGGAGCAATCTGGACGACGGCGGCCGCGCCCTTCCCGAAGCGCCCGCCCAGGACGGCGCGACCGAGATCGAATGCCAGGACCAATGCGCCCGCCGCCATGACGAGGGCGGGCCCGGGGTTGGTCCGGCGCGAGACGAGGAACGAAGCCGCGACACGCAGCACGGAGACGACGACCAGGCCGGCGATCAGAGGCGTCATCTCCGCAGAGCGCGGAAAAACCGCCAGGCACGCGGCGGCGGTCATGGCCCAGAAGCTCGCGCGTCCCGCCGCTCCCAGGAGCTGGGGCCGTTTGTCGCGGCTCCCGAGTCCGCGCAGCAACCCCGTATCCAGTCGCCCTTTCCACGCCAGCCAGCTTCGGTTCGCGACCGCCCAGACGAAGCCGAGCAGCAGTACGACCGCCAACGCCTGGTGGCTGTAGAGACCGAGGACCCGGAGGGAGAACAGACCCACCAGGCCCAGCAGGGTGAGGAGGGTCGTCACGATGGCGTAGGCTTTCATTCCTTGTCTCCGGCTTTGGGGGGGCGGCAACCACTGGTCGCGCAGCTTGCCGCAGTTACCATGTGTAGCTACAATAACGCTACAACAAGGAGGAGATCCAGGATGAGCACCGACACCGTTGTGCGCGCGAGAATCGACAGCAACACCAAAGCACGCGCCACCGAGGCGCTTAAGGCCATGGGTTTGTCCGTGTCCGACGTGATCCGCCTGGTGCTGCTGCGTGTTGCGGAAGAGAAGCGACTGCCGTTCACCGTCCAGGTACCAAACCCGACCACCCTAAGGGCCATGAAGGAACTGGACGACGGTAAGGGTCAGCGTTTCGACAGCGCCGAGGAGCTGTTCCGCGACCTCGACATCTGACGTGCTGATCCCCGTACGTTCCTCCCGGCTCAAGCGCGATGTCCGAAAAGCCGGGGCGCGAGGCAAGGATCTGAGCAAGCTGCGGGTGCTGCTGGAGTCGCTGATCGAGCAGGAACCATTGGCCGCACGACATCGCGATCATCCGCTTCGGGGCATTTGGAAAGGACATCGGGAGGCACACATTGAACCCGACTGCCTCGTGATATACTGCGTCAGAGGTAACGAACTGCATTTGATCCGCACTGGCACCCACTCCGATCTGTTCACGGAATGAGCCAGACCGGAAAGAGGACACGATGACGGAACGAATCACGGTTTCAGAGGGACGCTCCTGGCTGCGACTTGCACTGATCAGGACGAGCGTAGTGATCGCCGCCCTGGCTTGCGCGTGCTCGCCCGCACCGCCGTCGCAGCAGCCTGCCGGCAACGATAACGCCGACCGGGTGCATTCGTCGGCCCGCCACGACTTCCGGGTGACGACGGTCGCGGACGGACTGGACCATCCCTGGTCGATGGCGTGGCTTCCGGGAGGGGAGATGCTGATTGTGGAACGTCCCGGAAGACTCCGGGTGGTCCGGGACGGTGCCCTTCAGCCGGACCCGGTAGCGGGTCTGCCCGCGGTCTATCGCGAACAGGGGCAGGGCGGCTTCATGGACGTTCTTCCTCACCCCGACTTCGCGCGGAATCGGTGGTTGTACCTGAGCTACGGCAAGCCTAACGACGACGGGTCGGAGGGGGCCACCGCGGTGGTCCGGGGAAGGTGGGAGGGGGACCGGGTGACGGACGTGGAAGAGATCTTCGAAGCCGACGCCTGGGGCGACAACAACAATCACTTCGCCGGCCGGATGGCGTTCGGCCTGGACGGTTATCTGTACGTCGCGGTGGGCGACCGGATGGTGACACCGAACGCGCTGGCCGATCACCCGGCGCTGGACCTGAGCAATCACATGGGGTCCATCGTGCGCCTTCACGACGACGGGAGCGTGCCCTCCGACAACCCGTTCGTCGGACGGGACGATGCCCTCCCCGAGGTCTGGAGCTACGGCCACCGGAACATCCAGGGGCTCGCGGTCGATCCGCTCACCGGAGACGTCTGGTCGAACGAGCACGGCCCCCGCGGCGGGGACGAACTCAACCTGATCGTGGCCGGAGCCAACTACGGTTGGCCGGTGGTCTCCCACGGCATCAACTACGACGGCACCGTGTTCACCAACGAGACGGAACGCCCGGGCCTGGAGTCGTCCAGGTTCGTCTGGACGCCTTCGATCGGTGTCTCGGGCATGGTGGTCTACCGTGGGGACGCATTCCCCTGGTGGCGCGGCAGCGCATTCGTCGGCGGAATGGTCGGCCAGCAGCTCGCCCGCGTGACGCTGGAAGGTCGCGACGCTGTCAGCCTGGAGACGCTCCTCGAAGGAGAGCTGGGACGGATCCGTGACGTCCGCGAGGGCCCGGACGGACTCGTCTACCTGGCCCTGGAGCACGCCGAGGAGCTAACCGCCGTGGTCCGGCTGGAACCGGTTCCCAACGACATCGAGCCGTTGTTCAACACCTTCTCGATCGTGGCGATCGATCCCTCGACCGGTGAATCGGGCGTGGCGGTCACGACGCGGAACCCCTGCGTGGGCAACGCGGTCCCCTGGGTCCGTGCGGGTGTAGGCGCCGTGGCCACCCAGGGGGGCACCCGGGTGGAGTACGGCAACGACCTGCTCGATCTGCTGGAACAGGGGGTGGCGCCGCAGGAAGCCATGGACAGGGTGGTGGCCGCGGACGAGGGTCGCGAGCGCAGGCAAGTGGGTGTGATCGGTGCGGATGGGCGGTCGGCGCAGTGGACGGGATCGGGGCAGTACGGAGCCGAAGAGCAGGGCGACTGGGTGGCCGAGCGGACGGGCTTGCACTACGCCGTGCAGGGAAACTCGCTGGTCGGCACGGCGGTGGTGGATTCCGTGGCCGTCGTCTTCGAGAGAAGTGAGGGATCGGGGCGCCACCTCGCCGACAGGCTGATCGAGTCGCTGCGGGCGGGCCAGCTCCTGGGCGGCGACGGCCGTCACGGGGAGACCCAGTCCGCGGCGGTGCTGGTGGCGGATCCGCGGCCCGGAATGTCCCGTCGCCCCGACGGGGTCACGGCCGACATCAACGTGTGCGAACACCCGGAGCCGGTCGGCGAACTGCGCCGGATCTACGCGGTGGCGTCCGAGACGCTCGGCTTCCGCAGACTCGAGCAGTTCGTGGGCCGTGACGTGTTCCAGCTGAAGGTGATGCTCCACGCGCTGGGCTACTTCGGCCCCGCCTCGCCCTCCCCATCCGTCGATTCGCCCGGCGTGCTCGTCTACGACCAGGAGACGGTGGAAGCGGTGGACCGGTTCCGCGCGGATCAGGGCTGGCGGACGACCGTGCCCGGCTATGTTGACGCGCGGACGATCGAGCGGCTCTGGAGCCTGCTGGAGGAAGGGGGTCGCGCCGAAGAGGTGCGCGACCGGATTCGCGACGTAGTGCGCGTGAGGCGGTAGCGGGCGGTTTCCTCAGGTCAATGGCGGATCGACGGTGAGCGAGCACTACTGGGACACGCTGGCACCACATCATTGGCGCATCGAAGACAACTACCTGAGCCTGTCGAGCGTGCGTCTGATCCTCGGCGACATTCGCCAACCCGTATTGGTCGCCGGTGCCGGCCAGGGGCTGATTGTCGAGGAGCTGCTATCTGGTACGGGTGTCGAGACTCGAAGACTGCCACCAGGCCGGAGCCCGAGGGGCCGTCCCCAGGGTGATTTGACGAGCCGTCCGGAGGGCATCGTGAGACGCATCGAAACAAGACCGGCATGGATGTCGCTTTGGACGGCCGTGATCGCCGGGTGCGACTTGCCCGATTCCGCTCCTTGCGAAATCATGGACCCCGATGGTCAGGTTGTAGCGAACACGAGCCTCGGTGCCTGGCCTGCGGAGCTCTCCTGGCGTGAGGTCTGGCGTGCCGGAGGCCTCAATGACGACGAAACACTGCTCCGGCCGGCTGGGGTCGCAGTCAGCCCTGACGGATCGGTCGCCATCGCAGACTGGGGCCTGGCCGAAGTCATCGTTCTCGGCCCCGGCGGTGAGTGGCAGGGGCCGGTCATGACTCGCGGCGAAGGCCCGGCGGAGGTCCAGGCACCCGCCGCGGTGACCTGGGTGGACGCCAACACGCTCCTTGTCCTGGACCTCGGGGCATTCCGGATAGCTGCGCTTGACCTTGCTTCCCATTCGGCCAGCGTCACGCCGGTCGATCAGGCGTTTCTGTCACCTGTCTACACATCAGGTCAGGTCAGGTTCGTGGCCCTCCAACCGGACAGCACCGTGTGGCTGGAATACCCCGGCCCAATCGAGGAAGGTTGGGAGGACCGATCCTTCGTCCGCTGGTCTCCCGACAATCCCGTGAACGACACGATCATGTGGTCCCGTGCCAGAGGGTTTGCGGGTGCGACACTGGCCGCATGGCCGCGGGCCTTGCTGGGTGTCGGTGCAGAGACATGGGTCGTCTCCAACCCGGACGGGCGCTACGAACTGGAAGTCTTCGACCGTGATGGCACGAGCCTCGTTCGATTCTGTCATGTCGGCGAGGCAGTCCCGCTCTCGCCTGCCGAGCGCGGGGAGGATACGGACGTGGAAATGCCGGACGCGTGGCGGGACGCTCTGCGCGAATTCGGTGTGCCGCCGAACCCGCCGATCATCTCCCGAATCGTCGTCGACCTGGACGGGAGAATCTGGGCTCAGCGAGACCGTCCGTTGCCTGGAACATTCGACGGACACGGGGCACCCGGAGCCATGTATGACGTCTTCCTCCAGTCCGGTCGGTTTCTTGGCTCGATTCGCCTTCCGGACGGCCAGCGATTGCTGGAAGCAAGGGGGCGCAGGGTTTGGACGCTCCACACCGGCAGTTTGGGCGAATCGTCAATAGTGGCGCTCGAGATTGTGGGGTTCTGAGGTGACCGGGATTGCGTAGTGGTACAGATTATCTGTACGTTTTCTGATCAGCCACGACGATCTGGACCAGGAATGCGCACATGATTCGAGAGACCACCTACACGGGAGCGCGGAAAAACCTCGCATCCCTCATGGACCAGGTGACCGACACCCACGAGCCGGTCGTCATCCGGCGGCGGGGAAAGGAACCCGTCGCTCTGATCGCGGCCGAGGATCTCGATTCGTGGATGGAGACAGACTACCTGCTTCGCTCGCCGGCCAACGCCGAGAGACTCAGGGAGGCCATGGCGCGGGCCGACTCGGGGGAGGGCGAGCCCACTGATGTTGACCGGCTCCGCAAGCAGCTCGGTCTGGCGGAGGAATGACCGGACGGCAGTGCCGAGAAGCCGTATTCGATCCCGGATTCCTTGAAGACTTGAACTACTGGACGCGGACCGACCGCAAGCGGGCCCTTCGCACACTCAGGCTGGTTGAAGCGGTACTCCGCGATCCTTTCGACGGCATCGGCAAGCCCGAACCCCTCCGCCGTGGACTCACGGGCCGATGGTCGCGACGCATCGACAGCGAGCACCGCCTGGTTTACCAAGTGAGCGACGACCGGGTCTACTTTCTTGCGGCACGGTATCACTACTGAGTGCGCCTCGCCCGCGGCGCTCCAAAGGCCCCTACCCTCCCACCAACTCGTAGACCACCACGCTCTCCACGTCCATTTCGTCCAGCTCCATGCCGAGCACGAGCCCGCCGGCAACATCGAGAATGCGGAACCCGGGCGGGACGTTCACCGTGCCCAGCCATGTGCCGTCGGGCGCGATCACGGTGTAGGGCGGCACGCTGTGGCGCTCGCCGCTCGGCTTGTAGGAGGGCAGCCAGATCCTTCCCCCGGAGTCGGCGAACGGTTCGGCAAACAGGGGCATGGGGCGGCCGATGCTGGCACGATAGATGCCCATGACCCGCCGGGTGCTCTCCGTGATTCCGGCTTCGGGAACGCTGGGGCTGTGCTTGCGGACGGACATCCGATACTCGGCCTCGATGGGCTGCATCCACTCCTCTGTCAGCAGGGCCGGAGCGGCCTGCCAGCGGGCGATCTGCGTTGTTGTACCGTCGGGAAGGCGCCAGGTGACCTGCGCCCTGTCGGATCTGGTCTGGACGAAGTGCCCGGTTGCGACCGTTACCTCGCCGTAAGCCGGAATCGGCTCCCGCTCAAGCCCCGGGGGGATGCGCGGCATGAAGTCGTACGACGCGACGGTGTCGACGACTCCGGTCGCCATGTCGAACCGGGCCATGTGGCCGGGGCGCCACGCTTCTTCGTCGCTGAACGAGCCGAAGGAAGAAGCCAGCAGGAGCTTGCCGGATGACCCGATGCCCTCGACGTCGAGGCCCGCGGAGCGCGGAAGGGCGGCGATGCGCGTGACCGAACCGCCGACGAAGAGCGTCACGCGGGCGAGGTTCGGGTCAGCGATCAGGACACTGTCCTGCCCCAGCACGAATATGGCGTTGACGTAGCGCACTTCCCCCGGTCCCTCTCCTTCCCCCGCGAGGACGGAGTGCGTTGTGCCGTCCGGGCTGAAAGCCACCAGTTCGACGTTCCACGGGTCGTACACGACCGCGCTCCCGTCCGACAGGAGACGACCGACGCTGACCTCCTGAAAGGAGTAGTCACCGGGGTCGGCGCCGTGCCAGAAGCGGGGTTCGGCGGCGAGCCGGAAATGGGCCGGGGTGGTTGGGGTGTGGTCGTACGTGACGATCCGTACGCCGGCGCTGTCGGCGACGTGGGGTGGGGCGTGGGTGGGGGGCGAAGTGTCGGGGGCGCAGGCGGGGAGCAAGCCCAGGAGTACGATCCGCGTCAGGAGCGCGAGGATGAAGTGGGGCCGGGTTGGCAAGGTCTACCGGCCTGCCTCTGACACCACCCTCTTCACCACCACGGTGTTCATCCCGAACTCGTCCCTTTCGACGAACGCCAGCAGTCCCCCCGGACCAAAGGCGGTCGGCATGGCGGTGTCGCTCGGATAGCTCCCGAGGTAACGGCCATCCGTGGTGAGCACGTCGATCGGACCATCGCTGAGCAGATCCTCGCCCCGTCGGCGCACCCAGATCCGGCTCTCCCAGGTCGTGCGCAGGTCGATGACGACCGGGACTTCATCCGCGGACGGCAGGGCGTCGAGAAAAACGCGCCTCGTTCTCTTCAAACCCTCCAACATCATGTTGCGCGGCACACCATCGACGACTTCGCCCGTCCTTCCATCCATCACCCGCCGTGTCTGTGCGCTCATCGACGCCTCCATGGCCACGTACTCCTCCAGCTGGCGCTCGATTTCGGCCGCCAATATCCGGTCCGTCACCGGTTGCGGAAAGAACGGGCGACCGAGGATCCGGGAAACCGCGCCATCCGGCCCGGTGAGCTTGATTGCGTAGGCCGTGGAGTCGGAAAACGCCACGCCGCCGCCGGGGAGCGGACCCACGAACAGCCCGGGATCGAATGTGCGTGGGGGTGGCGTCTGGTCGCCGGTAGTGATCTCCTGCCCGCCCACACGGAACGTGACGATGCCGGCGGACGGAGGTGCCCATGCGTGGGTGATCGTCTCCCTGCTCACGGCACCGCCATCGAGGGCGAGACGAACGATGCGGCGTTTGCCGGGCGGAATCTCCATGCCCGCCGGCCGCATCGTCTCGATGGTCACCAGGTCTCCAGACACGACAACCGCGTCTCGCCCGCCGCCGTCGGGGTAGATCCGGCCCCGAACGTTGAGCAGGTCGTCCCCTGCCCGGACGTTCCGATCCAGCGTGCCGTCTGTGCCAAAGACCTGGAACGAGCGACGCCCGACGATATCGCCCACGACCACGCGTCCGTCCGCCATGGTCGTCAAGAGCCCGGGGAAGCTGAACTCGCCCGGACCCTCCCCCTGCCGCCCGATGAATCTCACGAGGTCACCGGCCGGATCGACGACGACGACCCTGCGCGCGTGAAGGTCGAGCAGGTAGAGGTTGCCCGCGCCATCGAAGGCGGCGTCAAAGATCACCCCGAACTGCTGCCACTCGGGTCCATCGAACGATCCGACCCGGAACACCTCCTCGAAGTCGGCCGCAAGCGGGGTGTCGTCGGCGGGGAGTTCGATGATGTCCTGGGCAGCTGCGGGAATCGCGTACAGTAGCCATAGCGATAGCAGCAACGCGGACCCCCGGCGCCGCCTGCCGGGGTGAGCAGGCCGGGTCACGGGTTGGAACCGTGATTCCGGGTGTAGAATAGCTCCCGCATGCCGACGGCTTCCACAACTCTGCCCCCGGAGTTCCTCAGGGCACCTGTACGCGTCAGGACAAGAGCGCCGTCCCCGGTCAGCTCGAAGCGCTCGGACACCCGGCCGACGCCTGGGATCGCGCGCTGCACGACCGGTGCGCCCCGATCCCACGTCAGCGTCAAGGATTGTACTTCACCGTCCTGCCCGGGCACCTCGATTGCGGTGCCGTCGATAGGTAGCGCAAAGGAGGATCCCTGTTGATCGCTGGAAATCCGGAAGATCGAGTCGCTCACCTCCAGACGGAATCGCTCTGTCCGGATGGCCATCGCACCGACGATCTTCCCGGCTGCCTCGGAAGTGAACCCGTAGCCGTCCTGGGAAATGAACTGCATGCCGACGGGGGCACGCTCCCCCGCCTCGAGCACCCATTCGCCGTTGTAGGCGTGCAAGGTCACGATGTCCGGGACCGGAGCGCTGCGGCTGGCGCACCCGGCAGCGGCCAGAACGCTCGCTCCGGTGATACCAATGAGGGTTGGTCGAAGGCCTCGGGTCATGCTTGAATCTCCTTGCTGAAGGAACTTTCGGGTCTCGAGAGCCCTTCCGCAAGAAAAATGCCACGGATCCGGAGCGCGCCTTCGTCGCCTGCAAGTCGTCAGGCGTGCGCTACCCCCCGATCAACCCGTACATCACGACATTCTCCACGTCCATTTCGTCCCTGACCACCCCCAGCACGAGCCCCCCCGCCACATCGAGGATTCGGAACCTGGGCGGAGCTTCGACCTGTCCCAGCCACTCCCCGTCCGGGGAAATGACGGTGTACGGCGACCCCTCTTCCGGGTAGGCCAGCCGGTAGGAGGGCAGCCACACGTTTCCGTCGGCGTCGGCGAAGGGGGAACCGAAGAGCGGCAGCGGCCGGCCGATCATGGCGCGATACCAGGACATGCCTTCCTGAACTATCTCCTCGAGCCGGGCATCGGATACCTGGTAGTTCATCCGGCCTATCATTCGGTCATAGGCCTCGACGGGCTCCAGGAGTTCCTCGGTCAGCTCGGTGGGCTCGGGCCGCCAGCGCACGATCTGCGTCACCGTGCCGTCAGGCAGGCGCCAGGTGATCTCGGGCCTGTCGGACCTCGTGTAGATGAATCGCCCGGTGGCGACCGTGACCCCGCCAATGGGCCTGATCGGGTTCGACGGCAGCCCCGGTGGGTTGCCCGGCCAGTTGTCGTACGACGCGACCGTGTCGAGGGCACCGGTTTCAGTATCGAACAGGGACATGTGCCCGGCGAGCCACTCCTCCTCCCCTACGGTCCGGAAAACGGCGGGGTATCGGTTCATCATCATCAGCTCACCGGATGAACCGATTCCTGCCACACCGAGGTGGGCTGCCCGAGGGAGGCTCGCGATGCGCGCGACCGAATCGCCGACGAAGACGGTGAAGCGAGACTGACGACGGTCCGGCACAAGGACGCTGTCCTGGCCCAGGACGAACATGGAGTACGGGTAGATGACTTCGCCCGGTCCCTCTCCCTGCCTGGCGAGCACCTCGTGTGTCGTGCCGTCCGGGCTCAAGACGACCACTTCGCTGTTCTCCCGACCGGCGACCACCGCGCCTCCATCCGGGAAGAGCCGGCCGACGTTGATGAACCGGAAGATGTAGTCGCCCGGGTTGGCGCCGTGGCGGTACACCGGCTCTTCCGCGATGGCGAAGGACGGCTCGACCTCGGGCACGCCCACATACTCGACGATCCGCACGCCTGCGCTGTCCTGGATCTGGACGGTGACATCGCCGGTCGTCGAAGGGTCGGCCCCGCACGCGGCAGTCGCCGACAGGAGCACAGGAACGACGCGGCTTCGGCAGCCCGGCACTCCTACTCTCCCTCCAAGCCCGGATCGGACTCGGCTTCCAGTGTCGCTCACCAACCCCTCCCCGTGACCCGCTTCACCACCACCGTCTGCACATCCAGCTCGTCCCTCTCCACGAACGCGACCAGGCCATCCGGCCCGAAAGCGCTCGGCATCGCCGTTGCATCCGCCGCGAAGGTACCCAGGTAGCGCCCGTCCGGGGTGAGCACGTCGATGGGGCCGTCGCTGACCGGCTCTTCGCCGCGGCGCTGGACCCAGATATTCCCCTCCCAACTCGTTCGCAGGCTGCGCAAGACCGGTATCACGGGGTAGAACTCCATCGACTCGGCGTTCCGGCGCATCATATCGGTCATCGTGCTCATCATGGCACCCCTCTGACCGCCGGACCTGCCGGCCCCCAACGGGTCGCCCTCCAGGTCATTCAGGCGGCGCGCTCTCTCCTCTTCGCGGATACGGTCCGTTACAGGTTCGGGCTGAAACGGCCTTGTGAGGATGCGCTCCAGCGTCCCGTCGGCGTTGGTTATCTTGATCGCATAGGCGGTCGAATCGGTGTAGGCCACGCCACCGTCCGGAAGTGCGCCGGCAACCAGCGGAGGTATGAAGCCAGTTGCGTCTCCAGGCGGATTCCAGGCGTACACAACCGTGTCCGTGGTGGCTTCGTCACCCGTCAGATCCAGGCGGACGATATGGCGAAACTCCGGTTCGGCGGGGGTGCCATCAGCCCGGCTGCGCAGCATTGCAATATCGATCACCCGGAGGGCTCCGGTCGCAAGGACGCCCCCGCCCTGCCGATCAACATCCAGGCGCGGCATGAAGGTCATCGCGCCGTCACCCCCCACGCGTACGGTACGCTCGAACTCGCCGTCCGGGCCGAACACGCTGAAACGCTGGTCGAAGGCCACGATCCGCCCGTCAGGCAACACCGCAATCCGGATCGACGTGGTGTTGTGTTGACTGAATTCTCCGGGTCCCTCGCCGGCTCCTCCGAGTTGCCGGACGAATCCTCCCTTCGTGTTCACCATCACGATCCGTGCGGCCCCGCTGTCGACCACGTACAAGTTGCCGAACCGGTCGAACACTACACCGTAGACATTGCCGAAGGTCTCCCAATCCTCACCCGTCAACGCCCCCACACGGTAGACCTCCTCGAAGTCCGCATCGAGCAGGCGGTTCTCCCGGGGCAGCTCGATCACCTCCTGGGCGGCAAGCGGGACGGTGCCCGCTGCCAGGACCCACGGGAATAGCGACCGTGCCACGGCCGTCGCTGAGCGCCGCATGACACCTCTCGCGTGGTCTTGACCTCTTGCCAGGGTTGCATGCGTCATCATGGGTCTCCCTTCCTGTCGCAGATGGCGTGTGCCGGCTGAGCAGGTCAGCCCTCGGCCTCTGCTTAAGACACCCTCACGTAACGGCGGAGCACACGAGGCCAGAATCACGGCAGAAGATCGTCTAACTACTTACAGGGCTGCACGATCTGCGTTTTCTGCCGTTGTACTGGACCTTGCTGGATCGTACCGCGAAAGCGGGAAAAACGGATTTGAATGGCGGGATTCCCGCGCCCGCGCCGCCACTTCGCCGAAGGTCCCGGAAGCCCTGCTTTCCCTCGTCCCCGCGAAGCCGACTGGCGGCCGCTGTTCCTCCGCTGTCGTGCATCGACCTCCCATGTCGCTTGCACACCTCGCGTACGGCATGAGAGCTATTATAGGCTTCCCAAGGAATCGAGCCCCGGCGAGCCGAACCGTCCGCCAAGTCGCGATCCCCGTTCCAGGCCGCTAACTCGCCAACGACCGGCCTCAGGGCTTGGCGATCCGGGCGCGCACGACGTACTGCACCCCGACCTCATCACTCGTGACGCCGTAGAGGATTCCCTCTCGCACGATCGGCTCAGGACGCGACCATGCCAATGAGAAGGGCAGCCTGAGTGTTCCGAGATAGCGACCCTCGGGGTCGAAGAGATCGAAGAGGCGGCCCGCATTGTCTGAGTCAGAGGCCGCAACCTGCTGTTCAACCCAGAGATTCCCCTCGTCGTCGATGAAGAAGGAAGCCGTGGAAGGCTTGGATTTCGGGAACTTCGACCGATCGATTTGCCCGCCTTGGCTGGTGAACCACTCAAGGTTCTCGATGGCCTGCTCCCGCTCCTCTTCCGTCACCGGAATCGGTTCATGCTCCTTCGTAACCCTTCGGAGGATCTCCCCGCCGGTCGTCATCTCTATCAATTCGTAGCGGCCGGTCAACAGCGTCCACACGGTCCCCGTCGGCGAGAAGCGCCAAGCCATGAAACCTTGGAAGGGGACTGCCGCACTCATCGTCACGAAGCCGTCCTCGTTGACCAAGTCGAAGTACTCGGCCTCCACCGGATTCTCGGGCAGGGAGATCGTGTCGATCGGGTTGAACGATTGGTCGAAGCGGGCCATCCCGTTCATAACGCTGGGCGGTAACACGACGTTGTACCGGCCCATCGGGTCAAACCCTCCGGGGTACGGCAGCATGATCCTGCCGCCCGTGTTGGTCCGCTCCCCTCTCAGGTAGGTGCCGGTTGTGTCGAAGATAGAGACGCGCCCCTGGGACATTCCCATCACCCAGATCTCTCCGTTCAGGGAAAGATCGACTGAACCGGCCTGGGTGAACTCGCCCGGCCCCTCTCCCTTCCCACCGACCGTTCGAACGAAGTTGCCCCCAGAGTCGAAGATGCGGACCTCCTGCGCCTGATGGTCGAGGACGAAGATCCGGCCCCACGCGTCGACATCGAAGGAGAATACGGCCCCGAACAGATCGGGTCCCTCGCTCTGGGCTTCCCCGATTCTCAGCTCCTCGACCACCGACCAAGCCTCCTCCGGCGTCCAGAGCGGATCGTCGGCATTGCGGACGACGATCTCGCCGGACGGAAGTGTGTCCATGGTTCCAGACCATTCACTCTCACCGGCTCCGTCTGAGCCGGAGCCGCAGGCCCCCAGAAGGAGTGGGAACGTCGCGAGAGTGAGGTGACGCATCGTCTGCTTGAACGAATGGAGGGTTGGCAACATGAACGAGGGCAGGTTGGGGTCAGTGACGCGAAGAAGGAAGTCCCTAGAATTCTTCTAATCTAACGGCGCGCACGGCTGGCGGGCGACCATTCCTCCTTTCGGCCATCGCTGGCTGGCACCGACCGAAGCGGACCGAAGAGCTGTCAGCGGCGGACAGGGAGGAAGCGGATGGCTCACCGGCTCGCCACGACCAGACATGGGTACCTGAAGACGCTCAGCGGGCATTCGGCGCCCGTCAGACCGTTCCTGATCAGCCGCCACCGAGCCGGGCATGGGTGTGCCTCGTGTGAGGCGTCGGAAGGGTGAGGGAGGCGCCGCTGGCGGCTTCAATTCGGTCTTCGGGACGACGCTGGAACCCCTTGGACATCGCCGATTCCGGCGCAGTTGACAAGGTCGGATTCGGCCTCATGACTGTAGGGTATGACGATTCTGACCTGACGGAGGGTTCCTCGCATCGGCGCGCGGACTTGCCCGCTAAGGCGAGAGAGCCAGGATGAAACCATTGCGAGTCAAGTCCGTAAGATGTCGCCCTTCGGGTCACCGAAGGGTGATTGGCAGCACGTGCAAACGAGGCGAAACACCGGAGGAGACGCACGTAGTCAGGTTGATCCACCCCACGGCGGAACCGGTGCCCGCGCCCCTCGACAGGGACGCTGGCGGGATCAGTCGCCGCTCCGGCTTCGGGCGTACATGGATGGCCCGGCATCGCTGGCCACCATCCCACCGTTGGCCGCGCTTCGGGAGGCCCGTCTGAACGGGTTCCCCGGAGCGCGTGCGGTGGTGCGCCGCCACCGTATTGGCGGCAGCCGACGACGCGTCTCGGACACGTCGCCCACGGGCTTGTTTGGCGCGGCTAAGGCCGGTCAGCCAGCATACCCCCGGTATAACCGCGGGCTGGCGAGGGACGTTGCCCCTTCGATCCCCAACAAGCCCCGCGCTCCGGTGGGATTGCGCGGGCGGGGGCGTCGCCCCCTTTCCCCGTGTCGGTGCGGCGTGATGCCTGATGGTGGCAAGTCCTGCGTGTCCGGCTCACTTTGGGGGTCGCCGGACACGAAATCGCCGTTCGGCCGGACACGGCCCCGGCCGTCCATGTCGCTGGCGCGCTTGCGGTTGCACCACGGCCAGCGGAGCGCGGACGCCAGTCTGCGCTCCTTGGACGTGGCTGGGAGTGACCCCCATCTCGGGCAAACCTCGATTGGCGCCAAGGGGGATGGAGCCGGACAGCCCCATCCCCCC